>CAVFVD010000004.1:0-125200 GCA_963625935.1 uncultured Oscillospiraceae bacterium | reverse complement strand
CCGGCAGAAAATAGAGGCCGCCATCCACAACGCGAAAGTATTTCTTGAATTGAGAAAAACTTTCGGCTCATTCGACAAATATCTTTGGAGTTTCTCCCACGGCGAAACACTTTATGAGACGGGTCTCGTCTCCTCGCCGCTCTCCGATGCCGTCTCGCGCGACCTGAAACGGCGCGGCTTCAAACGAGTCGGGACGGTCACCATATACTCTTTCCTGCAAGCCGCCGGCGTAATAAATGCTCACGACGCGGCGTGCTTTCTCCACAAAGAGAAGTAAGCCGTTTTGCGCACGTCGCCGTTAAGATTATTTACGCTTATTTAAGTTATCCGCCGGAATTTGGCGCAGCAGAAATAGGCTTTCGGGCGAGAAAAAGGCATCTTTCCGGGACGGGAATAGGCTCTGTAGCGACGGGAATACTTGGAGTTTTTCCTATATGTACATCCCGGCGGCGCTATATGTACATCTCCGCGCACGTAACTTATTGATAACCAACACTGCAACAAAGAGGGCAGGCGCATCGTTGCGTCTGCCCTCTTCTCTGATACAAATATACAAAATTTTTCCGCCGTTTGCAAGTCCGCTTTCCCGAAGTGTTAAAACGCAAAGCAGGCCTTCGCTAAGGAAAAGGGCGGCGGGGCGTACATCTTCCGGACCGCAAGGCTGTCGGCAGCGGGTCACTTTGAATAGCTCCGCAGTGCGCTGGCAGCGGTCTCGCCCTCGTCCCAATGGATAAGGAACTCCTGCACGTACTCGTTGTACACGTTGCCGTAGTGCTGCAAGTTGTAGAGCTTGGGGTGCGAGCCGTGGATGGTGCGGGCTAAGGTGAAGTAAAGGTCGCGCACGTTGCCGAACTTGTTGTCTACGAAGTTTTTGAAGCCGCGCGTGAAGCTGTTGGAAAGATATATCTGCAAGTCATAGCTCCATACGTCGGCGTGGCTCGTCTCATAGGGGTTGGCCGCCGTGATGGCAAGCAGGCCGGGAATACCCTCGCACGCCTCGCCAAGACCTCCGCTGTAGCAGGCCTCGACGGCGAGCAGAATCTTGCGGTGCGTAGCCCCGGCGAGATAGGAGCGGAAGTCTTTATAGTCAATCTTCCTCGTCGTGCCAAAGTCCACATTTCCCGAGAAAGAGCCGTGGCTGCTCCAGAAGACGAAGATATTGTCCTTGTCGGTCGCCTCTATGACGTGCGGCAGGCGCTGGCTTTTTTTCCCTTGAAGGATGGCTCCGATGTCGTCCGGACTAAGGTCGCTCAGCTTGTAGTCGATGGCAGCGTGGTCGTAGACGTTAGGTCCGTCGGGACTCACGCGCAGCTCGCCGGGCGTTTTGTTTTTGGGGTTGCCTACAAGGTCGTCCTCGCATATCAGCACTATGTGGTCGTCGTCAAAGCCGTTTTCTTTGAGCATTTGGTACATTGCGAAGACGTCGGCCTGGAAGCGATAGTTTTCCCAGCCCTTTGAGCCGGCTACAAGAAGTGCCCACGTGGAGTGGAGCTCGGGATAAGTGGGGATGTTGCCCGTGATGTCGAAGGTGGAGTCGGCTTTCGAGGCTATTTGGTCCCAAATGTTGTTGGTAGAAGCGTCACTGTGGCGCAGGGCGGAGCTTGTGTAGCCCAAGGTGACAAAGCCCTGGCTGCTGTTGGAGAATTTCCACGCGCGGTAGGTGCTTTCGTGCGCGTTGGTGTGGTTTTCCCCGTCAAACTGCCACGAGCCGGACGCGCCGCAGATGTCGTTGGAGATTTTTCCCTGAGAGAGATTGCTGAAATTGATGGCTATGTCGCTCGGCAGCCAGCCGCTGCCGGAGTTATACAGTCCGTCGTTTTCGGCGAGAATGCTGCCGATGGAGGTCTCGAGCTTCTTCTTTGTGTGGTTGGACAGCGTAGCCCCGTAGGCCACAAGCATAAGCGCGTCGTAAAGCTGAGCCTCGCCATTGGAAAGGTCTTCGCTGAAACGCAGGCGGTAAGCGTTGTCAAAGCCCGTCTCCACGTCAGCATAAAGGTCGATGCCGCGGTAGAAATTCTTCACCGTCGCGGCTATAGTGTCCTGCACAAAGCCGCCGGTGCAGTAGAAATAGGGCTTCGCAATGTTGTAGCCGCTCTGACCGCCGTATTCTTCTTTGAGCTGCTCTTTGGAGACGGAGTACTGCTCGTCGAAGGCCAGGCAGCTCTCCAAGTCGGCCGGGTGGAAAATCACGTCCTTGCTTGACCAGCTGTCCACAAAGTTTTCTTTCACTATCTGCCTGAGGTTTTCGGGCGTGGAGTATGTATGCAGCCCCACGACCTTCACGCCATACTCTTGCGCGAGGAAAGAGAACCACTCGATATAGTCCTTGTCGGTAATGGAAGAGACAAGTGCCACGCCCTCCGTCTTGGGGTACGTCTTTTGCGCGATTGTGGCGAGAAGCGTCTCAAGCTCGGCCACGTAGCTCTCCGCCATATTCCAGATGTAAGGCTTGTCGGCGTACTTGCGCTGGAAATCGGTCTGCGTGGCGCAGGGCGCAATCATAGGCTTGTGGGAAGCGTCCTTCTCCGAAAGGATGCGGGCGGCAATTTGCGCCTTGCGCGAGTCGGTAGGCCCGACAATGGCCGCGAGCGCGGTGTCTGCCACCAAGGCACGCACGCGCTTGGAGAAGTCGTCATCGCCGTTCTGCACGTAGAACTCGGGCACAAGCTCCACGCGGCAGTCCAAGCCCGCCTGCGCCTTTGCAAGGTTTTCGCTGGCCCATGCGGTGACGCGGCGCCAGCGCGCCTCCTGCTCCTTGTCCATAAGCACCGCCACCTTTACTTTCTTCACCTCTTGCTCGTGCACGGGGACGGTGACTTCTTCCTTGTCCGAGCAGGCGAAAAGACCGCACAAGCACACGGCAAGCGCCATTGCCCAAGCGGGGAAAAGCCCCGCGTACTTCTTATTTTCCTCCATAGTATGCTCGCTCTTTTTCCACTGCCGTGTCATAGTACTTGTCGCGCAGGACGGTGAGGGTGTCCGGGTTTTGCTCAAACATAATACTGATTTGGTTGGACACCTCTATATAGTCAAAATTCTTCGAAAAGTCGTCCGTCGTATCAATCCTAATCCAGTCGTCGTCAAGATTGTAGCTCGCCGTCTTAGCCCACTCTTGCCCGGCTTTCCACTGCTGCAAATAGTGGTTGAGCAGGAAACCTATGCGCACCACCATAGAGTACGGCACGAGGTCGCTTTGGGTATCCTGCGCCACGTCCATCCCGATGAAAAAACCGCCCGTGTAGTAGTTGAGCGTGTAGTAGTTGACCACGCCCTTGTTGGAGCCTCCGAGCAAGGGGAACAGTATGTATCGGTCGGGATTGTGCTCCTGCAAGTAGTTGTATGCGGCGAGCGGGGTCTCAAACGACTCCGCGCCGGTGCCGAGATAGTGTTCCACATCGTACTCATAGTTGTACGACCCCTCTTGCTTGCAGGCGTACTCGTGCCCTGCCTTAAAGCCGGCTACGGCGTCGTCTAAAGACTTGCGACCCTTCATTGCAGCGAATATGTAAGCCTCTCTGAAGCACGCCATCGCGCCGCAAAGGAAGGACGCGCCGTAGCGGTTTATCGTGAAAGTGCTTACCCCGTCGATGGCCTCGCCGGTCTCATAGAGCAGTATGCGCGTGCCGTGCCCCGTGAGCCGCGGCGGCGTGTCTTTCACAAGCTGGGCGTACTCCGGCGTGCTAAGCACAAGCACGCAGGAGTCCTTGTCGGCGTTCTCCGCAAGCCAGCGGCGGTAGAGCGAGTCGGCTGTCTGCTCATAACTGGGATAGAGAAATTTGACCGGCGTGCCGGTATTGTTCATAAAACCCAGCACGCCCGCGACGGCGGCGTCGTTGTACGAGTTGTCGCCAAGCGCGGTAGACTCCGGAATAAGGAATGTGATGTTGCTGCGCCCGCGCGGAGGGGTCTCCGGCTCGTCGTCGTCGCTGCACGAGCATAACGCGCCCATCGCGCACAGCAAGCACGCGAGAAGATACTTTATATCTGTGATACGCCTCATAAAGAATTGGTTCTGCTGTATAACTCAATAGGGGAAGCCCGCGCCGCTCGTTGCCAGCTCGCAGGGCGGAAATGGCAGCGCACGCGGTGGGAATGTATGCACACGCGGCGGAAAAGTATGCGCTCAGCAAGACGCGCTACTTGCCTGCGGTGGTCTGGTAGTCTTTAAGCGGCCAAAGCACTTTCGAACCCGTGATTTCCTCGTCGTAAAACTCACGCTGGACGAGCTGCAGACCGGACTTGAGCGTGCTGTCCCCTATCCTGCCGCCGCAAGTGTTGAACTCTTTGCAAGAGAACGACGAGCCCACATACACGCTCTTACCTGACTCGAAGCGCACAAAGGGGAGCTGTATCTGGTAAAGGGGGAACCAGCCGCAGTTCCATACAGACATCCACAGCCACCAATGCCCGCATTTCCTTATGCCGGACGGGCTGCCCATCTGCTGCACGCTTAGCCAGCCGGACGTGTCGGACATGCCTTTGAGACATTTAAGCGCAGTGGCGAACTCGCCCATATCCACGCCGTAGGTCTTGCCTATTATCACGTCGGCGGCCAAGGAGAGATTCATATAATTAATGCCTTTGAGGAGCGCCTCCCAAGCCATTTTGCTTGCGAGTGTGCGGGTGGACGACTCGCGATAGTAGACGGTTTTCACCTCGTCGGTGATGCTCGCCACCTTATAGCCGTCGCTGCACATGCGCACAAGGATGCCGTTGTCGCTGATGCCGGACATTTTCACGCAAAGCCATTGCTCGTTGTTTTCGTCACGGACTATGTCGCCAATGCTGTAAGGGGAGCTGAAATACTGATGCTCGCTGTTGTTGGCGTCAATATAGGCCTGCGGCACGAAATATATCTGGTGGGTCTGACCCACGGACGACATGGAAATCTCAATAGTGGCGTAGGCGGGATTGCCGTCGCCGAAGCGGATGGCGGTGCTTCCGTTTTTGCCAAACTTGCTCTCTCTGTCGGTGAGCTTGTCCGCCGTTTCGCCGCCGACGGCAATCTCCTCCACTTGGTTGCTGCAAAATATCTTGTAAAAGTCAAGCGCCTCGGCGGCGCTCTTGCAAGCCACGTAGTAGTTGTTGGGAGAAGCGTCACTAAGACACACGCCGTGCTTCACGGTGTACACGGTGTCGCCGGTGGGAGCGTCCACGGTGATGTTGTAAATGTTGTTGACCACCTCGGCGGCGTACGCGCTGTCCTGAAGCTGCTGCATGTAGGCCAAAGTGTCCGTGCCGGGCTGCGCGGGAGTGGTTTCCGCCGCGTCGTCGTCGCTGCACCCCGCCACGAAGACGGCGGCAGCCAATGCCCAAAATAATAATAGCTTTCTCATCTGTGTGTGTGTTCTTGCTTCTGAATGCCGGAAAAGTGCCATGCTATGCCGGAAAAGTGCCATTCTATACCGAAAAGGTGTCACGCTACGCCGGACAAGTGTCACGCCGCCGCATTACGTCCGCTCCGCAAGCGGGACGCGGGCTACTGCTGCACTCCCTGCTGGATGTAGTTGTAGTAGTTGGTGCGGAAGAGCCGCACGGGATAGTAGTAGAGAGACACCTCCGCGCTCGGGACAGTCTCCAAGGTGTAGTCGGGCTTAAAGGCGAGGACGCTGGCGCGGCTCACAAGGTCGATGTTGTTGTTTGTGGTCACGTCCTTGAATACGATGTAGCAGCGCTTTCCCTCGTCAAAGCGGCGCGGAGTTTCGTACTTGTCGCCAGTCTGAGGGTCGTGGTCGGCGTAACGCCCGAGGAAGTTGGCCTCGAAGCCGGACTGCTGCCCGGCGAGGAGCGACTTGAGATTGCGCCCGACGTAGTTCACGAGGTTGTCCTTGTCTTCTACCCGCGGCACATACCACCGCGTGCGCTTACCATCGGAGTTGCCGCGTATGCCGTATATTTTGCTGTTTGCGCTTAGGAAGACGGGCGCGTTGGTGTACTTTACAAGCGCGTACGAGTAATCATTGCCGCGCCACTCTGCCGCACGGAAATAGCCGTTGCTATAGTAGCCCCACGCCATGTAATCCTTTATGTCGCTGCGCGTCCAGTACCCGCTGCCAATCTTTACGACGGGATAGGAAACGGAACTATCGGAAAAGCGCATCTTGTGGTCTTTCGTGACGAAGTTTGAGCCGGTCGACAACTTGATGCCCTGATTTGTATCCGAGAGCATGCCGTGTATGTAGTATATTGTGTCCAGTCTGTCGGTGTACTTATAGCCCGAGAGCGGCTTGACATAGACGTCGCCCTTCGCGAAAGAGAGGAAGGCGGGACGGTTTTCGCCGTCGCCCGGGAAAAGGCCCATGGTTATGCGCGTCATGCCGTTGACAATGGGGTATATCACCGTGATGCGCTTGTCGGAGCGCACTTTCGGCACGTACTCGCTGCATATCTCAGCCACCGGCTCGCTTGTGTTTTTGCGGCAAAGCACGCGCACGAGCGACGTGGTAGGTTTGTCGTCAAATTTGGTGTCGTCTACGGTGTAAGTGTATTCCTCATAATCGGTTTCCCAACTCTTCCAACTCCATCGCCGCCCCTTGACGGTGCGTATGAGAGGTATGGCGTAGTTGTCCACGCCCAAGGCGTGCCTGTCGAGGTCGTTTTTGTCAAGCTCCGCCAAAGCCATCACGACGGAGAGTATCTCTTTCCGCACGCTATGGTCGGCAAACAGGTCCCAGATGGGAATATAGGTGAAATCCACCTCGCCGAGGTTCTTGCGCTGGTCGTCGTCATAAAGGGCGGTGTAAGTGATGCCCGACTGCCAGGCAGAGAGCAAGTCGCTCGAAAGTGTTGTGTTTCCCTGCGCTGAAAGGTTTTTTATGTTGTCCTCCAAGGCGTTTCGCGCCTCCTCCGTGCCGCCGATTACGTTGAAAGAGGCTTTGCTTGCAAACGAGCTGGACATGCTCTTCACACGCTCCACGGCATCGGCCGAAGTGTTGCTGCCGAGTATGTGCTTGAAGACCTCTTCCGTCGTCTCGTCTAGGTTTGTCACGGAGTCGCGGTCGTACGTGGTGAGCAGCTCGAGCGAGCCTCCGAGCTTCGCGGAGGCAATGACGTGCGTGCCGAAACGCTCTATCATCTTCTTGATAAGCTCCGTGCGGTCGCCCGACGCGCTGTTTATTGCGTCATAATACTCGTAGAACTCGTCGGTAAAGGGAAGCTGCCGGCTCTCTACCAGGTCTTTCCGCGAGAAGACGTATTTCACTGCCCCCACGTCTATGGAAGAGACGGCGACGCTGCGGGTCATGCGGGCATAGGCGTAGTAGTTCTCATTGGTTTCGTTGGTGCTAATCTGCATAAACCGCTTTATCGTCTTACTGTAAACCAAGAAGTTGCTTATGCTTGTAGACGCTTCGGAGAACTTGCGTTGGAGCTCTTTCAGGGAGTAAGCCGAGTAGTACTCATAGTCAACGAAGCCGCGCACGCTCTCTTGCCGCGAGACGAAGCTCGTGTCGTTGTCGAGCGCTTGCAGCTTGGCGAGGCTTATCACGGAGCCGCGGAAGCTGTTGGTGTTTTTGTACTCGTCGAAGACCGAGTAGCCGTAGCCGATGTGGTAGGGTATGGTCGGGTCGTAGTTTTCCGCGTCAAAGGCGGACTGAACCACGTTTGCGCGGCAGACTGTGCCGTCAGTCGTGCTGGTGAAGACTATTTGCGCGGAGCGGCTCTCGCCGTTCAGGTTGCCGGCGGGCAGGACGTCGAAGACTCCGTCGGCGGGCAGCGTGTCGGTGTCTATGGTGAGCCAGTCCGCGTCCGTGGAGACGCGTATCTGCCCCTGCGGACGCTCGCCGCTGACAGCCGCGACGATGGAGTTGTAATGCGACGCGGCCGAGAGCGCGTCCCCGTCTTGTATGGTCACGCTCCATTTTGTGGCGGAGTCAAGCCCGTCCTCTATGTCGCTGTCACTGCATGCCCACAGCACGGTGAGGCAGGCCGCGAGCGCGAAGAAGTAAGCCAGTCGCCTATTCATTATAGTCAAGCTCGTTGGGGTTGTATATATATATGTACTCGTCCCGGCGCTTCATGCGCTTGGTGTCGGAGTCGTACTCCCAGTTAGGGATGCTGGTGATATTGACTCCGCTGCAGTTTTTGAGGAAGAAGCATCCACGCTCCTTTGTCACGGCGTAAGGCTTACATTGGCTGTTGAAAGTGCCGTCAACGTTGAAGGGGGTGTCTATCTCCAATGCGGGGAGGGCGTGCGCCGTGTCGTAGGTGATGTTGGAGTAAGCGGTGAAGGAGGGCACGCCCGCAAGGATGTAGACGAAGCCGTCGCAGCTGGCCAAGCCGTTGTCGGTCACGGTGCACTCGTGGTCGTTGGTCCACTTCACGGAGTACGAGCGCCCGTTGTGCAGACACAGGCCGTCGGCCTGCTGCATGCGTCCCTCGTATATGGGGTATACCACTCTGACGGTGGTGTCGGGGTCAATTTCTTTGATGCGTTCGGTGCATATAGTGGCTACGTGCCTTCCTGCGTAGACAAAGTCGGTGACTTCGGGTTTCTCGCAGCGGTACGATATGGATTTTCCAAGTTTGCAGGTCAGGTCGCGAGGCTCGTAGGGTATCCTCACGTTGACGAAATTGCGGTTGCCGAGGGTGTTTATGAATGTCTCGGTGCTTCCCTCCATCACCGCCTTTATTCGCGCCCTTGCCGTCTCGTTGTTCACAAACTCGTAGATGGGGACAAAGGACATTTTCACCACGGCTGCCGTGGTTTTCAACGGGTCGCTGGGGTCAAACGTCACGCTTGCGAGCCATTTGCTCTGGGCTTCGGCGTTAGAGGCGTGCACCCCGTAGTAGTTCATATTGTTGAGTGCGTCGAGCGTGCTTACGTCTCCGCCGCGCACGGTAATGTTGCATTTGGCGTTCTCCAAATACTCATACTTCTTGTCGCTGCCTTCACTCTCTCCCGCCTCTTTGAAGAGGCCGGCCAACACATCCGCCGACAGCTGGCTCTCTGTGTTATATACCGTGTAGTATTTCTTTTTCTCCACCTGCGCGAGGATGTCGAGCGAGCCTCCAAACTCGGCGTACGTCACGACGTGCGTGCCGTAGGTGGAAAGGAAGGAGTCGGCGCAGGCCACGAAGTTTTCGCCAGGGCATTCGGCCACCTGCCGCACGGCTTCGCGGAAGGAGGCGGTGAGCACGGTTGGGTGCTTCTCAGCCATCTCCATGATGGTGGCGGTCTGCAAGGCGTAGCGTCCTAAAGATATGCGCTTTTTCACGTCGACTATGCGCGTCTCCACGGTGCCGTCTTCGAAGATGCTGCAGTTGTACTTAGCGTCTCCTCCGGCTATCAGTAGTATGCGTCCCTCTACGTCTGTGTGCAGATTGGTGTTTTGCACGTAGTCCGTAAAGGAATTGTATACCATTTCTTCCGTATATACCTTGGTCCCGAGCGATGTCTGGTAGGGCTCATAGCCCTCCTCGTCGGCCAGGCGGTCAAGCTCCGCGCGGTTTACCACTTGGCAGCGCACGTCCTCTAAGGAACTGGCGTGCCCGGATACGGCCTCGTAGCTGTACCCTACGGCGTGGTCGCGCACAAAGTAGCTTCGCGACTGGGCGCGGGTTAGCACCTCGGGCGAGCGCCAAAAAACGCTTTTCTCCTGAGCCGCCGCGCCGCCGTCCTCTGAAAGGATGTCGTCACCGCAAGCCGCAAGCCCTGACAACGCAAGCAGGGGAAGGATATACGAAAGAAATGGTATTTTCATTCACGTTATATTACGTCACACCAAAGACTCCTTAGAGTCCCTTGGGGAACACTTTGGCTATCTCGTCCTTGTACTTGTTCCTGATGAACTTTTCTACCTTGCTGGCTGTTTCACCAGAGAAAAGCTCCCAGACACGGCACAAGGCGACGCGGTTAACGCCCAAAGTTTCCTCCTCATCGGCATTGACGGTCTCTTTCCAAGCGTCAATCTTATCGTGTACCGTCTTGAAAATGGACTTATCGCCAGACATCGGGCTGGAAAGCGCAGAGTCGAGCGCACGAGCCTCATCCAGGCGCCCGCCCTCTATTTCGTAAGTGTACGCGCAGTTTTCGAAAATTCTCTTGGCATCGCTCTGGTAGTCCACTCCGACATTAAGACCAACCTGGAAAAGACCGCCCTCAATTGCCATCTTTATCTTTGCTGTGTCAACCCCCATCACCTCAGCCAGCGAATCGCGTTTGAACTTCATGGAAAGGTTCAGCTTGCTGCCAAGCTCCACCTCGGCGATAATGCCAATACCGTAATGGTTCACAAGCGTCGTGACGGAATTTGCGAAAGAAGCACTGTCTTTAGCAGCAGTAATAGAATCGATAAGGTTTGCCAAGTCCACGGACAGAAGTTTCTTCTTCTGAGCGGTGCAATCTATTTCATCGTCTTCATCGTCTTTAATTCCGTTCTTTGCCCTACGCCACATAGCCACGATTTCGGGCACATTGAGCGTAGCGCGGGCTATATTGTACTTGCCTGCATAGTTGTAGGTTTGAGTCAGAGACTTCTTGTCTTCCTTGCCGTGATACTTACCGCCAATGTGCAGCTTGAACATAGCATAGCTGATATCAAACGCGAAAGAGACACCCATAGAGTCTCTCTTCACCTCGACGCTATCAAGCTGGGTTGACTCACCTGCAACCTTATTGTATTTTCTATAGCTGTAAAGATAGTCGTAGTCTTCGTTCTTCTCTATCAGCCTTTTCAAGCCCATACTAACGCGAAGAGCAGGGGTATACAGAATGTCGCCATTCAGAGAATAGCCGAAGCCGAGACCGTTTTGGGAAGCGAGGAGAACTTTCTTCATGCTTGCCACATCGTTTGCCACAGTCTCGCCATTATAGGTAGGCTTCTGTGACACGCTGATGTACTTCTCCGAGTTGGAGCTGGCGGAGTAGCAGCGTATCTTCGCGCTGCGTCCCTCGGATGACCCGAACATCGGCTCCACGTAGACGGAAATGGTCCTGTTGCCCGTGCCGACGGTGTCGGACACGTCGAGCCAACTTGCCGCGTCTGCGGGCACGGAGACTTTCCAGTCGGAGTTGGACGCTATGTCAAACGTAGCGACCGTACCGTCAATTTCGGACGTGATGCCCTCTGTCTGGGCCTTCGTGTCTACGTCGAACGAGTAGGACGGCGAGTCCACGTTGTCGTCCGAGCAGGCGGTGAAGCCGCCAAGCAACGCTGCCGCGCCGAGGGCGCAGAGCGCTGAACGATAGAGATTCTTTTTCATAATAGTGAGTTATTGAAGTGATTGGTTGTTTACTTTATTACGTACTCGGCCTTGAAGATGGTGTCGCCCATTGCCGTGGCGAATTTGCGCAAGTCCGCGCCGCGCACGATTGTGCCGTTGCCGTCCACCTCGCTCACGCCGCTGCTGGGCAGGGAGAAGGGGGACTCTTTGCCGTCTTCGGTGAGGCCGGTCACAGAGCACTTGAAGTAGTAGCTCATGTCATAGTCTTCGTCGGCGCTGACAAGCTCGTCCAAGTTTTTCTTCGGCTTTGCCACGACATACACTTTCAGCATGCTGGGGACGGAAGCCCATTCTATGTTGAACGAGCCCGACTCTGCCTCGGCGTAAAGCGTGTCGGTGAGTTCCGTTCCGTACGGCGTGACGGTGGTCTTCACCACGTCGAAGAGATCGAGCCAAGCGTCCGTCACCTCGACGTTGTAGCTGTACTCTACTTTCGCGGGATGTCGGTCGACGGTTGTGCCAGACTGCCCCTGTTGTGTCGCGTCGTCATCGTCGTCGCCGCACGACGCCACCGTCAAAGGCGAAGCGACGAGGAGACCGGCCGCCAATGCTTTGCAAGCGAAAGCTATGGTCTTTTTCATACGTAGATGGTTATTGAGATTTGTAGTATTTTCCCTGCGGGTTTAATGGGGCAAAATTACGAAAAAACGCCCCCCCGCGCCCTACTCCGCCTTGATTTCACCAAAATTTATTAATTCCGCACGCCGAAAGCTGCGGAAAGGGACGCGGGTATGCGCAAAAAAGCAGATAACGGATAGGGACGGCGGAGGAGGGGAAACGCCGTCGCAACGCTTATACGCGAAGAAACGGGAATGTCAAAATTGACGCGTGGCGGCGAAAAAGGGCAGATTTTCACCCGTGCCGTTTTGTGCCCATTTTGAAAACGGGCGAAAATGTATTATCTTTGTGAAGAGAAAAGAGAGGATATGCACCGCGTGCTTATCCTCTCTTTTGCATCATTGACTATCACCGACTTACGAAGCCCGAAGATGTACATATAGCGCCGCCGGGATGTACATGTAGGAAAAACTGCAAGTATTCCTGTCGCTTCAAAGCCTATTTCCGTGCCGGCAAAGTGCCTTCCCCGCAAAACAAGCCCTATTTCGCCCCGAACAAGGCTATTAAAAATTCATAAAGTTTTAGTCGGGCAAAGAAGAGAGACTTTTGGGGTGAGCAAGAAGACTCTTCTTGGGGAAACACGCGCCAAGAATGTCCGCCCGAGCCGTAGGGCAACGGCGCGAAAGGACGGCACTTTGCGCACGCAAGCGCCTTCCACGCAAGGCATAAAAAGGGCGCGTCCATCGGAAGAGCAAAGTCCGCCGATAGACGCGCCGTTTGGCTTTATGGTTTACTTGACCACCTTGCGCCCGCGCACTATGTAGACCCCGTGCGGGAGGCTGCCGAAGTCGCTCTCGCGCACCTTTGTGCCGTCGATGCGGTATATGTCCGCACTGGGCTCGCTTGGAGCGGAAGCCGAGACTTTGGCGATGCTTTCAAGCAGCACGTTTTGCGCCAACTCGTTGCGGGCGTACCAGCCCTTGATGTACTCTGCCTCCTCCGTCAGACTTTCCGCAAGACAAATGGGCTTATCCAGCCAGAAATTGTTTATACCGTCCCACCGCTCGCGCTCCCGTTTCCACGTGCCGGATTGCTCTATCTGACGCGTGTAACGGTCCACAACCTCAGACACATGCGCGCTGCTGAGAGAGCCTTGGTGGAGCTTGTCCCACAAGGCGACGTACTTGTCCCCAAACGGCTGCACCCAGTTGTCATACCACGGGCGGAACGGGTGCGCGGACTGGAAGACGTGGCGGGAGTCCGCCACGATGTCCAACTGTGACGAAGCCCCGTCGCGCCCCAAGCTTCCGTCCATGTCCCAAGGCGTAATCCAGCACTTGGAGGACTCGGTCTTGTTTTTCACCGAAAGGTAGGTGTTGTGCATGAAATTGTCAAGCAGCGCCACGCTCATAGCAAAGACGGCGTACTCCACGAGGTTGTCCTCATAAAAACAGCCAAGCGCGTCCGCCACGCTTTCTTCCGTCAGCACGTCCCCGTCGGTGCGGCACATCAAGTCGTAGAGCGGCTCCCAGCACTCGGCGGTGTAGTTTTCCTTGGGGTATTTCATGTACCAGTCATAGTAAATCTCCATAGCATCGGGCGGGAGCGTCTGGCCTTCGGAAAGCTGGAGAAAATGTCCCGGAGTGTCCGCGCCCTTGCACTTGTACAGCAAGCCCTTCACTTCCCCGCCGGGGTCCTCGAGCTTAGTCTTTTTCAGCCCAAAAAGAGAGCGGTTAACCTTGTCGGAAAGGCAATACAGCCCGTTGTACTCGCCGTCGACGAAGACTTCGCAAAAGCTGCCGCGCGTGCCGTTGCGCTGCATGTCGCCGTCGCGCAGGGTGGACACTTCGTTCCAAAGGTCGAAGCAGACGCGGTTGCGCATGCGCGAGTAGTCAATAGCCGCCCCGTCAAGTATCCAAGAGTCCGTCTCGCGCATGCCAAGCAAGTCGGCATCCCGTTCGTCTTCCTCCGTTGCGTCTTCCCCCGCCCCCTCCACCACAAGGTCTACATTGTAACTCTTCTTGTCCATTTTCGAGGCAGAGCTGCCCCGCAATTCCACGTTTGCCGCGCTTTCAAAGACGCGTTTCCCCTCCGTGCGTACGTAAGGGTCAATAAGCCTGAAGCGCACGGGCACACTATAGTATAGGCTGAACGGGCATGGAGCGTTTCTTTCCAGCGTGACAATGGGCAAAGTGGTAAGCGCAAGGGCGAGCGTTTCCCTGCCCTCCCCGCTTTCAAGCACCAGCTCGTGCTGCGGCATATTGGCTCGGACCGTGACCATGTCTCCGGGCGCGTACGCCACGCCGTCAAGCACGAAGCGCGTATATTTCTCCTCCCCGAAAGTCAGCGACACGGAGAGCTGCGTGTCGCCCTCTCCGGCACGCACCGCGGCATAGCGAACGCCGCTTTTGCTGTCGACAATGGCCGTCTCGCCGTCCACGTACACGGTCTGCGCGGAAAGAGCCGCGAAGCCAGACAGAAGCGAAAGGAATAATAGAAGTGTTTTCCTCATAAGTGTAATTGACTAAAAACATAAACGGACAAAGAGGAAAAGTTTCTCTTTTCCTCAAAATAGAAAGTAATAGCAAGCAAAAGTAAAAACAAACTGCGGCACAAAGCAAGCGCACGCAGCTTTCCGCCCCGCCAGCTCGCAAGAGAGAGACACCCCGCGCCGGCAAGAAAGCCAGGGAATACGCATTGAACAAGCGGTAGCAGCTGAAAGACGGCAGGACACACTACCGGAACCGGTACTTTACGTCGGCAGCGCGCAGCGTCGACTTCTATCACCCTTGCCAGTTCACTTTTCTGGAGGCGGGATGCGAGGGGATTTGACCTATACGCCGTAAATTCGCCGCATCGCGATAGCAGAATTGCGGCGCGGCAAAGTCTTACTTATTGCCTGATTCGTTTGTAACCGACTATTCGGACTGCCCCCCAAAGCCCGGCAAATTATCTTTTGGAGGCAATTTGCCGAAACGTAAATAGTGTTTTTTCAAGAGGCCGCGTCTCAGCTGCGGGCTGTGTGGTACACCGTGAGGCGCGGAAGCGGGCGGGCGAGGAAAAGGCCCGTGGCGAAGCCGAGGGCGCGGGCGGCTTGCTCCACCTCCTCGCGGAAGTGCGTCGCCACGCCCCCTACGAAGGCGACGGGCAAGTCCGGGCGGGCGTACGCCGACACGTTGCGGCGGAAAAAGCGGGCAAACTCCTCTTGCAGCAGCTGTTGCACCGGCTCTTCGTCGCGGTGGGCGGCGAGGAACGGAACGAGCGAGGCGAGGAAGGCATTGGGGCGCGGCGTGCGGTAGACGCGCTCCACGGCTTCGTCGGCGGTGAGGCGGTACTCCTCCAAAAAGGCTTCGCAGAGGCTCTCGGGCAGCTGCTTTTTCAGCGCATCGGCCAAGAGCCGGCGGCCAAGCGTTGCGCCGCTTCCTTCGTCGCCGAGAATGTAGCCGAGCGGCGGCACGTTGGCGGCTATTTCGCCGCGCGTGTAGAGGCCGCTGTTGCTTCCCGTGCCAAGGATGCAGGCTATGCCCTCCCCGTCGCCGAAGAGGGCGCGTGCGGCGGCAAGCAGGTCGGAGTGGACGTGTATGTGCGCGTCCTCGCCAAAGACTTTGTGCAAGGCAGTGCGCATATTCTCCGTACCGCGCCCGCGGCAGCCGGCGCCGTAGAAGTAGACCGTGGCGGGCGCGTGGGTGTCGCCCTCGGCGGGGGTATTGCGTGCGGCGGCGGTGTCGCGCGAGAGGTTTTCGGCAATGGTCTCCGCGCTCTGCATAAAGGCGTTGGTGCCGCTTCCGTGCAGCTCGGCCACAGTTTCGCCGCCGATGGTCTTCACCCAGTCGGTCTTCGTGCCGCCGCTGTCGGCAATCCATATTGCGCCGCCGTTTTTTGTCTCTGCCATGCCGTTTTTCCTCCTAAATCTTTCCCCGTTATTATTAAAGGTACGGGTTTGAAGTCCGTTCTTCCTCTATCGTCGTCTCCCCGCCGTGCCCAGGGAAAACGCGCACGTCGCCGGGAAGCGTGAGCACGCGCTTTTGCAGTGCGTCGACAAGGCTCGCGTGGTCGCCGCCGGGCAGGTCGCATCGCCCTATGGCGTGGCGGAAGAGGCTGTCGCCGCTGAACAGTGCCTTGTCCGCCTCATCGTAGATGCACACACCGCCGGGCGTGTGTCCGGGGGTGGCTATCACGCGCAGCTCTGTCGCGCCGAAGCGCAGTGTGTCTCCGTCCTTGAAAAGCGCCGCCTTGGGCGCGGGCGTGAGGGGCAGAGCCTGGCCCACAAACTGCCGCATCTGCTCGGCCGCTTTGTCGTAGGTTTCTTCCTCGGCCTCGCAGAGCGATATGCCCACGCCGTACTGGCTGTGGATGAAGTCCGCGCCGAAGACGTGGTCGAAGTGTCCGTGCGTGTTGAGCAAGAGTTTCACCGTGAGCCCCTTCCCGCTCACGAAGCGGCTGATGGCTTCCTTTTCCTCAGGGAAGAAAGCCCCGCAGTCTATGACGGCGGCCTCGAGGGTGTCGTCCCAGAGTATGTAGCAGTTTTCTGCCACCATGTTGACCGTGAAACGTTCTATGTGCAGCATAAGCGCGTCAGAGGGATATGTATACTACTTTCTTTGTCTCGAAAAACTCTTCCTTGAAGCTCTCCGCCAAGTCCCACACCTCGCAGCGCTTGGAGAAGGGCGCGAGCTCTTCGGTGAGGTCGCCGCCTTTCAGGCATAGAAGTCCGTTGGGGAGCGAGTTGCGCTGCTCACGGCGTATGTTTTTGCGCACGAGCTTAACGAGGTCGGCGGCGGGCATAACCGCGCGACTCACGACAAAGTCAAATTTTCCCTTTTCCTCTATCGCGTTGCGGTGGGCGGCGGTGACGTTTTCAAGGCCAATGGCTTTCGCCACGGCTTCAGCCACTTTCACTTTCTTGCCGATGCTGTCAATGAGGTGGAAGCGGCACTCGGGGAAGAGTATCGCGAGGGGGATGCCGGGGAAGCCGCCGCCCGTGCCTATGTCCATTATCTCCGTGCCGGGGCGGAAGCTTATCACCTTGGCTATGCCGAGCGAGTGGAGCACGTGGTGCAGGTAGAGGCTGTCGATGTCCTTCCGGGAGACGACGTTGATCTTTGCGTTCCAGTCGCGGTATAGGGCGTCGAGCGCCTCAAACTGCCCGCGCTGCTTTTCCGTCAGGGCGGGGAAGTAGGGGAATATGGTGTCGTTGGCTGTCATTGCTGTCAGTGTGTGTGTTGCTTGTCAGCGGCGCGGCGTAGCGTCACGCGTCGTCTTCGCTTTTGAGGATGGGGAGGCGCAGCTTGTACTTCACGGCGAGAAGGCGCGTGGCGAAGACCACGCAGCCGCACACCAGGCCGGAGACAACGTTGTCCGCGCCCGCTATGTGGCAAAGGTAGTACGCCGTCCCGCCAACCACGCAGGCCAGGGCGTATATCTCCTTGCGGAAGATAAGCGGCTCTTCGTTGATGAACACGTCGCGCAGCACGCCGCCGCCCGCGCCCGTGAGCGTGCCCATAATGACGGCGGTCCAGAACGGGTAGCCCGCCGCCACGGTCTTCTCTATGCCGGTCACGGTAAAGAGCGCCAGGCCCACGCTGTCGAAGATAAACCACGTGTTGTCCTGCCTTACCAGCAGGCGGCGGAAGAGTATCACCCACAGGAGGGCGATGCCCGAGCAGATGAGGTAGAAAGAGTTGGTCATCCAGAAGGGCGGCTGCGAGAGAAGCAAGTCACGCATCGTCCCGCCGCCGATAGCGGTGGTGACGCCTACGACGTACGCCCCGAAAAGGTCAAAATGCTTGGCGGAGGCTAAGCGAATGCCCGATATGGCGAATGCAAGCGTGCCGATAAAGTCGAGCACTTGTACGAATGTAATCACTATGGCATCTGTCTTTACGCGTTTACCACGTTGCGCGGTTTTCCTGCCTTGAATGCGGCGATGTTTTCCACGAGCTGGGCGAGTATGCGGCGGCGGGCCTCGGGCGTGTTCCACGCGATGTGGGGCGTGAGGAAGGCGCGCGGGGCGGAGAAGAGCGGGCAAGCGGGCGAGGGCGGCTCGGCAGTAAGCACGTCGGCGCAGTATGCCCCGAGCTTGCCCGAGCGAAGCGCGGCGGCGACAGCCTCTTCGTCGATGAGTCCGCCGCGAGCGGTGTTCACGATGATAAGTCCGTCCGCCGCCTTTTCCAAAAGCTCCGCGTCCACCATCCGGGCGTTGTCCGCCGTCAGGGGACAGTGAAGGCTGACCACGGCTGACGAGGCAAACGCCTCTTCAAGCGACACCTTGCGCACGTAGCCGGGCAGCGCGGCGGCGGTTTTGCTCGTCACGGCGGCGATGCCCATCCCTAATGCGTGCAGCACAGCGGCGGCGCTCGCGCCGATATTGCCGAAGCCCACAATGGCGGCTTGCTTTCCCGCCAGCTCTAAGCGCGGGCGCAGCGTGTAGCAGAAGTCGGGGCTTTCGCTCCATTTTCCTGCCGCATTGAGCCTTGCGTACTCGCCCGTGGTGTCGGCCGCCTCGAGAAGGAGAGAGAGGACGGACTGTGTGACAGAGGGCGTGCTGTATCCGGCGCAGTTGCAAACCGGCACGCCGTGCTCTCTCGCGGCGGCGAGGTCTATTTTGTCGTAGCCCGTGGCGGCTACGCAGACGAGGCGGAGCTTGGGAAGTTTGTCAAAATGCTCACGCGTGAGCCGTGTCTTGTTGACAATCAGCACGTCAGCGTCCGCGCTGCGCTCCAAAACCTCTTCTGGGGCTGTGCGGTCGTGGCAAGTGAGCTCTCCGAGCTGGCTGAGCGTGTCCCAGTCTAAGTCGCCGGGGTTCACCGTGTATGCGTCGAGAAAAACTATATGCATTGTGTGCGTGTGGTGTGTTTGAGTGTCGGGTTGGAGTGGGTAGTTAGCGCGTTGGGATGTATTGTGTGCGTTGTTGGGTTGTATTATATGCGCGTTTGGCTGTATTGTAGGCGCGTCGGACTTGTATTCTTGCTCACCTCGGGCGGTAGGTCTTGCTTACGGCGTTAAGCAGCCGCCAGTAGCGCCCGCCGGCGGGGCGGTAGTAGACTAAGGCGGTGTACTCGTTCTCCGTTTGGTAGTAGTTTCCCTCTACGGAAGCGTAGGGCGCGGGCTGTCCCGTCGCGCTGTCGTAAGCGGTGTAGCGGTAGTTGTAATACCCCGTCTTCATCAGGACACTGGCTTCGTAGGCCTCGGCGGCGGGATTGTAGCGCATAAGATAGAGCGGACTTTTCGCCGGCTGCGCCCAGCGGCCGTCCACATAGACATCCTTTCCGGGGAGCTGGGGCGTCTGCAGCGTGAAATGCGTGATGACGTAATCGGCTTCGATGTCGGCGTCGCCCGCCCCGTCGTTGCGCACAACGGAAAGCCCGTCGCGGTCCTCGTCGTAGAGGTAGTTGCGCCGGGGCTGGTCGGCCATCAGCGTGTAATGGTAGAAGGGCTCGTGCCAGCGCATGCTCTCGCCGTGAAGCCCGGGGTAGCGCGTGGAGATCATCTCTGTCTTGCGGTACTCGTTGCCGGCGGGGAATATCAGCCGGCGGTCGTGCTGCCAGAGAAGCGTGGAGCCGTTCTGCATCGTCGGTGGCACACACACCGAGGTGGCGTAGTCGCGGTTTTGCAATACCATGACGCGCACCTCGGCCGCTGGGTCGCGCAAGGGCAAAGAGCCGAGGTCCACGCGCATCGTCACCTGCTGGTGCTGGGCGTTGCGGTCGGTCTCCGTGTCCGTGGAGCAGCTGAGGCTTACGGGGGCTGCATTTTCCGTCACGGCGAAGAAAGTGACGAGCAGAGTGTCCGCGCCGTCCTCGTCTCCGTCCGTGACGGTGAGGCGGTAGTTGCCGGAGAGCTTGGGACGGACGTCCTCGTTGGGGATGTCGAGCGAGTAGTGCGTGTAAAGCGTTGTGGTGTTTTGGCTCGGCTCGTAGTCGGAGATGAGCGGGTTGTCGAGCGTGGCGGAAAGGTATTCGGTGTCGAAGAGCCCGTCCGTGGGCGTCCCCTCTGTGTCGCAGTGCTCGATGTGATAGGCCAGGCGCTTGTACTCGTGGCTCATCTCGTCAAAGGAGACGTGGAGCGCGTCGCTTCCGCCAAGGCGCAGGACGGGGAGCGCGGAGACATCGTCGCCGACGTACAGCCGCAGTGTCTTTATCTGCGGCGCTATGTAGCTTGTCCGCCCGGGTTGTGCCGCTGCGGTCAGGGAGGTTGCGGCGCAGAAAGCGACGAGGAGTAAGCGGCTTATTTTCATTCTTTCTTTAATCGGGGCAAAACACTGTATCGCTGCACTTTGACTTTATTTTCCTAACTTTATCACGAAGTCAGCCGTATTGTCTTTCCACGTGGGCAGGAGGAAGGTCACCGTGCCCTCGCGCTTGTTGCGCTTGAAAGCGACGCGCTCGCCCGTGGAAAGCTCCGTGGCCGTGCCGAATTTCTCTTTCAGCGGCAGTGTGAGCTGGGATTGTGCCTTGTCGGACAGTAGGTGGAGGTAGAGCGTGCCGCTCTCTCGCCCGCGTGTCGTCACCACGCTGTCGCCTTGGGCGAAGTCGCCCGCCACGGTCTTGTAGATGCTCTCGCCGACCGGACTGTTGAGCCACTTGCCCATCTCTTCGAGGCGCGTGAGCGCGGCTTCGGGGAGATTGCCGTCGGGCTGCGGACCGATGTTGAGCAAGAGGTTCGCGCCTTTCGCGGCGGTGCGCACGAGAAGGCGCAGGAGCGTGGCGGCGGACTTGTAGTTTTGGTCCTTAATCTTATATCCCCACATGCCGTTCATCGTTGTGCATGTCTCGAGGGGCAGGCGGCTGATGGCCTGCCCGCTAAGTCCGGCGGTGTTCTCTCCGGGAATGTCGCGCTCAAACATCTGCATGTCCTCGCCTTCATTAGGCGTCTGGTGGTGGTTGTTGCCGATGAGGCACGCGGGCTGCAACTTGTGTATGAGGGCGTACTGCTCGGGCAGCTGCCAGTCGAAGGCTGTGGAGTCGCTGTCGTGATCCCACCATCCGTCAAACCATATTCCGTCCACTTGGCCGTAGCGCGTGAGCAGCTCGGTAAGCTGCGCATTCATGAAGCGATAGTATGACGGCCAGTTCTCCTTTTTCGGGTCCTTCCCGGTGTTGCGCCCGGTGCGGCCGGTGGGGTAGTCGTCGCGCGTCCAGTCAATGTGCGAGTAGTAGAGATGCAACCCGAGGCCCTGCTTGTGGCACTCGTCGGCAATCTGCCGCACTATGTCGCGGCCGTAAGGCGTGTGCATGATGTTGTAGGCGGACTCCTGCGTGTCCCACATAGAGAAGCCGTCGTGGTGTCGCGTGGTGAAGCAAACGTACCGCGCCCCCGCTGCCTTGAAAGCGGCCACCCATTTCTTGGCATCGAAGCTGTGCGGATAGAAAGCGTTTGCGGCTTTCGCGTACTCGCGGTTGTCGATGCCTTCGTTCTGCATGTACCACTCTCCCTGCGCAAAGAGGCTGTACAGCCCCCAGTGGAGGAAAATGCCGAAGCGGCTGTCGGCGAAGCGCTGACGTGCTGCGAGGTTCTCGGCCGTGGGCGTGTAGCCGTTGGGCGTGTTTTCCTGCGTGCAGATAGCGGATTTTTCGGCGTCTGCGCCGTCACGTGCCGCTGCGGGCGCGGCGAGCAGGGCGGCAAGGAGTAGGGGGAAGAATGCGTGTCGTGTCATTGGTCGTGGGGCGGTTGGGGGTTATTGCGTACGGCTTGCTTGTTGGTGGGCGTATTCGTCTTTTATGTCCATCCAACGCGGTATGGCGAGGTCTATTCCATACCGTTTCTTATACGAGGAAACAAGCCGCGGCATCCAGGTTTCTGCCAAGTGGCGTGTCTCGTGGTGTGTGTAGATTGTCTGTTCGAGGGCGGAGAGAAAATGTTCAAGGCTCTGGAACGTTGGGTAGTCGGTCTGCGCGGAGTACCAAGTGGCGGGGCTTATGTTCACTATGATCCCCTGCTTCACTTGCGCTTTTATCGGGTAGCGCTCGCTTGGGCAGCATATCTCCCATATATTTTTGAGCCAGGAATCGTCTATTGTGACTGTACCGGCTTGCATTGAGTATTTGATGAGCAGGTATTTGGAGTGCAGCTTTTGGGGCTTGTCCAAAATAAGATTAATGAAGCTGCGGAAAGCGGCTATGTCAAAGTTAGGGCTTCCCGTGAACGATTTTATTTCAAGCCAGTCCGTGTCCTTGTCCTCGGGGTTGAGCCAAAAATCGGGGGCGGATTGTTTCTCGTTGTGTATATGTGCGATCCCCTCCTTGGTCATCCATTTTCCCAGCCACTCTTTGAGTATGTTGCCTATTATGTTGTTTTGCTCCACCTTTATTTTGAAATCTCCCAAGGAGAATCTCACGGAGCCTTCCGCGCCGTTTAGCCCGAAGTCGTCCTTGAGTTTGTCGTATATCTCTTCGGCGGTGAAAATCGTAGGTTGCTTCTTCATGGTGCTTCCTGCTTGAATGCGTTTTTATGGAATTGCGTTCAAAAGTCTGTCAGCCACGGCCGCGATTACAGGCACGGCTACGGTGTTGCCTAAGAGGTCGTATCCGTGCGGTGTGTCTATGTCAAACTTGTAGCTTTCGGGGTATCCGAAGAGCCTCAGCCCTTCTCGCAGCGTCAGTGTGCGCAGTCCGCCGTTGTCGGCTACGAAAAGACGCTGCATGTCCGTGGCTACGAGTGTGGGAGCCGTTTCGTGCGGGGAGAGAATCTTGCCAACCTCGTAGCTGAGCTTGCCGGCGACGATGTTGTAACCCTTTGGCTTGCTCGTGTCGCAGACTCTGCGTGTCACGGTAGCCGTCCTGCCGTTTGCGGATATGCGTGTCTCGCTCACTTGCTGCTTGGGATGCTCGAGCTTCAAGTATCCTTTTTGCGTGAGGTCGTCAAGCATTTCTTGCAGGTTGGCAGAGGGGTGGAACTGTTCTATTTGCTCTTTCGTCAGGGCCATTCCGTCCATCCACTTTATGCCTATTATTTCCGCCCACTTCTTTTTCCGTCTTTCGGTCATAAGTTTGTTGAGCAGCGTCTTCTCTTCTTCGCTGACCGGTCCTTTGAGTTGCAGGTCCCAGCTGTGCAGGTTCTCCTTTCCTCCTCTTTTGTCTTTTATGGATTTTCCCGAAAGGCTTTCTGCGGGAAACAGGCTGAGGAGGTGCTTGACGAAGCGAGACTGCGACACGGGCTTTCCGCTTTCAAGTACGCTGCCGATCGTGCGGCGGCGGATGGGGAAATAGTCCAGTGAGACGCTCTCCTTGGCTATGTCCTTTCTTACTCCGGCGAAATAGATGCGCTTTCTTTCTTGCGGAACGCCGAAATCGGCTGCGTTCAGCACCTTGTGCGTGACGCGGTAGCCTGCGTTTTCAAGATTCGCTACCATAACCGCCAGCGTGTTGCCGCCGTCGTGCTTGGTTAGCCCTTCCACGTTTTCGAGGATGAAGCCCTTCGGACGTTTTGCGCGGATGATGCGCTCTACGTCAAAGAAAAGCGTGCCTCGCGTGTCGGCAAAGCCGTCTCGGTTGCCTGCTGCGGAGAAAGCCTGGCAGGGGAAGCCGCCGCATAGTATGTCAAAGTCGGGTATGTCGCTGGCTACGGCCTTTGTGATGTCTCCCGAGATTTCCTCGCCGGGGTGGTTTTGCCTTAGTATGTTGATGGCGTGCGGCTTAATCTCGGAGGTGAAGACGCAAAGCGGAACGCAGCCATTCTTTTCCAAGGCTTGCTCGAGGCCGAGCCTGATGCCGCCGATGCCGGCAAAGATGTCTATGAAGCGGATTGTGGAGGGTGTCATTGCTGTTTGAGATACTCCGCCTTTCGGGGCGGGGCTTGCTTTCCTTTCATCTGTGTTTTCGGCATGCGAGCCGCCCGCAAGCCTTACGCAAAGTTAGGCAAAATGCGGGAGAAGGCTTGCGCCCCCTTGTTTTTTGTTAACTTTGCGGTCAAGAGCCGGCCGGACAGGCTGCCGCGTGCGTCCGCACAGTTGTGGCGCAGGAGGAAAGTCCGGGCAGCGCAGGGCGCCCCGCTTCTTAACGGGAAGTTGTCCGCAAGGGCAAATAAGCGCAGAAGAAAACAACCGCCTCTGTCTTTCCCGCTCCGGCGGGAGGGGCGGCGGCAAGGGTGAGAAGGTGGGGTAAGAGCCCACCGGCCGTGCGGCGACGCGCGGGCCGTGCGCATCGGGGGCTGAAAGTTCATGTATACCGGCGTAGGAGGGCTGCCCGCCCGAGCCTTTCGAGGCACGCCGGAGGGTAGAACGATAGAGCGCGGCGGCGACGTCGCGCGCGGATAAATGGCGGCCGCCCCGTCTTTTCGGGGAGACAGAACCCGGCTTACCGTCTGACCGGCTCTTTTCTTGCGGATTTTTAATGCTTCCCCCTCTGCGAATCGTCGCGGAGGGGGATTAAGTGTGCGCAAAGCCCGGTGCTTGTTTCGGATGATTACTAAGAGTCCATTATAGCGGGGTCTTAGCCACGAAAAAAAGAAAGCGCGGAAGGAAGCGCAGACAGAAATGCGCGAAAAGAATATGAAGTAAGCCCGCAGCCACGGGATATGCGTCCTTTTGGCTGCGGGCTTTTCCGCTTCGTCCCTTTCGCAAAGCGAGAGGGGCTAACTTATGTCGTCTTTATAAAAGGCTTTTTACTCAGCGCGAAGCGTGAAGCGCTTGAAGTCCGTAACGGTAAGCTCCTTGTCTGCGGCCTTGAGGTAGGCGGAAACGGTGAGCTTAGCGTCTTGGATAAACTCCTGGTTGAGGAGGCAGGACTCCTTGTAGAACTTGTTCATACGACCGTTGGCGATGTTCTGAATCATCTGCTCGGGGAGGTTTGCAGCCTTCTCTGCAGCCACGGTCTTCTTCAGCTCGCGTATCTCGTCAGCCTGTGCGGCGGTGATGTTGCCCTTCATGATGCCTTCCTCGAGGTGCTCCTCGCTTTCGGCGATGTAGAGGTTGAAGCCTGCCTTCTTGAGAGCTGCCTCTACGGCCTTGTTCACCTGCTCCTCCTTGGTCTTCTCGATAGCCACCTTGAGCTCCTCGTCCTTGATGGACTGCGGAACGCTGGCCTCGTCGAGAGCGACAGGGTTCATGGCAGCCACCTGCATAGCCACGTTGTGAGCCTGCTCCTCAGCGGGCTTGTTGGTCTGCACCATCGTGCAGAGCATGTGGCGGCCCATGTGGTCGTAAACGGAGATGTTTGCGCCCTCAATGAAGTTGTAGCCGTCGAGCTCCATCTTCTCGCCCGTGATGCCGCTGCGGTCCGTAACAGCCTCCGCTACGGTGCGCTCGCCAAGCGAAAGAGCCTTCACCTCGTCAAGGCTCTTGCACTTTGCAGCCACAGCCGCGTCGAGAATGTCCTGCGCGAGCTTCACGAAGTCGGCGTTGTTTGCCACGAAGTCGGTCTCGCACTTGAGAGCCACGATAGCGCCGAAGTCCTCGGTTGCCTTTACGAGCACTGCGCCCTCGGCTGCCTCGCGGTCGCTGCGCTTTGCAGCTACGGCCTGACCCTTCTTGCGGATGATTTCGATAGCCTCTTCGATGTTGCCGTTAGACTCTGCAAGAGCCTTCTTGCAGTCACCAAGACCTGCGCCCGTAAGCGCGCGCAGCTTCTTGATGTCTTCCATTGCTACTGCCATAGTATAGTATGTGATAGATTATGGTTGTGATTAAGTTTTCTTACTTTTTCTCTTCTTAAAACAAAGGCAAGGAGCTTATGCGCCGCCTTTCCGCACGCGCCTTTCTCCCCGTCCCGCAGGATACGGCAAGTTTACCGTCCCGTCGTAAGCGGAAAGCCTGAGGCGACAACCGTCGGAGACAGACCCATAAACTCCTTGCGTCACGCTTTCAAGACTTACGCCTCGGCTGCGGGAGCGTCGGCTGCGGGAGCCTCTGCGGGAGTGCTCTCGCCGTCCTTCTCTGCGCGGGCCTTGGTGGCGCGCTTGCGCGTGCCCTTAGTCTCGCCCTCGCCGGCAGCCTCGGTGTCTACCTTCTCAGCCTTGCGCTCCTCGATGCCCTCTGCGATAGCTCCGCATACTGCGTCGAGTACAACCTCGATGCTCTTGTTGGAGTCATCGTTTGCGGGGATTACATACTCCACGCTGTTGGGGTCGGAGTTGGTGTCCACGATGCCGAAGACGGGGATGCCCAGGCGCTGAGCCTCCTTAACGGCGATGTGCTCCTTGCATACGTCCACCACGAAGAGGGCGGCGGGAAGGCGGGAGAGGTCGGCGATGGAGCCGAGGTTCTTCTCCAACTTCGCACGCTGGCGCGTAATCTGGAGAATCTCGCGCTTGGAGAGGTTGGAGTACGTGCCGTCAGCCATGAGCTTGTCGATGTTGGCCATCTTCTTCACGGCTTTGCGGATGGTGGGGAAGTTGGTGAGCATGCCGCCCGGCCAGCGCTCCGTCACGTAAGGCATATTGACGGAGGCAGCCTTCTCGGCAACCACTTCCTTGGCCTGCTTCTTAGTAGCTACGAAGAGGACACGCTTGCCCTGCTTCACGAGAGTCTTCAGAGCTTCCGAAGCCTCATCTATCTTTGCGACAGTCTTGTGGAGGTCGATGATGTGGATGCCGTTGCGCTCCATAAAGATGTAGGGAGCCATAGCGGGGTTCCACTTGCGCTTGAGGTGGCCAAAGTGGCAGCCAGCCTCCAAAAGGGTGTCAAAGTTTGTTCTGGACATTAGTTTGTCAGTTGTTTTGTTCGTTTACTTTCTTGTGAGTTGTGCTTTGGTCTGTCCCGCTCCGCGTCTATGAGACCGTCGCGGGATACACAAACCAGCCTCCGGGTAGCCTCGCCCACCTTACGCGGCGGAAAAGAGTCCCTGAGGTTTAGATACTAAACGCAATTCCAGCAGCAGAGTCGGCCGAATATTAACGTTTGCTGAACTGGAAGCGGCGGCGTGCCTTGGGACGTCCCGGTTTCTTACGCTCCACGGCGCGGGGGTCGCGGGTCATGAAGCCCTCGGCGCGGAGAGCCTTCTTGTCGTCGGCGTTGATTTTCACCAAAGCGCGTGCGATGGCGAGGCGCAGAGCCTGGCTCTGGCCGGTGAAGCCGCCGCCGAAGATGTTTGCCTTGATGTCATACTTGCCCTCAGCCTCGAGCAGCGCGAGGGGCTGCTTTACGACATACTGCAGAATGGAAGAAGGGAAATACTCCGTGAGGTCCTTCTTGTTGATAGTGATTTTGCCAGTCCCCTCAGTGAGGTAGATGCGGGCCACGGCGCTCTTGCGGCGACCCAGTGCGTTGATCATGTCCATTGCTGCGGCTGTATTATTTGAGAAGATTGATATCTATTGCCTTGGGGGTCTGAGCCTCGTGGTCGTGCTCTGCTCCGGCGTAAACGTGCAGGTTGGTGAGGAGCTTCGCGCCCAGCTTGTTTTTGGGCAGCATACCTTTCACCACGCGGTGCAGCAGCTTGTCGGCGCCGTTGGGCTTAGCCATGATGCTTGCGGGCGTGTGCTCGCGCTGGCCGCCGGGGTAGCCGGTGTAGGTGTAATAGATACGGTCAGTCCACTTCTTGCCGGTGAGGCGCACCTTGTCTGCGTTGATGATGATTACGTTGTCGCCGCAGTCAACGTGCGGGGTGAAGTTGGGCTTGTACTTGCCGCGAAGCAGCTTTGCCACTTTCGTGCAGAGACGGCCGAGCACCTGGTCGGTCGCGTCCACTACGACCCATTCCTTCTTGGCGGTCGCCTTGTTGGCGGAAATGGTCTTGTAACTTAAAGTGTCCACTTTGTGTTTGTTTTGTTTGTGTAACTACTAAGATGTTTGTCGCCCGCGGGCTTGCCTAACCGTA
Organism: uncultured Oscillospiraceae bacterium; assembly: GCA_963625935.1. Lineage (GTDB taxonomy): Bacteria > Bacteroidota > Bacteroidia > Bacteroidales > Bacteroidaceae > Alloprevotella. The sequence goes on along the minus strand of CAVFVD010000004.1, from coordinate 97,667 downwards.
TACGCCTTGGCCATTCAGGCGCAACTATTAACCCGCAGACCGCGCCCCTCGCGAGGCGGCTTGATAATAATCGGCGTGCAAAATTACCACTTTCCTCCGAAACAGCCAACCCGCGCCGCTTTTTTGCGTCCTCGCCCGCGCAGAGCGGCACGAGAGCGGGCCTCCCCCGCCCTCGCCGCTTCACCCTGCTGCACAATTTCTCGCTCAAAGCGGCACGCATTATTATATAGCGGTACAATTCCGCAAGGGAGCACAGGAACCCCGCGTACCCGCGACAAACACGGAACCACCCCGCAAACCGACTCTGCAGAAGCTGCGAAACGCCCCGGCAAACGCCCGTTTAGTGTTCCAAATGTCGCTTTTTGAAATGTGCATAAGTGTTAACGGACTCTTGCAAACGGGCGAAAAATGTATTATCTTTGCTTAGTGAAAAGATGGAGTATGCACCACGTGCGTACCCCATCTTTTGCTTTATTGATTATCAACGTATTACGCATCCCCTATATGTACATATAGCGCCGCCGGGATGTACATGCAGAAAAAACTCCAAGTATTCCCGTCGGCACGAAGCCTATTCCCGTCAAAACAAAGTATATCTCCGAGCCACGAAAGTGCCTTTCTGCAGCCACGCAAACGCGCCTTCGCGTTAAACTTACATAAAAATGCGCCTATCGGCGGGTTTGCCGAAGTGTTCTATTTTTCCCACTCGTGTACATCTCCAAGGCACGCGGACAAAGAGATATTTTCAGATTGAAATCATGGGCATGGCGCGGTGCGGGAAGACCTTTTACCAAGCGGTGGAAAGCAGACGGAGGACAAGGGAGACGGGACGCGTCGCACCTCGTTAGCAAGGCGCGCAAACGCAATACACAGAAAGGAAAGAAAAGGAACGACACGCGAAAGCCGAAACTCGACGCACGGCGGCGGGAAGCCGATTCGCACGCCCTGTGATGCAGATTTGGATGTCTACGAAGCCACCCAATGCGCGGCACGCTTGGCAAAACGGAGCGTTAGTTGCCAAATCTTACAAACGCGAGACCTTTTTGCGCCGCACGGCTTGGAACGTACGTGCCACGGGCGTACTTTTGCATCGTTTTTCATGGTATTAGATTTAAGGTTAGTGAGATTGGTTGTCGTGAGACAATCAATTTTTTTTGCCCCATACCGCACGCCCCACGCCGCCGCAACGGGGAAAATGGGGCAAAAAATTGCGCGGAAGAGAAAGTTGGCGTAACTTTGCGATGCGCAAAAGCGGGCATCACGGCATACGAGCGGTTTGCAACGCGCACAGAGCGGTTTACTACACGCTAAAAGCGATTTGCAGCACGCAGCATGCGGCACGCTATGCGCAAAGGCGGGAGGACAAGAACATTTATCACGCAAGCCGTCTTATATATACACGCACGCGCACGGGAGGACAAGCCGGGCGCGTGACAGCCAGCCCTGCCCTGTGGAGACGCACTGCGGAGACGCAGCCGCCGGAAACGGGCGGGCGAAAAAGAAGACATAACTCATTTTATTTAGCTCAATGGAATATTCACACGAAGTACAGAACATGTGTTGCGTGGCCAAAGGCCCCAACCATGGTCCCGCCCCCATCCCCGAAGAGGGAAAGTGGGTGCAAGCCAAGGAAATCAAGGACATTTCGGGCCTGACCCACGGTGTGGGATGGTGCGCCCCGCAGCAGGGTGCCTGCAAGCTGACGCTCAACGTGAAAGAGGGTGTCATCGAGGAGTGCCTCGTGGAGACGATTGGCTGCTCGGGCATGACCCACTCCGCCGCTATGGCCAGCGAGATTCTCCCCGGCAAGACCATCCTCGAGGCGCTTAACACCGACCTCGTCTGCGACGCTATCAACACCGCTATGCGCGAGCTTTTCCTCCAGATTGTCTACGGACGCACGCAGAGTGCCTTTTCCGAAGGCGGCCTCGTCATCGGCGCAGGTCTGGAAGACCTTGGCAAGGGCCTCGTGAGCCAGTGCGGCACGCTCTACGGCACGAAAGTGAAGGGCACGCGTTACCTCCAGCTCACCGAGGGATACATCACGAAGATGTTCCTCGACAAGGACAACGAAGTGATAGGCTACGAGTTTGTCCACATGGGCAAGTTCATGGACGCGGTGAAGAAGGGAATGGACGCCAACGAAGCTCTCAAGAGCGTCACCGGGCGTTACGGCCGCACCACGGAGGAGCAGGGAGCAGTGAAATCTATCGACCCACGTAAAGACTAAGGAGGAACAGACCATGATAAGAGAAGTGAAGTTTGAGAGCCAGGACCGCCGCATCAAGCAGATACTCGCGGCGCTCAACAAGCACGGCATCAAAGACATTGAAGAGGCAAACCAGATATGTGACTCCTATGGTCTCGACCCCTATCAGGAGTGCGAGAGTACGCAGATGATATGCTTCGAGAACGCAAAGTGGGCTTACGTCGTAGGCACCGCCATCGCGCTCAAGGAGAAGGCTAAGGACGCCGTAGAGGCTGCCGAGTACATCGGCGAGGGCCTGCAGGCATTCTGCATCCCCGGCTCTGTGGCAGACGACCGCAAGGTGGGCGTAGGCCACGGCCAGCTCGCCGCTCGCCTCCTCTCCCCGGAGACGAAGTGCTTCGCCTTCCTCGCCGGCCACGAGAGCTTCGCAGCCGCTGAGGGCGCTATCAAAATTGCGCAGATGGCCAACCAAAGCCGTCCCGCAGACAAGCCCCTCCGCTGCATCCTCAACGGCCTGGGCAAGGACGCAGCAATGATCATCAGCCGCATCAACGGCTTCACCTACGTGCAGACCAAGTTTGACTACTACACGGGCGAGCTCAACGTGGTGAAGACCACGGCTTACAGCGACGGTCCCCGCGCCAAGGTGAACTGCTACGGCGCTGACGACGTGCGCGAAGGCGTTGCCATCATGTGGAAAGAGGACGTGGACGTGTCCATCACGGGCAACTCCACCAACCCCACCCGCTTCCAGCACCCCGTTGCCGGCACGTACAAGAAAGAGCGCGTGCTTGCAGGCAAGCCTTACTTTAGCGTGGCTTCCGGCGGCGGCACGGGTCGTACGCTCCACCCGGACAACATGGCCGCAGGCCCCGCTTCGTACGGCATGACCGACACGCTCGGCCGCATGCACTCCGACGCGCAGTTCGCAGGTTCGTCCTCCGTGCCCGCGCACGTGGAGATGATGGGCTTCCTCGGCATCGGCAACAACCCGATGGTAGGCTGCTCCGTGGCTTGCGCCGTGAAGGTTGACCTCGCGCTTAACAAGAAGTAAAACAGCCGGCTTTCCGGCCGCACACACAAAGTCCCCCATTAGCCGCAAAGGCTATGGGGGACTTTCTTTATGCTTTCACCGCTGCCCAGACAGGGGCTGACGGCGCAGGCAAACGTTGCGGGGAAGAGGTTGTCTATCTTAGGAGTTCAATACCCCCCTATTTATCGGGCAAAAAGTTCTGTGAGAACGAGGGCTGAATACGCTTAAACGGAAGCCGGAGACCGATTAGATGAGTGTTTGGCCTGAATTAGAAAGCAATCAAGCCCGGTTTGTTGGAAACGAAGCCCAACAAAGAAAGGACAATGTCTTGCTTTGAGGGACACAAAACCCGGCTATGAGAAAACGTCTGCCGTTCTGCAAAAGACAAAGTCCCTTTCGCCAAAGCCTAAAAACGTTTCCTCTCCCGACAGCTCCCCCGTCACTCGCTCTCGCGCACAAAGCCCAATTTGTCGGCCTCGGTGATTTTGCGCAGCACGCGGCAGGGATTTCCCACCGCCACCACGCCCGAGGGGATGTCGCGCGTCACTACGCTCCCCGCGCCTATAACCGTGTCGTCGCCGATGGTCACACCGCGCAGCACAATCGTTCCGCCGCCTATCCACACGCGGTTGCCTATCCGCACGTCACCGGGGACAAGCGCGCCGTCCATACGCTCCTCTGCGTCAAGAGCGTGGTTGGCGTCGTAAATGCCTACGTTAGGGCCAATGAGAACCTGGTCGCCGATGGTGACAGAGCCACAGTCGAGGATGACACAGCCGAAGTTTATGTAGACATTACTGCCTATCGTGATGTTTTTCCCAAACTCGCAACGGAAATCCGGCTCAATCCACACATTCTCCCCCACCCGCTTGAAAAGGCGGCGCATTATGTCGTTGCGCTTTTCCACCTCGTCGTCATCGGTGCGGTTATACTCGCGGAAGAGGCGTTTCGCCTCCACCCGGCGGTTAAACAAGTCGCGGGCGAAATCGTTGTAGACCTCGCCGTCACGCATTTTCTGCCAATCTGTCTTTGCCATAATTCTCTTTAAGTTGCTCCGCCCATGTGTCGGTAGCATTACTGTCCCCGTTTTTTCAAAGAAAAGGCCGCGCTTGCCGGGGAAAGCGCGGCCATTGTCTGTTCTATATATAATAAGGTGTATCCCCCGCCCAAGTCATCGCCCGCCAAGGCGCGAGCCTCGGGAAGGAGCAGACGTAGAGCCGCTGCGGCTGCCCACGCCGGACGAGCGCGAAGGAGTCACTGAGCCACGGGACGGAGTGACCGAACCGCGCGAAGGCGTGGAAGTACTGCGCGAAGGCGTGGAAGTGCTGCGCGTGGGCGTCACTGAGCCGCGCGCCGGGGTGACCGAACCGCGCGAGGGCGTGGAAGTCGCGGGCACGGACGTGCTGCGCTGCATTTGGCGGCTGTTGTCCACACGCCGCTCCACAGCGGGACGGAAAGGAGAAGCGGAAGAGCCGCCTTGCTGCCCGCCGCCGATGCTGCCGCTTTCGTTGCGCCCCGGGCGGGACGTGTTGTTGTTATTGCCTCGTCCGCTGTTTCCGCTGGGAGGCTGCACGCTGCCGTTGACGCGGCTGTTGTTCGCGCCAGAGCCGCTGCCCACAACGCCGTTGTTGCGTCCCGGGCGAGCCGTGTTGTCAAACGTGCCAAGGTCGGGATGCCACCCGCCACGGTTGTTGTTGGTGTTTCCGCCCGGATTAGCGTTGCCGTTTCCGCCGCGTGCCGCGCCACGGCCGCCGCCGCCAAAGTCGGGATGCCAGCCATTGCCCGGTTTCCCGTCACCCGGACGGAGCAGCCCGCCGCGAGCCGCATAACGGTCGCGCATCCCCATGCCCGGGGCAAAGCGCATGCCCATATAGGGACTGGGGTCGTTGTGGCTGCGCCGCCGCCAGCCGCGCCCAGTATAGCTTATGTAGATGGCGGGACGGTCATAAAAGTAGCTGCCCCGGCGGTAGTGCTCTATTATCGGGTAATACCACGCGTTGCGCAGCCAGCAAATCGGGCGGAAGAAGTATTCCAGCGAAGCGTAGCGGCTGTACTGCCAGTCGTAAAGCACATAGCGCAGGTCGCTGTCGCGGTAGTCCCAGTACGCGCCATAGCAGTCGGCGGCGGTGCGCAGGCTCAGGAAATAGTCAAGGTTTATCTCGTAGGCGCGGTCGTATTGCTCGGGCGTGAGGTTAAGCTCGTACGCCATTTTGTCCGTAAGAAACCATGCACGCTCCCGCGCCTCGTCATAGCTCATAGCCTTTGCCGAGAGCGCGGTTACAAGCGCCAGCAGCAAAGAAAGGGTAAATCGTCTCAACATATCGCAGTAGTGTTTTCGTTGTGCCTTTTGAAGTTTTTCTCTCCTTGTTTGTTTTCTCTCTTTTCCCCTTAAACGCGCCGCCAATCATTAGCTTGCACGCTCCGGGCCTGTTTCTTGTTGCAAATGTCTTTATTTAACCCGCACTTAATGGCAAAGTAAAAGCAAAAGCATTATTTCTTCTTACTTTTTAAGTAATCTGCGGCGTTATACTTAATATTTTCGCAAGTACTGAGACGCGGACAATAGCACGTTTGCACTGTTTCCGCACCTCGAAGTCGGGAGAAAGCAAGGAAAAACCGCCTTACTCCGGCACCACGTTGGTTGTGCCGCTCACGTAGGTGTACGTGCCGTCCACGGAGATGCCTTTCGCCTTCTTCCCGGTAACGTCCATGTAGATATCGCCGCCGTTGAAGGTGAAATTGCCTTTGACTTTGATGCCACGGCACTTGCTTTCGTCCTCCAAGTCCTTATGATAGGTGGTGCCGGACACGTCCATCGTCACTTTTGTGGCGTTGCCGCTGTCCTGAGATATAAGCAGGTCGCCGCCTGCGCTAATGCCCTTCGTGCCAAGACCGCTTACCGTGGCGTCAATCGTGCCGCCCGTGATACTTGCCGCGCCCTCAGTCTTGAGACCCTTAACGTCGTCGGAGGCCACGTCCATTGTGAGCGAGCCGCCGCTTATGAGAGCCTGCCCGTTGAGTTCGTCCGTCGCGTCATTGGTGGCGCTCACGTCGATGCAGTCGCCGCCCGTGCCGCTCACGCTTACCGTTCCGTCCTCCATCTTGAAATACTGGTCGACATGCAAGCCGTCCCCTACCGCCGACTCTACTATGAGTTTGCCGAAAGTGGGTTTCAGCCAAGTGTACTCGCCGGAAGCGTAGGCGTGCTTCGTATTGCCTTGCAGCGAAAGCGTGCCGCCGCCCGTGAACTCGGCGTGCCCCTTCACATTGAAGCAGGCCTTGTGCGTGCCGCCGTCCGCATCGGCAAGCACACTCGTAGTCCCCTCCGGCACAACAATGTCGATGCGCTTGCCGTTAGCTATGTTCACAGCCGCGCTGTCGGGGTTGACAAGCACAAGGTCGTAGAGAAACACGGCGCACTTGTACTTTCCCGACATATAAAAGGAGCCGTCCAGACTTGAGCCGCTGAGCGTGTACGAAACCTCCTTGTCAAGCGACGCGTCCGCTATGACAGAGACGTGTCCGCCGTCAACATTTATTTTGAGGTACGGCGCCACGTCGGCTGAGACCACGACCGTAGCCCCGTCGTCGGTGTATGTCACGCCGACAACGGAGGACATATAGTTGGAGTTGTCTGTCACGACGCTGTCCACCGTCGACGTGGCGAATGTGTTGCGCATAACCGTGAGCGTGTTGCCGTTGTCCGAAAATATCATATCGCCCGCCGAAGCAGACGGTATCATCGTCACCACACTGCCTTGGCACACGTACATTGTCTGCGCCGCAGCCGCGCCAAACACGCCGAAAAGAAGCGCCAGCGTTGCCAACGCCTTCCTTATAATATATGTCTGTGTCATTTCGCAAGCACTTTAAAGGTACGACTTCCGACTTCCGCCACATACACCCCGGCGTCGAGCCGAGCGTCTGCGGGCACCGCCGCGCCGTCAGCGCGGTAAAGCCGCACGGAAGTGCCTTGCGGCGCGTTGACACGCAGCCGCCCGTTCACTATCTGCGCGCTCACGCCGTCACCCTCCGTGCTGACGGCGGCTATGCCGGCGGGCGTGGAGCTGAAATACATCCGCGACATTTCGGACAAAGGCGCAGTGAACGTAGTCTTGCCGTCCGTGGCGACAAACTTGCCGTCCGGGAATTTGATGGTTAGGTTCTCCGAGGGGAGACTGCTTTCCGTGCCGTCCTGCAAAGCAAAGACGAGGTAGTCGTAGTCACTGTCTGCCCACAGGGCCGTTGCGCCGGCGGCGAGAAACAGCGTCAAGAGTGCTTTCTTCATATCGTTGTACTTTTTGTTTCCTTTCAAAATCAGACGTACCCGGCTTCTGCCTGCGTTTTTCACGTGAGCCACAGCCCCTAAGTCTGTTTTTGCAAAAATACTAAGTAATGCCGTTCGCAGCGTGCCGCGCCCTATGTTTTTGCCCCTAAGTCCCGCCGCCGCCATCTGCCGCGTCGCCGCGCCCGCATACGGCCTTTGGGCATAAAAGCGTAAATTTGCGACCGCCTAAGCCCTTTCAAGGGGGAAAAGGCAAAGACCTACGGAGAAATGAACAACAGGAAAGAACAAATGGAAGCCTTCGGGCGGCTGCTCGACGTATTGGACGAGCTGCGCGTAAAGTGCCCGTGGGACCGCAAACAGACAAACGAGAGTCTGCGCCCCAACACCATAGAGGAGACCTACGAGCTTTGCGACGCGCTCACACGCGGCGACAAGGCGGATATATGCAAAGAGCTCGGCGACGTGCTTCTTCACGTGTGCTTCTACGCCAAGATTGGCTCAGAGACCGGCGACTTCGACATCGCGGACGTATGCAACCACCTCTGCGAAAAGCTCATCTTCCGCCACCCGCACGTTTTCCCGCCCAAGGGGCAGGAGGAGAGTCACGTGGAGACGGCGCAGCAGGTGAGCGAGCAATGGGAGAAGCTGAAGCAAAAGGAAAAGGACGGAAACAAAACCGTGCTTTCGGGCGTGCCTACGGCTCTGCCCTCGCTCATAAAGGCGTACCGCATTCAGGACAAGGCTCGCAACGTGGGCTTCGACTGGGAAGAGCGCGGCCAGGTATGGGAGAAGGTGAAAGAGGAAATAGGCGAGTTTGAGGCGGAAGTAGAGAATATGGACAAGGACAAGGCGGAGGCGGAGTTCGGCGACGTGCTTTTCAGCCTCATCAACGCCGCCCGGCTCTACAAGATTAATCCCGACAACGCGCTCGAACGCACCAACCGCAAATTCATCCGCCGCTTCGGCTACCTCGAAGAGCGCACGCTCAAGCAGGGCCGGCAGCTCACGGACATGACCCTGGCGGAGATGGACGAAATATGGGAGGAGGCGAAACGCGCCGAGAAGGAGTGAGCGCCGAGCCTATAAGCTACGCACTCTACCGCCGCCCCGGCGCGACGAGCTATACGCGGGTGGTGCAGAAAACGGCGGCGCGTCTTTTCGCCTCCGCCGATTCTCTGCCCGAGGACGCTTCGGGCTACCTCGCCGTGCCTTTCGCTCCGTCCGAGGCGTGTCCCGTCGCGCTCATTGAGCCGGACGAGCTGGACGTTCTCCCATTGGAGCCGCCGCACAGTGCTTTTTTGGGGGGAGACAAAACGGATAAAACAGAAGCAAAAGCGGACGAGACGGAAGAAAGAGCCGCCTACGCGCAAGCCTTCGGCGAGGTGAAACGGCTGCTTGCGGGCGGCATGCTGCAAAAGGCGGTACTCTCGCGGCGGCTTGTATATGAAAATCCGCCCGACCTGCCGCCCCGCGAACTTTTCCTGCGCGCCTGCGCCCTGCGCCCCGACTGCTTCGTCGCGCTCTGGCACACGCCGGACACGGGCACTTGGCTCACCGCCACACCCGAGCCGCTACTGCTCGCGGAAAGCGACGGACTTTGGCGCACCGTGGCTTTGGCCGGCACGCAGCCTTTCCGCGAGGGAGCGGAGACGGTTTGGGACGCGAAAAACAGCGAGGAGCAAGCTCTTGTCGCCCGCTACATCGCCGCCCGCCTCGCTCCGCTCGCCGCAGAGACGCAGACAACGGACACGCGCACCGTCCGCGCCGGCAACGTGCAGCATCTGCGCACCGATTTCCTCTTCCGCCTCGCGCCGCACACCGCCCCCCTGCGTGTGGCAAACGCGCTCCACCCCACGCCCGCCGTGTGCGGACTGCCGCAAAACGAGGCTATGGAGGCTCTGCTTAGACTCGAGCGCACGCCTCGCCGATATTACGCCGGATACAGCGGCCCTTACGCGCTTGACGGCGAGACCGCGCTCTATATGTCGCTCCGTTGCATGGAGTACTCCCAAGATCGCGCCACCCTTTATGCCGGTGGCGGCGTGCTGGCTGAAAGCCAAGAGGACGAGGAATGGGAGGAGACGCGGCAAAAGCTGCGCTCTATGCAAATGGTGCTTGGGCTGTAAGGCGCGAGACTTAGTTTTTTCTCCAAAACAAACAGGGGACGCACCAGCATAGTCCGTCTCCCCACCACACAAACCGCCGAAACCCGATGGCATACTCCGACATTCCGCAAGTGGGGCAACTCACGGCCCTCCTGCTCGCCAAAGGCGTGCGGGACGTCGTTGTTTGCCCCGGCTCGCGCAACGCTCCGCTCGTCCACAACTTCCACGCCACGGGGGAGCGAATGCGTCTTCACCCGCTCACCGACGAGCGCAGCGCGGCTTTCGCAGCATTGGGCATCTCCCTCGCTACTCAGGAGCCCGCCGCCGTGTGCGTCACGTCCGGCTCGGCCCTGCTCAACTGTCTTCCCGCCGTAGCCGAGGCGCACTACCGCCATATTCCGTTGCTCGTGATTTCGGCCGACCGCCCACCGCAATGGACGGAGCAGGGAGACGGGCAGACCCTGCCGCAGGCGGGAGCTTTGCTGCCCTACTGCCCCACCGCCCAGCTGCACACGCCCCGCACGGAAGAGGAGCGTTGGCATAACAACCGGCTCATCAACGAGGCTCTTGCCGCTCTTGAAACCGACGGCGGCGGTCCGGCGCATATCAATGTGCCTATCGAAGAGCCTTTGTTTTCCTTCTCCGCCGCAGAGCTGCCCGCCGAACGCGTTGTCGGGAAAATCAGCCCCGCCGCCACAAGTCCGCTTCCCGCCGAAGTGGTGCGGCTAATCGCCGAGGCGCGGCTTCCGGCTCTCTTCATCGGTCAATACGAAAGGGGCGACCTCAGGCAAGTTGCGGAAACGCTTGACGCGGACGGGCAGATGCTGGTGATTCCCGAAGTACTTTCGGACGTGCGCGGCAGTTTCCGCGCCAATGCCTTGGACACTCTTTCGGCGGAAAACGATGCCGCCGCTCTTCCCGATGTAATTGTGCACATCGGCGGCAACTTCGTACACAAACGCTTTAAGCCTCTGCTGCGCAAAAGCGGCTGCCGCGTGGTGCGGATAGGGCGCGACCGCCGCATGACCGACACATTCTGCCACCTTGCCTATTGGGTGGACTCCGCCCCCTTGCCCGCGCTCGAACAACTTGCCCGCGAGCTGCCGCGCGAAAGGGAAAGCGTGAAACGGGCAGCGACTCTATTGGACGCGGCTTGGCGAGAAAATCGCGAGAGCCTTGACCGCGAGACGCAGACCGCCGGCGCGCTCTCCTACCACGCCGTTTTGCTCGAGCTGCAAAAGGCTCTGTCGGAAGAGAAAGAGGCCTACGCGCTGCACTTGGGCAACAGCACCGCCGTGCGTGCGGCTTCTAAGGTCTTCGAAGCGGGGACGTTCCCCGTTTTCTGCAACCGCGGCACCAACGGCATTGAGGGTTCGCTCTCCACCGCCGCAGGGTATGCCCGCGCTATGTGGGGAAAGACCGTCGCCGTCTTGGGCGACCTGAGCTTCTTCTACGACGCCAACGCGCTTTGGAGCGACAGCGTGCCGCGCGGCTTGCGCGTCCTGCTGCTCAACAACGGGCGCGGCGCAATTTTCGACACGCTCGCCGGACTTGAAAAGTCGCCCGCCCTTCCGCGCTACGTCGCCGCCGGCGGCACGCGCCTTTCAGCCGAGGGGCTTTGCCGCACTTTCGGCGTGGGCTATCACCGCGCCGAAAACCAAACGGAGCTTGCGGGGAAATTGCGCGACTGGCTCGCCACGGACGGGGCGCAACTTTTGGAGGTGTGCCTCCCCTGACCGCCCGAGCCGCAATCTCCCGCGCCGTACTATACTTTTCCGCCGTCTCCGGACACTAAAAAAACACGCCCCTCCCCGCCTTTCGCAGCGGGAAAGGGGCGTGCGCCCTTTCGGAGTTTTTCTGGACCTAATGGCTTAGTGCTTGCCCTTATTGGCAAAGTCGCACTTCCGCGCCGGCGCTTTAATGCACCTCTATAGAGCGGGCCACGCGGTTTTCAGCCTCAGCCACCTTAGGCAGAGTGACGGAAAGGAGTCCGTTCTTCACCTCGGCGGAAATCTTCGCCTTGTCCACGTCGTCCGGAAGCACGAGCGTCTGCTGGTACTTCGTATAGGAGAACTCGCGGCGCAGGTACTTGCGCTCTTTCTTCTCCTCCTCGCGCGTCTTCTTTTCCATGTTGATGACAAGATCTCCGTTCTCGTCGAGATGGACATTGAAGTCCTCGCGCGTCATACCGGGAGCGGCGACTTCCACACTATAAGCTTTCTCGTCCTCAGCCACATTGATGGACGGGGCGGTAGCGTTGGCGCGCTGCATATAGTTGTTGTCAAAGAAGTCGTTGAATACGCTCGGAAGCCAGTTCTGTGAATAATGCATTGACATAGTTGTAAGTTTTTTGAAGTTGCTTGATGTTGGTGTCGTCCTGCCCGCCCTCTCGCGGGCCGCCGACACCCTACACCGAACAAAGCGCGTGCCAAAAACGGGGGAACGCCCGATTGGCACGCGCTGTCTTTTTTCTGTGTCACAAAATCTGACAAATTGTCACCGGCAAACCTTTTTCGCTACACTTTCTCACCCGAAAGGCGGAGATAGCGCTTTGCCATACGCCCGACAAAGTTCCAAGTTGGCATTTTCTTCATTGTGCTGCGCACGGGCTGCAAGTCCCAAAGCAGGAAAAAGAGCAGCACACCGAGGGCTACTATGCACGTCACGCCGTAGAGCTGTCTCACGCTTATCATAAGCAGCCCGTTGGCGTCGTAAGGCAGCCCGCGAGCCATATTGTCCGCCATCTGGTAGCGCAGGCCGAAGCTGTACAGCCCGGAACACATTGTGGAGACCGGTCCGTTGCGCACAATGCCCGCCATCGTAAGCCCCATGAAGAAATGCTGGAAAGGCATCAGCTCTTCAAGGTATATCGTCAGCATGCAAAAGAAGATTGCGTTGCCGAAAGAGCGGAGAAACGTCGGCGCAAACAACCGCTCGAGCGGCAGACCGGGGTCTATGAGGAAATACATCATCACCGGGTAGGCCGCCATAGCCGCCACGCCGAGCGTAAGCAAGCGCGTGTACTTCCAGCGCAGCGCCTTGCACCAGAAAAGGCAGAAAAGGCAGCCCGCGATAGCGCCCGTCCATTCCACAAAGTTGAGTGCGTTGGTGGTGACGCTTCCGAAGTGCAGCACACTGCCCGTAAACGCCGTCTGCAGCACTTTCGGCGTGCTGCCCATAAACTCCACGAAGGCGAAGAGCGTGAGCAGCGGAACGAGCCGCTTGTACTTCCACGCCTCGGGGGCAATGTATGGGTGGCGTATGTGGCGCATGCGCTGCAGGCAAAGGTAGCCGGTCACCACGAAAAGCACAATGTCGGCACGCATGACGGGGCTGTCGAGCCAGTTGTAATGCTCGCCGTAGTTGAAAAAGAATATGAACTCCAACATCCAAGCCGACCACAGCACGCAGCCAAGGTAGTCCACGCTGACAAAAGGCAGCGGCTTCATAAAGCGGAAGTCGTGCGTGGCGGCGTGCACCGCAAGCGCTACGAGGAGCAATGCGCCCGTCATCGCCCAGTTTACCGCCCGCCAGTCCTGGCATATATATATAAGGTGCTCGGTCACCCAGGGGCAGAGCGACATATTGCCGAGGACGAAACAGTAAAGCAGGGGGAAGAAAATGGCGAAGTCGCGCTTCGGAGTCATCCAGAGCTGAATGGTGCTCATACACTCGAAAGTGCCGCAAAGCTTGAAGAAGCCCGCTATGTAGGCAAGCACGCACATCACCGGCACGGAGTCGGTCCACATGATGAGGAAGTTGCACGCCGCCACCACAAGCGCCGCGTTGAGAAGCAGGCGGCGATTAGTGTACCGAAACTTGAGCTTGAAGAGGAACGGGAACGGCATAGCCACGCCCACCACGTTGAACATGACTATCATAAGCACGTCCTCCCTCATCAGGCTGTACTCGCCCATCACTTGGCTCATCGCCCCGCCGTAGATGCCTCCCGACATCAGGAAGACAAAGGCAAAGAGGAGATAAATCCAAGGATGCAGCCGACGGGGCACCCAGCTGTCAAACGAGGGGACGCGGAAAGGTCCCTGGGGCATAGGAGGTCCGGCCATTATTTCCTTACTTTCGTTTCCACGTTCAGTCCCGCGCGCAACAGAGCCACCTTCTGCGGGTCGTTGTCACGGGTGAGGGCGATGCGCACAGGCACTCGCTGCTCCACTTTTACGAAGTTTCCCGTCGCGTTGTCTACGGGTATCATCGAGTAGGCGTTTCCCGCTGCGGCGGAAAGTGCTTCCACCTTTCCGTGGTAAACCACTCCCGGCACAGCGTCCGCCGTGAAGTCTACGCCCTTTCCCACAGCTATGCCGTCCATCTGCGTTTCGCGGTAGTTGGCAACCACCCACACATCGTTGTCGTCTACGATGCGGGCAAGCATCTGCCCGGGCTGCACAAGCTGCCCCGTGTGTATCTCCTTCTTTCCCATCACGCCGTCGCACGTTGCCACTATCACGGTATAGGAGAGATTGAGCCGCGCGAGGTTAAGCTGCGCCTCGGCCACGCTCTCGCCGGCCCGCGAGCCACCGAGCTGCTGCGTCTGCACGTCCTTCACCGAGGCGGCGCTGCGCCGGCGGCTGTTGGCCTGATCATACCGCGCCTTGGCGGCGAGGTAACGGGCGTAGGCGTTGTCGTACTGCTGGCGCGTGACAGCGTCTTTCTTCATCAGGGCGGCGAAACGGTCAAAGTCTTGCTTGGCGTTGGTCATTTCCACACGCGCCTCCTCTATGCCAGCCGACGCGGTCTGCACGTTGCTCGCCGTGGTGCCCATGCTCGCCGTCACGACTGACGAGCCGGACTTCGACCCGCGCAGACCGGCCTCAGCCTGAGCCACCTGAAGGCGGTACTCCGCGTCCTCGATAACCACGAGCGTGTCTCCCTTGCGCACGTGCTGGAAGTCGTCAAAGCGTATTTCCTTTATGAAGCCAGAGACGCGGGTGTTGATGGGGGTGATGTGGCGGCACACCTGCGCGTCGTCGGTGAACTCCACGCCGCGGCCGTGCGAGAAGTGGCTGAAACACCACGCCGCCGCGCCTGCGAGGAAGAGCACTATCACTACGTTGTATATTCTCTTTACTGTCTTCTTGTTCATGTCTGTGCTGTCTTATTCTGTTACGTTTTCAAATGTCGCCCGCCGCATACTTCACGCGGTAGTAGGCGTAGACTATATTGATTCGGGCGTCCACCTCGCGCAGCTCGGCGTTGAGCCTCAGGTTGGAGGCATCCACCATATCGGTCACGAGTGCAAGCTGGCTAAGGTAGCGGGCGTTCATCACGTCGTAGTTTTGCCGCGCAAGCTCCACGCTCTTCTTCTGCGTGTCGTGCTCCACGTAGGTTTGCAGGTACTGCACATAGGCCGCCTGCACGTTGTTGTTGAGCCTTTCGGCCTGCAGGGCGTGCTCTTCCCTCACCTGACGGGTCTCGGCCGCGGCCTGGCGCAAACGCTTGTTGCTTTTGTAAAGCGAGCTGAGGCTGTATTTGATGCCTATGCCCACATACCACACATTAAGGTTCTTGTCTATCGGGGGCAGCTCAAAGGTGATGGGACCGTTGAAATTGTCGGCCGCCACTATCGCCACCTTGGGGAGAAGGTCGCTCTTGGCTATTTTCTCCTTTTGGGCGGCTATCAGCACGTTGTTGGCGCTCTGCGCAAGCAAGGGCGACTTCGCCGTGCCCTCTGTCTGCCAAAACGCCTCGCCTTCGCGTCCGTACACACGGCTTACAAGCGTGGAGTCCGGCACAATCTGCACGTCGCCGCCCGCTTCCCCGTCCGCTGCCGCGCCGGCAAGGCCGAGCGTGTTGCAGAGTTGGTGGTTCAGGATGCTTCGGTTGTTGCGCAAGGCGGTAAGCCCGAGCTTCAGCGACTCCATCTGCAGCTCGTAGCGCGTGATGTCGTTGCGCAGAGCCATGCCCTGGCTCTGCTTCTCGCGTATGTCGGCGATGAGCTGCCGCGTCAGCTCGATGTTTTTCTCGTACACCTGTATCTCGTTGTCTATTTTGTAGAGGTCGAGGTACTGCCCAAGCGCCACGAAGCGCATCTGCTGGCGGGTGAGGCGCACGCCCGTCTCGGCCTGGCTCCTTCCCAGCTCGGCAAGGCGTATGCCCGCGTCTATCGCGCCGCCGGCGTACACCACCTGCTGCGCTTGGAGGGAAAAGTCGTTGCCGTAGTGCGGGGACGCGAGCCCTTTGGCGTGCGAGAGATTGCGGTCGAGCAGCACGGCATTGCCAATGTAGCTGAACGAGAGCGAGGCATCGATGTCGGGCAGACGCTTGCTCTTCGCCGCCTCCACGCCGAGGCCGGCAGCCTCAACGCCCGTCTTCACCGCCCGCAGGCTTTTGCTGCCGCTCTCCACCTTTTCGAAGAGCTGGTCAATGGTCATAGGCTGCCGGAGCACGGCGGGGGCGGCACTGTCTGCGCCCCCCGCAGTCTGCGCCACAGACACGACGCAGCCTCCCGCGAGGAGGAGGCCTGCAAATAGCGTTTTCTTTGTCATTCGTCTTATTATTGTATCCTTGTCGCTTGCTTTTTCGGGTGCAAAATAACGGCCTTCGAGCCACGCGGACGCTTTACAAAATTCGCCGCGCATGGGCTTTTTGGGAACAACCATTCCGTTTTGTCACGCCAACCGCCTACATTTGCGGTCAAAAAGGGAATAAATGGATTTATCCGAACTGAGCAGCAGCCACGAGTCCAGTCTCTCTGTCTCCGCCTTGCGCGAGTGGAGGGACGAGCCGCAGGCACTCACCTACGGAGCCATACTGATATGCCGCGCGGGCCGCGCCACGCTCGACGTGAACTATAAGAAATGGGAGCTCCACGTGGGGGCAGTCATCACCGTCTTCCCCAACGACGTGGTGGAGCTGCACCCCGCAGAGGACGCAGCGGGAGACGGCGCGGACGGCTTCCGCGCGGAGATACTGAAATATGACGCTTCGCTCCTCAGGGAGGCGAGCCTGCAGATGGAGCAGACGGTGTACTCCGCCCTGCGTGCCGACCGCTGCCGCCAGGACGCGCCCGTGGTGACGGAAATAATAGACAGCATGTTCGCCCTCCTGCGGCTCTATTTCGGGCAGACCGAGTGCACGTGCATCCCGCAGCTTGTGCTTTTCCAGCTAAAGGCTTTCTTCATCGGCTTCCGGGAATACTTGCAACGCAACCCCGAGTACCGCCCGGACGAGCTGGAGTCGTACCGCGTGCGCGAGCTTTTCAACCGCTTCATGATGCTGATGGAGCGCGACTACCGCCTTTCGCGCGATGTCAACTACTATGCCGAGCGCATGCACATCACGCCCAAGTACCTCACCAACATTGTGCGGCGCGTCACTAGCCATACGCCAAAGACCATCATCGACCAATACGCCGTCCTCCAACTGAAACTGCTGCTGCGGCACAGCGACAAAAGCATAAAGGAAATAGCCGCCGCGTACAACTTTGCGGACGTGAGCTACTTCTGCCGCTACTATAAGCGCCTGACGGGCGTGACGCCGCAACTGGCAAGGGAGGCCGGCGCAAAGACGGGCGGCTGAGCGGAAGAGGGAAAGGCTGGGAAAAAACGCCGCGCGGCTTTCTGCATAATTATGCGCTTTCCTATGCAAACGGAGACGCTTGGAGGAGGCAAAACTTTAAGAATGTTTAACCACCGGGCACGGCCCGCGCGGCAGCAAGACGGACTTCGGCGCGACAAAAAGGCACTTCGCGGCGACGGGAATAGGCCCCGGAGCGACGGGAATACTTGGAGTTTTTCCGGGATGTACATCCCGGCGGCGCTATATGTACACACAAGCGGCGCGTAAGTCGTTGATAATCAACAATAGCAAAGAAGAGGGAGCGCAACGGTTGCGCCCCCTCTTCTTTACCTTGTAAAGTTACAAAATTTTCAAGCGGAAAGCAAATGCGCCCCTCCAAGCCCCTTGCGGCGGGAATGCAAGGTTATGCAGGAAATATGCATTCGGAGCGTAGCGCATATACGCCCCGCGCCGCCGTTTTGCATAAAAATGCGGGTCTGCCCCGCCAGCCGGCGGAAAGGCGGCGCACGCCACGGCGCACGGACGGCAAAAAGCGGCACGGGGAAAGGCAAAGCGCGGGGGCGGGACGGCGAAAATTAGCCGAAAAGTGACTACCTTTGCCCATCAGCGCCCCGCCGCCGCAGTGACACACACGGAAAGGGCGGCGCGCAAGCACGACATGCACAAGAAAGCAAGCAAAACCGACTTCATACTCCCCTGCCCCGACGACGCGTCCCAGCTCGCGGAGGCTATGGCACAACTCAGCGCATGCCCCGCAATAGGGCGCGTGATACTTGTGGGCGCGGCGGCCGAAAAACCCGCCGAAGCCGGAGACGACACCTTATATATACAGGCCGCGCACCTCGGCGCATCGCGCACGTGGCGGCAGATTGCGGCAAAAGCGGAAAGCCCTTACACGGCGGTTTTCCTCACCACGCACCGCTTCGCCCTGGGCTACCGCTGCCTGGAGCGCATGCTGCGCGGCGCGGAAGACAGCGGAGCGGGATGGCTCTACTGCGACCGCACGGACGCAAACGGGGCGCACCCCACGATTGACTATCAGGAGGGTTCTTTGCGCGACGACTTCGACTTCGGCTCGCTGGTGCTGGTGCGCACCGCCCTTTTGCGCGATTTCCTCGCTCAGACGCCCGCGCCGCGCTACCGTTTTGCCACGCCCTACGCCCTGCGGCTCTTCGTCAGCCGCCACGCCCCGGTCACCCACCTGCGCGAGACGCTGTACAAGGAGACCGAGAGCGACACGAGGGCAAGCGGGCAAAGGCAGTTTGACTACGTCAATCCCGCCAACCGCGAGGTGCAGCTCGAGATGGAGCGCGCTTGCACGGAACATCTCCGCGCCGTGGGCGGACTGCTGCGACCGGACGAGTACGACGCGCTGCCGGAGGACAAGACAGAGTACCCCGTGGAGGCGAGCGTCATAATACCCGTGCGCAACCGCGAACGCACCATAGCCGACGCGGTGGGCAGCGCCTTAAAGCAGGAAGCGGACTTCGCCTACAACGTCATAGTGGTGGACAACCATTCCACGGACGGCACGGCGCAGGCTCTCTCCGCTTTCGCCGGGGACGGGCGCGTGCACGTGCTTTCGCCCTCGCGCGATGACTTGGGCATAGGCGGCTGCTGGGACTACGCCGTGCGCTCGCCCCACTGCGGGCGGTACGCCGTACAGCTTGACTCGGACGACCTCTACTCCGCGCCCGACGTGCTGCAGCGCATAGTGGCGGCCTTCGGCAAACAGAAGGCGGCGATGGTGGTGGGCAGCTACCGCATGGTGGACTTCGCCCTCGAGACGCTACCGCCGGGACTGATTGCGCACCGCGAGTGGACGGCGGAAAACGGCCGCAACAACGCGCTGCGCATCAACGGACTGGGCGCGCCGAGAGCGTTCCGCACGGACGTGCTGCGCTCCATTGGTTTCCCCAACACGAGCTACGGCGAGGACTACGCCCTCGGACTTGCCATCTCGCGCCGCTACCGCATAGCGCGCATATACGACGAGCTTTACCTGTGCCGGCGCTGGGAGGGAAACTCGGACGCCGCGCTGAGCGTGGACAAGCAAAACACCAACAACTTGTACAAGGACTCACTGCGCTCGTATGAGCTCGCGGCACGCAAGCGCATGGTGGCGCGATGGTCTCGCCCGGCAAGCGAGGAGGACGCGGAGCGGTTTTTCAAAGAGCAATTGGAGACCTGGCCGGAAGCGGCCGCGCGTTTCGCCGAACTGGGCGAGAAAGTGGAAAGCCGCGAGCTGCGTCACGAGCAAACGGCTCTCGGCGTGCAGCATAACCCCTGCCGCATAGTAAGCACGGGGGCGAAGATGGACAAAACGACCGTGCGCCAGCGCCCTTGCTTCCTCTGCGACCACAACCGCCCCGCCGCGCAGCGCGAACTGCCAGTGGAGGGCACGGTGCAGATTTTGGTCAATCCGTTCCCCATTCTCCCGGGACATCTCACCATCCCCACACGCCGGCACGTGCCGCAAGACTTCTCGCGCTTTGGCACGCTGCTGCCAAGGCTGGCTTGGAAAATGCCGCGCCACGTCGTCTTCTACAACGGGCCGCGCTGCGGAGCGTCCGCGCCCGACCACGCGCACCTGCAAGCGGGACTGCGAGGTGTCATCCCCATTGAGCGCGACTGGCGGCAGTATGAGACCGCGCTGCAAAAGGTTTACCCCTCCGCAGAAGAGGGAGCGAAGGGCCTCGACGCGGCGGAGGCGACCGACGGCGTATACCTCGTGAAAGGCTACGCCTGCCCGGCTTTCGCCATACGCGCCACAAGCGAGGAAGTCTCACGCGACCTGACTGAAAGGCTGCTTGGCCTGCTGCCTGTGGCAAAGGGCGCCAACGAGCCGGACTTCAACGCGTTGTGCTGGCGGCAGGAGGCCTCGCCCACTGTGCCGGCACACCTTGTCACGGTGGTATTTGCCCGCCGACGCCACCGCCCGGCCTGCTACACGGCAAAGGGCGAGGAGCAAATGACGATAAGCCCCGGAGCGGTGGACATGGGCGGACTGCTCATCACGCCGCGCGAGGAGGACTTCACACGCCTCACCTACCGCACGGCGCAAGCCATTCTGCGCGAGGTGGCCATAGACGAGACCGAAGCGGCGGCGATAGCGCGCAAGCTGCGCGGCACGCACCGCAAGAGCCACTCGGGCGGCGCGGCTGGAAAAGCGGGACTGCCCGACACGGAGCCCAACGTGAGCGTCGGCGTGATGCAGAGCAAGGAGATAACCTTCACGCTGCACGGAGCTTTTACGGCGAAAGGACGCACCGTCACCGGAGAGCAGAGCGTGGAGTGCCGCGACGGCGGAGTGGCGTGGGAAGGAAACATATACAGCGAGCTTACGTTTGCCCCGGCAGACGAGGACTGCACCTTCTCGCTGCACCGTGTGGTCATCGGGAAAGACTTCCACTGGCAGCAGGAGCAGACGCAGGACTTCTCGGGCCGGCTGCGCCTCATCGTAGACGAGGAGCAGCTCGTCGCAGTCAACGAGCTGCCGGCGGAGGACTATCTGCGCAGCGTGATTTCCTCGGAGATGAGCCCCGACAGTCCGGAGGGTTTGCTGAAAAGCCACGCCGTCATTTCGCGAAGCTGGCTTCTCTCGCAAATGCAGCACCGCCGCGCGGCGGAGGGGCACGCGGGAGCGGGTTTCTTCAACTTTACGCGCGGAGGCGACGAGCTTATAAAATGGCACGACCGCAACGACCACACGCTCTTTGACGTGTGCGCCGACGACCACTGCCAACGCTACCAAGGCATAACCCATCACGTCACGCCCGCCGTAGCGGCCGCCGTGGAGGCGACGCGGGGCGAGGTGCTGACGCACGCCGGCGAGATATGCGACACGCGCTTCTCAAAGTGCTGCGGCGGCATATCCGAGCGATACGGCGCTTGCTGGGAGGACACCGATTACGCCTACCTCCAGCCAGTCCGCGACAACGAGGACGGCGCGGCGGGGACGGCGGGTCCATTGCCCGACCTCACGCAAGAGTCTGAGGCGGAGAAATGGATAATGACCGCCCCGGAGGCTTTCTGCAACACGCACGACGAGGCACTCCTGCGCACCGTGCTGAACGGGTACGACCAGGCGACGACGGACTTCTACCGCTGGCGCGTGACGCTCACGCAAGAGGAGGCTGCGACGCTGATAGGCAAACACCTCGGCGAGGATTTCGGCGAGATAACCGACCTCGTGCCCGTGGAGCGTGCCGCAAGCGGACGGCTCGTGCGGCTGCGCGTGGTGGGGACGCGCCGGCAGCTCACCGTGG
This sequence comes from uncultured Oscillospiraceae bacterium, assembly GCA_963625935.1. Classification (GTDB taxonomy): domain Bacteria; phylum Bacteroidota; class Bacteroidia; order Bacteroidales; family Bacteroidaceae; genus Alloprevotella. The sequence continues at coordinate 76,228 of CAVFVD010000004.1, read as the reverse complement.
GCAAGGAACTCGAGATACGCAGTATGCTCTCCCCCACCCACCTGTACAGCTCGGCTTTCGTGGTAGAGAAGCAGGAGTGCGACGAACGGGGCGTGCCGGCTCGCTTCGTACTGCACGGCGCAGGCTGGGGGCACGGCGTGGGACTGTGCCAGATTGGCGCGGCGGTGATGGCTACGAAAGGGCACGGATACCGCGACATTCTCTACCATTACTACAAAGACACGGAAATAAAGAAGCTTTACTAAGCCGCCGCAGCCCCCGCCCACACGAAGCGGAACTGCGACAAACGATGGAAACTTACCAATGAGACACAACATACACGCTCTTCTTCGCGGCTCGCTCGCCGCGCTCGCGCTCACCGCCGCTGTGACGGCCGGGGCGCAGACTTTCAATCCGCAGCGCACCCTGCGCGCCGACTACCAGCTCACGGGCGACGTGAAAGGACAGGCAATCGCGCTCACGGAGCTTTGCAGCACGAAAGGCTGGGCTGGCAGGCGCGCGCACCTCGACAGCGTGCCGGCACGCGGCAACGGCGACGTGACCCTGCGCGACAAGAGTACGGGGCGCGTGATATACCGACAGTCGTTCTCCACCCTGTTCCAAGAGTGGCTCTCCACGGAGGAGGCGACACACACGCCGCGCGCCTTCGAGCTTTCCCTGCCCCTGCCGATGCCGGACAGCACGGCGACTGTCACGGTGCGCCTCTTCGACAAGACGGGAAAGGTGGCTACGGAGATGACGCACACGGTAGACCCTACGGACATACTCATACGCAAGCTCGACGCGCTGCCCGTGCCGCCGCACAAGTACCTGCTGCGCAGCGGCTCGCCGGAGGAGAAAATAGACGTGGCTATTGTGGCGGAAGGCTACCAAGCCTCGCAGGCCGATGCCTTTTACCGCGACGCGCAGACCGCCGTCGACGCAATCCTCGCGCACGAGCCTTTCAAGAAACTGCGCGACCGCTTCAACTTCGTGGCGGTGGCGGCCGCCTCAAAAGACTCTGACGTGAGCATCCCCAAGGAGGGGCTGTGGCGGCAAACGGCTCTCAGCTCGCACTTCTCCACCTTCTACTCCGACCGTTACCTCACGACGCTGCACGTGCGCGACCTGGCCAACCTGCTCGCCGGAATCCCCTACGAGCATGTGATAATACTCGCCAACACCTATACATACGGCGGCGGCGGCATATACAACGCGTACACGCTCACAACGACCCACCACGAAGCGTTCCGCCCCGTCGTCGTGCACGAATTTGGGCACAGTTTCTGCGGCTTGGCCGACGAGTACTACTATGACGACCAGTACGAAAACTATTACGGTCCGGAGGCGGAGCCGTGGGAGGCCAACATCACGACGCTTAACAATTTTGCCTCAAAGTGGCAGGACATGCTCGCGCCAAAGACCGCCGTGCCCACAAAGCCCGACCCCAAAAAGCCGGAAAAGCTCGGCGCGTATGAGGGCGGCGGATATATGTCGCACGGAGTGTACCGCCCGCGACAGGACTGCCGCATGAAGACCAACGCCTGCGCCGACTTCTGCCCCGTGTGCCAAAGGGCGCTCGAGCGCATGATACGCTTCTACACTGAGTGACCCGCCCGCGCGGCAGCACGCCGCCAGCACGCACGACACGCACTACATTGAAAAAGGAAATCCTCCATGCCCGCGAAAAACAAGAATAAGAAAGAAAACAAGAAAGCCGAAGCTCCGCGCCGCAACCCCGGCGCGACACCCGCACGCCCCGGACTTTTCAAGCGCCTGAAAAGCGCACTGCCGCCCGCTGAAAAGCTGCGGGGAGACACGCCGCGCTTCGCAGCCGGACTGCTGATGCTCGCGCTGAGCGTATTCCTCATACTCTGCCTCGTCTCCAATATTTTCACGGGACAGTACGACCAGTCGGCCGTGGAGAGTTCCGCGCCTATGGAGAACGCGGTCAACTGGGGCGGCAACTTCGGAGCTTGCCTCTCGGCGTACCTAATGAACGACTGCTTCGGGCTCTGCGCCCTCTTCATCCCCCTCTTGCTTGTCATGCTGGCGATGAAGCTCGTAAACGCCTACAAAGTGAGAATGTGGAAGTGGTTTCTTAACTTCTCCATCCTCATGATATGGGGTTCGGTGTTCCTCTCCCTGCTTGAGGACGCGCTGCCCAAGGGGGCAATCTCCTACTTCCCTTTCCCTCTCGGAGGGGGACACGGAATTTTCGTGGAGAATGCCTTGAAGGAAAACCTCGGCCTGCCCGGCGCGTGGATTGCCGTAATAGCCGCCGCCGTGCTTTACTTGCTCTACCTCACGCGTGAGACTAAAAAGTTCGTCCGCCGCATGCTTAACCCCATGGACTACCGCCGCCACCGCGCGGAAAAGGCCGCAGAGGTAGCAGACGCAGAAGATTTCGCCACCGAAACGGACGAGACGGACGCAATCCACGGCACGGACGCACAGGAAAGCGGAAGCGAAGACGCAGAGCGCGGAGACGAATACGCGTCTCCCGACGCAGACGAGGCGGAAAACGACACCTACGCCCCGACGTCCGACAATAGCGAGGGAAGCTCCAACGGCGCAGACTCCAGCACACTATCCCTCGACCTCACCGCCGCTCCCGCCCCTGCGCCCGAGCCTGCCGCAGCCTCCGCGCTTACGTCCACGGCAGCCGGAGCCGAAGCCCCGTCCTCGGAAATGGAGATTACGGCGGGACAGGACAACGAGGCGGCAAGCGGGAAAACAGTGGAAGAGGTAGCGGCTATGGAGCCGTACGACCCAAGAAAGGACTTGGAGTTTTACAAGTTCCCGACGCTCGACCTTTTAAAGAAGTACACGGACGACACGCCCGAGATTGACATGGCGGAACAGAACGCCAACAAGGACCGCATTATCACCGTGCTCTCCAACTTCGGCGTGGAAATCTCCAGCATAAAGGCCACCATCGGCCCCACCATAACCCTCTACGAAGTGACCCCGGCCCCGGGCGTGCGCATCAACAAGATACGCAACCTCGAAGACGACATCGCGCTCTCGCTCTCCGCCCTCGGCATACGCATAATAGCCCCCATTCCGGGAAAAGGCACGATAGGCATTGAGGTGCCTAACAAAAAACCGCGCATCGTATCGATGGAGAGCATCATCAATACGCGCAAGTTTGAGGAGTCGGGCTTCGAGCTGCCCATGGCTCTTGGAAAGACTATCACAAACGAGGTTTTCATGGTAGACCTCGCCAAGATGCCGCACCTGCTCGTAGCCGGCGCGACAGGACAAGGTAAGTCCGTCGGACTGAACGCCATCATCACCTCACTGCTATACAAGAAGCACCCCGCCGAACTGAAATTCGTACTCGTGGACCCGAAGAAGGTGGAGCTTTCCGTATACGCGCCGCTCGAGTATCACTTCCTCGCAAAAATCCCCGCCGAGGACGACGAGCCAGTAATAACGGACGTGACCAAGGTTGTGCAGACGCTCAACAGCCTCTGCCAGCTTATGGACCACAGATACGACTTGCTCAAAAAAGCCCGCGTACGCAACATCAAGGAATACAACGCCAAGTTCAAAGCACGCCAGCTCAATCCGGAGAACGGGCATGAGTTTATGCCCTACATAGTAGTTGTGATAGACGAGTTCGGCGACCTCATCATGACGGCAGGCAAGGAGGTGGAGCTGCCCATAGCCCGCATCGCACAACTTGCCCGCGCCGTAGGCATGCATATGATTATAGCCACACAGCGACCAACCACCAACATCATCACAGGCACAATCAAGACAAACTTCCCGGCCCGCATGGCATTCAAAGTATCCTCGCAGATGGACAGCCGCGTGATACTCGACCGCACAGGGGCTGACCAGCTCGTGGGACGCGGCGACATGCTCTTCCTCGCAGGCAACACCCCCGTGCGTGTGCAGTGCGCCTTCGTCGACACGCCGGAAGTGGAGCACATCAACGAATATATCGCCTCACAGCAGGGTTACATTTCCGCCTTCGAGCTTCCCGAGCCCGAGACGGACGGCGAGGGCGGCTCATCGGCCGGTGTCGACCCCGACCAGCTTGACCCGCTTTTCGACGAGGCGGCAAAGCTTATCGTCATACACCAGCAGGGAAGCACGTCGCTCATACAGCGCAAGTTCTCCATCGGCTACAACCGCGCCGGACGCCTTATGGACCAGCTGGAACACGCCGGCATCGTGGGACCGGTGCGCGGCTCGAAGCCCCGCGAAGTACTTATACAGGACGTGGCGGAGCTTGAGATGAAACTCTCCGCTATGAGGTGACGCGCGAGGCCGCCGGAGCGAAAACACGCAAAGCGGGGACGCGGCAAAGTAAAAGAAATCGTATCTTCGCAGCCAATAACATATAACCCACAAACACAGTTAGAATTTTATGGATATATCCGGGAAAATAATCGTGGCCGGCGAGCCGCGCGGCGGAGTCTCCCAGCGTACGGGCAACTCCTGGAAGATGCAGGAGTTTGTCATAGAGACGCACGAGCAATACCCGCGCAAGTGTATGTTCAGCGTATTCGGCGAGGACCGTCTCCGCGAGTTCAACATACAGGTAGGCGAGGAGCTCACCGTATCCTTTGACATCGACGCCCGCGAGTATAACGGTCGTTGGTACAACGACCTGCGTGCTTGGCGCGTGCAGCGAGGCGCTGCCCCCGCAGCCGCTCCCGCTCCCGCCGCGCCCGCCGCTTCCGTCCCCTCCCCCACTGCGGCTCCCGCCGCTCCTACGGCTGCGGAGACCGGAACGGACGACGACCTGCCCTTCTAAGGCACTCCCGACACAAGCCATTGCGGCTCACGGCTGACACGCCGGCGACACACCGCGCTGCAAAGCCGTGTGCCGCCGGCGTGACGCATACTGACGCGCCAAGCCATATCCCGCGCAAGGGCGGAAACCACGCCCAGACAAGAGCGGAAACCACTCCCGCAAAATGGGAAACGGCACGCCCGCTACAAGGATAAACCTATGATTTTCCTAAAAACAGTCTTCAAGCTCGTAAAATGGGCGGTGGTGGCATTCTTCGCCAGCACGGTACTCGCGGTACTAGTCTACCGCTTCGTACCAGTACCCGTCACGCCGCTGATGGTAATACGCGCAGTGCAGCACATAGGGCGCGGCGAGTCTCCAATGTTTAGCCACAAATGGGTGCCGCTTGAAAAGATGTCGAAGTACCTCCCTGTGGCGGTTATGGCCAGTGAGGACCAGAAGTTTCTCCGTCACCACGGCTTCGACTTCGGCGAGATAGAGAACGCGGCAGCGGACAAGATACGCGGGAAACGCTCGCGCGGCGCAAGCACAATAAGCCAGCAGACGGCGAAAAACGTCTTCCTCTGGCCGTCAAGCACGTGGGTGCGCAAAGGCTTCGAGGCATATTTCACGGTGCTTATTGAGCTGCTCTGGCCAAAGGAGCGCATTATGGAGGTTTACCTTAATTGCATCGAGACCGCCCCTAACGTGTACGGCGCAGAGGCTGTGGCTCGGGCCAACTTCGGTTGCTCGGCCAAGGAGCTGACGCGATCCGACTGCGCCCTTATTGCCGCCACGCTCCCAGCCCCTCTGCGGTTCAGCTCCAAGCATCCCTCGGGCTACATGCTCAAAAGGCAGCGGCAGATAGAGCGGCAGATGAGATTCATTCCCCTGCTCGGGAGCGACTGAGCCAAGCCCTGAAGCCAAGCAAAACAAGAAATGACCTACAAGCAAGAGACCATAAAGCCGTACGCCGGCACGGAAGAGAGCAAGGGACGGCAGGTGGAGCGCATGTTTGACGGCATAGCCCACTCATACGACCTGCTAAACCACACGCTCTCGCTCGGCATCGACCGGCGCTGGCGCAAAGCCGCCATTGAGTCGCTCCTCCCCTACTCGCCCCGCAAAGTGCTTGACGTGGCTACCGGCACAGGCGACTTCGCCCTGCTCACTGCCCGCACACTGCCCGGCGCCGCCGTTACGGGCATAGACCTCTCGGAGGGTATGCTATCCGTAGGGCGGAAGAAGATAAAGGAAGCGGGACTTGAAAGCCGCATCGCGCTGCGGAAAGAAGACTGTCTGCACCTCAGTTTTGCGGACAACACTTTCGACGCGCTTACCGTGGCCTACGGCGTGCGCAACTTCGAGGACCTCGACGCGGGGCTGCGCGAAATGCGCCGCGTGCTGCGCCCCGGCGGACGGCTCGTCATCGTAGAGCTAACCTCCCCCGTGCGCTTCCCAATGAAGCAGCTGTTCTGGCTTTACTCCCACGTGCTGATGCCCGCCGTCGGCAAGATAGTGTCACACGACTCGAGCGCGTACACTTACTTGCCCGCCACAATGGAAGCATTCCCGCAAGGCGAGCGAATGACGGGAATACTGGCGAAAGCGGGCTTCCGCGACGTGAAGTTCCGCCGTTTCACTTTCGGGCTAAGCACGCTGTACACGGCAGCCAAGTAAGCGCGGAACACGTCTTTTTCGGAAGCTAACAGAAACGGCTTCGGACTGAGGGAACGCAGAAGCGCGACAAGGTGAAGCAACTGCGTGACAAGGTAAAGCAAATGCATGACAAGGAAACGCCGCCGCGCCCTAAGTAAGAGCCGCCCCTACGCGACGAAAAGCAAATTTGAAGAAAATCCCCTTAAGGGAAAACCTAACCACTTTACTGCTAACGTGGAATTATACGGACTTTTGGGCTACCCGCTCGGACACAGTTTCTCCGCCGCCTATTTCGCGGAGAAATTCGCCCGTGATGGGATAGACGCCCGATACGAGAATTTTGAAGAACAAAACATCGAAGAAGGCATAAAACGCCTTTCCGCCGAGCCGGAGCTTAGGGGCTTCAACGTCACCCACCCGCACAAACGGGCGGTGATACCTTTCCTCGACGGCCTCTCCGACGAGGCGGCGGCGATAGGCGCGGTCAACGTGGTATGCGTGCGGCGCGGCGCGGACGGGAGCCGCAAGCTCTTCGGCTGCAACTCGGACGTGGTGGGCTTCACCCGTTCGATAAAGCCGCTGCTTCGCTCCGGCTTGCACCAGAAAGCCCTTGTGCTCGGCACGGGCGGCGCGTCGCTCGCCGTGATTCACGGCCTGCGCTCGCTGGGACTTGACACGCTCTCCGTGAGCCGCACACCCGGCGAAGGGCAAATAGGCTATGACGGGCTGACAAAGGAAGTGATGGCGGAAAGGCTGGTTGTGGTCAACTGCACGCCCCTTGGCATGCACCCCAAGACCGACGCCTGCCCCGACATCCCCTACCATCTGCTCACGCCGTCCCATATCCTGTACGACTTGGTGTACAACCCCGCCGACACGCTCTTTATGCAGCGCGGACGGAGACAGGGCGCGACCGTGAAAAACGGCTTGGAGATGCTGCACCTCCAAGCTGAGGGCGCGTGGGAAATGTGGCACACCTTCCAGTAAATACTCTTAATACGAACAAACAAGCAACGCCATAAAGCAATGAACAAGGAACAGCTCATCAAAAACATCTTCGCGAAGAAGTCATTCCTTTGCGTGGGACTTGACACCGACTTGAAGAAAGTGCCGCAGCATCTTCTTTCGCACGAAGACCCGATATTCGACTTCAACCGCGCCATCATCGACGCCACCGCCCCCTACTGCGTGGCCTACAAACCCAACCTCGCCTTCTACGAATGCTTCGGGCTGAAAGGCTGGGCGGCTTTCGAGAAGACAGTGCGTTATATCAAGGAAAACTACCCCGACCAGCTCATCATAGCCGACGCGAAGCGCGGCGACATAGGCAACACGTCCGCAATGTATGCCCGCTCTTTCTTCGGCGAAATGGACATCGACGCGCTCACCGTCGCTCCCTATATGGGCGAAGACAGTGTCACGCCGTTCCTGACCTATGAGGACAAGTGGGTGGTGCTTCTCGCGCTGACCAGCAATAAGGGCTCGCACGATTTCCAGCTTACCGAGGACGCCTCGGGCGAGCGCCTTTTCGAGAAAGTGCTTCGCCGCTCGCAGGAGTGGGCGGACGACACGCGCATGATGTACGTGGTGGGCGCGACGCAAGGCAGCCTCTTCGCCGACATCCGCAAGATTGCGCCACAGCATTTCCTCCTCGTCCCCGGCGTAGGGGCGCAGGGCGGCTCGCTTGAGGAAGTGTGCCGCTACGGAATGACGCGCGACTGCGGACTCATAGTCAACTCCTCGCGCGGCATAATCTACGCCGACCAGACCGAGGACTTCGCCGCAGCCGCCGGCGCGAAAGCACGCGAGCTTCAGGAGCAGATGGCACGCGAACTGGCCAAGCTCTAAGGCAAAACGACTTCGGCGGGACAGCGCTTAGCCTCCGCCGGACTGGAAACGACAAACGAGAGCCACAAAAGCAGAAAGCAAATCGCCTCACTGCCTTTGTGGCTCTCTCTTTCTATTTGCCGCAAAAATGCGCCGCATTTGCCGCAGACCACGCCGCAGACAAAATCAGCTCGCCTTACTTGAAACCTGCGGGAAAAGCGGTCTAAACAGAAGAAACGGGTGAACGGCATTTCCGCCCACCCGTTTCTTTTGGATACTCCCCAGGCTCAGAAACCCGGGTTCGCGCCGCTCGGCGGGGCGAACGGTATGTCCGAGTCGCCCATCGGGGGCAGCGACTCCATGCCCGGGGGCGGCGGCAGCGTGGAAGTGTTCATCGCCGAAGAGATAACCGCCTGGTCGCCGGCTTCCGCACCCGGAGCGGGGATGGTCTCCTCCTCGAGGTTCTGGAAACGGGCGTACTCGCCACGGAAAGTAAGCAGCACGCTGCCCACTGCGCCGTTACGGTGCTTGGCAATGATTATCTCCGCCTTGCCGCGCACATCGTTGCCGTGCTCGTCGCGGTATATTTTGTAATACTCAGGGCGGTGGATGAAGACCACCATATCCGCGTCCTGCTCGATTGCTCCCGACTCACGCAAGTCCGAAAGCTGCGGGCGCTTGTCGTTGCCCTCACGCGTCTCCACGCCACGGTTGAGCTGCGAAAGCGCGAGGATGGGGATGTTTAGCTCCTTTGCAAGTCCTTTAAGCGAGCGGCTGATGGTAGAGACCTCCTCTTGTCGGCTGCCGAAGCTCATTCCCGAGGCATTCATAAGCTGCAAGTAGTCTATCATCAGCACTTTCACGCCGTGCTCGCGCACAAGCCGTCGTGCCTTGGTGCGCAACTCGAAGACAGAGAGCGAGGGCGTGTCGTCCACATAAAGCGGCGCACCGTAGAGCGGCTTAATTTTGTAGTCGAGCTGCCCCCACTCATACGGCTTGAGCTGCCCGCTTTTCAACGTTTCGCCTTTAATCTCGCACACGTTCACTATCATACGGTTGACGAGCTGCACGTTCGACATCTCAAGCGAGAAGAGCGCGACGGGAATCTTCTGGTCTACGGCTATGTTCTTAGCCATGCTCAGGGCGAAAGCCGTTTTACCCATTGCCGGACGCGCGGCGAGGATGACGAGGTCAGAGTTTTGCCAGCCCGAGGTTATGCGGTCGAGGTCGTGGAAGCCCGACGCGATGCCGCTCATGCCGTCCTTTCGCGCGGCGGCCTTTTGCAGCATCTCGTACGCCTCTTTTATGACGGGGTCAATCTGCGTGTAGTCCTTTTTGAGATTCTGCTGGGAGAGTTCGAAAAGCTTTCCCTCCGCCTCCTGCATCAGCTCGTCCACGTCCTGCGTGCTGTCAAAAGCTTTAGTCTGTATGCCGCTCGTGTAGGAGATAAGCTCTCGGGCGAGCGCCTTTTGGGCGATGATGCGGGCGTGGTACTCTATGTGCGCGGACGAGGACACCATGCCGCTCAGCTGCGTGATGTAGAACGGCCCGCCCGCGTCTTCAAGCAACTTTGTGCTGTCGAGCTGGTCCTTCACCGTAAGGATGTCCACCGGGCGCTCTTCGAGATTGAGCCGGCGAATAGCCTCGTATATCAGCTGATGGCGGTGGTCGTAAAAGCTCTCCGGGCGGAGAATTTCGCTCACCTGATAGTAAGCGTCCTTCTCCACCAAGAGCGCGCCGAGCACGGCTTGCTCGAGCTCCACAGCCTGCGGTTGCAGGTGTCCGTAGCTGTCCGCTTCGGGCGCGGAGGGTTTCCGTCCGCCGCGCGGGAAGCCCTTAGAGTCGTATGTGCTTTGCTTGGCCATAGGCGCTTATTTTACCACAATTTTCTTCCCTGCGTAGATATACACGCCGGCGGGCAGTCCGTTGAAAGCCGGAGCGCCGCCCGTGACAGTGCGCACCACGCGCCCCTGCAAGTCGTACACTGAGCGGTCATCTGCGGCTGCCTTGCCGTCATACGCGGTCTTGATGGCCGAAGATACGGTTTTGCTGTAAATGGCCACCTCTTTCTGCACAGCGGTATAGCATGCGAAACGCGGGGCAGCGGCGTTGTACTGCATGAAATAGCTGGTGAAGGCGTTGTTGACTATGCGTGCCGTGCCGTCACTGCTCACCGTCACCGTCCAGCGGGTCTGCGTGCCGTTGTCCTCGTCAAGAGCGTGCAGCTTGTTCTTTTTCGCCGTGAGCGCAAGGTATGTGCCGTCCGTGTTGTCTTTGAAAGTCCAGCCCTCGCTGTTGCCACCGAGCGTGAAAGCCACGGGCTGGCCGTCGCCGCCCACGTCCGTCTTCACGCTCTGCGTGTTGCCGTCGACGGTCACTGCGGCATATTCGCGGATGTCCTTTCCCGCCGCAGCCATAGCCACGCCATTTTCGGGCGAAACTATAAGCACCGTCGCGCCGCTGCGGAGGTCGTCCTCATCGGTCACAAGCACGTACACGTCGTCACCCTCCGGCACGTCCGGGTTCTCGGCTTTCACTGTGTATTTCGCGCTCACGCTCGCGCTCTTCTTACCGTCAAGCTCGGCGTAAGCTGTCACCGTCATGGCTTGGTCTACGGTAAACTGCACGGGCGAGGCTGCCGTCGTCACCGTTCCGCCGTCTATGCTGTAGCAGATGCTTGCGCCTGCGGTCTCGGTGCTTATGGTGACCACCGTGCCGCTTTCCACTTTGCCCTCCTTCGGAGAGAACACGGGCGAAGCCACGTCGCCGGGCTGCGGGTCGCTGCCGTCGGGCTTCTCTACGTAGTTGTCGGGGTCGAACGCGTAGTCTTTGTACGCGCCCCAAACATACTGCTCGAGACCGGGATAGTCGATGTACGGATTGCGGTTATGCTGGATGCCATAGACAGCGTTGTTGCGGTCTATTTCCACATGGCTCACGGGGTCTTCCTTAGCCCAGCGCAGAAGCATGTCTATTGCCCAAGTCTTGTAGGCGGGGTATTTGCTGCCCGAGAGCATGGGGCTGCTCCACGAGGCTATTTGGTTTTCGTACGCAGTCGCCATATAGAAGTACGTGCGGGCAAAGTCGCCCTTGTACTCGTCTGCCGGCTCAAAGCAAATGCCGGTGTAGCCGCTCACGGTGCAGGCGCCGAGCTTGCTGTAGCCGCCCGAGGAGCTGTACTTCTCTCCGTTGTTCTCACCGAAAGGATAATTGCTGCGCCGTCCGTTGACATAGCCGTCCGTGGGATAGAGATGGAAGAGGTCGGTATACATCGGCGTGCCTTCGTCAAACCAGCTCTTCGGAAAGGAGTGCTCGCGGTTGTAGCTGTCGCCCTCTCCCTTGTAGCTGCCGCCCTGCGCGCTGCCGCCGGGAGTGTAGTTGGTTTTATTGGAGTAGCGGTCGCGAATTTTTCCGTCGCTTCTCACGTCGGTTTTCTTGAAGTCTTCCCAAAGCTGGTTGTACGACCGCTGCGTGTGGGAGGAGACGATGGAATAGAGGGCCGTTTTCACTGCCGATCCCTTCTTTCCCTTTGCGGCGGAGTAGTAGCCCGCCGGTGCCTGCGCCTGCACGAGGAGCGCCACGCAAAGCACGGCGAAAAGCAGGGAGGCTTTTTTGAGGTTCAGATGCTGAAACATATAATATGGTGTGTTCTTTTCTTTTTTGCGGAACAAACTCTCCGCCTTGGCGAAACTGCGCCCTGACGCGCAAACACATACGCGCCCGCCCACGCCCTTGCAGGCGGAGCGGGACGCGTCAAGGTTTCGGTTCACTCGAAGAGGCTCTCCGACGGCTGCGCGGCGGGAGTCTGCTTGTGGTCTTTCTTGTGTTTCGTGCCGGACTGCTCTGCTGCGGGAGCCGCAGTTTCGGCGGCAGCCTCACCCGCAGGTGCGGACGCGCCCTCCTCGGCAGGCTCGCCCTCGCCTCCCATCAGGTCTTCGGGGACAAAGGTGGAGTCGGCCGCAGTAGAGTCTTCCTCGGTGCTGGATTGGTAGTAGGTGGCTTGGTAAGTGCTCGGGGCGATGTCCTCGGGCGGCATGCCGTACTTGTGGAGGTACTTCTTGCGCAGGTCTCCGTCGTCCATCACGCTGCGCATAAACTGCGCCACGATGGGCAAAGCCGTGCGGCTGCCCTGTCCCAGCGCGCCCGTGCGGAAGTGTATGCTGCGGTACTCGCCGCCTACCCACGCGCCGGCCACGAGGCTCGGCGTGACGCCTACAAACCACGCGTCGGAGTGGTTGTTGGACGTGCCGGTTTTGCCGCCCATATCGAGCTGGTTGGAGAACGGGCCAAGATACATCATCGCGCCGAGCGTCTGCGACGTTCCGCCTGCGTCGCGCACGCCGGCCTCAAGAAGCTTCTGCATGTAAAAGGCCGCCTTCTGCGGAAGAGCGCGAGAGGAGGAGGAGGAAGCCTCGTAGACGGTTTTTCCCTCCGAGTCGACAATCTTTGTCACAAGGACGGGGTCGACGTGCACGCCGCCGTTGGCTACGGTGCCGTACGCGTTGACCAGTTCAAATAGCGTCACGTCGCTGGCGCCCAAAGGCAGGGAGGCTATGTTGTCGAGCGGGGACTTTATGCCCATGTCGCGGGCGGTGGAAATCACGTTATCGATGCCCACTTCCTGTCCCAGTTTCACGGCGATGGTGTTGACGCTCTGCGCAAAAGCCGAGCGCAGGGGCAGCTCCGCGTTTGAGAAGCGGCCGTTGGCGTTGTGCGGCTGCCATACGGTATTGGCTTTCTTGCGCTTGTCATACACCTCCATACGGATATACTCGTCCTTGCGCGTGTCGGCGGGTGTGAGCCCCTGCTTCATAGCCGTGGCGTAGACGAAGAGCTTGAAGGTAGAGCCGGGCTGGCGCATAGCACGCACTTTGTCGTACTTCCACGACTTGAAGTCTATGTCTCCCACATACGCCTTTACCTGTCCCGTCTCTGGCTCCATTGCCACGAAGCCCGTGTGCAGGTAGTTGACCATATAGCGTATGGAGTCCATTGTCGACATCACCTCGTGGCGCGGACCGTCATAGCTGAAGAGCGTCACCTCGTGCGGCTTGTTGAGCCAGTAGCGTATGGAGTCGGGGTCGGACGGGTAGCGCGCCTCGAGCATCTTGTAGGCGTCGGTGCGACGGGCTATGCCCTCAATGAAGCCGGGTATCACATTGCCTTTCTCGTCGCGCCAGCGTTCGCCCATGCCGCGCCAGTGGTTGTCGAAGTTGCGCTGCACTTGGCGCATCTTCTCTCGCACGGCCTTCTCGGCGTAAGCCTGCATGCGCGAGTCGAGCGTGGTGTATATTTTAAGTCCGTCGGAGTAGAGGTCGAGGTCGGGGCATTTCTCCTGCACATAGTCTTTCACGGCGTCGCGGAAGTAGAGTGCTTCGCCGTCGTACGCGCTCTCCACGCTGAAGTTGAGGCTGATGGGGAGCGCGAGCAGGGAGTCGAGCGTGCCGCGTGTGGCCACGTACGTGTCACCAAACTTTTCTTTCAGCAGCGAACGGTGCGCGTACATGTTGTTAAGCACCGTGTTGCGGCGTTTCAGGGAGTTCTTCGGATTGATGCGGGGGTTGTAGGCCGAGGTGGCTTTCAAGAGCCCCACGAGCACGGCCGCCTCTTCCGGTTTAAGGCGGGAGGGCGTAGTATTAAAGTACGTCTTCGCCGCAGTCTTAATGCCGTAGGCGTTGGAGCCGAAGTCCACCGTGTTGGCATACATTTCGAGTATCTGCCGCTTGTCGCAAAGCATCTCGAGCTCGGTGGCGATAATCATCTCCTTGCTCTTCATGATGACGATGCTAAGCCCCGGCACTTTGCCCAACAGTCCCGTGGAATACTGCGTACGCACGCGGAACATATTCTTCACGAGCTGCTGCGTGATGGTGGAAGCGCCGCGCGCGTGTCCCCGGACAGCATCCTTGGCGGCGGCAAAAAGCCCCTGGTAGTCAATACCGTAGTGGCTGTAGTAGCGTTCGTCCTCGGTCGAGATAAGGGCCTGGAAGAAAGCGGGACTGATGGAGTCGTAGGGTACAGGGGTGCGGTTTTCGTTGAAAAACTTTCCGAGGAGCTTCCCGTCGCAGCTGTATATCTCCGAGGCGGCGGCGGTCTTGGGGTGGATTATGTCGTGCGTGGAGGGCGACTTGCCGAAGAGCCAGAGAAAGTTGGTCACCACGGCGAAGACGTAGAACACCACCAACACGATAAAGGTAGCCACGCCCGCCAAGAGCTTGCGCCACCACGGGCGGCCGGCAAACTGACCTTTATACCAACGCCACGCGCGCCGGAAGCCACGCCCTATCATGCGGAAAAACCGCGCTACGGCTGCCAACACGCCTTTATTTTCTGCTTTCATCGTGAAAAATGCTTTTCCCGCCGCGCCGCGAATACGCCGTCCGTAGGCTTTTTGGGCGCGAAACGGGATTTTAATGGGACAAAATTACTGCAAGGCGGGGTAAGGGCAAAGCGAAACGCCATTCTTCTACCTTTCGCGCCGCAGCCGCTGCCGAGTTTTCCCGAAAGAAAGGCAAAAGAAAAAGGGGGGAAAGACGAAGTTTCGCGGCAAGTCCGCGACCAATATTACACACAAAAAGTACGTGTGCATGCATCAAATATCGAGCGTTTTCGCGGCACGTTTGGCAGACGCATTTTTATGTAAGTTTAACTACCTGACAGCCGGCCCGGGGCTGCCGGAAAGCACTTTCGCGGCACTGAAAGGCATCTTCTCCCGACAAGATGCCTTGGAATTTCGACGGGAATACTTGGAGTTTTTCCTATATGTACATCCCGGCGGCGCTACATGTACATCCCGCGCCGCGTAAGGCATTGATAATCAACAACGCAAAAGATGAGATACGCACAGTGTGCATATCCCATCTTTTCACTACACAAAGATAATACATTTTCGCCCGTTTTCCAAATCGGCCTTAACGTTTTTTACCGGAGCAAGTCGGGATGGGCGGGACGCTTATCGCACTCTTCAGGCGCGATAACGTCACGTTCGCGACACGGCTTTCACGCCCTTTACGGTGCGCAGCTTTTTGATGAGCAGATTGAGCCTTTGCGTGTCGTCCACAAGCACCGTGAGGATGCCGGAAAAGAGTCCGTCGTTGGAGTCGATGCTGATGCTGCGCAGCATGATATTTTCCTCCTTGGAGATGATGGAGGTGATGTTGTTGACAATGCCGAGATCGTCCTGCCCAATGACGTGCAGCGTGATGGGATACGTGCCTTTTCCCTTTCCCGCCCAGCGTGCTTTCACGATGCGGTATCCGAAGCGCGAGCGCAGCGCGGGCGCGTTGGGGCAGTCGGTGCGGTGTACCTTGATGCCGCCGCTCACGGTGACAAAACCGAAGACGTCGTCGCCGTAGACGGGGTTGCAGCAGCGGGCCATTTGGAAGTCGATGCCTTTGAGGTTGCGGTCTATCACCAGCACGTCCGCTTCGCCTTTCGCCTTCTGCCCGGCCTCGCTGTCCATGCTGAACTCTCCCGCCGAGCGCGTGGCGGCCCGCTCGGCCGTGCCTTGCTCGCGGCGCGTCAGTTCGATATAGGTGTCGAGCGTGCGGTTGATGTCGGCGCGGTCGTTGGCTATGTCGCGGAAGAAGTCATAGCTTTCCTTGTAGCCCATCTTCTTTATGAGCTGGTTGACAAGACTTTCATCCCAGTCGAGCTTGCGGTTTTTCATCTTCCGCGCAAGGGTCTCCTTGCCCAGCTCGGTCTCTCCGGCGGTAAGCTCGCGCACGGCGGCGCGAATCTTTGCCTTGGCGTGGTTGGAGCGTGCTATGTTGAGCCATTCCTGCTTGGGTGTCTGGCTGTTGGAGGTGACTATCTCCACGGTCTGCCCGCTCTCGAGCTCTTGGCGTATAGGCACGTTGCGCCCGTCTATGCGTCCGCCCACGCAGCGGTTGCCCACGCCGGAGTGGATGGTGTAGGCGAAGTCGAGCACGGTGGCGTGCGGCGGCAGTCGGTATAGGTCGCCTTTCGGCGAAAATACGTACACGTCCTTCTCCCCTCCCCCGAATGAGAGCGAATGGGTGAGTTTTCCCTCGTCGCCCGTCTCGAGCGCCGTGCGTATGTCGGCAAGCCAAGAGTCCATGCCGCCGCCGCTGCTCTTCACGCCTTTGTAGCGCCAGTGGGCGGCGAGTCCGTGCTCGGCTATCTCGTCCATGCGCTCCGTGCGTATTTGCACCTCCACCCACTTGTCTTCCGGGCCTTTCACCGTTATGTGCAGGCTCTCGTATCCGTTGCTCTTGGGCACGGTGAGCCAGTCGCGCAGGCGCTTGAGGTTGCTTTCGTACTTGTTGGTGATAAGGGAAAACACCTTCCAGCACTGTTCCTTCTCCTTGGCAAGCGGTGCGTCGAGTATGATGCGTATGGCGAAGAGGTCGTACACGCCGGAGAAGCCGCACTGCTGCTTTTTCATCTTCTGCCAGATGGAGTGTATGCTCTTCGTGCGCCCTTTCATGTGGTAGCGCAGACCCTCGGCATCGAGCATCTCCCGGATAGGAGCGGTGAAGCGCTCTATGTACGCGTCGCGCGAGCGCTTTGTGGCGTTGAGGTTCTCCTTTATCATGTAATACGCGTCGTGCTCGAGGTATTTCAGGCTAAGGTCCTCCAGCTCGCTTTTAAGCTGATAGAGCCCCAGCTTGTGGGCGAGCGGCGCGTAAAGGTACGCCGCCTCGGTGGAGACGCGGCGCTGCTCGTCGAGATTGGCGGTGTCGCGTATGCGGCGCATCAGATTGACGCTGTCGGCTATGAGAAGAAGCACCACACGCATGTCTCCGGCCTGGGAGATGAGGAGATTGCGGAAATTGTCGGTGCGCATGGCCTCGGTCTTCACCTCTATGGCCTCCACGCGCAGGAAGCCGCGCAGCGTGTCTGCCACCTCGCGTCCGAAGATGCGCTCCACGAGGTCGGCCTGCTCTTTGCAGGTGACCACCGAACGGAGGAGGTAGGCCGTGAGGGCGTGTCCGCGCACGCCTATCTCCTGCGCGGCGAGCAGGGAAGCCTTGAGCGCGAGCAGCACGCGGTCGTTGCCGAAAGCGTCGCGCGGAACGCCGCCGTCGGTCTCCACGCGGCTCTCTATAAAGTCCGCCACGTCGCGTGCCTCCTTGTGTCCCGGCCACACGCCGGGCGTGCGGAAAAGCTGCGCCATGGCGGCGATGTACTCGCCGCGTGCTGTGTCTTGCTTGTATGTGGTGTCTGTCGTTTCCATAGTGCTTTTGGTGTTTCGCCGCCCCGCGACGTTGGGGGAAAAGGCTAGGGGCGGGAGGCGTTTCGCTCCCCGCCCCCTATTTGTGGAGTGCGCCCGCTTTGCGGAGGGCGCGGTTCGGTTTGTATGATTTAGGGCGTCTTATTGCGCCGGAAGCACATTCACGGTGCACACGGCCTTTATCTTGAAGAGCGTCACCCCGGCGGAGTAGCTCGCTGTGCCGCCTCCGTCGAGCGACTCAGAGAACGAGCTGCCGTTTTTGCTTATCCAGTTGTCGGTAGAGCCGCTCGGGCGGTAGTCGGCAGAGAAAGTGAGGGTGTATTTCCCGGCTTCGGTCACGACGAGCGTGTCGGTCGCGTCGCCGTTGTCGTTGTCGTACACCACCTCGCTCTTGTTTTGTTTCGAGCTTGCCGTACCCGTGCCGGACGATGTCGCCGTCCACACGTACGAAGCCTTGTAGAGCCTCACGCCCGTCTTGCTCTGCACGGCGGTGGCCACGAAGCGCTCGCCGGCGCGTATGGAGGTGTGCCCGTCGAGCGGGCTCACGGTGATGCGGGCTATCTTCGGCGGCTCAGAGCGGTATTTCTCGTCGTCGTCGCCGCACGACACGGCCGCGAGGGCAAGCGTCGCCGCGCCCACGGCCGCAAGCAGTGTGTGTGTGGTGTGTTTCATCGTCTTGTAAAGTCTGTCTGTTGTGTTTTCCAATCCCGTCCTCAGCGCAGGTCTCCGTCACCTTGCCGCACTATCTCCGGCTCGTCGCCGCAGCAGTTGACCACGGTGGACTGCCCCTGCCGCCCCTGGCCGCCGTCGACAACGAGGTCGACAAGGCTGCCGTACGTCTCGGCGACAAGCTCAGGGTCGGTGACAAGCTCAGGGTCGTCACCCTCCCCCACTGGGAGCGAGGCCGTCATAAGCGGCGAGCCGAGCGCGTGCTGCAGCTCGCGCACAATAGGGCTTTCGGGCATGCGTATGCCCACCTCGCCCGTTTTGCGGCTGCGGAAAACCTTGGGAAGACGGTTTTTTCCTGGGAGTATAAACGTGAAAGCACCCGGAAGATTGCGTTTCATCAGCTTAAAAACCGGCGTGGGTATATGCGCGTAGGCGCTTATTTCGCTCAAGTCGTAGCAAATCACCGAAAGGGGGTGGCTCGCAGGGTCGATGCCCCTAATCTTGCAGATGCGCTCGACGGCACGCTCTTTCAGCGCGTGGCAGCCAAGGGCGTAGGTGGTGCCTGTGGGGAACGCCACCACGCCGCCGTCCGCGAGCACGCGCACAACCTCGTCCACGCGCTCCGGCGCATTGCCTTTGTCGTAAAGTCTGACTGTCTTCATAGCCGCAAGTCCCGTCTTCACGCGCCGCGTCCGCCGCCGCGCCTAAAAGGTTTTAAGCTTCTGGTAAAGGCGCTGCACGGGCAGGCCCATCACATTAAAGTAGCTGCCGCGCAGCTCCTCTACCGCCACGAGGCCTATCCACTCCTGTATGCCGTAAGCCCCGGCCTTGTCAAAGGGAAGGTAATTGTCGACGTAGAAGTCTATTTCCTCGTCCGTCAGCTTGCTGAACTTTACGTGGCTCGTCACGGCAAAGTTCTCCATCCGCTCGTGCGTGAGAATAGTGACACCGGTGATGACCTGATGAACGCCGCCCGAGAGCAGGTGGAGCATCATCTTCGCGTCAGCCACATTATGCGGCTTGCCAAATACTTCGCCGTCCTTGTAAACAATCGTATCTGCCGTGATGAGCAGCTCGTCTGCGCCCATCGAGCCACGGTATGCCTTCGCCTTGTTGCGGGAGATATAGCATGCTATGTCCTCTCCGCGCAGGCTGTTGGGGTAACTCTCGTCTATGCCAAAGAGCGTGCGTATCTTAAACTGCACGCCAAGACGCTGCAACAGCTCCTTGCGACGCGGGGAGTTGCTCGCCAGCACAATCTTGTACTTTTTCAGGTTGTCAAGCATCGTATGTATGAAGGTTAGTGTAGTTTCTTAATTCTATTTATGTCTACTCCCCCGGGGGGAATGTCTACTTACCGCAAGCGCCGGAATCTGTCTGGGGAGGCAGAGTCACCAGCCAAAAGCCTCGGCGTCCGTCATCCATTTGCCCTGGGCGCGGAGCACTTGCTCCACCACGTCGCGCACGCAGCCCTGTCCGCCGGGACACGGACTCACATAGCGCGAGACGGCCTTTATCTCCGCCGCTGCGTCAGAGGGGCAGCAAGGGCAGCCGCAGCGAGACATAACCTCGTAGTCGGGGATGTCGTCTCCCATATAAAGGACTTCGTCCGCCGACAGCCCCGTAGCCAAGAGCCATTCCTCAAAGGTGTTTATCTTCACCGCCGCACGCATATACACGTGGCTTATGCCCAAGCCTCGGTAGCGCGCCCTTACGGCCTCGCTCCCGCCGCCGGTGATGATGGCTATCTCAAGCCCTTTCTTCACCGCCAGCTGCAAGGCGTAGCCGTCCTTGATATTGGCCGTGCGGTTGGGCTGACCGCTGTCACCAAAAAGGAAAACATTGCTTGCGCTCAGCACGCCGTCCACGTCAAAAGCGAGACCGCGTATGCGCGTAAGGTCATAATCTATCATCCTTGCGTCGTTATGGAGTTTTGGCTTAGGGTTGAATTGGTTTTCTATAAATACGCCCACTCTCGGATATGGGCGCGGGACTTGCAAGTCGGGGCGCGGAGGCTGAAGGCCGGACACGGATGTCGGAAGACTGGACACGGAGACTGGAATACCGGACGCGCTTAATTGAGTGCCCTGCCCCAGGCTTTGGTAGTTATGGCAGCGAGACTCTTGTAATTGCTGCGGACTTCTTGGAAATGCTGCGGGATATCGTCCCCTTGCACTGCGTCAGTCAAACCCCGCCCGCCGTCTCAGCCGCGCCGCGCCAAGGCGTGTATGCTGCGGCTCATAGCCTCGTACACGGCTTGCGCCTCCGGGTGGGCGGAAAGCGCGTCGCGCTGCCGACGCATCACCGCCTCGTCCCACCGCGCCGCAGGCCCTGTCTGCGCCTCGCGGGCGGGCATTGCCGCCGCCTTGCGCAGCGTCTCCGCTACGATAGGCCGCAAGAGCGCGCCGTCAAGCCCGGCTTCCTCGGCAAGCATTTCCGAGAGCGCGAGGCAATGGTTGGTGAAATTGTTGGCAAAGACTGCGGCGAGATGGAGCTTGCGTCTGTCATCGCTACATACCGTATGCACGTCACGGGAAACGCATGCGGCGAGCCGGGTCACTTTGTCCAAAGCCTGCTCCGTAGCCCCCTCCACAAGGAAAGGCACGCCGCTCATATCGAGCGGGCAGTGTTTGGAGAAAGTCTGCAAGGGATACAGCACCGCCCTATCGCAGCCGCACTCGGGCAATACGTCCAGCGCCACGCTGCCGGCGGTGTGCGCCACCAAAGCTCCACGGACGCAGTCCTGCGCCGTCACTTGCGCGGCGACAGCCGGAAGCGCGTCGTCTTTCACGCAAAGCACATAGGCGTCTGCCTTGGGCAAGCGGGAGAAGTCCGTGCGCGTCTCCGCACAGCCCACTTCGCGTGCAAGCTCCTCGGCATGTCCCGGCGTGGGGCTGCACACGCAGCGTATCTCCAAGCCGGCGGCGTGCCACGCCCTCGCAAGGTGTGTCGCCACATTGCCGGAGCCGATGAGGCAGATGCTTTTGACGTTGTTCTTTCCCATACCGCAAGGCTTTCGCACGCGCTTTCCACGCGTCCGCCGCACGCCATCAGTCGGCGCGTCCCAAATTCGCCTTGCGGCAAAGTTACGTTTTTTTATGTATATATGCTTTCCCCGTTTCTCAAAAAAGCACCTATACCGAGCGAAAAAGCGAGAGGAACGGCACAAGGCGCAGGGTCAGAGCCGCAAAGTCGCGGTGGCGTACTGCAAGACTGCGGGGCGGTGGGTAATAAAAATAAGCGTGCGGCGCGGATATGCCTTGACAATGTTGCGCAAAACGGTTTCCTCTGTTTCTCCGTCTAAGGAAGAGGTGGCTTCGTCGAAGATTAGCACCCCGCCTGAGCCGAGAAGCGCCCGCGCGATGGCTATGCGCTGCGCCTGTCCCTCTGACAGTCCGTCCCCGGACTCGCCGCACGGCGTGTCGAGCCCAGCCGGGCGCGAAAGCACAAAGTCCGCCGCCGCCGTGCGCAACGCCTCGACCATCTGAGCCTCAGTGGCGTCGGGCGCGGCAAGGAGCAAATTGCTGCGGACCGTACCGGAAAAGAGCGAGTTTCCTTGCGGAACATAGGAGAAATTACACCTCAAAGACGCGCCAACCGGGACGCTCTTGCCGTCCTCGCCGACAAGCGACACGCTGCCCTTTTGCGGGCGGCACAAAGCCAAGAGCAGGCGTATGAGCGTGGTCTTCCCCGCCCCAGTCTCGCCGACAATGGCGGTTATGCCGCCCGCCGGGAACGTGTGGCTGAACCCTGAGAAGATTTCGCGCGACCCCGGCTCATAGGAAAACGTGACATTTTCCATACGCACGGCGAGCGTGCCGGGAAGCCTCAGCGCCGCGCCGCCGTCCTCGGTCGGCAGACTCTCGATGTCCATAAGACGCTCCGACGCGGTAAACGCCGTGACGAAGATTGGCACAAAGCGCGAGAGCTGTCTTACGGGGTCTTGTATCTGTCCTACGAGCTGTATGAACGCAATCATTGCGCCGTACGTTATCTCGCCGCGCGACAGCCCCGTCACGCCCCACACGAAGGTGACCAAGTATCCCAGGGAGAAGCCGGTGTTTAGGAGTGCGGTGGAGACTGTGGAGTAGCGCGTGCGGCGCAGGATGAGGCGGTGCAGATCGGTTTGCTGTCCGTTGAGCCTCGCGAGAAGCGGCTTCGCGGCACGGAGTGTTTTCACCACAAGACTATGCTGCAGCGTCTCTTGTATGGTGCTTTGTATCGCGCTGTCGCTCTCCCGCGCCTGCCGCGTAAGCTCGCGCATGCGCTTCACATAGAGTTTGCTGGCGAGAAGGAAGAACGGCACAATCAAAACCACGACCGTGGCGAGCTGGCGGTTCATTATGAAAAGGAAAGCAAACGCGCCGGCAAATTGAAGCGTTGTCTTCACGAGCGCGGGCAGGCTCTCGGTGACGAAGTTAACCACGTCCGCCACGTCGCGCTCTACGCGGTTGGTGAGGTTGCCGGTGTGGTAGGCTCGCAACGCGTCCCACCTCACGCCAAGCAAGCGCCGGAACATTTCCGCCCTCATGTCGTTTTGCGCCCTTACGCCAAGGATGGCCCGCACCCACCGCAAGCCAAGAGTGAGCGAGAGCCGCGCCGCCATAATAGCGGCAAGGAGCGCGAAGCCCCATGCAAGCGGCATTGCGTCGCTGCGGCGGGTGGCGATGTCTATTGTGAGCTTCGTCGCCCATACGAAAGACAGGTCGGCAAGCACGAGCAGGCAGCCCGCAAGCGTGTTGGCCGTCACCTGCGTATAGTGTCCGCGCAGCTGGCGGAAGAGATAGCGCGATATTTGCGGGACTGAGCGTCTGAGCATCTGTTTCTGTTGCTTACTATTCTATACCTTATATATTAATGCGTCCTTTCCTCTATCGCTTAGCCCGCAGCTTATATATAATAGACGCGTCTTTGTACAGAGCAGAAGCAAACTTGTACAAAGCAGAAGCGACCTTATATATAATAGGCGCGTCTTTTGCACAAAGCAGAAGTAACCTTATATATAAGGGGCGTATCTTTCGGGCAGCGCACACCGGCGCGGCATTGCCTACCCCCGGGTGTCTGCGCCCCACATAAGCTTTTCGCGGAGCGTGCCAAAGAAGTCGGGGTGCTGAATCTTGACCACGTTCACGCAATGAGGCGCGCGGCGCACAGTGATGGCGGTGGACTCGGGCAGACTCTCGCTGCGGCCGTCCGCCGAAAGCAGGAAGTTGTGGCTGCGGCTGCGTATCTCCATCCTTACCTCTAAGTCATCGCGCACCACAAGCGGCCGGAGCGAAAGGCTATGCGGTGCTACGGGCGAAATACCTATCGTGCCGGAGCCTGGCGTAAGCACCGGGCCGCCTACGCTTAGCGAGTAGCCGGTGGAGCCGGTCGGCGTGCACACTATCAAGCCGTCCGCGAGGTAGTTGGCCAGGAAATGCCCGTCCACCCAAGTGCTTATTTCTATGAGAGAGGAATTGTCGTGCTTCAGCACCGCCACTTCGTTGAGCGCGTAGGGGAAGAAGGACGAGAGCTTGCCGTCCTTTTCCACCGCAAGCACGCGCCGCCGCTCCACTGTGTACGCCCCGCGGCACAAAGCCTCGAAGGCCGGGGCGATGTTGTCGGGGGAGACATCTGCAAGGAAGCCGAGCCGCCCGATGTTCACGCCGAGAATGGGGATGCCCGCCGCTCCCACGCGCGCCGCCGTGCCGAGGAACGTGCCGTCCCCGCCTACCGACACGGCAAAGTCCGCCTCGCAGTCCCCCGCCCCAAAGGTGCGGTACGGGTGCGCCGCGGGCAGGATGCCGGAGCGTACGGCAAAATCGGCAAACTCTTCCTCCAAGCTCACCGTCACGCCAAGCCTGTCAAGGCATGAGAGTATGTCGCGGACGTAGGCGTTCTTTCCGCTTTGGAAGGTGTTGCCGAAAAGAGCCACCCGCGTGCTTTCGTAAGTCATCTTCTTTGCCAAATATTCTTAAACGGTGCAGTTTCCGCCCCGCTTTTAATCCTTTTTAATCTTTTCCGCCCAAGGGAAATAGTATTTTTGCAGCGCGAAAGGGAAAGAAACACCCGCCGCGCCGCCGCAGGGCCTATGCGAATGGTCGCAAGCTATATGCAAAGATAAGGCATTTGCCCCGATGCGAGTACACAGGAGGGGCGCAAGTGGCAGAAGCAAGGGCGCAAGTGGCGGAAAGACGGTCGGAGGCGGCTTTCCCACGCAAGAAGACATGACTAAACTTAGCGTAAACATAAACAAAGTGGCGACGCTGCGCAACGCTCGCGGCGGCGACACGCCCGACGTGCTTTCCGTGGCCCGCGACTGTGAGTTTTTCGGGGCGCAGGGCATAACCGTCCATCCGCGCCCCGACGAGCGGCACATACGCCGCGCCGACGTGTACGCCCTCAAGCCTTTGCTGAAGACGGAGTTCAATATCGAGGGATACCCGTCCGACGACTTCCGCCGCCTTGTGACGGACGTGCGCCCAGCGCAGGTGACGCTCGTGCCCGACAAGCCGGGGCAGCTCACCTCCAACCACGGGTGGGACACGGCGGAAAACCTCGCATTTCTCACGGAGGTGGTGGCGGACTTCCGCGCAAGCGGCATTCGCACCAGCATCTTCATTGACCCGGAGGAGCGGATGGCGGACTATGCCAAGCAGGCCGGGGCTGACCGCGTGGAGCTATACACAGGCCCGTACGCCGCCGCTTACGCGCACAGCAGAGAAACCGCCATCGAGCCTTTCGAGCGCACGGCACGCCATTGCCGCGCCATTGGCCTGGGCCTGAACGCGGGGCACGACCTGAGCCTCGCCAACCTCGCCTACTTCCACAAGCGCATCCCTTGGCTGGACGAGGTAAGCATTGGCCACGCGCTTATTAGCGACGCGCTCTACCTCGGACTGCGCGACACCATCGCCGCCTACCTGCGCTGCCTGTCGTGATACACTGCGTGCGGAAAACCTTGCGCGAACGGCTGGGAACGTCCGCCCGATGAGGGAAAGGCGAAACGCATTGGCGCAATGCCTTTGCAAAAACGCGAAAACTAAACTTAGACACACATTATATATATAACGACACAAGGCATGGTATACTTATTCTTGGCAGACGGCTTCGAGGAGACTGAAGCATTCGGCACAACGGACGTGCTGCGCCGCTGCGGACTGGAAGTGCAGCTTCTCAGCGTGACGGGAAAGCGCGTGGTGACGGGCGCGCACGGCATTGTGGTAAAAGCCGACAGTCTCTTTAGGAAGAATCATATCCTCCACTCGCAGGCGCTCGTGCTGCCCGGCGGACTCAAAGGCACTGAGACGCTGCGCTCCAACCCTGTGCTGCGCCTCACCATACAGCAGCGCGCCAAGCAAGGAGAGCTTATCGCCGCCATCTGCGCCGCGCCCATCGTGCTCGGCGCGGCGGGCGTGCTCGACGGCATCCACGCCACCTGCTACCCCGGCCTTGAGAGCCAGCTCGGCAACGCCATCGCGCACAACACGCACTACGTCGTGGAGGACGGCAACTTCATCACCGCGAGCGGCCCTGCCGCCACCGTCTACTTTGCTTTCGCCATCGCCGCGCGGCTTGCCTCGCCCGCCATTGTGGCTCAGGTGAAGAAAGAGATGCTGCTTGAGGGCTACACACAGCCCGACTCGCGCAACCACACCTTAGAGTATAACGTCAGCACCCCGCTGTCTTACCTCCAAGACTGACTTTTCCCGCCGGTCTCCACAGCCGGCAGACGCGGCGGCCCGGTGCCGCCGCTTTGTTTTTATACACCCCAAACCGCTTAACAACCGCACGCCTTGCCGGTAAACCCGCTGCAAACCGACATTATGTACCTCAAGGGGGTAGGACCCCAAAGGGCGAAGACGCTGGGAGAGGACTTGCACGTCCTCACCCTGCGCGACATGCTCTACCAAATACCCTACAAATACATCGACCGCAGCGTGGTGCACCGCGTCTGCGACCTCGTCGAGGGTATGCCCTACGTGCTTTTGCGCGGCACTATAAGGACGAAGGACATTGAGGGCGCGGGGCGAAAGGAAAGGCTTGTGGCCAACTTCACCGACGGCACGGGCTACGTGCAGCTCGTATGGTTCAACCGCATACGCGGCGTGGAGAAGTCGCTCCGCTACGACGTGGAGTACACGCTCCTTGGCAAGCCGAGCGCTTTCGGCAACCACATCTCCATCGTCCACCCCGAGCTGGAGGAGCGCAAGGCGGGCGCGGACGACGGCACGCCGATGACGATGCTGCCGCACTATCACACGTCCGAGCGGATGAAGCGCCAGGGCTTCACGTCCCGTCTTGTGGGCGAGCTGGTAGACCGCGCCTTCGAGGCCGTCGGCGACTGGATTAAAGAGGAAACGCTCCCCGCGTGGGTGGCGGCGAAGCACAAGCTGCTTCCCATAGACAAGGCGCTGCGCACCGCCCACCACCCCGCCTCGTCCGCCGACCTCCCCGCCGCACTCCACCGCCTCAAGTTTGAGGAACTGTTTTACCTGCAGCTCGAAATACTCCGCTACTCGCAAAACCGCAAGCTCAAATACGCCGGCTACCCGTTTGCCCGCGTGGGCGACTTTTTTCTTGATTTTTACAACAACCACCTGCCCTTTTCGCTTACCGACGCGCAGAAGAGGGTGGTGCGCGAGATACGCCGCGATATGGGCTGCGGCCGGCAGATGAACCGCCTTTTGCAGGGAGACGTGGGAAGCGGCAAGACGATGGTGGCCCTGCTCTGCTGCCTCCTTGCCCTTGACAACGGCTTCCAAGCCTGCATCATGGCTCCTACGGAAATACTCGCCGAGCAGCATCTCGAGTCGCTCCGGGGCTACCTCCGCGACATGCCCGTGCGCGTAGAGCTGCTCACGGGCCGCGTCAAGGGCAAAGCGCGCAAGGAGGTGCTGCGCGGCGTGGCGGACGGCTCGGTGCAGATATTGGTGGGGACGCACGCGCTCACCGAGCCCACGGTGTGTTTCCTAAACCTCGGCCTGGCTGTGATAGACGAGCAGCACCGTTTCGGCGTGAAACAGCGTGCGAGCCTGTGGGCAAAAAACGCGCGTCCGCCGCACGTGCTCGTGATGACCGCCACCCCCATCCCGCGCACGCTTGCCATGACCGTGTACGGCGACCTCGACGTGAGCATCATAGACCAGCTGCCGCCGGGACGCAAGCCCATCTACACCGTCCACTGCCGCCAGGCGGGCCGCGCGGCGATGTACGACGGCATACGCAAGGAGCTGCAGAAAGGCAGACAGGTGTACGTGGTATACCCGCTTATAAAGGAGAACGAGAAACAGAACCTGCACGACCTCGAAACGGGCTACGCGCTCCTTGCCGACACTTTCCCGGAGTACAAAGTGGGCATGGTGCACGGACAGATGCGCCCCGACGTGAAGGAGGCCGAGATGTCTGCCTTCAAAAACGGCGACACGCGCATGCTGGTATCCACCACGGTGATAGAGGTGGGGGTGAACGTGCCAAACGCCTCGGTGATGGTGATAGAAAACGCCGAGAACTTCGGTCTGGCACAGCTCCACCAGCTGCGCGGGCGCGTGGGGCGCGGCGCCGAACAGTCGTACTGCGTGCTGATGACCAAGGACAAGCTCAGCGACACCTCGCTGCGCCGCATGAAGATAATGACGGACACGACGGACGGCTTCGTCATAGCCGAGGAGGATATGAAACTGCGCGGCCCGGGCGACCTTGAAGGCACGGCGCAAAGCGGAATGCCTTTCGACCTTAAAGTGGCCAACGTGATAAAGGACCGCGACCTTATGGCCCAGGCACGGGAAACGGCGGCGGAGCTTCTGCGCGACGACCCGCAGGGCAAGCTGCCGCAAAACGAAGTGGCCTGGGCGCAACTGGCAAGGCTGCACAAGCGGCAAACCAACTTCTCGGCAATTTCCTGACGCTGCGCGACCGCCCTGAACTTGTTTATAGACATGAAGAAATTCCTGAAAAACTGGACGCTCCCCATCGCCATAGCGGCGGGGATAGCGCTTTACGAGACCTACTCGCGCATACCCGCGCTCGACTTCACGCGCCCCTACGCGCCGGGCGTGGTGGCTGTGGTGCAGCCGCTGCTCATCTTTACCATGCTCTTCCTCACTTTCTGCAAGGTAAACCTTAGCGACATGCGGCCGCGCCGCGTGCATCTCTGGCTCTTGCTTGTGCAGGTGGGTTCTTTCGCTCTCGGCGCGCTGGCGCTGCGGCTTTTTCCCGACATGGCGGGGCGCGTCACGCTCGAGGCCGCCATGCTCTGCATGATATGCCCCACCGCCACCTCCGCCGCAGTGGTGACGGCACGCCTGCACGGCGACGCGGCGGACATCACCACCTACACGCTCTTCGTCAACCTTGCCGTGGCACTCGCCGTCCCCTTGTGCGTGCCGCTCATCCACCCGCACGCCTCCGTGGCTTTCTTCCCCGCTTTCGTGGCCATACTCGGGAAAGTGTGCCCCCTGCTCCTCTTGCCGCTCATCGCCGCGCAGGTGGTGAAGAAAACGCTCCCCGGCCTCTGGCGCCGCATCGTTTCGCTCCACAGCCTGGCTTTCTACCTTTGGGCCATAGCCCTGTGCATCGCCATCGCCGTGTCCGTGCGTGCCATCCACCACAGCGACCGCCCCGCAGGCGAGCTGGCGGGCATAGCCGCCGCCTCGCTTTTCTGCTGCATTTTTCAGTTTGCCCTCGGCCGCTTCTTGGGCAAGCGCTGCGGCACGCCGATAAGCTCGGGACAGTCTCTCGGGCAAAAGAATACGGTTTTCGCCATCTGGATGGGCTACACGTTCCTCGAGCCCGTAACATCTATAGCGGGCGGCTTCTACAGCGTGTGGCACAACCTCTACAACACGTGGCAAATGGCGCAGACACGCCGGCGCGACGCGCAGGAAGCGGGCGAAGGCAAATAGCCCGCGCGGGCAGAAACGGCGGAATCTCATTAAAGGAATGTGAAAAAACGCCGGCACGCCCCGTCCGCGTCACGCAATAATGGCTACCTTTGTGGCTATCGGCGGCACGGGCGCAACAGCGCGACCCGCCCGCCGCACACACACACCGAACCCCAAAACACACAAACCCACACAATGCTCAAGCAAATAGTCAACGGACGCATCCTCACGCCCCAGGGCTGGCTGAAAGGCGGCTCCGTAATCATTGAGGGAAACAAAATACTCGCGGTAGAGAACTGCGACCTGCCCGTCTCGGGCGCGGAGCTCATCGACGCCAAGGGCTGCGCCGTAGTGCCGGGCGGCATCGAGATGCACGTGCACGGCGGCGGCGGCCGCGACTTTATGGAGGGCGAGGAAGAGGCTTTCCGCGTGGCGGTAAACACGCACCTCAAGCACGGAACTACTTCCATCTTCCCCACCCTTTCCTCTTCTACCGTCCCCATGATAGAGGCGGCGTGCGAAACCTGCACCAAGCTCATGGCGGAGCCGGACAGCCCCATCCTCGGCCTGCACCTCGAGGGTCCGTACTTCAACCCGGCACAGGCGGGAGCGCAGATTCCCGAATGGATAAAGCCGCCCGTAGCTACCGAGTACGAGCCTATTCTTGAAAAGTACGACTGCCTGAAGCGCTGGGACGAGGCTCCCGAGCTGCCGGGCTCTATTGACTTCATCAAGGCTTGCCGCAAGCACGGCGTGCTGCCCTCCATAGGCCACACCCGCGCACGCTACGAGGACGTGCATGCCGCCAACGAGGCGGGAATGACGCACGCCACGCACTTTTACAACGCGATGCCCGTCGTTTACAAGAACCGCGAGTTCAAAGTCCCCGGCACCGTGGAGAGCATCTTCGCTGAGGAGAACATGACCGTGGAGATGATTGCCGACGGCATACACGTGCCGCCCGTCATGCTGCGCATGATATACCAAATAAAAGGCGTGGAGCGCACGGCTCTCATAACCGACTCGCTGGCCTGCGCGGCTGCCGAGGGCGACGCCGCCTTCGACCCGCGCGTCATCCTTGAAGACGGCGTGTGCAAACTGGCCGACCGCTCGGCCCTCGCGGGCTCCATCGCCACGATGGACCGCCTTGTGCGCACCTGCGTGCAGCAAGCGGGCATTCCCCTTGCCGACGCGTGCCGCATGGCCAGCGAAACGCCGGCGAAGATTATGGGCGTGTACGACCGCAAAGGCTCGCTCGAGAAAGGCAAGGACGCCGACATCATCATGTTTGACGACGAAATGCAGCTGCGCTATGTGATGCAGATGGGGCACGAGGCTTCCAACACCCTCTGACCCTCCGCGCGGCGCGACGTCCGCGACACATTTACAACATCCCCCTTTTGCCGCGTGCGAAGAAGAGGATCTCCTCCTCCCGCACGCGGCAGTTTTTTGCTCCACGCCTTTCCGGCTAACACCGCTTGCGATATTTGGTGCATAAAATAGGCTGCCATTGCCACTAAAAACGCTTTTTGCGCCACACAAAAGCAGAGTCCGATTTATACATACAGAACAACAACGAATAGGGTATAATCGGACTCGCCCATACCCTATCGCACGGGCAAATTTTTATGTAAGTTTAACTACAAACCTTAGGACGCGGGCGGCGGGAACAGACTTACGCGACACGAGAAAGCACTTTCCCGCTACGGGAATAGGCTTCGTAGCTACGGGAATACTTGGAGTTTTTCCTACATGTACATGCCGGCGGCACTACATGTACATATAAGAGCCACGTAACTCACTGACAATCAATAATACAAAAGAGAGGATACGCACACGGTGCATATCCTCTCTTTTCTACACACAAAGATAATACATTTTCAGCCGCTTTCCAAATCGGCATTAACGCTTTTTACCATGTCAGGTCTGCGCAAATCAGACTCAAAAAGCATTCTTGGCGAGCAGAAATGCGACTTCAAATCACTAAGGGAAACGGATTTTAGTCCCTTGGCGGCTCTGCGCTCATTGCAAAAACGGCGAAGAGCCACCCGACGCGCTCTCAGAGCTTGCCGAGAATTTTGTCCACCACCCAATTGACGGGCGTGGCGCTGACGCAGTCGCAGCGGCAGACGGCGAGGTTCTGCAAATGCTCCACCACAAGGCGGATGAGCGGCAGCTGCACGTACTGCGGGTTGGGCACGTCGTACTCCTGCCGCCCGTCGCCGTTTTGCAGCACGATGGGCTGGTAGGTGAAGACGGAGAACGACAGCGAACCCTTGTCGCCCACTATGTCAATGCGGTCGTCCTTGGCGGACTCGTGCGCCACAAAACACCACGAGCCCGAGCCGGGCAGACCGTTGTCAAACTTGAAGCAGGCGCTCACGGAGTCCTCGGCGGGGTACAGCCCGCCACGGTTGGCCGTCATGCCGCGAGCCTCGGTGATGGGGCCGAACATCTCCTGCAAAAGGTCGATTTGATGGGGCGCGAGGTCGTAGAAATAGCCGCCGCCGGCGATGTCTGCCTGCACGCGCCAAGGGAGGTTATGGCGGTTGTAGTCAAGGTCGCGGGGAGGGACGGCGAAGCGTATTTGCACGTTGACCACTTTCCCCACCGCGCCGCCTTCCACCAGCTCGCGCACCTTCTGGAAATAGGGCAGGTAGCGGCGGTAGTAGGCCACGAAACAGGGCGTGCCGGTGTTTTCGGCGATGCGGTTAATGCGGCAGCAGTCCTCATAGTTTGAGGCCATCGGCTTCTCCACGTAGACGGCCTTTCCGCTTTTCATGGCCATAATGGCGTATGTGGCGTGCGTGGAAGGCGGCGTGGCGATGTACACGGCGTTGACCTCCGGGTCGTCCACAAGTGCCTGCGGGTCTGTGTACCAGCGCGGCACGCCGTGGCGCTCGGCGTACGAGCGCACCTTCTCGGGGTTGCGCCCCATCACGGCCACCACGCGCGAGCCCTCAACAAGGGCAAAGGCCGGTCCGCTCTTTTTCTCGGTCACCTCGCCGCAGCCTATGAAGCCCCAGCATATCTCTTTCCTGTTTTCCATGGCTAAGTGTGTATTTCTGTTTCGTTTCACAAAATTACGCCAACGCGGCAAAAACGCCCCGCCCGCCGCGTCTTTTTGTGAAGCCCCCGGGGCTCGGGCGAAGAAAAAGCGGGAAAAGGCAGAGAGACACGGGAAAAACTTGCACACTTCCGGGGAAATGCGTACTTTTGCACCCGGTTTCTGACCATTGCACACAATTGTTACCAGACAATAACCGTTTCAGACAAAAATAAAAAAAGCTATAGCAATATGAAAAAAGGCATCCATCCCGAGAATTACCGTCCCGTTGTCTTCAAGGACATGAGCAACGGCGACATGTTCCTTTCCCGTTCCACCTGCAAGACGACTGAGACCGTGGAGTTTGAGGGCGAGACCTACCCCGTAGTAAAGATAGAAATCTCCAGCACCTCCCACCCGTTCTACACGGGCAAGTCCAAGCTCGTCGACACGGCCGGACGCGTGGACAAGTTTATGAGCCGCTACGGCAAGAGCCGCAAGTAAGAGCCAAACAAGCCACACGCTACGGGACGGGAGGCGGATGCGCACCGCAGCCTGCCCGCACGGAAAGCGAAAGACACGACGGACGCGCCCTTTCAAAGGGTGCGTCCGTCACGTTTTAGGGCGGAGGGAGATTTTTCCCTAAAAAAATTCCGGCAAAGCCCGCCGACACAGCCACACTCGCCCTACACGACGGCGCGGAGACTATGTGCGGCAAAACCGGAAAAGACGCCCTGCAAACAAACTGAGAGAAAAACATGACACAACGCAAGTCCGCTTTCAAGCTCGCCTGCCCGCCGCTGCCCCTCGTGCGCATAGGTCTCGTGGGGCTGGGACGGCGCGGCATGAAAACGCTGCAGCGGTACGCCGCAATAAAGGACGCGCAGATTTGCCGCGTGGCAGACGTGCTGCCCGAGCGCGCCGAGGAGGCAAACCGCCTGCTCGCCGCCACTGGACGCCCGCTCGCGGCAGCTTCGACAGGCGCAGAGGCGTGGCGCGAGGTGTGCGCGGCGGCAGACATAGACGTGGTGTACATTTGCACGGACTGGGCCTCGCACTGCCCCATCGCCGTCGAGGCTATGCGCCACGGCAAGCACGCAGTGGTAGAAGTGCCCGCCGCCACAACCGTGGACGAGTGCCGCCTGCTTGTACGCACTGCCGAGGAGACGCAGCGCCACTGCTTCATGACAGAGAACTGCTGCTACGACATCTTCCACCTCGAGACGCTGGAAATGGCGCGGCGCGGACTGCTCGGCACGCTCACGCACCTCGAAGGCGGATACATACACCGGCTTGACGAGGAAAAGGACACTTGGATGGCGAGAGCCTGCGCCACGCACGGCGGGAATCCCTACCCCACGCACGGCCTTGGCCCCATGGCGCAACTGCTTGGGCTGCATCGCGGCGACCGTATGGAGACGCTCGTTTCGCTCACGGCGCGTCCGCAGGCCGAAGACGGCGCGGACGGCGCGGCGCGCTGCAGCAATACGCTCATACGCACCCGGCGCGGAGCCACAATCCTGCTCCAACTGGACGTGACCACCCCGCGCCCGTACAGCCGGCTGCAAACCGTATGCGGCACGCGCGGCTTCGTGCAGAAATACCCCGTGCCCTGCGTGCAGACGCTCGACACGCCCGCAGCCACGGGCGAGGAGGCCTTGCAAAGGATGTCCGCCTACGCTCACGGCGCGGCGGCAGACGCTTGGCGCGAGGGCAACGAGCGGGGCGAGGCCAACGCAATGAACTACGCGATGGACGCGCGGCTTATCCATTGCCTCAAAAACGGACTCCCGCTCGACATCGACGTATACGACGCGGCCGAATGGTCGTGCGTGGCGGAGCTGTCGCGCATTTCGGCGGAAGCGGGCGGCAAACCGGTCGCCGTGCCTTACTTCCTCCCCGAGTGACAATACGCCCAACTAACAAAAGGCGGGGTTCCCATCAATATGGATACCCCGCCTTTCGTCTTTTCGCGCACTTTCCGCACGGCGGAAAAGCAGACTTATTTCGTCACGGCGCGGACTGGCATGCCGTAGAAGCGGTCGAGCCAGCCAATGTACTGGTTGATGTAGTCTGAATAATAGTAAAGGTCGCAGCACCAATCGTTGTTGTCGCTCTTGCGTGTAGACGACCAATAATATCCGTTCTTCCCATATCCGTCAAGTCCGCCGGCATAGTAAGCCCCGGCGGCGGGGAAGAAGATGCTCAGCCCGTTTGTGCGGCTCTTCGCCACACGCCCGTTCATCCCCGTACCTTGGTAGTTTTCCGTCCATTCCCAGTCGGCTTGCTGGCAAAGCTCCAAGCACTCCGCCTCCGTAGGCATGCGCACGCCCTCGCCCCAGTTAGCGGTGGCGGCATCGTGCTCAGCCGTCAGCACAGCGGCAGGATATTCCTTCCCCATCCATACGGAGTTTTCCTTCGTATAAGACGCTTTCGGCGCGATCTCTCCCCAAGCGAAATAGCTGCCTGCCTCTGCCGGGGCGGACGCGCCCACGTTGCAAGTAGCCCAAAGAAGGCCGGAAGAGAGACCAAGGTCGACGAAATTGTGCCCGTTCACCACGCGGCTCACCCCGTCGGGCAGCTTCTCCGGCGTGGTGAAGGTGACAGAGTCAACCTCTGAAAGGGATATGGCGACCTTTCCGCCCTCTTTCTGCCATACCACAAGCTCGCTCTGGCCAAGTGCCGGCACGCTGAGGCATACGCCAAGCAGCAGGGCGAATAACCTAATGCCGCTTCCCAATAGACTGACGTGTTTTTCCATAACTTGCTATTATAAGTAAATACGTCCGAGCGCCCGCAAAATCCCGCTTCCTCAGCACTTGCTCCGTGCAAATTGCGCACAAGTCAAGGCTTCGCGCCGCTCTTTTGCAAATATAAGGCAAACTTTCCTTACACACGGCACACAGAAAGCGGCAAAAGCGCGACACATAAGCGAGAAGGGACGGCACAAAAGCAATTTGGCACGAGACAAAAGCGATTTGGAGCGAGACAGAAACAATTTGGCGCGACAATAAAACAAGAAAGCACGGCGTGAAAACAAGAGAGCGCGACATGAAAACAAGAAAGCGCGCCCCGGAAGCGACGGGAAGAATCCCGCACTGCCGGGGCGCGCATATAGTTTTACTTTCATTCCGCCCTCCGCCCGAGGAAACCGCCGTACAATGGCTGGCAAGATTCCCGCGCCATAGGGGACGGACGCGAAGATTAGCGGATGAAGAGAAGCTCGCGGTACTTGGGCAGCGTCCACATATCGTCCTCCACAATCAGCTCAAGCTTGTCGATGTGGTAACGGATGGCGTCGAAGTACGGAGCAATCTCGTCGTGGTAGGCAACGGCCAGCTCGCGCACGTCCTCAATCTTGTTGACAACCTTGCGCTTCTCCACCATAGCCTCAACGTTCTCGGCGATGAAGCTCGTATGCTTGTTGATTTTCTCAATAAGCGTGATGTTGTAAGCCGTAAGCTCCTTGACCTTGGCAGGGTCGGAGAAGACGGACTGTATCTTGCTCACGTTGTCGACAAGCTCACTTTGGTACTTCGTGGCTACGGGGATGATGTGGTTCATGCACAAGTCGCCCAGCACGCGTGCCTCTATCTGTATCTTCTTTTGGTATGTCTCCCACTTAATCTCGTTGCGGGCCTCGAGCTCGTGGCGGTTGAGCACGTTCATTGCCTCAAACATTTCCACGGAAGCCTTGTCGAGGTAGCGGTCGAATATTACGGGGCAGGACGTCTCGCAGTCCAGGCCGCGGCGGGCCGCTTCCTCTTTCCACTCGTCGCTGTATCCGTTGCCGTCGAAATGGATGGGCTTGCAAGTGCGAATATCCTCGCGCAAAACTTCAAGGATGGCGTTCACCTTGTCCTCACCTTTCTCCATCAGCGCGTCTACGCGGTGCTTGAAGTCGGTAAGCGCCTCGGCGACGGCAGTATTCAGCACAATCATGGCGCAGGCGCAGTTGGCGGTGGAACCGACGGCGCGGAACTCGAAACGGTTGCCGGTGAAAGCGAAAGGCGACGTGCGGTTGCGGTCGGTGTTGTCCACCATCAGCTCGGGTATCTGCGGCACGTCGAGCTGCACGCCGTGCTTGCCCTCAACGGTGAAGAGCTCGTCGCGCTTAGACTTCTCCACTTTTTCAAGGAGGTCGCTCACCTGCTTGCCGAGGAAGCTGGAGATGATTGCGGGGGGAGCCTCGTTGGCGCCAAGGCGGTGGGCGTTGGTCGCGCTCATGATGGAGGCTTTGATAAGCCCGTTGTGCTTGTAAACGCCCATCAGCGTCTCGACGATAAAGGTCACGAAGCGGAGGTTGTCTTCAGGCGTCTTTCCGGGAGCGTGAAGCAGCGCGCCGGTATCGGTCGTGAGGCTCCAGTTGTTGTGCTTGCCCGAGCCGTTTATTCCAGCGAAGGGTTTCTCGTGGAGCAGGCAGCGGAAACCGTGCTTGCGCGCTATTTTCCGCATCAGGCTCATGAGGAGCATATTATGGTCGACGGCGAGGTTGCACTCCTCGAAGATAGGAGCAAGCTCAAACTGGTTGGGGGCTACCTCATTGTGGCGCGTCTTACAGGGGATGCCAAGCTCAAGTGCCTGAATCTCGAGGTCGCGCATAAACTCTGCCACTCTCTCGGGTATAGCGCCGAAGTAGTGGTCGTCCATCTGCTGGTTCTTTGCCGAGTCGTGTCCCATCAGGGTGCGGCCCGTGAGCAAGAGGTCGGGGCGTGCTGCGTAGAGTCCCTCGTCTACGAGGAAGTACTCCTGTTCCCAGCCGAGGTTGGCGGTTACGCGTGTCACGGCGGGGTCAAAGAATTTGCACACGGCCGTTGCTGCTTTGTCGACAGCGGCGAGCGCTTTCTTGAGGGGTGCTTTGTAGTCGAGTGCCTCGCCGGTGTAGGAGACGAAGACCGTAGGAATCATCAGCGTGTCGCCGATGATGAAGACGGGGGAAGCGGGATCCCAGGCAGAGTATCCGCGCGCCTCGAAAGTGGAACGGATGCCGCCGTTGGGGAAAGAGGATGCGTCCGGCTCCTGCTGCACCAGCTCTTTGCCGGAAAAGTCCTCAACCATGCCGCCCTTAAAGTCGTGCTCGAGGAAAGCGTCGTGCTTCTCAGCCGTACCCTCGGTGAGGGGCTGGAACCAGTGGGTGCAGTGGGTGACACCCATGTCCATAGCCCAGCGCTTCATTCCCTGCGCCACGTCGTTGGCGACCGTGAGGGGAAGCGGCGTGCCTTTCTCAATCACCTCGCGGAGCTGCTGGTAGGTGTGCAGGGGGAGGTACTTGAACATCTTTTCCTGGTTGAAAACGTACTTGGCGAAATACTCCGACGGACGCTCTGCCGGGGCTTTCACTTCGACGGGACGCTTCTTGAACGCCTCTTCCACGACTTTGAAACGAAGGTT
The DNA here is from genome assembly GCA_963625935.1 of uncultured Oscillospiraceae bacterium. Lineage (GTDB taxonomy): Bacteria > Bacteroidota > Bacteroidia > Bacteroidales > Bacteroidaceae > Alloprevotella. Next base: position 38,846 of record CAVFVD010000004.1, on the reverse strand, counting down.
GCTCATACTCTTCTTCTGTGTGTATGTAGTTAACTTGGTTGCGTTGTTTGTGTTGCTGACTCGCGCCGCAGGGCTGTTATCCGCGCGGCGCGGCTTTGTCTTTACTTGCCCATCCAGGCTTTGAGGCGGCGCATGGCTTCCACGCAGTCGGCGCGGTCGCCGAAGGCGGTGAGGCGGATGTAGCCTTCTCCTGCGGGGCCAAAGCCTACGCCCGGCGTGCTGACTACGTTTATTTCGTGCAGCAAGCGGGTGAAGAACTCCCAGCTTCCCACTCCCTCGGGCGTTTTAAGCCAGAGGTAGGGCGCGTCCACGCCTCCGTAGACGGTGAGCCCCACTTCGGCGAGCGCCTCGCGCATGATGCGGGCGTTGGTCATATAGTAGTCTATCGTCTCCCGCACCTGGCGCTTGCCCTCCTCGGTGTAGATGGCAGCGGCGGCACGCTGGACGATATAGGCCGTACCGTTGAACTTCGTACACTGGCGGCGGTTCCACAGCGCGTTAAGCTGCACCTCGCTTCCGTCTTTTGCCGTGACGGTAAGTTCCTTGGGCACTACGGTGTAGCCGCAGCGCAGGCCGGTGAATCCGGCGGTCTTTGAGTAGGAGTGGAACTCTACGGCGCACTTCTTCGCTCCCTCTATCTCGTAGATGGAGTGCGGCACGCCGTCGGTGGTGATGTATGCCTCGTAGGCTGCGTCGTAGAGCAGCAGGCTCTTGTGCTCGAGAGCGTAGGCCACCCACTTTTCCAGCTCGGCGCGGGAGAGCGTGGTGCCAGTGGGGTTGTTGGGGTAGCAGAGGTAAATCATGTCCGCCGGCTTCTCGGGGAGCTGGGGCACAAAACCGTTTTCGGCGGTGCAGGGGCAGTAGCTGACGCGGCTCCAATGGCCTGCGGCGAAGTCGCCCGCGCGTCCGCCCATCACGTTAGAGTCTATGTAGACAGGGTAAATGGGGTCGGTGACGCAGATTGTGTTGTCCGTGCCGAGTATGTCGCCGAAGTTGCCAGTGTCGCTCTTTGCGCCGTCGTTGACAAATATCTCGTCTGCGTCAATCTCCACGCCGCGCGGGGCGACGTCGTTTTCGACGATGGCGCGGCGCAGGAACTCGTAGCCGTGCTCCGGGCCGTAGCCGCGGAAGGTCTCGGAGCTGCCCATCTCGTCCACGGCCTTGTGGAGCGCGTCCACGACGGCGGGGGCAAGGGGACGGGTCACGTCGCCGATGCCAAGGCGTATGATTTTCGCTTCGGGGTTTGCCTCCTTGTAGGCCGCCACTTTCTGGGCGATATCAGCGAAGAGGTAATTCTTTTGCAGTTTGAGGAAATTCTCGTTGATGCTTGTCATTGCTGTATGTGTTAGGCGCGCTTTGCCTGATTGTGTTTTGCCTTTCTCCGTCTCCCGCTCCTGAGCCTTGTGGCGCGTTTTCCGTGCGCGGCACGAGCGTTGCTCTTTTCCGCACCAAAGGGTCGTGAGCGGATGGAGGGCGGCAGTGCGCAAGCCGCGCCCTTTTGGTTTGTGCTATTCCTTGTACGGCGGCGGCTTTTGGCCTGTCCGTCTCAAAAGAGAAAGGCAGGCCGCCGCGTCTCCGCTTGCCGGTCTGCCTCCCGTTCCGTTATTCTGTTATCTCTATTTCGCCCTCAAAGACTTTCGTCGCGGGACCTGTCATATACACGTGTCCGTCGCTTTCGCGCCACTCTATGCGCAGCGTGCCGCCGTCCATCACCACGTCGCTTTCGCGCCCTGCCCGCTCCGTGAGTGCCATTGCCACCGCCGTGGCGCAAGCCCCCGTGCCGCAGGCCATGGTTATGCCCGAGCCTCGTTCCCACACACGCATGCGCAGACTGCCGTCCGCCTTGCGCGTGACAAACTCTATGTTGCATCGCTCGGGGAAGGCGGGCGCAAACTCCAGCGAGCGGCCCACGCCCGGCACGTCAAAGCTTTCCACGTCGTCTACCGGAACGACGAAATGGGGGTTTCCCATGGAGACAAACGTGCCGCGGTACACTGCGCCCGTCGTGCTCTCCACCTCGCCGTCCGTCATCGCGCCGCCGCCCAAGGCGAGCTGGCTGGGGACGCAGAGGCTCGGCTCTCCCATATCCACCGTGACGCTTTCCACCTTTCCGTCCGCGCCCACGTGCAGGTCGAGCACTTTTATGCCCGAAAGCGTGGAAAGGCGAATGCTGCGCGAGGTGGTGAGACCGCTGTCGTAAAGATATTTCCCTATGCAGCGCGAGGCGTTGCCGCACATGCGGGCCTCGGAGCCGTCGTTGTTGAAGATGCGCATAGAGAAGTCGCCGTCCTCGGACGGGCCTATCAGCACGAGCCCGTCACCGCCGATGCCTTTGTGGCGGTCGCTCCACACCTCCGCCCAATGCTCGGGGCGGGAAAGCGGCTCTTCGAGCGTGCTGACGTAAATGTAGTCGTTGCCCGCTCCGTGCATTTTCGTGAAATGTACTTTCCGCGTCATGTAGTTTTCGTGAAAAACACTGCAAAAATAAGACTTTTTCCTCTTCCCCACCGACACCGAGCCGCGCTTTTCGGCAGCAAAAAGCACAAACTCTTTACTTTTGCAAGGGAAAGGCGGCAAACGGTGTCCTTTTGACACGCCACGCCGCCATTAAGAGCAAGACAGGAGAATGGTACACCTATATATAATAAGGCACGGAGAGACGGAGGAGAACGCCGCCGGCATCCTGCAAGGCCACATACCCGGCCACCTCACGGAGAAAGGGCGGACGCAGGCGGCGCAGACGCGCGACCGGCTCATCGAAATGGGCGCGAAGCCGGACACGCTGCTTTGCAGCGACCTTTTGCGCGCGGTGGAGACGGCGCGTACGGTGAACGAGGCTTACCGTCTGCCTCTCTGCCCCACCCCGCTGCTGCGCGAGCGGGACTGGGGCGCGATGACCGGCACGCTCATTAAGGACGCGGCGGGCTTGCAGCGTTTCCCCGACGACGTGGAAAGCGTGGAGGCGATGACGCTCCGCGCCCGCCGCCTGCTGGCGCGACTTCTTGCGGACTATGACGGGCGCTGCGTGTTGTGCGTGGGGCATGGGCTCTTCAACCGCTGTCTCATCGGCGCGGCGGAGGGTCGCACGCTGCACGACGTGCCGCGTATGGACAACGGGGAAGTGCGCGAGCTTTTCCTCAACTCGCTCCCCGGCACGACGGACACGCCAAACGGCGTCTCAACCTCCGCTCCGCAAGGGGCGAAAAACGCGGACGAGGCCTCGGCAAACTGACCGCCAAAAGCGCGAAAAGGGGGTACGGGAAAAAAGGAAAAATAGAACACTTACGCGCTCCGTCCCCGAGGCTAATTTTTATGAATTCTTAACGGCAAACCTTAGCTTTCGCAGACTAAGGACGGGATTTGTCAGACCGGAAAGGGAACTTCGAGCGACGGGAATAGGCTCTGGAGCGACGGGAATACTTGGAGTTTTTCCGGGATGTACATCCCGGCGGCGCTATATGTACATATAGGCGGCGCGTAAATCGCTGATAATCAATATAGCAAAAGAGGGGATACGCACGCGGTGCATATCCCCTCTTTTCTCTTAGCAAAGATAATACATTTTCCGCCCGTTTGCAAGAGGGCGTTAACACTTATGCACATTCCGAAAACCGACATTTAGAACACTTTTCGGGTGTCCTAACGGTAATTGCCCGCACGTTTTTTCCCTAAAAAACGGCGAAAGAGGCGGTCGCTCAGGAATACGAAAAGCGTGCCGCCGAGGGCGAGGGCAAAACATACGGACGCAGGGAAACGCATGAGCATATTGCCCACGCCCAACGCCCAATAGGGAGCGAGCGCGGCAAGGCAAACAAGGCCGGGCGCGTAGCTGCGGCGGCGGAAGGCTGCGGCATACCGCGCGAAAGCCCGCGCGGAGTGCCCGAAAAAAAGGGCAAGCAGCGGCCATATTAGTCCGCAAAGCAACGCCGCCGCTGCAAGCAGGGCTAAAATCAGTTCGGCTGCCGAAACAAATGCGGCGCAGAAGGGCGAGGTGGGATTTTCCCCCAAAGCTCCCACTCCGCGCGGTGACCGCCCTCGGTGCTTTCGCCAGAGCAAAACGCCCACGCGCTCCGCACCGCAAAGAAGGCAGGCGAGGGGCAGGGCGAGATAGAGTATTTCCACGTTCATAGCACGCCTCGCCCTATTCGTCCTCCACGCGCACCAAGGCGGTCACGCCGAAGGTAAGGGCGCAGAGTGCCATGGCTACGATGAAGAAATTGAGATACCCTATCGCCTCCTGCAAATAGCCGGCCACCATGCCCGGAAGCATCATGCCCAGAGCCATGAAACCCGTGCAGAAAGCGTAGTGCGCCGTCGACTGGCGGCCGCGGGCAAACTGTATGAGGTAGAGCATATACGCCGTCGAGCCGAAGCCGTAGCCAAACTGCTCCACGGTGACGCACGCGCTGATGGAAGAGAGGTCGTCGGGCTGAAAGTAGGCGAGCGCTATGTACACGGCATCGGGCAAGGTGATGGCGCAAACCATCGGCCAGAGCCAGCGCCGCAGTCCGCCGCGCTCGGCGGCGATGCCGCCAAGGATGCCGCCAAGCGTCAGGCCCACCATGCCGAGCGTGCCTTGCACAAGGCCCAAGTCGCCCGTGCTCATCCCCAAGCCGCCCTTGTCGACGGGGGCGAGCATGAAGAGCGGACATATCTTCACAAGCAGTGCCTCGGGGAGGCGGTACACAAGCATGAATATCACGGCCGTCACCACACCGGGCTTGCGGAAGAAGTCGGCAAACGTGGAGACGAAGCCCGACAGCACGCCGCGCCACTCGCCGCCCTGCGACGCCACGCGCGGCTGCTCGACGCGGGGCAGCATAAAGAAGTGCCAGAAAAACAGGAGGAAAAACGCCACTCCCGTGACGGCGAACGTGGCAGACCAAGCAAAGGCGGGGCGGAAGCGGGTCTCGAGCGCGCCGGCAAGCATAATGAGAAGACCCTGCCCCACTATCATGGCAATGCGGTAGAAGGTGGAGCGAATGCCCACATAGAAGGCCTGCTCGCCCGGCGTGAGCGCAAGCATGTAAAAGCCGTCAGCGGCGATGTCGTGCGTGGCGCTGCTGAAAGCCATAAGCCAAAGCATGGCAAGCGACCACTGCACGAAATGGGGCGCGGGCAGCGTGAGCGCAAGTCCGCCAAGAGCCGCGCCTATAACCAGCTGCATCGTCACCACCCACCATCGCTTTGTGCGCAGAAGCTCTACCACGGGGCTCCAGAATGGCTTGATGACCCAAGGCAGATAGAGCCACGAGGTGTAAAGCGCAATCTGCGCGTTAGACAGTCCGAGCCGCCCGTACATAACCGTGGCTACGGCCATCACTATCACGTACGGCACGCCCTCGGCCATGTACAACGAGGGTATCCAAAGCCACGCGCTGCGCTTGCCCTGCACGGCCGCACCGGCAGCCGAATTGTTTTCCGTCTCCATAAATGCTGTTTTCTTCAATATATAATAAGGGACATCTTTGCCGTCTCTCTCTGCGGCTTGTCAAGTTTGGATTTAGAATGCTCTTCCCTCTAATTTTGTTTTACTCAAAAATATTCCATTCTCCATACCAAAGGCACTAAGGCTGCACAAGACCGGGGAAGGCAGAACGGGGGTGCCGTCAAAGCTGCAAAAGCCGCCAAGGACTCTCCGACCGATACTATCCAAAATCCCTCTTCCGCTTTCGCCTAACGCTCAAAGAGTTCGCCGAGCCCTCAAAAAAGTTCGTTGCGCACTCAAAATAGTTCGCTACGCTCTCAGAAAGTTAGCCGCGCACTCAGGATAGTTCGCCGCGCCCATCAAAATAGTTCGCTACGCCCTCAGAAAGTTAGCCGCGCACTCATAAAAAAGAAAGCGGACGGGCGAGGCACTTCCCTCCTGCCCGTCCACTTGTCTGTGTAGTGTCGTGTGTGCTTTTGCTTCGCCCGAAAAGCTTATTTGGCGTAGCTTACCGAGCGCGTCTCGCGGATGACCGTAATTTTCACCTGGCCGGGATAGGTCATCTCGTCCTGAATGCGGCGGGCGATGTCGGAGCTGAGCGTCTCTATCTGCTTGTCGTCTATCTTGTCCGCACCCACAATTACGCGCAGCTCGCGCCCGGCCTGTATGGCGTAGGTCTTCGTCACGCCCTCGTAGCTGGAGGCTATGTTTTCGAGGTCGTTGAGACGCTTGATGTACGCCTCCACTATCTCGCGGCGGGCGCCGGGACGGGCTCCGCTGATGGCGTCGCACACCTGCACGATGGGGGCAAGGAGTGTGGTCATCTCCATTTCGTCATGGTGCGCCCCGATGGCGTTGACAATCTCGGGCTTCTCCTTGTACTTCTCAGCAAGCTTGGCTCCGTAGAGTGCGTGCGGCAGCTCGCTCTCCTCGTCGGGCACTTTGCCGATGTCGTGCAGCAGTCCGGCACGCTTCGCCTTCTTCGGGTTAAGCCCAAGCTCCGCTGCCATCACCGAGCAAAGGTTGGCCGTCTCGCGGGCGTGCTGCAAGAGGTTCTGCCCATAGGACGAGCGGTATTTCATCTTGCCGATGATGCGCACAAGCTCGGGGTGCAGGCCGTGCACGCCAAGGTCAATGGCCGTGCGCTTGCCGGTCTCGATGACTTCCTCCTCTACCTGTTTCTTCACCTTAGCCACCACTTCCTCGATGCGGGCAGGGTGTATGCGCCCGTCGGCGATGAGCTGGTGCAGGGCCAGGCGGCATATCTCGCGGCGTACGGGGTCGAAAGCCGAAATTACGATTGCCTCCGGCGTGTCGTCTACCACTATCTCCACGCCCGTGGCTGCTTCGAGGGCGCGTATGTTGCGACCCTCGCGGCCTATGATGCGGCCCTTCACCTCGTCATTGTCGATGTGGAAAACAGTGACGCTGTTCTCGATGGCAGTCTCTGTGGCGACGCGCTGTATAGTCTGTATAACGATGCGCTTGGCTTCCTTGCCGGCGGTCATCTTCGCGTCGTCCATTATCTCGTTGATGTAGCTCTGCGCGTCGCTTCTTGCCTCGTCGCGCAATGCGTCCACAAGGTTCTTCTTGGCTTCCTCTGCAGAGAGGCCGCTGAGTTCTTCCAGCTTTTCAAGCTCTTTGAGGCGCAGCTTTTCGAGTTCCTCCTCCTTGCGCTGCAGCGCCTCCGCACGGCCGGCAAGACGGTTCTGATGGTTGTCAAGCTCCTGGCGGCGGCGAGAGAGCTCGTCCTGACGCTGGTTAAGCCCCAGCTCGCGCTGCTTAAGCTTGTTCTCCACTTGCAGTATCTTCTGGTTGCGCTGCTGCACCTCTCGCTCCAGCTCGCCCTTTTTGTTGAGAAATTTCTCTTTGACCTCCAGAAGTTTCTTCTCTTTTATGACCTCAGCCTCCTTTGTGGCGTTGTCAATCATGCGCTTGTATTTCTTTTTAAGCACATAGCGGAAAAACGAGTAACCGCCTGCCGCGCCGAGGACCAGGCCCGCCAGCGCTATGAATATCTCCAGCATTTGCTTATTTGTTGTTTGTTGTTAGGTTAGTCATTCCGTTGTCTCCTCCGGAAGGCCCGCCGTCCGCGCCGTCCAGCAGCGCGGTGATTTCGCCCGAGAGCCGCTCGAGGGTCTCCGCATAGGGGGCGGTGTCGCAGCGTTGCTGCAGGCGCTCCGCCTTTACCGAGAAGTCGAGCATAGTGATGGCGATAATCCTGTCATAGCCCAACGCCGCGTACTTCCGCTCGTAGGCGGCAAGCACGCCGTTTATCTCGTTGGCCGCGCGGCGGTAGGTCTCCTCCTGGTCGCGCGGGATGGTGATGGTCTGCCTTTGGCGGCCCAACATCAGGTTTATCGTTATTTTCTCCTTGGACGAATCCATTGATAGCTTGCCTCCGTGCCGCGCCGCGCCGCCTTTCGGGACGCGCCGCGTGCCTTTCTTTGGGTTAGATGTCTATGAGCGCGATGCACTTGTCCACCTCGCGGATGAGCTTAGAAAGCTTTGCGCGGGCGTCGTGCACGTCCGCACCGCTCGCCTCAAGTATGCGTGCCGCGCGGAGCGTCTCGTAGTCCTTGCGCAGACGGGCGCACTCCTCACGCGCCTCGAAGAGCTCGCCACGGCACGCGTCAAGCTCGCCGGAAAGCTGCGCGGTGCGCTGCTGCTCTTTCCGGTAAGCGGCCATAAGCCCCCGCACGAGGGCCTCGAAGTCGCGCAATGTGGTCTCTTCCTGCTGCGTCATAGGGTGTGGCTGCTTTTGCGCCGTGGTTTTCAGTCGTTGTCGTCGGTCTTGCGCGGCTCTTTCTTGGCGAGCGAAACGACGGTGTAGACATACGCCGTCATCCACTCTGCGCTGTAGCCGAGCTGCTGCTGGTAGTGACGCACGTTGCGGCAAGTCTTGCGCACGCCGTCGTCCTTCCAGTCGTCTTTGGTGAGAATGTCGTTAACCGTCTTGGCCGTAAGGTTGCGCAGCGCGCCCTTGAAAAAGCCCGGCAGGCGGAATTTCCACTTCATCAGGTTGCCCATCAGCATCATAAGGTCCTGCGAAAAACCTTGGAAGAGGAAGAGGTAGCCGCGCACGTCGTTGGCGTTGCGGCAGTGTTTCTTTATGCTCTGGTCTATTTCCTTGAAAAAGGATTCCTCCATGCCGTAAAGCTCTATGAGCATCTTGCGGCAACGGTTTTTCTCGCCCAGGCCAAGCTTGTTGTTCACCGTCTGCACGTGCAGCGTCTGCTTGAAAACGCGCAAGTCCGGCAGGGCGGCGAGGTTGCTGATGCCAAGGTTGGCTGCCATCACCGCTTGGTAGTACACGCGGATGAGCGTCATAAAGTCTTCCATGCCGCCCACGCGCCAGCCGTCTTTCGCGCCGCTTGCCGTGTCTTTATGTAGTATTTTTGAAAACAGTCCCATTAGAATCAAGAGGATTTTAAAGCAAAGGTACTACTTGCGCCCCTAAACGCCAAACATCCACGCCCTTTTTGCCCGCCGTCGGCGCAAGGAGGCGCAGAGGCGGCGCGGCTTTTCGCCCTTTTGCCCTACCTTTGCAGCGCGTGCCGCCACGGGCGCGGCTTTCGGCGCGCCAACGCCGGGACAGGCACGCCCTTGCCTCCTTATATTATAATAATAGGTACGCAAGGCGTGACGCACACGCACGCAACACGCTGATACGCGTACGCATCACGCAAAAGCACGAACAAGGCACTCAAACACGATTTCGCGCCGGACAAATATATGCACGCGCTACGCTGACACGCGCACACGCAACTCTCTTATACCCCAACGCTATGCTGCTGCTTCCCAACTGCAAAATAAATATCGGGCTGAACGTGGTCGCCCGCCGCGCGGACGGATACCACGACCTTGAGACGATTTTCTACCCAATTCCGCTGAGGGACAACCTCGAAATTGCGCCCGCCCCCGACTCCCCCGCCCCGTGGCGGCTGCAAACGGGCGGCATACCGTGCGGAGGCGACGCGGCGAGCAACCTCGTCGTGCGGGTGTACCTTTCCCTCGCCAAGGACTTCCAATTGCCGCCGGTGGAGATATTCCTCCGCAAAAACATCCCTATGGGCGCGGGGCTCGGCGGCGGCAGCAGCGACGCGGCCTTTATGATGCGCGGACTTAACGAACTCTTCGCGCTCGGACTCTCCGAGGAAGACATGGAGCGGAGGCTCGCGCGGCTCGGGGCTGACTGTGCATTTTTCGTGAAAAACCGCCCCGCCTTCGCTACGGGCATTGGCGACCAGCTTTCGCCGCTCCCGCTCTCGCTCGCCGGGCGGCACATCGTGCTGGTGAAGCCGCCCGTGCACGTCTCGACGGCGGAAGCTTACGCGGGGGTTACGCCGCGCCGCCCGGACAACCCGCTGCGCGAGGCGGCACTGCGTCCCGTGGAAGAGTGGCGCGAGACTGTGCGCAACGACTTCGAGCCGAGTGTCTTCGCCGCCCATCCCGAGATTGCCGCCATTAAGCGCACGCTCTACGACATGGGAGCACTTTACGCCGCAATGAGCGGCAGCGGCAGCACTGTGTACGGACTCTTCGACCGCCCCGCCGAGGAAACTCGCGAAGTCTTCAAGGAGTGCTTCGTGTATATAAAGCAATTGCGCGTGTAAGCGTTTCGGGATAAATTCCGAGCAAGACAGACTCCTATGATATACTATTCCTCCGGCACGGGAAACTCTCTCCGCGCCGCCAAAGCGCTTGCCGGGCTGCTGCAAACGCCCGCGCCCGTGGCAATGACAGACTGCGGAGCGGCGGAGTGCGCGGAAGCGGCGGCAGACACGGACAAAATTTTTGTTTTCCCCGTCTACGCGTGGGCACCGCCGCCCGTAGTGGCGAAATTCATAGACCGTCTGCCCGCCCCCTCTGACGGACGGGCGAGAGAAGTGCGCGCCGTCTTCACTTGCGGCGACGACACGGGTCTCACCGACCGGCTTCTTGCCCGCCAGCTCGCACGGCGTGGGTACCGCCTTACTGCCGCTTACGCCGTGCGTATGCGCAACACGTACGTATGCCTGCCGGGCTTCGACACCGACGGCGCGGAGGCGGCGCGGGAAAAGGAGGCGGCGTTCGCGCCCCGAATGGAGCGCATAGCGGAAGCGTTGTCCGCGCACGCGCCACACGCTAAGGAAGAGGCGCTGCACGGCTCGCTCGCCTGGACAAAGAGCTATGTGCTGCGGCCGCTGTTTGCGCGTTTTCTAATGAACGACCTCCGCTTCCGCGCCACGCGCTCCCTCTGCACGCGCTGCGGCCGCTGCGCAAAGGCCTGCCCGCTGCACAACGTGCGCCCCGGCTCAGACGGCTTCCCGCTATGGCACGGCGACTGCACGCACTGTCTCGCGTGCTACCACTCCTGTCCGCGCCACGCCATCGAGTACGGACACTTCACGCGGGGCAAGGGACAGGTGACCGTCACCACTTTTTAGGCGCGGCGGCGTGCCTGCGAGGCGGCGGGATTTGCTAACTTTGCGCTCCCGCCCCAAGGAGGGGAGTTAAAAAAAACAGACTAAGAACAACAGAAAGCAAGCAATGGGAAACGAATGGTTTGAGTGCAAGGTAAAATATGATAAGACGATGGAGAACGGCTTAGTGAAGAAAGTCACGGAGCCGTATCTCGTTGACGCGATAAGCTTCACGGAAGCCGAGCGCCGCATCATTGAGGAAATCACTCCGTACATGACGGGCGAGTTTGAAGTGAGCGACATCAAGCGCGCCCGCTACGCCGAGCTTTTCGAAAGCACGGACGAGAGCGCGGACCGCTTCTTCCGCGCCAAGCTCGTCTTTGTCACGCTCGACGAAAAGAGCGGGAAGGAAAAGAAAACGTCGCAGAACGTGCTCATCCAGGCCGCCGACCTGCGCGACGCGGTGAAGCGCCTCGACGAAGGCATGAAGGGCTCGATGCTCGACTATATAATTTCCTCCATGACCGAGACCGCCATTATGGACGTATACCACTACCAGCAGGCGAAGCCGGGCGCGGAGAAGCCCGAGTACGAGAAATAAGGCCGCCCGCCGCCTTGGCGCGACGGGGCGCGGGACAATGCCGCCGCCCCCTTTTCGTACTGCCCGGACGGAGTTTTCCGTAAAAACACAAAGCAATGGTACACCTTGACGAGATAAAGCAGACGCTGCTTCCGGGCGTGGAGCTCGTGGCGGTGTCCAAGTTCCACCCCGCCCAGCTTGTGGCGGAGGCGTACGCGCTCGGTCAGCGCGTCTTCGGAGAGAGCCGCGTGCAGGAGCTGCGGGCTAAGCGTGAGACCTTGCCCGCCGACATTGAGTGGCACTTTATTGGTCATCTGCAGCCCAATAAGGTGAAATACATCGCGCCCTATGTGTCGCTCGTCCACGCCGTGGACAGCGAGAAGCTGCTGCGGGAGATTGACCGCCAGGGCGTGCGCTGCGGCCGCGTCATCCCCTGCCTGCTCGAGCTGCACGTGGCCCAAGAGGAGACAAAATACGGCTTCACGCCCGACGAGTGCCGCGCGTTTCTCGAGAAAGGCGAGTGGCGCGAAATGAAAGGGGCGCGGATAGACGGACTTATGTGCATGGCGTCCAACACCCCGGACATGGAGACGGTGCGCGGCGAGTTCCGGCTCGCGCACAGCCTTTTCGGCGAGTTCAAGGAGCGTTTCTTCGCCGACGCGCCCCATTTCCGCCACCGCTCGTGGGGCATGTCGCACGACTACCTCATAGCCATGGAGGAAGGCGCAACGCTTGTGCGCGTCGGCACCGCCATCTTCGGGGAAAGGCAATAGGCGCGGCGTAGGGAAATACGCTTGTAGAAGAAAGCAACAAGAGGGGGAGCAACCACAAAACGGGTCGCTCCCCCTCCTTATTATATATGCAACCGCGCGACATTATATATTGCCACCGTGCGACACAAGGCTACGCGCCGGGAAAAGCTATGCGCAGTCATTTCCGCCGCACATCTTTCCCGTTGCCTTACGCTATCGCGCCACAAAGGTATGCTCGTCCCCGTAATCATCTATAAGCACAGCGACATTAGCCGTTACCGATTTGAGGGTGTACCTATCTACGTCTATTTTGTCCGGGTTGGAAGCGTCCGCGTTATATACAATGGTCAGCTCTTTCGTATTGAGGTTCAAGCTCCAGGTATTATATTCGGTGTTTGTGCTATACGTGCCGTCCTTGTAAAACCCGTCTACGAGCGTACCGTCTATACGGAATGTCACCCAATAGTTGCCTACTTTACTCGGATTGCCTTCTTCACTCGCATCCGTCCTCACCCACTTTACGGGCCGGCACATAAGGGATATTATGTCGTCTTCCGTCACCGCACCGCCCGTGGCGCTGCCTTGAGCGGCGTTTGCAGCTGTGTCGTCGTCGTCACCGCCGCAAGCGGCGCTGCCGAGAAGCGTAAAGGAAAGCGCGAGAGCGTACACGAAATACCGAGCCACTACGCGCGGCCCGCGAAGAAAAGTTTTCATAGTGCTGTGTTTTTTAGGTTAGAACAAGCCGAGCCGCCGCTCCGTACTTTTTAGTTTAGGAGAACAAGCGCCCCGTCAAGCGCAAATGTAGCGGAAAAACCCATAGCGTACCACCGTTTTCCACAGAAAAGCGGCACAATATGCGCCGAGTGCGGCTTATGTTGTGCAAAATATGTGTTTGTGTCGCAAAAAGACGCACGCCGTCACGAGAGACAAGCGACAGAGAGCCACTGCCAATATGCCGCTTCCCGCACGCCCCAGCCTCGAAAGCGGCACGCGCGGGCTGACGGCTGACGAGACGGAAAGAGCATCCGCGCATATTTTGCTAATTTTGCCACTCCCTATTACATACACGCCCCATCCGCTTCCCGTCACCAACAAAACCCGCGCAAGCCTTGCTCTACCTACACATACCCTTTTGCCGGTCGCGCTGCATATACTGCGACTTCTACTCCACCACCTCGCTCGCACTGCGCGAGGCCTTCGCCGAACGGCTTTGCCGCGAGATGGAACAACGGCGCGGCGAGCTGCCCTCGCGGCGGCTGCGCACAGTATATATAGGCGGCGGAACGCCCTCGCAGCTGCCCTTGCGAAGCCTGCGCCGCGTGGCGGAGGAGATAGGGAGGCTCTTTGAGGTGACGGGGGAAACGGAGTTCACGGTCGAGGCTAATCCCGACGACGTTACGCCCGAATGGGTGGCGGCGGCACGCGCTTGCGGAGTGAACCGCGTGAGCATGGGCGTGCAAAGCCTTGACGACGGCACACTGCGGCTGCTGCGCCGGCGGCACACGGCGGCGCAGGCTCGCGCGGCGGTGGAGACGCTGCGGGACGGGGGGATAGCGAACATCAGCATAGACCTTATATACGGACTGCCCGGGCAAAGCGAGGCTGACTTCCGCCACGACCTCGCCGAAGCCCTCGCGCTGCCCGTCACGCACCTTTCGGCCTACTCGCTGACGGTGGAGGACGGCACGCCCCTCTCTGCCATGCTGTCGCGCGGCGAGCTGCGGCTGCCCGACGAGGAGACCGTGCGCGGCGAATACGAGGTGCTGATGGACCGCGCGGCGGAGGCGGGCTTCGATCATTACGAAATTTCCAATTTCGCCCGCCCCGGCTTCCGCTCGCGCCACAACTCGGCTTACTGGGACGGCGAGACGCCCTACCTCGGCTGCGGTCCGGGCGCGCACTCCTTTGACGGGCACGACACGCGGCGGCACAACTTGCCCGACCTTGCCGCTTACCTCGCCGCACCGGGCGTTCCGCCTTTCCGCGAGGAGCAGCTCACGGCCGACGAGCGTTATGACGAAACGGTCTTCACGGCGCTGCGCACCCGCGAGGGACTTTCGCTTGAAGCCGTAGCCCGGCGCTTCGGCGCGGAGGCTCTTGCTTTTCTTGAAAAATCGGCACGCCCGCACATCGCCGCCGGACGGCTTGAAAAGCGCGACGGACGGCTGCGCCTCACGCGGGCGGGCATCTTCGTCTCAGACGGCGTGATGAGCGACCTCATGCGTGTGTAGGCCGCGCCGTCCCGCTCTTTTGGGACAATTTGCCTAAATTTGCCCTACTTCGCCACAGGAAACCGCGGCCGGCGCTGTTTGCCGCGCACGCTAAAAAGCGGGACACGCCACAGAAGAGACGGCGCGGCGCGAAGATTTACGGACTATTCCAAGCAAACAAACCACACACCTATATGAAGAAAACAGCACTCGCAGCCCTGCTGCTATCGGGCGCACTGCCGCTCTGCGCGCAAAACGCCGCAGAGAGCCTGCCGCTCATCCCCCTGCCTGCCTCCGTGCAGACGGGCACGGGCGTCCTCCACCTCGGAAAGAGCCTCAGCGCCACGGCCGACAGCTACGACGGCGACAGCATACGCCTCGTGCTGCGCCGCTTCGCGGAAAACCTCACGACCACCACGGGCGTGAAAGTGAAAGAGAAGAAAAGCGGAAAAGCCACGCTCGCGCTGAAGACGGACGCCGCACTCGCGCCCGAGGCGTACCGTCTGCAAGTGACGCAAAAAAGCGTGACTGTCTCCGCCTCCCGCCCCGCAGGTTTCTTCTACGCGCTGCAAACGCTCAGCCAGCTTCTCCCCTCGCGCGCGGTGCTTGCGGGGAAGACGGACAGCGCGGTGACGGACTGGACGCTGCCCGCCGTCTCCATTGAGGACGCGCCCCGCTTCTCCTGGCGCGGCTTCATGCTCGACGAGGGCCGCCACTTCTTCGGCAAGGATGAGGTGAAACGCGTCATCGACGCTATGGCGGCCTACAAGCTCAACCGTTTTCACTGGCACCTCACCGAGGACCAGGGCTGGCGCATAGAGATAAAGAAATACCCGCTCCTTACGCAGACGGGCGCATGGCGCGACAGCAAGGTGCTGGGCTGGGGCGAAACCAAACCGGACGGCACGCGCTACGGCGGCTACTACACGCAGGACGACGTGAAAGAGATTGTGGCCTACGCGCGCGACCGCTTCGTGGAAATTGTGCCCGAGGTGGACATCCCCGGACACTCGCAGGCCGCCGTGGCCTCCTACCCCGCCCTCCTCGCGTGCGACCCCGACAAGGAGCACGGCGTATGGCTGTGGCAGGGCGTGTCGGACGATGTCATCAACGTGGCTTCCCCCGCCGCCGTGCAGTTTGGAAAGGACGTGATAGACGAGCTCACGCAGCTCTTCCCCTTTGGCTACATACACCTCGGCGGCGACGAGTGCCCCACGAGAAAGTGGGAGGCCAACGCGCAATGCCAGCAGCGGCTGAAAGAACTGGGGACGGACAACTGGCGTGACTTGCAGACGGACTTCTACCGCCAGCTGAAGGACTACGTCGCGGCGAAGCCCGCCGCTGAGCGCCGCCGCCTCATCTTCTGGAACGAGGTTTTGCACGCCAACACCGCGCCCCTCGGCAAGGACATCACCATCATGGCGTGGGTAGGCGCGGACGCCGCCGCAAAGAACGCGGCGCAGAAGGGCTTCACCACCATCCTCTCGCCGCAGATACCGTACTACATCAACCGCCGCCAAAGCAAACTCGCCACCGAGCCGCGCTCGCAGGGACACGGCACGGAGACGGTGGAGGCGGTATACGCCTACGAGCCGCTCAAGGGCGTGGACGAGGCGCTTCGCCCGCAGTACCTTGGCGTGCAGGCCAACTTCTGGACGGAGTGGGTTGAGGACGCGACGACACTCGAATACCTGATGTTCCCGCGACTGGCTGCCGTGGCCGAGGCGGGCTGGACGCCGCAGTCGCTGCGCCGCTACCCCGACTTCGAGAGCCGGCTGCAAAAGGAGGCGGAATACTACAAGCACAAGGGACTGAGCTACGGCAAACACGTCTTCAAGTAAACGAAGAGGGGCGCACACCGCCCCTCTTTTCTTTTAAGCCGACCATCACGCTCCCCACAAAGAGAGCCTCCGCCCCACGCCTTTCGGCTCTCCGTCCGAAACAGCCGGGAACCCCGCTCGAGAGCCTCGTAAAGGGGAGGAAAAGTAATAAAAAAGGGCTTTTCACGCCGACCGGCGTTTTAACACTTCGGGAAGGGCATTTGGAAACGGCTAAAATATTTCGTATCTTTGCTTTGTAAAGAGGGTAGAAGCGACACCGTTTCTACCCTCTTTATCGTCATATTGATTATCAGTAAGTTACGCAGCCCGTAGATGTACATATAGCGCCGCCGTCATGTACATCCAGGAAAAACTCCAAGTATCCCTGTCGCTCCGCGCCCTATTCCCGTCAAAAGGAAGCCCCTTTTTCGCGCCCTGAAGCCCTTTTCAAGCGCTTTCAAGTCGCCGAGATGTCGTTAATGCGAGTTAAAAATGTTAATTTTTCAAGGGGCGAAACGCCATTTTCCCCGTTTTTCGGAAAAAATCCCCGCAGGACGAAAAAGCCCGTCTGCGACCTGACGGGAAAACTACGCCCAAGGCACGCCGCAAAGCCCCTACCCTATGAACATGCTCATATAAAGCGGGAGGTACGTGACCCCGTTTGCAGACTCAAAACAGAGCCTTTACAACACGCACTCCATTGCCGTTTTCCGCGCAATATTTCGCCCCAAAATTCCGCCTATGCCCAACACTCTGATTACCTTTTCATTAAATCAAATCTTGCAACTTTTTGCCAGCATTTCGCCACCCTTTTTGCAACTTTTTGCCAGCTTCTCGGGCGCAGTTCTACAACTTTTTGCCGGGTTATAAGCCCCGTTCTTGCAACTTTTTGCCAACGAGAAGGACGGATATTTGCAACTTTTCGCCGCATAGGGCTGCTTGGCGGCAGTACGCTTGCAAGACGCAAAAGCGGGATGCCACGACGTGTGACACCCCGCTTTCGCGTCAGTAGTTGACGGCTCGCGCTACTCTCCGAGCAAGTCGGGGCGCAGACGTCGCGTGCGCTCAAGGCTTTGGGATATTTCCCACTCCTTTATCTTCGCCTCGTGTCCCGAGAGAAGCACGTCCGGCACGCGCCAGCCCTTGTACTCCGCCGGCCGCGTGTAGACGGGCGCGGCGAGGAGATTGTCCTGGAAAGAGTCGCTAAGGGCGCTCTGCTCGTCGGAAAGCACGCCGGGGACAAGGCGCACGATGGCGTCGCTCATCACCGCCGCCGCAAGCTCGCCGCCCGTAAGGACGTAGTCGCCCACGCTGACCTCCTTGGTGATGAGATGCTCGCGTATGCGGTAGTCAATGCCCTTGTAGTGGCCGCAAAGTATGATGAGGTTGCGCTTGAGGGAGAGCGTGTTGGCCATAGGCTGGTCAAACTGCTCGCCGTCGGGCGTGGTGAATATAACCTCGTCATAGTCGCGCTCCGCCTTCAAGGCGCTGATGCACGCGTCTATGGGCTGGCACTGCATCACCATGCCCGCGAAGCCGCCGAAAGGATAGTCGTCGACGCGGCGGTGCTTGTCGGTAGTGTAGTCGCGCAGGTTGTGCAGATGAATCTCGGCGAGCCCTTTCTTCTGGGCGCGGGCGAGGATGGAGTTGTTGACGAAGCCGTCGAGCATCTCAGGCAGGACGGTGATGATGTCTATACGCATGGGTGGTTGTTGCTCTGTTTGCGTGTTACGGCGCGGCGGGTCACTCCCCGGGGATGAGGTATTTGTCGCCCGTCTCGCGTATGATGGTCTCCTTGTACTTGTCGCTGAAGCCGGGGCGCTGCGGCGGGACGGCGATTCCGTCGGGCGTGAGCTCAAATTTCCCGTCTTTCTCCACCTTCACGGCCTGGTCGTTGTACTTCACAATTAGATACTCGCCGAGCTGCTTCCATCTGCGCAGCATCGTCTCGCCGCAGCCTTCGGAGTAGCTGGTGAGCAGGTCGGCGGCAGCGGCGGCGTCCTTGGCGAGGACGGAGACCACGCGGCTCTCAAAGGCGGACTGCGCCGAGCAGAACTTGTCCTGCAGCTCTTCTCTCGCAGCGAGCACGCTGGGGAAGAGTTGGGAGTAGCGCGGGTAGGTCATGTTGGCCACCCAGTTTTCCACCCAGAAGGCGGACTTCCAAGAGAACTTTACATCGGAAGCCTCTTTCACGTCATAGCAGGCGGGGGCTTTCGTCGCGCCGCAGTAGACGGGCGTGTAGGCAACCATGTTGGGGTCGTCGTTGCCAAACCAAATCACGCCGCCCACCGCATTGGGGAGCGAGGAGCGCAACTGTATCACCATCGTGCCCGCAGTCTGCTGCGTGGAGATGGGGCGCTCGTTGAAGTACTTCTTTCCCTTGTACTCCCACGAAAGGGGCGTGGGGCGGTAGGGAGCGGAGTAGACGCCCGCGCCCACGTCCTGCGTCACGTCGAAAGGCGTGCCCTCGTAGTGGTCGCGCATGGAGTCCATCACGCCCCGCAGTGTGAGTTTCGTGCGCGGCTTGAACCACAGCGGCATAGGCTCAGCCTTGCCAATGTGCCGCCCGTCGGCGTAGTCGAGGTACTTGTCCATGCCGTCCACCCAGCGGTTGAAGAAGCTCCAGACGCGGGTCTCGCAGTAGCGTATGGCGGAGAAGTCGGCGGGGGCGTATGCGTCACAGAAGGAGAAATCGGCGTCCTTGCCCGTGAAATAGCCTTTCTTGCGGGCGAAAGACACCACGTCCTTCGAGCACATAACGTTCTGCTTGTCCTTCGGGTTGAACGTGCGTATGCGGCTTTGGTTGGCGTGGCAGGAAATGCAGTCGTCGGGAATGCGCACGGCTGCCCAAACCGCGCCTTTCTCTCCCTTTCCCTTGCCAATCATTTCGAGTATCCACACCTCGTTGGGGTCGGCGATGGAGAAGCTTTCGCCCTCGGAGACGTAGCCGTACTGCTGGACGAGGGAGGTCATCACCTTTATCGCCTCACGGGCGGTGCGGGCGCGCTGCAGGGCGATGGTCATCAGACTTACGTAGTCTATCACGCCGTCGCCCTCCCAAAGCTCCTCGCGGCCGCCGAAAGTGGTCTCGGTGATGGCGAGCTGGTGCTCGTTGATGTACCCCATTACGGCGTAGGTCTGGGCTGCTTCGGGTATCTCGCCGTGGTAGGCGTTGGTGTCACCGTCGTATATCTTCCTCATCGCGCCCTTCTCGTGCGTGGCGGCGGGCAGGTAGATAAGGCGGCCGAACATGCCGTAGCTGTCTTGGTTGTACGTGATGAAGGCTGAGCCGTCTGCCGACGCTTCCTTGCCGACAAGGAAGCTGGTGCAGGCTTGTGCGGGGCGCGTGCCGCAGAGGCAGAGCGCGGCGAGCAGCGCGAGGGCGGCCCGGGATAGTCTGTTTGTCATGCTATGCTGTGTTGTGTATGTTTTACTTCGTCTTTTCTCCGCCACGCAGCCAATGGTCGATGAGCTTGCGGGCAAGGCTTACCTCGCCGGGTATGGCGGGGAGATTGTCGCGGCGGAACCATCCGCCCTTGTTCAGTTCGCTGCGCTGCAAGGTCAGCTCTCCGCCGTCACACTCGGCGGTGAAGCCCACCATCAAACCGCTCGGGTAGGGCCAGGCTTGGGAGGCGAAATAGCGGATGTTGCGGACGCTGAGCCCGGTCTCCTCTTTCACCTCGCGGCGGAGGCACTCCTCTAACGTTTCGCCCGTCTCCACGAAGCCGGCCACGAGCCCCATATAGTCGCGCTTGAACTTGTTGCTCTGCACAAGCAGCAGCTCCTCCCCGCCGCCGCGCGTGACAGCCACGATGATGGCGGTGGAGAGCGACGGCCAGGCGTGCCGCCCGCACGAGGGGCAGCGCTTGGAGATGTCGGTATGAGGCTGCATGGGCGCGCCGCACACGCTGCAAAAGCGGGTCGTAGCGTCCCAGTGGAGTATCTCGCGGGCTTTTCCCGCCATGCGGTAGAGCGCGGCGGGAAGGGTGTAGAACGTGCTGCGGAGCGGGGTGAGCCTCCACTCTGCGCCAAGCTCCGCGCCGTCAATGCGGGCGGTTCGGCATTCTATGCCGTCAAGCGTGGGCAGCCGGTGCAGCGTCGCGCCATCGGGAAGCGGCACGGGGCAAGCTTCGGCGCAGGGCACGTGCCCCTCGCTGGTTAGCAGCAGGCTCTCGCCGCTGAATAGGAAAAAGTAGGACAAGGTGTGTGCTTTGATTGTCATACAGCGGTTTGCGTCCGCCGCCGTTTGCGGGCGAGCCGCTTACTGATTTATCGTTGGAAGCGCGGCTTGCGGGTTTCGCGCCTTATTGTTTTTTCAAAGAAAACGCGGATTCTTTGGCTCGCGCCTTATTGAGTTTCCACCGAATACGCGTTCTGCATAGTCCGCGCCTTATTGTTTTCCCCTAAAAAACGCAGACACTTTGTTCGTGCCTTATCGTGTTTCCGACGAATACGCGTTCTGTATAGCTCGCGTCTTACCTCTGTTTCCACCGAAGAGCGGTTTGCCTGAAAAAGCAAGCCGCCCCGACCTCCGCATATAAGGAGACGGGGCGGCTGTGAGTATCTTCGCCCGCAGGGGGCGTAAGGGCGTTTAGTCGAGGCCAAGGCTCTTCTTCACCGCCTCAAACTTCTCTTTCGTGCCGGCTACGGCTGCCTTGTAGCACTTCGGGCAGTCCATGTGCGCCTTTACTTCGATGTAGAACTTAATCTTGGGCTCGGTGCCGGAGGGACGCACGCTGACCTTCGTGCCATCCTCCGTGTACCACTGAAGCACGTTGCTGCTCTCGGGGAAATCAAGCGGCGTGTCGTTGCCCTCGGCATCGTACTGCAAGAGCGTGCCGTAGTCTTTCGTGCAAACCACTGCCGAGCCGGCTATCTCCGTAGGACGGTGCGTGCGGAAGCGTTCCATCATCGCCTTTATCTCGTCCGCGCCGGTCTTGCCCGGCTTCACGACGTTGATGGTCTGGTTTACGGCGAGACCGTATTCCATATAGATGTCCATAAGTACGTCGTAGAGCGTCTTGCCTTGGTCTTTCGCCCAAGCGCAAATCTCTGCCAAGAGCGAGCAAGCGGACACGGCGTCCTTGTCGCGGCAGAAATCCTCGGCCAGGAAGCCGTAGCTCTCCTCGCCGCCGCCGATGTACTGCAGCTTTCCCTCATCGAGGCGTATCTGGCGGGCAATCCATTTGAAGCCGGTATAGCAGTCGTACATCCGGATATGGTTTTTCTCGGCGATGCTGCGTATCAGCTCCGTGGTGACAATAGTCTTCACGATAAACTCGTTGCCTTCCATCTTGCCCTGAGCCTGACGGTTCATGATGATGTAGTATAGGAAGAGCATGCAGGTCTGGTTTCCGTCCACCAAGACCCATTCGCCTTTGTCGTCCTTGCAAGCCATGCCCACGCGGTCGGCGTCGGGGTCGGAAGCCATTACGATGTCGGCGTCGAGGCTCTTTGCCAGGTCTATCGCCATCGTCAGCGCTTCGCCGTTCTCGGGGTTGGGGCTCTTGACGGTGGGGAAGTTGCCGTCCTTCACCATCTGCTCGGGCACGCAGTGCACGTTTTCAAAGCCCCAGAGACGCAGCGAGTCGGGGATGAGCATCATCCCCGTGCCGTGAAGCGGGGTGTAGACAATTTTGAGGTCCTTTTGGCGCTTGATGCACTCGGGGTCGATGCTCAGGGTATGCACTTTCTCGAGGTACTCCTTGTCCATCTCCTTGCCCAAGGTCTCAATGAGGGCGGGGTTGCCCGCAAACTTGATGTCCTCTACCTTTACCTTGTTGACCTCGGCGATAATGCCCTTGTCGTGGGGGGCAAGCACCTGCGCGCCGTCGTCCCAGTATGCCTTGTAGCCGTTGTATTCCTTGGGGTTGTGGCTTGCTGTGAGGATTATTCCGCTCTGGCATCCGAGGCGGCGGATGGCGAACGACATCTCCGGCGTCGGGCGCATGTCCTCGAAGAGATAGACCTTGATGCCGTTGGCAGAGAAGATGTTGGCAGCGGTCTCGGCGAAGAGGCGGCTGTTGTTACGGCAGTCGTGGCCCACTACGACGCTGATCTGCGGGAGTCCCTTGAAGTTCTGGTTAAGATAGTTGGAGAGCCCCTGCGTGGCGGCCCCGACAGTATAGATGTTCATCCGGTTGGTGCCCGGGCCCATTATGCCGCGCAGTCCGCCGGTGCCGAATTCGAGGGTCTTGTAGAAAGAGTCGATAAGCTCGGTCTTGTCGGGATTTTCCACCATCGCCTTGACGGCTTCCTTAGTGGCCGCGTCATAGCTGTCGGAGGTCATCCACAGCCGGGCCACTTGCTCGCACTGCGCGATGAGGGCTTCGTTGTTTTCCATTATTGCCTGTAGTTTGATTATGTGTTCTTTTTCTTCCTTCGGCGCGGGGGCGGGGCGGCGAAGACGGAATTCCGCGCCCCGCCGAGGGGGCTTGCCGCGTCTTTCCCCGCGCCGTGCAAAGTTATAGCTTTTCTTCGTAATTTCGCGCCGCACGCGCCTCGCGCCTTTCCGCACGCGACACGCGCCTTGCCTTACGCGCGCGTTCTTTATTATATATACGCGCGTCGCTTATATATATTATTGTGCGCACAACCCATAAGCCAATGACACGTTTCGTTATCTTCGACCTCGACGGGACGCTGCTCGACACGCTCGGCGACCTTGCCGCGAGCGTCAACCACGCGCTCCTCCTCCACTCCTACCCTGCCCGCTCCACGCAAGAGATACGCTCTTTCCTCGGCAACGGCATCCGCGCCCTCATGCTACGCTCCGTGGAAGGGCGAACCGGCGACGGGGCGGACTTTGAGCGCGTCCTGGCCGACTTCCGCTCGCACTACATGGCGCACTGCCTTGACTCCACGCGCCCGTATCCGGGCATCGAGCCGCTGCTCGCCGGCCTGCGGGCGAAAGGAATAAGGACGGCCATCGTCTCCAACAAGCTCCACGCCGCCGTAGAGGAACTCCACCGCCACTTCTTCGCCGACACCATCGACACCGCCGTGGGCGAGGGCGGCGAAGTGCGGCGCAAGCCCGACCCGAGCGGCGTCCTCGCCGCCCTCGCCCGCCTTGGCGGCACGAGGGAAGAGGCAGTGTACGTAGGAGACTCGGAGGTGGACCTGCAAACGGCGGAAGCGGCGGGACTGCGCTGCGTCCTCGTCTCCTGGGGCTTCCGCGACGAGGCTTTCCTCCGCGCCCTGCCGCTCGGCGTAACGCCGGTAATCGCACGCCCCGGCGACCTGCCGGCTCTGCTTTAAGGAAAATCGCGCCGACATCCCCTGACCTTTCCGCCGCGCTCAGCCGCGCAGGCACAAAAAAGGCGGGACGTTTCACAACGCCCCGCCGTATTGCGTTTCTCAAAGTTATGTATTAGACCGTAAGGCTAAAAGATTGGGTTATTAAGATTACGTTGCAAACGTAACAATATTTTTTTGAAAACCGCACCGCGCAAACGGAAAAGTTTTCCCAAGCCTGAAAGATATCCTCCCGCTTCTTTTCCGCAGGGAAATACGCCCCGGCGGCACAGAAACGCCATTCGTCCCGCGCAATAGCAAAAGGCGGCACAAAAAGGCGGGCGGAGAAACGACAAACAAGCTTTTCACGCCGACGGAAAAGAGATCTGCGCCGACGATTAACACTTTTTACCCCCCCCCGCTAACGCTTTTTCAATTTTATACATACATTTGCAGCCGATACAAAAGCACCGCAGCCTTTCTGAGAGGGGCGGACGCGCAGGGGAAACGCTTTAAGCGAGCACTACAAACAGCCTGCATGCCAACCAAAAGCGGAACAGGAGAGAAGAAAGGAAGGCTTGCTGACGGCAAAGAGCAAGCCGCCGAGAGGCGGCTGGGCATAGAGACAAAAGACTCTTAGAGAAAAACAAATCACACATAATCAATAACAATCAAAAAGCGAACAGCCATGAGACTATTTACCAAACTGACTGCCGCCGCCACATTGCTGCTTTGCGGCATGACGGCGCAGGCGCAGATGGTAGCCGACGACGCGACGCCGTTAAAGAGCTTCACGGAAGGCTACTACGTACTGAAGACTTACACCAAGGGCAGCGAGGGCTACGCGTATTACAACACGTCCGGCTCCGGCAATGCCAGCCGCTTCCTCCACGCCCGCAACCTCTCCGCCGCGCCGACCGACGCAAACTACATCTGGTATGTGACGAAGACGGAAAACGGCATGGTCTTCTACAACTGCGGCGGAAATGTGTACCTCCCCGCGCAGAACGGACACGGAGGCAACCTCAACGTCAACCCCACCCTTGACAACGCCGCCGTGTTTGTGGCCGAGCCGACCACGAGCGGACACTTCACCGACGGAAACGGTTTCTTGATACACCAGGAGAATTACAACCCCTTCTCGGAGAAGCTCAAGATGCACTGCAACGATAACGACGCCTCGAGTTACGCCATGAGCTACTGGGAGGGCGGCAGCTACTCCGCCTCAAATGCCAGCGTGATGCAGTGGGAGTTCCACAAAGTGACCGACTACTCGCTTTCCGACCTCACGCCGGCCTACGGTGTGAAGATGGAGGTAACCTCCGGCGAGACCAAAAGTACGTCTTACCTCGCACTCGCAAACGGCACGGACATCAGCACCAAGGCTCCGGACGCTTCGGGCAGCAGCGAGGTGAGCTTCTACTATACCGTTACGGGCAAAGCCACTTGCACGGACGAAAACCAAACCGTTTCGGCGACCAACGCCACTTTCCACTTCACAAGCACCAGCACTGCGACGATAGACACAAGCAAAGTGCCCTTCACGCTCAGCACGGCGGAGAAGCCCGTATGGTACGCGGTGTACTTCCGCAGCGACAAGACGCGCCACATGTGCCACGCCGCCGCCACCAACAACAACATCTCCTCCAACACCAACCTGTCCAGCGACATCAACGACGCTGCCAGCTTCCAGGGCTCGCTTTGGGCTTTCATTGACGACGGCAACTACGGCGTGAAGATACTCAACAAGCTGAACGGCCTCTACCTCACCTGCTCCGCAGGCAACAACGCCACGCTCTCCGACGCGGGACAGTCGTTCATTGTCAACACCAACTCCTCCGGCGGCTTCTCTGTAAAGATAAAGGGCGCGGTAAGCTACCTCGGCAACCACGCGGGCTGGGATAACAATCTCAAACGCAACACCATCCTCGCCGCATGGACCAACGACCAAGCACAGAACGACGGCGGCTCGAGCTGGACAATCTACGCAGTAGACGCCGACACAGACGTGCTGAGCGTAGGCAAGAAGGCATACACGGCATATCTGAACGCACAGACAGCAGCGGAGACCGACTCCGCCCTCACGGTGGCCACCGAGGCAAAGATTACGGAGGCTAAGACCGCCGTGGAAGCAGCCACCACCGTCAGCGCGCTCAACGCTGCCTTCGACCTCTACAACACGCCGAAGCCTGAGGCCGGCGCCTGGTACCGCATCCGCAACATGAGCACCTCTAACTATGCGTACGTCACCGCAGCCAACATCTTCGTAGACAAGGACGGCTCGCTTGCGGGCGCATACAATGCCGACAACAATATGGACCGCACCATCGTGCGCGCGGCTGACGGCTCCGCCTCGGTAGGCGACTTCGTATCGCAGCTTTGGCAGCTCGAGGCCAACGCCACGGACAACACCGTAAAGATAAAGAGCGCCAACGTGGGCGGCTACTTCGCCGACTACACCACGGGCGACCTCGACATGCCCGTAGACGGCCAGTACGCCGGCTCCTACTCGCTCATGGCTTGGCCGTTCTCCACCTTCTCGGGCAACGACGGCGAGACGATGTTCCAGCTTACCGTGAACGGCCATCAGATGAACGCTTACCAAAACGACGCGTCCACGAAGATACAGTCCTATGACGGCCACAACAACGGCATAGGCAACTACTGGGTGTTTGAGAAAGTGACGGAAGTGCCCGTAACCATCTCCTCCGTAGGCTATGCCTCCGTGGCATTCCCCTTCCCCGTGGAGGTAGCGGAAAACGCCGCGACGATATACATCGCCACCCAGGCCGGCGACGGCAACCTCAAGCTCACCGAGCTGAGCGGCAACGTGATACCCGCCAACACGGGCGTGCTCCTCGCACACGAGGGCGGCGCGACGATAAACCTTGCCATCGTGTCCTCCAACGAGACGCAAGCTACCTCCAACATACTCAAGGCCGCTACCGCCAAGCGCACGGGCTTTGAGACGGGCGGCAACTACTTCCTCGGCAAGAACTCGAAGGACCTCCCCGCTTTCATGAAGGGCAAATTCGCCACCGTGCCTGCCAACAAGGCATACCTCCCGGCGACGAGCATCAACGACACCGTTGAGGGCGCAAGCGCAGACGCGCTCAGCTTCACCATCGGCGGCGACACCACGGGCATCGCCACGGCGCAGAGCGAGAGCCAGCGCAGCGTGAAGTACTACGACCTCTCCGGCCGCCGCGTCCTCTTCCCCGCCAACGGCATCTTCGTGACGGACAAGGGCGAGAAGGTCTTCGTAAAGTAAGACGCTGACGCGAAAATCACTCACCAATTCACAGTAAAAGCAAGAAAATGAAGAAGACATATACAATGCCCGCCAGCCTCTCCGTGCGCCTGAGCGCGGAGGGCATGATGGCCACCAGCCTTGTCATAGGCGGCGAGACCACCGAGGGCTCAGAGGAAATCATCGAGACCGAGGGCGGCGTACTCTCCAACGAGAACGGCGGCTTTGACAGCGGCATCTGGGGCAGCGCGGGCGAGTAAAACCGCCGGCGGCCACAGTCCGCACAAATACCAAACGACCAAGAGGGCGGAAACCTGCGACGCGGGTTTCCGCCCTCCTTGTTTTCGGGGCAAAACGCGGAGCGGAAGAAAGCCGCAAAGAGTATGGCGCAAGTGCCCCGTCATTTCAGTGCCCGAGAACAGGCTAAAAGTCCAAAAGCACATAAGCACCAAGGGAGCGGGCAAGGGTACAAGCGGCAATACACGCGCACCCATCGCACGCTGAGAACGGGCTGAAAGCCTCAACGCGCATTGCGCCAAGGAACGAGAAACGTACAAACGACTATACACACGCACCCATCGCACGCTGAGAACGGGCTGAAAGCCTCAACGCGCATTGCGCCAAGGAACGAGAAACGTACAAACGACTATACACACGCACCCATCGCACGCTGAGAACGGGCTGAAAGCCTCAACGCGCATTGCGCCAAGGAACGAGAAACGTACAAACGACAATCACGCGCACCCATCGCACGCTGAGAACGGGCTGAAAGCCCAGAAAGAACATAGCCCAGGGCAAGCGGAGCGACACCCTGGGTGCGAACACGCGGGATGATTGCGCTCTGAAAGAGCAAAAGCATTGCTACCCGCGACATTTTCCCCGCACGGATACGCTACCGCTTCTGCTCACACTACACCCGCACCGCTCAAAACGCTTTGCGCCCCCACGTTTCGCAGCTCGCTCTCTGGGGAGAAATGCTTTTGCTCTTTCAGAGCGCAGGGACAACACGCCGCACGCGTACCCAGGGTGCCGCTTCGCTTGCCCTGGGCTATGTGCTTGCTGGGCTTTCAGCCCGCACACCACCGCCCTAAACACGAAAAGCCCCCCAACAAGTTTGACCACCTTATTATCCCCTCGTCCCTACGCCCCCGAAAAAACGGGAAACGCTCCAAACATCTTTTGCTTACATATATCCACTCGTCCCAACGCCCCCGTAAAACGGGAAACGCGTCCAAGCACCCTTTGCTTACTTATACCCCCTCATACAACCACTCCCGAAAAAACGGGAAACGCTCCAAACATCTTTTGCTTACATATATCCACTCGTCCCAACGCCCCCGTAAAACGGGAAACGCGTCCAAGCACCCTTTGCTTACTTATACCCCCTCACACAACCACTCCCGAAATAACGGGAAACGCTCCGAACATCTTTCGCTTACATATATCCCCTCATTCCAACGCCCCCGATGCAACGAAAACGCCGCACCAAAACACAATAATCCCGCCCAAACAACACGCAAACGCCCGCCATTTTCGCGCAAACAAAAACTTTATGAATTATTAATACGCCCGGCGGCAGTGCAAACCGACTTTTCGCGACGCAAATAGGTGTAAAAACGGCGGAAAGGCGCTTTGCCGCGACGGGAATAGGGCGAGGAGCGACGGGAATACTTGGAGTTTTTCCTACATGTACACCCCAACGGCCCTACATGCACATATAGTTGCGACGTAACTTGCTGATAGTCAATAATACAACAAAGAGGATAGAAACGAAGCCGCTTCTACCCTCTTCACATAACAAAGATACGAAATATTCTGCCTTTCTCCAAATCGGCAGAAAACGGCGTAAAGGAAAGTTTACTTAATTTTGACGCTACGCGTCATATTTCCCGAATTCCGCTCCAAGACCTGACCCAAGACACGCCCGCACGCCCGTTTTTCAGCCCCCGAATTTACCGCTTATCCGCCGCGCCGCGCGAAATAAGCAACGGGGGAAACGGGGACACTAATAAGGGTGAAGACGCCGCCGAAACAACAACGCAGGGCGGGGAACGCCATGCGACACGACAAAGACGGAGGACGGACGCGCACACACCGGCACACGCGGCGCGAATGGTAGAGAGAAACGCGCCGTCCGCCGACACAAAAGCACGGCACGGCTTAAAAAAGGGCGAAAAAAAGGCGTCGGGGGCGCGTAATAAATAATTAGGCGTAACTTTGCCATAAGCACGGGAGGCAAAGCGGCACGCCGCAAGCCCCGCGAGCACACCAAGAATGGACAAGAGACAAGCTACGGAAAAGGCAAACGAAGCGCTCGCCAAAGGAGACGCCGAGCTCGCCCTCAAAATTGCCGCCGAGGCGGAGAGCGAGGGAGCGGAAAGCGCCGAGCTGCACTACCTGCGGGGAAAAGCCCACATGCGCCGCTCCGACTGGCGGCAGGCCATCAACGCCTTCCTCAGCGCCGAGCGGCTCGACGCGGCAAGCCCCGCGAGAGAGTGCCGCCTGATGCTGGAAGACATACTCGCCTTCCGCAACAAAGACCTCTACAACCAATAAGGCCGCACGGCACAGCACGCCGCACCTATTTATAAAGGAGGCAAAATCTGGCTTTGCAGAGGCATTCTGCCCGAGGCGGCGAAACGCTGACGGCGATTTTCCCGCCAAAAGCCAATCCGCGCGGGAAAAGGGGGCTGATTTTTCCCAAAACCCGCCAAGGCGCGGAGACGCCCCCAGACAGACAAGAACATAACAACCAAGCACACAACCACAACACACACGCCATGGGAAAAATAAAAGGAGCCGTGGTGATAGACACCGAGCGCTGCAAGGGCTGCAGCCTTTGCATCGTGGCCTGCCCCACAAAGACGCTCGCGCTAGCCACAGGCGAAGTGAACCACCGGGGATACCCCTTCTGCATAGAGACGGCCGACACCTGCATAGGCTGCGCCTCGTGCGCCATAGTATGCCCCGACGGATGCATTTCGGTATACCGCAAGAAAGAAGAATAAGCCCACTCCCCTCCCCGCCCCGCGCGGCGGAGGACGGCAGACCAACAAGAAGACACACACGGCAATGAAAGAAGAAAACGAAATACTCCTCCTGAAAGGCAACGAGGCTATAGCCCTCGCCGCTATACGCTGCGGCTGCGACGGCTACTTCGGCTACCCCATTACCCCGCAGAGCGAGGTGCTGGAGACCCTCGCCGAGCAAAAGCCCTGGGAGACCACCGGCATGGTGGTATTGCAGGCCGAGAGCGAGGTGGCGAGCATCAATATGGTATACGGAGCAGGCGGCACGGGAAAGCGCGCCATGACCTCCTCCTCCTCGCCCGGCGTCGCCCTTATGCAGGAGGGCATCAGCTACATGGCAGGAGCGGAAATACCCGGCCTCATCGTCAACGTGCAGCGCGGCGGCCCGGGCCTGGGCACCATACAGCCCTCGCAGAGCGACTACAACCAAGCCACGCGCGGAGGCGGCAACGGCGACTACAACGTCATTGTGCTTGCCCCGGCATCGGTGCAGGAGATGGCGGACTTCGTAGACCTGGCCTTCACCCTCGCCTTCCGCTACCGCAACCCCGCCATGATACTCTCCGACGGAGTGATTGGCCAAATGATGGAAAAGGTAGTTCTGCCCCCCGCAAAGCCACGCCGCACCGAAGAAGAGATTGTGCGCGAATGCCCGTGGGCGGCCAACGGACACGGACTGCGCAAGCGCGGGCCCAACATCATCACGTCCCTGGAGCTCGACCCGGCCAAGATGGAAGAGAAAAACCTCCACCTGCAGCGCAAATACCAAGAGATAAAAGACAAAGAGGTGCGCTATGACACCTACCGCCTCGACGACGCCGAGTACGCCATCGTAGCCTTCGGCTCCGCCGCGCGCATCTCCCAGAAAGCCGTCGACACGGCACGCGAAAAAGGCCTGAAAGTGGGCCTCTTCCGCCCCGTCACGCTCTGGCCGTTCCCCGAAAAAGAGATAGCCGAGCTCGCCGGAAAGGTGAAAGGCATACTCGTCGTGGAGATTAACGCCGGACAAATGGTGTACGACGTGCGCTGCGCCGTCGAGGGCAAAGTGCCCGTCAGCCACTACGGCCGCCTCGGAGGCATAGTGCCCTCCCCCGACGAAATCATAGACGCGCTCGGCAAACTGCGCAAAGACTGACGCCAAAAGCAGCCCCGCCGCAAAGCAAAACAAAGCACCTATGACAACGCCCGAAGAGACAGCCGCAAACACCGCGCCCGCCGCGCCGCACAACACGGCAGACGAGCCCGAAGCCCTCAAAAAGCTGCGGGAAAGGCGCGAAGAGAGACTCGCAAGCCGCCGCTCCGGCAACCTGCGCCTGCGCAACGCCCTCAACGCCGTCTTCATACTGATGGCCCTTGTGGCCATGGCCGGCGTGACGGCGGCCGCGCTGCGCGGAGCAAGCCTCACGCCGTGGTACTCAACGGCCCTGGCGGCAGTGCTGGTGAAAATGGCGGAAGTGGCCCTAAGGCTGCCCGCGATGAAAAAATAAGACGGAGCGGACGGCACGCAAGAAGCCGCCGCGCCAATGAGACACAAGCATATTCTCACACAAGATATGAAGAGAGAAGACATCATTCAGCCCGAAAACCTGGTTTACGCCAAGCCCGAGCTGCTCAACGACACCAACATGCACTACTGCCCCGGCTGCTCGCACGGCGTGGTGCACAAGCTCGTGGCGGAGGTGATAGCGGAGATGGGCTTGGAAGAGCGCACAATAGGCATCAGCCCCGTGGGCTGCGCCGTCTTCGCGTACCGCTACGTAGACATCGACTGGCAGGAAGCCGCCCACGGACGCGCGCCCGCACTCGCCTCGGCCTGCAAACGCCTCTGGCCCGACCGTCTCGTCTTCACCTACCAAGGAGACGGCGACCTGGCCTGCATAGGCACGGCGGAGACCATACACGCCCTAAACCGGGGAGAGCACATCACGATGATATTCATCAACAACGCCATCTACGGCATGACCGGAGGGCAGATGGCCCCCACTACCCTCGTGGGAATGAAGACCGCAACCTGCCCCTACGGCCGCGACCCCGAGCTGCACGGCTACCCGCTCAACATCACCGACCTCGCAGCCAAGCTCGAAGGCACGGCGTACGTCACAAGGCAGAGCGTGCACAGCGTGGCCGCCATACGCAAGGCGAAAAAAGCACTGCGCCACGCCTTCGAAAACTCCATGAACGGGAAAGGCTCCAACCTCGTAGAGATTGTCTCCACCTGCTCCTCTGGCTGGAAGCTCACGCCCGTTAAGGCTAACGCGTGGATGGAAGACCACATGTTCGACTTCTACCACGTGGGCGACCTGAAAGACGAATAACACGCAAGGAAAATGAAACAGGAAATCATCATATCGGGCTTCGGCGGACAGGGCGTGCTCTCCATGGGCAAGATACTGGCTTACGCCGCCCTCATGGAGGGGAAAGAAGTGACGTGGATGCCCGCCTACGGACCCGAGCAACGAGGAGGCACGGCCAACGTCACGGTCATCGTCAGCGACACCGCCATCTCCTCCCCCATACTCAGCAGCTATGACACCGCCATACTGCTCAACCAGCCCTCGCTCGACAAGTTCCAGCCCAAAGTAAAGGCTGGCGGCGACCTCATATACGACACCTTCGGCATCATAGACAAGCCCACGCGCACAGACATAAGCTCATGGCACACGCCCGCTATGGAAACGGCGGCGGAGATGAAGCTGATGAAGTGCTTCAATATGTTCATCCTCGGCGGATTCCTCAAGCTGCACCCCATCGTGCAGACCGAGAGCGTCATGAAAGCGCTCCGCAAGACCCTCCCCGAGCGCCACCACGACCTCCTGCCCGTCAATGAGAAAGCCATACTGCGCGGCATGGACATAATCACCGAAGACAAATAACGGGAAGCATCCCACACAACCCAAACACCGAAACACAACGTACAATGGCAAGCAGAAAACAACTCAAAAAGAGCGTCAAAATGATAACCGGCGACCTCCTCACCGACTGCGTGGCGCTCAGCATGTGCCAAGGCGCGGACACGGAGGCCCTGAGCGCAATTATGGGCGAAGTGATTGCCCTGCACGCAGAGTACGTCGCACGTATCAGCCACACGGAAAAAGGCTCCGAGAAAGCCTACTACCATAAGCTGAAAGACGAGTTCACTGAAAAAGTGAACAGCCTCGGCGACCGCATCCTGAAAGCCTGACCCGATGCTCTGGCAAAGCATCTGCCGCCGCCTGCTCCACGACCGCATGGGGTGGACGGTGCGGCTCACGCAGCCCATCCCCGAGAAGTGCGTCATCTGCGTAGCTCCGCACACCAGCAACTGGGACTTCGTCATCGGCGAGCTATACTACGGCTCGCTCGGGCGAAAGGCCAATTTCCTCATGAAACGGGAATGGTTTTTCCCGCCCTTAGGCACGCTGCTGCGCCGCATAGGCGGCATACCCGTAAGCCGCGGCAAGCGCACAAGCCTCACCAACCAGCTGGCCGAGCACGCGCTCCGCAGCGACCGCTTCTGCCTTGCCGTCACGCCGGAAGGCACGCGCTCGAAGGTGACAAAGTGGAAACGCGGCTTCTACTATATCGCCCTCAAAGCCGGGCTGCCCATACTGCTCTTCGGCATAGACTACGCCAAGCGGGAGATAGTCTGCACGCGCACACTCACCCCCTCCGGCGACGCGGAGACCGACATGCGCGAAATAATGGCGTACTACGCCGGCTTCAAAGGCAAGCATCCCGAAAAATTCGCGGTGGAAGAAGCCACCCAAGCCAACTGACGCAGCGAAAGGGCATAGCCGAAAGCAGGCAGCGCCCGATTTTTTGCTCACAAGCGCCGAGATGCTGTTCACAAGCAGCGAGCACCTGTCTACAGACACAGGTCTCCTGTTCACAAGAAACGAGTTGCTATTCACAAGCAGCGAGCAATTGTTTACAAGCAGCGAACTGTTGTTTACAAGCAGCGAACTGTTGTTCACAAGCCCCGAGCTGTTTTTTACGAAAACCCCACGCAAGCGCGTCCCAAACGGAGCTACATCCGCTTGGGACGCGCTTTCTTACGCCTAACCCTGCCTCTGCACACGCCAAGCCCCGCCCTCTCGCGCCGCCGCAGCAGCAAAAATGCGCGGCAACGCTTTGCCAAATTGCAAAAAATAGGAAAATTTGTAACCGACATATTCCAAGCACGCACGCCAACGGCACACGTTGCGCCCGAAAAAGGCGCAGAGTTCGCCCGAATACGGCGCACTATTCGCCCAAAACGTCCGCGAGGAAATAAGCAAGCCATACGCCGAACGTCCCAGCAAGCCGCGACGCGCCCGCCACAAGGGACACGCGGAACAAGCCCGGCTTCACACGGCACGATTCCGGCTTAACTCGGCGCGAACCCGGTTCAACGCGGCGCAATTCCGATTCAACCCAAAACGTTCTCGGCTTCACACGGCACTATCACAATGTCACGCAAGACACGCCACAGCGCCGCCCCGACAGACACGAAACACACAAACACAAATCACCAACCTTCTTTCTATGAAAAGATTTACACTCTTTGCCTCTGCGCTTTGCATGGCCGCGGCCGTGCCTTTCACCGCGCAGGCGCAACTTGCGAAGGTGACGGAGACACTGGCCAACCCCGAAAACGAGCCGGCTCCCGTCCACCCCGTACCCACACCCCGCCAGCTGAAATGGCAGGAGACGGAGTTCTATGCCTTCTTCCACTACGGAATGAACACCTACACCGGCAAGGAATGGGGAGAGGGCAGCGAAGACGTTAACACGTTCGCACCCACAAAGGTTCCGAACCCCGAGCAATGGCTCACCGCCGTAAAGGCAGCGGGCATGAAAGGCGGCATCGCCGTGGTGAAGCACCACGACGGCTTCTGCCTCTGGCCCACAGAGACGACGGACCACAAGTGCACCAGCTCCTCCAACGCAAACGCGCAGAAGACCAACATTCCGCGCGACTTCGCGGCGGCAGCAAAGAAGCTCGGACTCAAATACGGCTTTTATGTCTCCCCTTGGGACCGCAACAACGCGCTCTACGGTACGGACTCGTACGTAAAGGATGTATTCCTCCGCCAGTGCGCAGAGCTTGCCAACTACGGCACAGACCAGTTTGAGATGTGGTTTGACGGCGCAAACGGCGGCTCCGGATACTACGGCGGCAAAGGCGGCACGGTGAGCGTGGACCGCTCCACCTACTACGACGTGCCCAACCTGCGCGACACCGTGCACAAAGTATGCCCCGACTGCGTGCTTTGGGGCGTAGGCGGCGAGGCCCGCTGGATTGGCAACGAGGAAGGCTGGGCCGGAGAGAAAAACTGGAGCCCGGAGGACTACGGATACGCAGCCGAGAAGAACGGCATGTACGGAACGGAAGACGCATGGTATTGGCAGCCCGGCGAGTCGGACGCCAAGATAAGCAGCGGCGGCTGGTTCTGGCACAGCGGAGAGACCGTGCTCTCAGCCGAACGGCTTTTCCAGATGTACCTTGAGACTGTGGGCCGCAACGCAACCCTCATCCTCAACTGTCCGCCCGACAAGAGCGGCGAGCTTCCCGCAGCCACTGTCAACCGCCTTAAAGAGTTCGGCGAAATGCTGACGGCCCGCCTCGGCACCAACCTTGCCAAGAACGCCACCGTCACTGCCACCTCCACACGCGCCGCAGGCACGGGCCGCACCTTCGGGGCCGCTAACGTGACGGACGGCAGCACGGACACCTACTGGGCAACCGACGACGCCACAACCACCGGCACGCTGACCTTCCAATGGGCTTCGGGCGCAGCGCCCCGCTACGTGTCGATAATGGAACATATAAAGCTGGGCCAGCGCGTGCGCGCCTTCACCATTGAGACCAGCACGGACGGCGTGACTTGGACGAAGCGCGGCGGCAACGTAGGCACCACCACCGTGGGCTACAAGCGCATCATCCCGCTCAACGGCAGCACCTCAAGCAGCTACCCCTCCACCGCCACGACGGTCAACTACCTGCGCGTCAACTTCACCGACTGCAAGGCTTGCCCCGCCATCCAGAGCGTGGCAATATACTAAGCACATCCCCACCCTTAAAGACCATTCAGAAAAATGAAAAGACAATATATGGCGCTCGCGGCTTTCGCTCTCCCGCTCTTAGCCACAGCGCAGACAAAGGTGGACTTCGAGGACGAGACCTCCTACAAGGCTGTCAGTGTGTACGACGCCGTATGGGAGGAGTCCCCTTTCCGCACCGGCAAGCTTAAAGGCAACGCCGCTGTAATAGACAATTTCCTCAACGGAGAGAACGAAGAGGGCATCGTCCCCAACCCCTCCACGAAGATAGCCGGCATACAGCGCTCGCGCTTCGGCAGCAATATGTTCGGCCTGCGCGTAGACCTCAACAAGCCCTTTGAAATTACCCCGACCAACCAGTACGTGCACGTGCTGATACACAAGCCCGTGGCTGGAAAGGTGATGCTCGTAGGCCTCGGCAAGCGCAGCGACCGCACAGGGCAGTCCGAGGACGTGGAGCAGTTTTGGGTGAAATCGACGACGGAGATTGGAGCCGACGCATGGGGCGAAGCCGTCTTCCCCGTCAAGGGCAACGCCGGCGTACAGATATACAGCCTCGTCGTAGTGCCGGACTGCTCTTCGCCCGACAAGCTCACGGACGACTTCGTCGCTTACATTGACAACATAGAGGTAAACAGCAAGTCCTCTCCCTCGCTTGTGACGAGCTACTACCAAGTCAACTACGACAAGGACACGAAGCAGACGCGCTCTGACCGTTACCTCAACTCCGTCCGCCTCACTTCCCCGAGCGCGAAGACGCAGACCATCACCGTCTCGCAGAAGACCACGCAGCTGCTCTATATGGACTTCACGGAGAAGACCCTTGCGGCGAAAGCCGGAGAGATACTCTCCCCGAGCGTAAGCTGGACTGGCACGTGGATGAACGCTTACGCTTACGTTGACTACGGTCAGGACGGCTCGTTCAACTGCGACCTCAACGCAGACGGCACGCCCGCGACCGGCTCCGACGTGGCTTCGTACTCCAACTGCGGCGGAAAGAACAGCGCAGGCAGCACGCTGACCAACACAAACACGCTCGCCATGCCCACCTTCACCCTGCCCAGCGACATGAAGCCCGGCTTCTACCGCATGCGCTACAAGGTAGACTGGGACGACATAGACGCAGGCGGCAGCCTCACGCAGAACATCGCCAGCAACGGCGGCTCCATCGTCGACACGCGCCTTAACGTGCACGCTGACGAGGTGTCCATCTCCGCCGGAAGCCGCAACGGCTACATCACCAAGGAGGACGGCACGACCGAACTCGTTGACGCCAAGACTCCGTGGGGCGAGGCCATCACGATAAAAGCGACCCCGGCTCCGGGCTTCAAGATTGACTACATCGTCATATCTCACGGATACAACCTCACGGGTGACGAAATCGACAAGTACGGCAACCGCCAGTACACCAATGACACCATCAGGGCGTCGAAGTTCTCCGAAGACGGACTTTACACCATTGCAGCGTCCATGGTTGACGGCGACATCAGCATCGACGGGCAGTTTGCCTCCGACTCCGCGCCCGATCCCGAGCCCGACTATGATGACTATTACACCATCAACTACGACAAGGATGCCAAGCAGACCCGCACAAGCGGCGCAAACCCGCGTTACACCAACACGGTGACGTTCACCACGCCGACGGACGGCGCACAGGCCTTTGACACGCAGCAAAGCTCCAACAGCCTGCTTTTCATCGACCAGACCGACAAGTCTTTCAAGGCAATGGCCGGCGAAGAGGTGTCGTTCAGCTCCGACTTCAACGCCAGCTGGATGCACTCCTACGTCTACATTGACTTTGGCGACGACGGCGAGTTTGCTTACACCATCAACGAGGACGGCACTCCCGCCGACGGCTCCGACCTTTTCTCCTACTCCTGCTATAGCAAGAAAAACAGCAAAGGCGAGACGGCAGACGAGGGAAGCTCTATCACGCCCCCCACTACCGCAATCCCCGCAGACGTGACGGCCGGCTTCTACCGCGTGCGCTACAAGATAGACTGGGACGATATCAACGCGGGCGGAAGCACGGTGCAGAGCACGGCTGACAACGGCGGCATCATCTTCGACACGCGCGTCAACGTGCACGCCTCCGAGGTTAGCGTAAGCGCCACGGGCGAAGGCGGCACTGTGACCGACGCCAGCGGCGCAGCGCTTGACGGAACGAAAGCAGCCTTCGGCGAGGACCTCACCATAAACATTGCGCCCGCCAGCAGCTACAAGTTTATATCCGCAACAATCAAGCACGGCTACAACCTCAGCGGCACGCGCCTCAACAAGTACGGCACCGTGCAGTATGACACCGAGGAAATCACCGCCGACGACCTCACCGACGGCGCTTACACCCTCACGGCCGACAAGGTTGACGGCGACGTGGCAATAGAGTGCGTCTTCTCCTCTACCTCGGGCATCGACGCCGCTGCCGCTGGCGGCACGCTCACCTTCCGCGGCGAGACGGGCAAGCTCATGCTCAATGCTGCAAGCCCCGCGCTTGTGAACGTAACCGACACGGCCGGCCGCACGCTCTACAACAGCACGCTCTCCGGCTCGCACGCCATTTCCCTTCCCTCCGGCGTGTACACGGTTAACGGCCAGAAAGTAGTGGTGAAATAACCCCCTTACCTTCCGCGCCCGCACAAAAGCGGACGCGCGATGACAAACAAGTAAAGCCGCGGCGCGGCGGGACTTCCCGTAATGCGCTGCGGCTTTTTGTTTTCGGCTTGCAAAGATGTCTTTGTCCCGCTTTTAGGCTTTCACCGCCCTGCCATAATCTGAGTATAGCAGAAGTCTGAATTTGATACCTCAGAAAAGAATTTTCCGACTAAAACAGACGGATTTGTTCCGTTTTTCACCATCCCCGAAAATGCAAAAGTAGTTAAAGCGGATTTGGAAAACGGGAGAAAATGTATTATCTTTGTGTAGTGAAAAGAGAGGATATGCACAGCGTGCGTGTCCTCTCTTTCGTTATGCTGATTTTCAACGCGTTACAAGCGAAAAGATGTACATACAGCGCCGCCAGCATGTACATGTAGGAAAAACTCCAAGTATTCCCGTAGCTCCAAAGCCTATTCCAGTGCCGACAAGATGCCTTTCTATGTCTCCTTCGTGCCGTTTTTGT
>CAVFVD010000003.1:0-135274 GCA_963625935.1 uncultured Oscillospiraceae bacterium | reverse complement strand
AGGAATCCAGCCCTATCTTTTTTGTGCTTAAAAAAAGTTTTAGCGGACAGCAATAAAAGTTTTTCTCACTTCAAGAAAAACTTTCGCGTTGTGGATGGCGGCCTCTATTTTCTGCCGGTGGCGTATGATTGCCGCATTGGAAAGCAGAGCCTCCACTTCCTTTTCGCCGTAGCCGGCCACCTTCTCCGGTTTGAAGTCCGAAAAAGCCTTTCGGAAAGCCTCGCGCTTGTTTAGCACGCACTCCCACGATAGGCCGCTTTGGAAGGTTTCCAAGACGAGAAGCTCGAAAAGGCGGTTGTCGTCGTGCAAAGGCACGCCCCATTCCGTGTCGTGATAGGCAATGTAGAGCGGGTTGCGCGGGTTGCACCAAGAGCAGCGGCGTGTCATCGCTCAGCAGCCTTTTCCGTCCAGACTGCAGCTTGCCCCGTCCGGCGTTTCGTCCGTCACGCCAAGTCCGGCCTCGGCGGGCGAGAGCGTCACCGTGCCGTCTTCGAGGACAAAGCAGGGGATGCCAATGCTGCCGGCAGCTTTTGCCGCATCGAAGGCCGGGCAAGTGTCGCGCAGGCGCAGAAAGTCTTTCATGTGCGTCACGCTTTCGCCTATGTCGCAGAGGCGGAAGTCCGGCTTGCCCTCGGTCTGCCGTTTTACGGCCACGCAGTCGGGGCACGATTTCATAGTGTATACTATGGTCATGGCTTTTCTTGCGAAAGCGGGAAGCGGCGCGGAGACCGCCCCCTTGTTTTGCGGTGTCACTTGCCCTGTTCCGCGTCGCGCACTTTGCGGAAGAGGTCGGAGGCGAAAATAAAGTTGTTGAGCCGCTCGTTCTTTGAGTCTACCACCTCGTCCTTTGTGCCTTCCCACTCTTGGTGTCCCTCGTAAATGTAGAGGATGTGCTCGCCAATGCCCATGACGGAGTTCATGTCGTGGGTGTTGATGATGGTGGTGGTGTTATACTCTGCCGTGATTTCGTGTATAAGGTCGTCAATCACAAGCGAGGTTTTCGGGTCGAGGCCCGAGTTTGGCTCGTCGCAGAAAAGGTACTTGGGGTTGAGGGCTATGGCGCGGGCTATGGCAACGCGCTTCTGCATGCCGCCCGATATCTCGCCGGGGAATTTCGCCCCCGCGTCGCCGAGGTTCACCCGCGAGAGGCACTCCATGGCGCGGCGCACGCGGTCCTTGTAGCTGAGCGAGGAGAACATGTCGAGCGGGAACATCACGTTCTCCAGCACGCTGAGCGAGTCGAAGAGCGCGGCGCTTTGGAATATCATGCCCATCTCGCGGCGCAGGAGCGTGCGCCCGCGCTTGTTCATCGCCGTGAAGCTGCGCCCGTCATAAAGCACCTCGCCCGAGGTGGGGGAGAGCAGTCCCACGATGCACTTCATCAGCACCGTCTTTCCCGAGCCGCTTTGTCCGATGATGAGGTTGGTCTTCCCGCTCTCAAAGGTGGTGGAGATGCCTTTAAGCACGTCCTTGTCCTCAAAGCTTTTGCGAAGCTGGCGTATTTCTATCATGAGAGTATCTGCGTTAGGAAGAGGTCAGAGAAAAGTATGAGCATAGAGCAGGAGACGACGGCGTTGGTGCTGGCCTTGCCCACCTCGATGCTGCCGCCCTCGACGCTGTATCCGTAGAAAGAGGACACGCTGGCAATGATAAAGGCGAAAAAGAGCGACTTTATGGCTCCCATCCAGAAAAACCATTGCGTGAAGTCGTGCTGCATACCTGCGGTGAGGTCGGAGGCGGTGATGATATGCCCCACGTAGGCGGTGGCGTACGCGCCCACTATGCCGCTCACGGTGGAGAACACCACAAGGATGGGCATCATCGTCACCAGTCCGAGTATCTTCGGGAGGATGAGGTACGAGGCGGAGTTGACGCCCATTATCTCAAGGGCGTCTATCTGCTGCGTGGTGCGCATTGTGCCTATCTCCGAGGCGATGTTGGACCCAACCTTGCCCGAGAGTATGAGGCACATGATGGAGGAGGAGAACTCAAGCAGCATGATTTCGCGCGTGACGTATCCCGACACCCAGTGCGGCATCCACGCGCTCTGTATGTTGAGCTTTATCTGTATGCAGATAACCGCGCCGATGAAGAAGGATATCAGCAGCACGATGCCGATAGAGTCCACGCCGAGCTGCTCCATCTCTTTGAGATATTGCTTGAAGAACATCCGCATCCGCTCCGGGCGCGAGAAGGTGCGCCCCATCAGCATGATGTAGCGGCCGAAGGCGGTGAGAAATTTGTGTATTATCATTGTCGAATTGGTTGGTCGGGCGGCGGGCTTGCGCCGCCGTGTGGTGTTGTCGGGAGTTATGTCGGGCTAAGCGTGAATGTGTAAGGCAGCGTCAGCCGTGCGGGGTGTATTGGGTGATGTCCTTAGTACATAGCGCTCAATGCGTCGTCGCAGTGCGTAAGCCGCGAAGAGGTGGCGAAGGATGCGCAAAGGGGGCATTTTTATGGCAGAGACTTCTTCTCATATTTATGCTTTTGCTCTTTCAGAGCGCATTTTGCGTTGGCTTTCTTCTCCAATGTGTCGCTTCGCTTGCCCTGGGCTATGTTCTCCTTGGGCTTTCAGCCCGTTAGCCGCGCGGGACAGTTTGGCGGAATATTGTTGCATCCAGATGCTTCCACGGCACAGGGGTGCAGTGTCCTGTCAGTCAAATCCGTTTTCCTTAAAGCTCTCCCTCGGGCGTTATGTCGCGCCGGCGCAGGGCCTCGGGGCGTATGTTGCCGTCCTTGTCGAAGAGGCCGTAGGTGGTGCGCAGCACGCGGAACTCCGTGCGGCGGTTGAGCGCGTTGCACACTTCCTGCTGCTCGGCGTTGAGCTTGAAGATGTAGTCTGTGGTGAGCGTGTCGCCCTCGTGCAGGAAAGGGTAGGTCTCCGTAAGGCGCTTGTTGACAATCTTCGGCGACTCTTTGCCGTAGCCCTTTGGCGTGAGGCGGTCGGCCTCTATGCCGTGCTCGGTAAGGTAGCGCACAACGCTCTCGGCGCGGCGCTGGGAGAGTTTCAGGTTGTAGTCCGCGCTGCCGCGATAGTCGCAGTGCGCGGCGAGCTCTATGGTGACGTTGGGATTCTCTTTCAGCATGCGCACAAGCCGGTCGAGCGCCTCGCAGGAGTTGTCGGTTAGGGTAGCTTTGTCAAACTCGTAGAAGACGTTGCGCACGAGCACGGGTATGCTGATGCTTGGGAGCGGAAATTGCAGCACGTGCTGCTTCTCCACCTCGGCGGTGTCGGCACGCAGTTCGTTGCGCACATTCATGTACCCCCGGCACGTGGCGAGGAAAAGGTAGCTCACGCCGGGTTTGAGCGGTTTCTCAAACGAGCCGTCCGAAAGCACGCTGACTTTCTCGTTGGTGCCGTCGCTGCCCACCATATACACCTGCGCCTCGGGAAGCTCGTAGCCGTCCTGCTCGTACACCCAGCCTTTGACGGTTTGCAGCACCTCGGGGTAGGAAAACTCAAATATTTTGTCCCAGCCCCGTCCGCCCGTCGTGCGGGTGGAGGAGAAGAAGCCTCGGTTGTGCAGCCCCTCGAAAGTGATGCCGAAGTCGTCGCCGCTGGAGTTCATCGGCGCGGGCAGATGCGCCACCGTCCATCTCTTCGCCACGGTGTCCTCGGTGGCACGGTAGAGGTCGAGCCCGCCCATTCCGTCCGCGCGTCCGTCCGAAGAGAAGTAAAGTTCGCCGTCGGGGCGGAAAGCGGGGAAGCACTCGTTGCCGGCCGTGTTGACGGACGGACCGAGGTTTTCCACCGCGCCCACGCCGTGCTTGCCGCTTATGCTTGCGCGCCAGATGTCAAGGCCGCCGTAGCCGCCGGGCATATCGGAGACGAAATAGAGCCAGCGTCCGTCGGGAGAGGGGGCGGGGTGGGCGTATGAGGAAAGCGTGTCGGCGGTGATTTTCACCTGCTCGGGCTTGCCCCACTTGGCGTCCGTGCGCTCGCTTTTCCATATCTCGGCCATGCGCGGGTATTGCGGGTCGGTGCGGCATACGGTGAGGTACATGGTTTTGCCGTCCTGCGTGAACGAGCACGCGCCCTCGTCGTCGTTGGTGTTG
Source organism: uncultured Oscillospiraceae bacterium (assembly GCA_963625935.1). Taxonomy (GTDB): domain Bacteria; phylum Bacteroidota; class Bacteroidia; order Bacteroidales; family Bacteroidaceae; genus Alloprevotella. The sequence goes on along the minus strand of CAVFVD010000003.1, from coordinate 131,218 downwards.
AGGTCGCCCTCCGCCAGTTCTACCGGCTTCCACTTTCCTTTCTCGTCTTTCTTGCTGAAGAATATGTCCCCGTTCTTCATCGCCGTGATGGCGCTAATGTCGTTGCCGGTGGCTTGGGAGCGGGTGGAGGAGAAGTAAAGCTGCTGCGCGTCCACGCCCATATAGGCGGGGGAGTAGTCGGAGCGCGAGCCGTTGAAGAGACTCGCAATCTTCACTGTGTACGCCGAGCCGCGCTGCTTTATCGCCGTCGCGCCGCGTGTGGCGGTGAGTGCGAGCGAGGCCGCGCTGTCGCCGGGTACGGAGTCGAGGTACTCGTTGAGGGCGCGTTCGGCTCCCTTGTAGTCGCCCTGCTGCCGCAGCGTGTTGGCGAGGCGGTAGAGCGTGAGCGTGTCTTTGTAGTTGTAGCGTTCGGCGTTGCGGTAGCCGGCTGTGGCACGCGCTATGTTGCCATACCGGCGGTAGGCTTCCGCCATTTTGTAGGCTATGGCTCCGCGCTGTTTCCGCTCTTTCGCGGGGGTGCGCGTGTACGCTTTGCGGTACTGTGCCGCCGCTTCGGCGTACTCGCCCAAAGCCAATGCGGCATCTCCCCGTTTCAAGGTGCGCTCTACGCTGCCGCAGCCTATGAGCAGCGACAGCGCGGCGCAGAGTGTGAGTATGGGAAGATGCCGCATCGGTCAGAAAAGGTTTTGGGTGGCTTTATGTATTTTCCTTAGAGAATTTCTGAGCCGCCCAGGTGAGTGCAGATTGGCTCTGCCTTAGTAGGCGAGCCTTACGTTGTCAATCCAGAGCGTGTTGCCCACGCTGCCTATGTACGCGCCGCCGTGCGAGGAGTCAAATTGCAGCACGATGTGCGTGGGGGTGTCGTCGGCCGAACCCCAGCCCACTTCCTTCACGGGCACCATTTTGCCCTTGGAGTTCTTGGCGTACTTGGTGAGGCTGCCGGAGGTGAGCGCCCAGGCCGAGTTGTAGAACGACTGCTTCGTTATGTTGCCGTAGTGTATGGTGAAGTGCGCGTTGTTCACCCAGTCGCTGTTGCTGGTGAAGCGTTTTACCATTGTGCCGACGCGTTTGGCGTAGATGTTGCCCTTTGCGTCTTCCCAGCGCTTCTGCAGGTATAGGATGCAGTCCGGCATGTCTTTGCCCGCCACCGTGGACGCGCTGCCGAAGCCCGTTTGCTTCACGCGGTTGGGCTGTCCGGAGAGGTGCACCTTATAATCGAAGACCAAGGCTTTGGGGCGCTTGGAGAAGCGTATGCCCGCGTTGAGCTTCGACATGGGGTTTTTCGTGTTGGTGATGGGCTCTTGCGTTTGCCCGAGGTATATGGAGCCGGCGGCAAGCACTTTAATGTTGATGAGACCCAGCACCTTGCACTCCTCCAAGTGGGTGTAGAGCTTGGCGCAGTAGCCGTGTCCGGCGCGTGCCTCGCGGTATACGCTCACGTTGGTCTTTGTGATGCCGGAGACTTTTGCCATCACGTTGGAGCAGGCCCAGGGCGAGCCGCCCGAGCCGTGGTAGGCGTTGTTGTTGTTCCAAGTGCCGTTGGGGGCGATATGGTAGAGGGTTTTCGTGTTTCCCCCGATGATGCCGCTCTCCTTGATGTTGCGCACGAGCCATTGGTCGAAATTGCCGTAACGCAGGTACTCGAGCTTCTCCCCGCTGTTCTCCTCGGCCTGAAGATATTCGGGCGAGTAGGGTATCGCTTTGAGCGCGGGCGTGCCGAGCGCGAAAGCCAGCGCGAGGAGTGTGGTCGTTGTTAGTCTCATCAGTCTTTGTGGATTATTGTTTCTTCCGTTTAAGTTTTGGGCGCGTGCTTCGTCAGAAAGCCTCGCCTATGTTGAAGATGAACCCGCCGCCGTTGCGCGTGAGTCCGTAGTCTATGCGTATGTTGAGCTTCTTCTTGAACTCCCAGCGGTATCCGAAGCCGGCGTTGGGCAGGGTTTTGCGCCAGGCGATGTGGTCAAAGTCGGGGAAGACGTTGCCGAGTCCCGCCCATACCGCTATGCCGTTGCGCCCTTTGATGTGCTGCCGCAGCTCTATCTGCCCCTCGATGAGGTTTTTGTCGCGGTAGCGTCCCTCGTAGTAGCCGCGCATGCGGTCGTTGGTGCCCAGCTCGCTGAGCAGTGCCCAGGGCGTGTGCCCGTAGTTGAACTGCGCGTGCAGCTCGCCCGCGAGTACCGCGCCGCGCCACAGCTTCCCGTAGGTGCTGAAAGTGACCTCGGTGCTGGAGAAGTTGTATTTCCCATTCCCGAAAGCTCGCGGCGTGAAGGTCTGGTCGGCTTGCAGGAAAACGCCCTTGCTGGCGTTCAGCATGAAATCGCGGGTGTCGTACGTGAACGACACGCCGGCGGTGTACGCCCTTATGGTGTGGTCCTCCCCGTGCCAGAGCGGGAGGTCTTTCGCCTCAACCTCGCGGGCGCAGACGAGCCGGTAGTTGACAAACGGACCGGCGTACGTGTTAGGCGCGAGCTTGAACATGAAGCGGGCCAAGGCCGTGACGCGGTTGCGGCGGTACTTTGCCTCGTTTTCGTCCTTGTCGTTTTCGGCGAAGCCTGTCCCCCAGTACCTGGTGCTGAACGTGGAGAGGTTCACCTTATAGTCGAGGCGGTAGCGCTCGTGCGGGAAGATGTGGTTGCCCCGCAGGCCAATGAGGAAGTACCCGGCCGTGGTCATATTGGAATAGACGGAGGCGTTGGAGCGCGGCAGTGTGCGGTCGCTGCGGTCGGCGGAGTAGGTAGCCGTGCCGAGCAAGCCGAGGCCGAGACCGGACGTGGCGGAATAGTTGGGGCCGGGGATGAAGCCGAAGTCTATGGCTTTCTCCTCGCGCTGCTTGTTGGAGTTGCGCAGATAGTCGCCCACTATCCTTAGGAAGCCTTTCCGCTTTTTTGTCCTTGCGCTGTCGGTGACGGCGGCGGGGACTGCGGCGCTGCTTTGACACGTTTGGTCGGCGTTGCAGCGGGCTGTGTCGGCAACGGCCGTTTTTCGTTCCGTCACGCCCTGCGCGGCAGCGTGTGCGGCGCAGGCGGAAAAACACAAGGCGGCGAGCAGCGAAAGCCTCGCTGTGCTTGCGTTGTGCGGCTTCCCTTTTGTGACAGTATTGTCTCTCATCTTTCGGGGCAAAATTACGGGTTTTGTGCAGAAAGTGCGCGGAAAAGGCGGTACGACTGTGCCTTTGTCCGATATTTACGCCGTTTATGCGGACATAAATGCCATTTCTTCCTTGGGCTTAGTGACGATGAAAAAATAAATTGGTACGGTTGCAGCTTATATTTTTGAGGTGTTTGACCTCTTGAAGAGGGAGCATAGCGTGCTATGCGACCGAGGAGAGAGGCAAAAACAGCCTAAAAGATAAGGCGGACAACAAACGGAGATTCATTTCCCTATTGTCAATCTTGCCAAGTTATTTTCTTATCGTCACTTATCCTATCTGCCTGCCAAGCGGCGGGAGGCTTAGAAGCGTGCGGTCACTTGCACGTCCACGGTGTTGTAGCGCGAGTATTTCGCCGAACCAGCACGGCGCGCGGAGCGGTCGTCCGTGAAGGTGTAGTTAAGCTGGAAAATAAGATTCTTGCCGAGATAGTAGTTGCCGGAAAGCCCGTAGTTGGTGTGCTGTGACTTCCACGTCTTCGCGTCGCGGTAGCAGTCGTATCGGGCGTAGACTTTGGTGTTTTTCGCCACGGGTACGCCGAGCGTGGCATACCAGCCGTCGGAGCGGGTGGGGGCGGAGGCGTTGGTGGTAACGCCGCCGACGCTGCTCATATACTCGCCGCGTACCGTCCATTTGCTTTCGTATTTCAGACCCGCGCCCCAGCGTACGCGGCGCACGCTTTCCTTGGTGGTGGCGGCGGCGGACTTGTCATATTTCTCGTTGGTGTATTTGCCGTTCCACCCGAAGCCGCCGATGGCGAGGTTTTTCACAGGGGAGAACCACAGCCCGCCGATGACGTCCTTATGGTTGTCGGCGTCTTTGTGGTTGATGCCCTGCCCGTTGAATACGCCTACCTGGTAGTGAAGCCAGCTGTGGCCGTCCTTGGCGGGGAGCAGATCGCCCTGTATCTGCAAGCCTACATCGCGTCCCGAGCTTTTGTGCTCGCCGCAGCGGTCGGAGATGGAGGCGAGCTTAGTGGTGGCCTGCGAGTAAGAGCCGAGGCCCACGTTGAGGGGGGAGTAGGGGTTCTCGAAACCGAAGGGGCGCTTGAATTGCCCGAGTTTCACCTTAAAGAAGCCGTAGCGCTGCCACTCCACAAAGGCGTCGACAAGGCGCGGCCCTTTGTCCGTGCCGGGAGCGTCGTTTACCTCGAGCTGGAATTTGTAATAGAAATCCTTGAAGACCGTTCCGTCGGCGTAGAGGCGCACGAAGCGGAGGTCGAAGCCGCCGTTCGACTTTTGTTGCGAACGGTCGGAGATGGAGTATTTCCCGATGATGTACCCGCCAAACTTGATGGTGGGCTGCATCTTTTGCAGGAGTTTGTTGTCGGACTTGGAGGTGAACGTGTAGCCCTCCGTCTCCGATTCGCCGTAGCCCGTGGCTGCGGTGTCTTCTGTCTTTTCCTCGTTGTACGTGCCGCAAGCGCAGGCGGGCGCGGCTATTGCCAGTCCCGCGAAAGCGGCGGCTATTATTTTGGTATAAAGCATTTGAATTTGATGGTTTCCCTTTCAGATACACTAACGCGGCAAGCGCCGGTATATTATGTTTGGAGTTTTGAGGCTTGGGGACTAAGCGCCTTTCTGCCTCAAAACTCCAAAATGCTGCGGGCGGCTTAGCGCCGCGCCTTTACTTCTTTATGTTGGGCTCTTGCAAGCCGTATCCCTTCTTCTTGTCCTCAATGAGCAGCAGCAGGGCTATGACTATTGCCACCGCGCCGAAACCCGCGAAGATGGTCATCGTTTGTGTGTAGTCAATCACGCCGTCCGCGCCGGTGTTGGCTTGGTTTACCTTGCCAATCCATACGGGGACGAGGGCGAGACCAATATTCTGTATATAGAAAATGAGGGCGTATGCCGTGCCAAGCAGCTTCATCGGGATTATTTTAGGCACAGAGGGCCACATGGCGGAGGGGACAAGGCCGAAGGCGATGCCCAGCACTACCATCACGCCTACGGCAAGCAGCCAGGAGTGTATGGGCAGGGCGAAGACGACGTGCACGAGCGTCAGCAGGACGCTTCCTATAATCATCAGCGTCGCGCCTTTGCCCACCTTGTCGTACACACTGCCGAAAAGCGGAGTGAGGAAGATGGTGCCGAAAGGCAACATGGCAGGAATGAGACCGGCGAGGTTAGCGTCCACCCCGTACTTATATACCATCAGCTTGGTGGCAAACTTGAGGAAGGGGAAGACGCCGGCGTAGAACATAAGGCAAAGCACGGCAACGTACCAGAAGCCTCGGTTGGTGACAAGGATTTTGAGGTCGGCAAACTTGAAGCCCTCTTCGGGCTCGGCATCGATGGCGGTGCTGGAAGCGTCTTCTTTCTTGTCCATTACGCAATAGACGAGGTAGCTCAGCAGGCCGATGAGCAGAAGTGCCGCACCAAGACCAACGGAGTAGTGCACGCCGCCCATCATCTTGGCGAAGGGGAGGGCAACGGCAAGCGCGCCAGCCGTGCCGATACGCGCCAGAGCCACCTGCAAGCCCATCGCGAGGGCGAGCTCGTGACCGGTGAACCATTTCACAATGACCTTGCTTACCGTGATGCCGGCAATCTCAGCGCCGACACCGTAGATGGCGAAGCCGAGAACGGCCCACATCACCTGAGTTTGGTAGACGCCCAGTCCGAGAGGGAGCGTCACCGTGCCGGAAAAGTCGTGGCTGACGGCGTACCACTTTATCGTAGCTCCGAAGAACATAAGGAAAGTGGACATCACGCCGGTGAAGCGCACGCCGAACTTGTCGAGAATCAAGCCGCCGAAGAAGAGCAGCAGGAGAAAAACGTTGAAGTATCCGTACGCGCCGGAGAAGAAGCCGTACTCGTCGGACGACCAGCCCAGTCCGCCTTTTTCCGTCCCTGCGGTGAGCATGTCCTCAAGCGGGGACATAACGTCCGTGAAGAAGTAAGCGAACATCATCGTCAGCGAAACGATGCACAGAGCCGTCCAACGGGCGGACGCGGAGTCGCTCAGCTTTTGCCGAAGTTTTTCTGTCATTTGGTTTTTGTGCTTTATTCTTGTTGTTGTTTCTTTCCTTGCTCTCATTTCAGGTACTTATCCAGCCAGCGGAAGAAAGTGCGCTGCCAGAGAATGCCGTTCTGCGGCTTAAGCACCCAGTGGTTCTCATCCGGGAAGAGCAGCAACTGGGCGTCGAGGCCGCGCATGCGGGCTGCTGTAAAGGCGGACTCGGCGTGTGTGTACTCGATGCGGAAGTCGCGCTGCCCGTGTATGCAGAGGATGGGCGTGTCCCATTTGTCTACGTAGAGGTGGGGGGAGGTGGAAAAGACTTCCTGCACTTGTCCGTCCTCGGCGCGCTTCCAGGGCGCGCTGCCCATGTCCCAGTTGGGGAACCACAGTTCCTCGGTCTCGACGTACTGTTGTTGCGTGTTGAAAATGCCGTCGTGGGCGATGAAAGCCTTGAAGCGCTTGTCGTGGTTGCCTGCCAGCCAGTACACGCTGTATCCGCCGAAGCTCGCGCCTACGGCTCCGAGCCGCTCCTTGTCAACATAAGGCTCTTTGCAAATATCGTCGATGGCGCTGAGATAGTCCTTCATGCACTGACCAGAGTAGTCGCCGGAAATCTCTTCAAGCCACTCCATGCCGAAGCCGGGCAGGCCGCGGCGGTTGGGGGCAATGATGATATAACCGTTGGCGGCCATTATCTGCATGTTCCACCTGAAGCTCCAGAACTGGCTCACCGGCGACTGCGGGCCGCCTTCGCAGAAGAGCAGCGTGGGGTATTTCTTGGCGGGGTCGAAGTGGGGCGGGTAGATAACCCAGCAAAGCTCCTCTTTGCCGTCGGTTGTCTTCACCCAGCGTTCTTTCACGTCGCCAAAGGAAAGGTTGTCGTAGAAATACTTGTTCTCTTCGGTGAGCTGGACAGCGGACGCCGCTTTCTTACCGCCAAGCGCGAGGGTGTAAACCTCGTCAGCCGAGCGCATGCTCTGCCTTTTGCAGTAAAGCGTCTTGCCGTCGGGGCTGAGACCTATAAGCGAGTAGTCGGCCACATCGTCAGTGAGGGCTTTGTGCTCGCCTTTGAGATTGGTCTGGTATATTTGTGTCTTCCCGTGCCATACGGCGGTGAAGTAGAGCGTCTTGCTGTCGTTGGCCCAGCAAAACTCGTTCACGCCGCTCTCAAACTTCTCGGTGACGTAGGTCTTGTTGCCGCTGCGCAGGTCAAGCACGCAGAGGCGGGCGCGGTCGCTTTCGTAGCCGTCACGCGCCATGCTGGTCCAAGCCACATAGTGCCCGTCGGGCGAGAACTGCGGATTTTGGTCGTAACCCATATTGCAGTCCGTGGCGTTGTCGTTGACCGACTGATGTTGCAGCGAACGGTCGGCTTCCACCTCGGGGGCTTTGTAGCCGGCGGGCTTGCAGAGGTTCTTCGCAGTGCCGGTGGCGAGGTCGTAAAGGTATATGTCGCTGTCCGTGCTTATGGCGTAGGCTTTCCCCACCTTTTTGCGGCAGGTGTAGGCTATTGTCTTTGAGTCGGGACTCCAAGCGAGTTGCTCCGTGCCGCCGAAAGGCATCATTGGGCACTCATACGGCTCGCCCTCCAAAATATCTTTCTCGCCCGTCGCACAGACACCGTCAAAATCGGCAACGAATGGGTGCGGCGCGGAGGTGACGTAGGTGTCCCAATGCTTGTACATAAGGTCGTTCACCACCATTCCCGTGGCAAGGGGAAGGTCTGCGTCGTTCTTTTGAATGCTGTGGTTTTGGTCAACCTCCATTATAAGGATGACCTTCTTGCCGTCCGGGGAGAAGAGAAAGTCTGCCACGTCGCTCTTAGTGTGGCTCGCTTGCTTGCGGTCCGTTCCGTCAGCGTTCATCGTCCAAAGCTGGCTGCTTCCCGATGCGGAGCTGAGGTAGGCGATGCGTTTCCCTCCGGCTATGTAAGCGGCTCCTGCCTCGCTCTTCGTGTCGCTGGTGAGCAGCTTCGCTTTCCGCGTCTGCAAGTCCATAGCGTATATGACGGAGTGGCTTTTGTTTTGCTCCACGCTATAGTATGTCACGCCGTACACAGCGTTTTTGCCGTCGGGCGAAACGTTGAATCCGCCCACGCGTCCCATAGCCCACAAAAGTTCGGGCGTGAGTCGGTCGCCGTTCAGCGCGGGCTGCGTCTTTCCGATGAAAGTCCCTTTGTCCCCGGTCGTGGCGGGTGTGCCGGCGGTTGCGGCTGTGGCTGTCGAGAAAGCCATTGCCGTTGCGGTCAACATAGTCTTTATGTCCATTCTTGTGTTTCTCTTTTTCTTACTTAGACTGCCCGTGCGGCGTGCGTGCCGGACAATAGCCCTCTTATCCCTTTCTCTGCTGTTCCTGCTGGCGGGCCATCTCCTCGTAACGCTTTTGCAGAGCCGCCATACGCTCGGACATCATGCCCGGCTTCTTGTTGGGGTTGTTCTTGTTAGCCTCGTAGTTGGCCTCAAGCTTTTTCAGAAGCTTTGCGTCGTCAGTGGTGCGGCGCAGATACCACATAGTCAGCGCGCTGAATAGGAGCGAGATGAAGTAGTAGTAGTTAAGACCGGCGGAGTACTTGTTGAACATGAAGAAGAAGAACAGCGGCATAAGCATCATCATCCATTGCATCATCTTCATCTGCTGTGCCTGCTCGCCGGACATAGTCTCCCTTTGCTGGCGCATAGTCATAAGGCTGTAAAGGAGGTTGGTGGCGCAGAAGAGGAGGCAGAAGAGGCTCAGGTGGTTGCCGAGGAACGGAATGTCGTAGCTCCAAGAGATGAGGCTGTCGTATGTGGAAAGGTCTTCCGCCCAAAGGAAGCTCTGCTGGCGCAGCTCTATGGCGTTAGGCACAAAGTTGAACATCGCAATCCAAATAGGCATCTGGATAAGCATAGGCAGACAGCCGCCCATCGGGTTAGCGCCGTACTGGGAGTAAAGCGTCATGGTCTCCTGCTGACGCTTCATCGCGTCCTCCTGACGGGGATACTTGGCAGCGATAGCGTCTACCTTGGGCTTAAGTACGCGCATCTTCGCGCTGCTCATAAAGCTTTTGCGCGTAGGCACATAGACGATGGCGCGGAGCAGCAACGTAATGAGCAGCAGCACGATGCCCATCGGCAGACCGAGCTTCGTGAGGAAGTCAAAGACGTAGAGCGTGAAGAAGCGGTTTATCCATTTAACGATAGGCCAGCCGAGGTATACAAGCTCTTGCAGGTCGTTGTCGTCCTGCGATACTTTGTATTTGTCCATGGACTGGAGGAGGCGGTAGTTGTTGGGACCGAAGTAGAACTGCAAGCGGGTGGGGGTCTTGCCCATCGGGTCGAACTGCGCGTTCATCGTGGCGGAGTAGCTTTTCAGATAGCCGCTGCCCTCCGTCTCTTCTTTGCTGGCGAGCTGCGCTTTCTCCAAGGGACGCTCGGAAAGCAGCACGGAGCTGAAATACTGGTTCTTGAAAGCCATCCAGTCCACGCCGCCCTCAGCCTCTTGCTCGTCGTCGCCGTTTTCTTTCATCTTCTCCGCGCTCTTTCCGTGAGGCTTGTAAGTGAGCGTGGAGTACATGTTCTCAAAATAGAAGCCCTTTTCGTGCTGAGCCACTCTGTCGCGCCAGTCCATTTGCAGCGTCTTCGTGGAAGCGGAGACGGCTTGCGTGAGGTTGGAACTCTTTATCGTGAAGTTTACGAGATAGTTGTCGGGCAACAGGGAGTATTCGAGGTCGAGCGTAGCGCCGTTGTTGCCGCTTAGGCGCAGTGTCACCGTGCTGTCTGTCGCGTTGACGGGAGTAAAGTGGTAGTTGGAGAAAGCCATAGCCCCGGTCTTCGTGTCAAGCACGAGGTCGAGCGCCGCGTCTTTGTCGTTGTAAAGCACAAGCTTCTTGTCGTTCTTCTCTTTGAAGTCGGCGTAGCTTTTGTACTCGTTAAGCAGCACGCGCGATATCGCGCCGCCCTTGGTGTTGATGTCCACGGTGAGGCGGTTGTTGTGCAGCGTGACGGTCTGCGGCGTGCCTTCCCTTGCGCTTAGGAAGATGTCCGCGCTGTCCACGCGCTGTGTCTCGAGCGTGCGTGCCGCTGCCGCGTCGGCCTTTGCTTTTTCTGCGTTAGAGCGGTTGTCGGTCTGCTCGGTCTGTTGCTGTGCGGTCTGCGCGTTGCGCTGTGAGTACCAGCTGAAACCTATGAAGACGGCCACCATAAGCAGGAGGCCCACAATCGTGTTTTTGTCCATTTTGCTTTCGTGCTTGTTTCCCCCGCGCCCTTTCGTTAGTGGGCAAATCTGCGGGGCGGATACACCTATATATTATATACGGCGAAAAGTTTACGGGCTGCCGTTCCGTTTTCGCGGAGTGGCGTGTCCCGTAAACTTTCCGACATTCTATGATGTCTTGCTTATTTCCTTTTTACCTGTTTGCACGCGCTGAGGGTGCTTGGTTTGTGTCAGGCTTTCTTGCCTTTCGCCCCTTTTGCGGCGATGGCAGCTTTGACGAAGTCGAGGAAGAGGGGGTGCGGGTTAAGCACCGTGCTGGAATACTCGGGGTGGAACTGCGTGCCGACGTACCATTTGAGCTTGGGTACTTCCACAATTTCCACGAGGTCGGTTTCCGGGTTCACGCCCGTGCAGCTCATTCCTGCCTTTTCGTATTCGGCGCGGAAGTCGTTGTTGAACTCGTAGCGGTGGCGGTGGCGTTCGCGTATCACGTCCTTGCCGTATATCTTCCTTACGCGGCTTCCTTCGGCGAGGGCGCACTCATATCCGCCGAGGCGCATAGTTCCGCCCATGTTGGTGATATTCTTTTGGTCCTCCATGATGTCTATGACGTTGTGCGTCGTCTTGGAGTCCATCTCCACGCTGTTGGCGTCGGCGTAGCCCAGCACGTTGCGGCCAAACTCAATCACCATCATCTGCATGCCCAGGCAAATGCCGAATGTCGGCACGTCGTGTTCGCGGCAGTAGTGCGCGGCGACAATTTTGCCCTCGATGCCTCGCTGGCCGAAGCCCGGGCAAATCACTACGCCGTCCATGCCCTCGAGCTGCTTTGCCACGTTTGCTTCTTCGATTTTTTCGCTGTTGACGAAGTGGCACTTAACCTTGCGGTCGTTGTAGGTGCCGGCCTGCGAAAGCGCTTCGAGGATGCTCTTGTACGCGTCTTGCAGGTCGTATTTTCCCACAAGGGCGATGTGAATCTCCTCGGTGGCTTTGTGGCGTCTGTCGAGGAACGAGCGCCAGGGACCGAGCCCCGGAGTCTCGCCGACTTCCATACCCAGCTTGCGCAGGATGGTGGCGTCGAGCCCTTGCTCCTGCATGCGGAGGGGCACTTCGTAGATGGTGGGCTGGTCGAGACTTTGCACCACGGCTTCGGGCGATACGTTGCAAAAGTTTGCAATCTTGCGGCGGATGGTGGGGTTAAGGTCGTGCTCGGTGCGAAGCACAAGCACGTCGGGCTGTATGCCGAGGCTTTGCAGCTCCTTTACGGAGTGCTGCGTCGGCTTCGTTTTAAGCTCTTTCGCAGCGGAGAGGTAGGGCACGTAGGTGAGGTGCACGCAGATGGCGTTGCCGCCCAGTTCCCACTTCAGCTGGCGGATAGCTTCAAGGAAAGGTTGGCTCTCGATGTCGCCCACCGTTCCGCCAATTTCCGTTATAACGAAGTCGTAGTGGTTTTTCTTGCCCAGGTAGAGCATGTCGCGCTTTATCTCGTCCGTGATGTGCGGAATGACCTGTATGGTCTTGCCGAGATAGTCGCCGCGGCGTTCTTTGTCGATGACGCTCTGGTATATGCGGCCGGTGGTAAAGTTGTTGTAGCGCGTGGTCTTTATGCCCGTGAAGCGCTCGTAGTGGCCGAGGTCGAGGTCGGTCTCTTGTCCGTCGTCCGTCACATAGCACTCGCCGTGCTCGTAGGGGTTGAGCGTGCCGGGGTCGATATTGATGTACGGGTCAAACTTCTGGATGGTGATGTTGTACCCGCGGGCCAGGAGCAGTTTGCCTACGGAGGAGGCGATGATGCCCTTGCCCAGTGAGGAGGCTACGCCCCCGGTTACGAAAATGTACTTAGTCTCAGACACGGTGCTTATAGTTGTGTTGTGTGGTTTGGCTTGACGCGCCCGACGGGCACGGTTTCTATCGATTTGCAAAATTAGTGCAAGGTGGGGGTATGGCAAACCCTTTCACCGAAAACTTGGCGGCGCGGGCAGGGTGGGGCGGCTGTGTTTTTTGGAAAAACGCATGTCAGCTCCCGTCGCGCTTTTATTTTGCCTCCTCACCCGTGATGCGTGTGATGCCTCCTGTCGCGGGGTCGAGCTGCAGCGTTGTGGTGTATTTCTTGTTGAAGAGCTCGCCTCCGAGATGCTCTGTGCGGCCAAACTGTGCCATAGGCACGGAGAGCGTGGCAAGGGTCTGCGTGTCCGTGAATACGCGCACTTCCGCCACGCCCGGGACGCGGTAGCGCAGGTCCTCCACTTCTTTTTTCTGCTTCCCGTCGCTTTCTGCCACGGCCGGCAGCGCGTGCTTGTCTTTCAGGGAGATGTAGACAGGATTCCCCGCCAAGTCGTCATCGTCCACCATCCCGAGGTACTTCGAGAAGCGGAAGAGCAACGCCTTGTCGGTCTCCCCCCCTGGCACAAAGTCCTTTACAAGGACGCAAGTCTCGCTTGTCTGCGTGCCTTGGAAGAGCTGCAGCAAAGCCTCCTCTTGCGTGTCGAGGCTTGACAGCATAAGGCGCAGCTGCTCGCCGTCTTTGGGCATGAAGTCGGCTTGCCCCTTTGTCAGCGCGCCACGGTTTTCGCGTATGTCGTATATCTCGTTGGCGGTAAGCTCGGCCATCTTCGCCTCGCTTCCGGCGGCGAGTATCTCGGCCGTCTTGTAGTCGGCAGCGTTCAGGGTTTTGGCCGCGTCGGGCGTGACGCTCTCCGTGGGGAGTGCTTTCTCTTCGGCGGCTTTCGTGTTGACGGAGAGCAGGCGGCCGTCTTTCGCAAGTCCCACAAGCGGGGCGGAGGTCTTTGTCTTGAACTTTATGGAGTACGCCTCCGTTTTGTCCGCTTCGCCGTATGGCACAAGCTCCACTTTCTCTATCGTCCACGTGTCGTAAGCCGTTTGCGGCACGTCTTTGAGGCGCAGGTAGCGCTCTGCGTATGCGCAGAACTCTCCCGGCTCGTGCCGTGTGTGGCGTGCCGTGACGGCTACGCGCAGGCAGGTGCGGGGGAGAAAATAGGTAATGCCGTCCGCAGTCACGCCGGGCTGGTAGGCGGCCACTTCGGTTTGCGCCGTGGCCGTGAGGGCGAGTAGCGACAGCGGCAGTGCTGCCAAAAGTGTTGCGCTTTTCATATAGCGGGTTGGTTGTTTGTCCTTTTTTCGATGCCTTTCGCGCCGTTTTGCCGTTATGGCCGTTGCGGCGCGTGGACGTAATGCGGGCGGAAAGTTAGGAAGAAAATGGCTTTCCCGCCGTTCTTTCAAGGGTTAAAGCATTCTCTTCGCCGTTTCTTCGCACGCATTCACTCTTCTTTGCTGTCCTCCGTGTCGGTTATGGCGAGGCGGCGGAGGTTGTGCATAGAGCCGTTGTATATGTTCAGGTCGACGTCCTCTTTTATTCCGTCAATACGCCCCTTGTCGGTGTGCTGCCAAAAGTGCCATTTGCCTTTGTAGCGCAGGGTGGGGATGTAGTAGTGGGCTATCCAGTAGGGGTATTTCTGGAAGTCGGGCGTGTCGAGGTATTTCTGTCGGAATTTGTAGCCGGTGTATATAATAGGTGGCGTGCCGTATCGCTCCTCCACCGTTTGCAGCCACGTGAGGGCGGCTTTCCGCAGCTGCGCCTCCGTGAGTTTTCCCGCCTCCTCTATGTCGAGTACGGGCGGAAGGTCGCCCTCTTCCAGGTGCACTTGGCGCAGGAAGTATTCCGCTTGCGCCTTTGGCGGCAGGGAGGGCTTGAAGTAGTGGTATGCGCCGCGCAGCAGTCCGTGCTCGCGGGCCTGGTAGAAATTGTTGTTGAAGTTTTCGTCAAGATGCCGTGTCCCCTCGGTCGCTTTTATGAAGACAAAGCTCACGGGCTCGCCGGCGATGGTGGAGCGCGCCGCTTTGTCCCAGTCTATCTGCCCTTGGTGGTGGCTCACGTCTATGCCGTGGATGGAGAACCCCTCGGGGTAGACTTCCTTTCCGTACATAGCCTGCCATTTGAGACTGTACGGCGTGACGAAATAGACGTAGACGATGTAGCACAACAAGGCCGCCGCCGCTACGAAAAGGCAGCGCAGTCCCAGCACGCGCCACTGCATGTGCCCTTTCCCCCTCCGTGTTTTCTTGCGGGGAGTGGACGGCTTGCGCTTGGCGTGCGCGGTTTTCACGGCGCGGCGTGCGTTTGGCTGTGTCCTTTTTCTCTGTGCTTCTGGCATATTGTGCTTCCTCGGCGTGTCTTGGGCGCTCCGGCGTGCTTGGGGCTATCCGGGCGCGAGGCCCGTTTGCCACGCCTATGTATAAGGTGATTCTACAAATTAGCTTTGTTAGATTTCGCAGCTATTTATAGGCGTGGAAAAAAGAAGACAGGCGGGCAGCCACGGCCTCCCGGAACGGGGTTGCGGACTGCCTGCCTGTGTCAGTGTCTGTTGTTGTCTCTCTCGAGCGTGCCTGTATTACTTGGCCTGCTCAAGGCGCAGCGTGGCGGTGCACTGGTCGCACACCTCCGTCGGACCGAAGTACTGGATGGGGCCGGGGTATACGAAGCTCGTCTTTTCTGCCCACTCGTCGCGGTGTGCGGCAAACTCCTTGAAGGGAGCGCCGTCGAGGCGCACGAGAGCCTTCTTGATGACAGGCTTCATCTCGCCGTTGCGCTTCTCCATGTTCATCATCATCGTGATGGGCACGCCGCCGGCAATCCACTCCTCTGCGGGCGCGGTGGTGTTCTTTACGATGGCCATGTAGCCGGTCTTGCCGTTAGCCACGAGCTGTGCGGCACTGGTGCCGAGAGCGTAGCAGTAGTCTGCGTCGTAGTTGGAGGGGGCGGCGCAGCGTCCTTCGTAGCCGAAGAAGTGGTGCTGTGCGGCAAACTTGCCGGTGTACTTGCCCTCTGCGGCCCATTCTTTGAGCTTCTTGCCTACCATCTCGGAGAGGAGCTTCTCGGTCTCGATGAGCGAAACCTGTACGTTGCCGTGCGGGTCGCGCTCCATGGTGAGCTGCTTAGCCACACCCTCGGGGAGGCTCTTGTAGATAGCGGCGTTGGTCTCGGAGAGCTTGGAGAGAATCCACTCGCGCTGTGCGTCGGGTGCTACGCTTGCGGCCTCGGGCGTTGCGAGCAGGTCGTTGAGCTCGGCGATGAGCTTCTTCATTGCGGGGATAAACTCGATAAGGCCCTCGGGGATGAGCACCGTGCCGAAGTTGTTGCCGGCGGCGGCGCGCTTGGCCACTACGGAGGCAATGTAGGTCACGATGTCGTCAAGCGTCTGGTTCTTCTCCTCGACCTCTTCGCTCACGATGCAGACGTTGGGCTGGCACTGCAGGGCGCACTCCAGGGCGATGTGGCTTGCCGAGCGGCCCATCAGCTTGATGAAGTGCCAGTACTTGCGTGCGGAGTTGGCGTCGCGCTGTATGTTGCCGATAACCTCAGCGTAGGTCTTGCAAGCGGTGTCGAAGCCGAAGGAGGTCTCTATCTGCTCGTTCTTCAGGTCGCCGTCAATGGTCTTGGGGCAGCCGATAACCTGCACGCCGTAGTTGTGCGCAGCGTAGTACTCGGCAAGCACGCAAGCGTTGGTGTTGGAGTCATCGCCGCCGATAATCACAACGGCCTTGATGCCCAGCTCGCGCAGAATCTTGATGCCGCTCTCAAACTGGCTCTCCTCTTCGAGCTTCGTACGGCCGGAGCCAATCATGTCGAAGCCGCCCGTGTTGCGGTACTCGTCGATGACGTCGCCGGTGATTTCCATGTACTTGTGGTTCACAAGTCCGCCGGGACCCATCAGGAAGCCGTAGAGCTTGTTTGCGGGGTTCTGCTT
Source organism: uncultured Oscillospiraceae bacterium (assembly GCA_963625935.1). Taxonomy (GTDB): domain Bacteria; phylum Bacteroidota; class Bacteroidia; order Bacteroidales; family Bacteroidaceae; genus Alloprevotella. The sequence continues at coordinate 115,153 of CAVFVD010000003.1, read as the reverse complement.
TTTGAGTTCGTCAAAGAGACCGCAGATGACGTTGTGACCGCCGGGGGCCTGGCCGCCGGAGAGAATGACGCCGATGTTCATCGGAGCGTAAGTCTTCTCCTCGGTGCTGGGCACAAACTCCACGAGGGGCATGCCGTACGTGTTGGGGAAGAGCTTCTTTATTTCCTCCTGGTTTCCCACGCTCTCGGTGGGCTGGCCTTCCTTGATGCTCACGTTGCCGCGCAGACCGGCGGGCAGCTTGGGCTGGTAGGCGGCGCGGGCTATCTGCAATGCGCTTTTTTCCATAGTGACGGATAAAGTTGAAATAATATTAGTGTGTATGTGTTTGCTTGTCTTCTTGCGGCGGGATGTCGCGTCGCGTGCGGCGCGTCGCCTTTCCCGCCTTTTCCACGCGCAAAGATACGCTTTTTGCGGCACGCGGCAAAGGCGGCGCGCCGTGTGCCGTGTGGCTTATTTTGTCTGCGTGTATCCCGCCGCGCGCAACACGGCGGCGAGCCGGTCGCGGTGGTCGCCCTGTATCACTATTTCGCCGTCTTTCGCCGCGCCCCCCACGCCGCATTTGCGCTTCAGCTCGCGGCAAAGCTCCAGCAAGTCTTCTTCCGTCCCCACGAAGCCGCGCACCAGCGTGACGGTCTTGCCCGCACGCCCGGCTCGCTCCATGACGAGGCGCAGCCGCTGCCGCGCGGGCGGGAGTGTCTCGCGTACTTCTTCTTCCTCCTCCGCGTAGGCAAATCCGGGGTCGGTGGAGTATACCACGCCCGCGCGTTTGCGTCTCGGCGGTGTCTGCGCCGCGTCTTTTTCTTCCTCTGCGGCTTCTTCTATGTCTGCGCCCGAGAGTGCGGCAAGCGCTTTCTTCCAGTCTTCCATTACTTATTCTTTTTGAGAAAATCGGGTGCAATATTACCAACTTCCGGCAAGTCGGCAGCGTTTTCCGTATTCGAAGGCGAGGCTTCCGCTCTTTTCTCCCCGGAATTGCGCTCCCGTTGCATTGGCGTTGCGGATGCTCTGCGCAGCGAGGCACGGAGGAGATTTTTGTGGTAGAAAAACAAGGGCTGTCCGTAATTTTTCAGCCCTTTTCACGTGGATTTGCGTTTTAACGCTTGGGACAGCGCATTTGGAAAACGGCGGAAAATGTATTATCTTTGTGTATCGAAAAGAGAGGGTATGCACCGCGTGCGTACCATCTCTTTTGCTATACTGAGTATCAACGATTTACACGGCTCGTAGATGTACATATAGCATCGCCGGGGTGTACATGTAGGAAAAACTCCAAGTATTCCCGTCGCTCCTCGCCCTATTCCCGTCGCCGCAAAGTGCCTTTCCGTGCTTTCCGGGCTACTTGCGATGTCTTAACAAAGGTTAGAAATGTTAATTTTTTAAGGCACTTGAAGCCCCTCGCACCCGTTTTTGTGGGAAAAAAACCGCAGCGCGTGCGCGGCTCTTGCTTTTCCTTGCTTGGGGGGGGGCTTTCTGCTTGACACAGATACGGCGGGGCCGCTGTGTGTGCGGTGTGTGATATACCTTGTCTTGTGGCTTTTTCCTCATTTTCTGCTTGCAATACCGCGTTATTTGTATATTTGCCGATACAGGGTACGGCTGTGTTGCTTTTTCCGTACGGACACTATTTATCGCATTTACCGGTTAACCTAAAAACACTATTGAAATGAAGACAAAAAGTTTTTTATGCGGCTTTGTCGCCGTGTTTTCCCTCTTGGGGTTCTTGTGCGCGTGTGGTGACAGTGACGACACCGTTGCGGATGACTTTTCCGTGTCCGCAGTGCCCCAATACGCCGGGGTCTATTTGGCAAAGCCCACCCTTGGAAGCGCGGCTGGCTTAAAATGGTACGAGACCAAGGGCGTGGAGATAGGCAGCAACGGAGTGGTATGGGTGTACGATTTCGTTGTAAACGAAAAGAAAAGCATTCACAGCCTGACTGCGCCAAAGGCTCTGACCGACTTCAAGGGCGGGGAGGGCGTTTGGAGAGCCTCGGTCAATACGGACAAAATTTTTTTCGGCGCAGTCGCCAACAACCGCATTTATCTATGCAAGGCCTCTTACGGCGACACGGGGGAGTATCTTGTTCCTACGCAAAACGGGCTGACTTACAACGGCGTGGAGTATTATAGACCGTCTTATTTCAACTCTTATGTCAGCGACTGGACCGGAAGCGTCTCGCCGCAGACCGACGCGCAGGACGAAAATGTGACTGTGAGGATGTCCGTCACCACCACGAAAAGGACTTCGTTCATAGTGGTTTATTCTGTCACGGTTACTGCTACGGGAAGCGGCTTCACTGTGGCCACAATAGGAGTTAAGGGCAATGGTGTTCTCGAGTATAAGTACACTTCGGCAAATAGCTACACTTTCACGGTACAGCGTGTTCCTACGGGCACCTGCCAAGTGCGTGGCTATGTGCGTACTACAAGCGGCAAGACGTATTACTCGGATTACTACACGATGTAGACTCCCCGATCTCTTAAACATACGACCGGACGCAGGGCAATTGTCCCGTGTCCGGTCTTTGTATATCGTCATCCTTGGCGAAATATGGGGCGAGTGTTTCCGCTGCGTGTGGATTTCCGGAATCGGGGGCGAATCTTGCGCCGAGCGTTTGGTCACTTACCCCTAATCCGGTTGGAGAATACACTATATCCTTGAAAATATTCCCCAAGCCCCGTGTCAGTACGCTTCGTTGTGCACGCCCGCCACGGCGCGTCCGCTCGGCTCGTTGGTGTTTTGGAAAGCCTTGTCCCATGCAAGCGCCTCGGCGGTGCTGCAAGCCACGCTCGGTACGCTCGGCACGCAGCGGGCGGCGCTCTCGCTGGGGAAATGCTCGGCGAAAATGCTGCGGTAGAGATACTCCTCCTTGCATCTCGGCGGATTGACGGGGAAACGCTCTGCGGCGGCGGCCATCTGCGCGTCGGTCACTGTCTCCTCCGCCGTGCGCCGCAGGGTGTCTATCCACGAGTAGCCCACGCCGTCCGAGAATTGCTCTTTCTGCCTCCAAGCCACGCTCTCGGGCAGCATGTCAGCGAAAGCCTCGCGCAGCACGCGCTTTTCGGGCTCGCGGCCCGGACACATCTTCACGGCAGGGTCAAGGCTCATCGCCGTGTCGAGGAAGTCCTTGTCGAGGAAAGGCACGCGCCCCTCCACGCCCCACGCCGAGAGGCTCTTGTTGGCGCGGAGGCAGTCGTAGAGGTGCAGGCGCGAGAGCTTGCGCACCGTCTCCTCGTGGAAAGCCCTCGGCGTGGGGGCTTTGTGGAAATAGAGGTAGCCGCCGAAAATCTCGTCAGCGCCCTCGCCGGAAAGCACCATCTTTATGCCCATTGACTTTATCACGCGGGCGAGGAGGTACATAGGGGTCGAGGCGCGTACTGTCGTGACGTCGTAGGTCTCTGTGTAGTAAATCACGTCGCGCACGGCGTCGAGCCCCTCTTGTATGGTGTAGTTGATCTCATGGTGCACGGTGCCAATGTGCCGGGCCACCTCGCGAGCCTTGTCAAGGTCGGGCGCGCCGCGAAGCCCCACGGCGAAAGAGTGAAGCTGCGGCCACCAAGCGTCCTGCTGTCCGCCGCTCTCCACGCGCCGCGCGGCGTACTGCTTGGCGATGGCGGAGATTACGCTACTGTCAAGGCCGCCCGAGAGAAGCACGCCGTATGGCACGTCGCTCATCAGCTGCCGGCGCACAGCGGCCTCGAGCGCGGGGCGAATGTCTGCCGGCGACGTGCGCGGCGAGGACATCAGCGTGTCATAGTCCGTCCAGCCGCGCTTGTACCAGCGTTTGGTCACGCCTTCGCTGCCTATATAGTAGTGTCCCGGGGGGAACGGCTCGTATCTTTGGCAATAGCCCTCGAGGGCTTTAAGCTCGCTGGCGCAGTAAACGGTTCCGTCCTCGTCCCATCCTATATATAAAGGTATAACCCCGACGGGGTCGCGGGCTATGAGGAAGTCGTCGCGCTCTTCGTCATAGATGGCGAAGGCGAAAATGCCGTTCAGCTCTTCGAGAAACGCCGGACCGCCGTATTTGCGGTAGAGCGCGAGTATCACTTCGCAGTCTGAGCCCGTGCGGAAGGGGTAGCTGCCGCCGAGCGCGGCGCGTATGTCGGCGTGGTTGTATATTTCGCCGTTGGCGGCAAGCGCTTGGCATCCGTCGGGAGAGAGCAGGGGCTGCCCGCCGCTTTGCGGGTCGACAATGGAAAGGCGCTCGTGGCACAGTATGGCACGCTTGCCGCAGTGTATGCCGCTCCAGTCGGGCCCGCGGTGGCGCAGCCGTTTGCTCATCTCCAATGCCTTGCGCCTAAGCTCGGGTGTCTGTTCGCTTATGTTGAATATTCCTACAATTCCGCACATATCTTTTTTGCTTTCTCTTGTTTCTTGTCGTTACTGCAATTAAGCCTGTTTTAATTTCGCGGTGCAAAGATAAAAGTAAAAACGCTTGCAAAAAGATTTTGTCCATTATAATTCCGTGACAAAATAACATTTTGCCTTTTCTGCCCGTTTCCCGCACTTTCCGCTTGTATTTCGTGTCGCCCGTCTGCGGCACAGCAGTTCTTCCCGCCCGCTTTTGTTAGGCGAAAGGCAATTCTTTCAAAGCCAAACGGTATTTTTGCACAAACAAAAGGATTTATAAACCAATAGGACAAGTATAACCATTATGTCACAACCCCACCATTACGCCGGTCTGACCGACGCAGAAGTGCTTGAAAGCCGCCGGCTGCACGGCGCAAACGTCCTCACGCCCCCCGCAAAGGAGACGGTGTGGGAAAAAATAAAGGCCTGTATGCATTTCTGGCTTTTGCGGCTCTATCTCCTCATTTTCGTCGCTTCGCTCGCGGCGGCGGTGGCTCTGCCCCTTACGGGCGCGGCGGTTGTCTCCGGGCTGTGGATAGCGCCCGTGCTTTCGCTCGTGCTTTTCCTCCTGACCTACCTTGTGGCGTACCTTGGCGGCAAGTGGGACGCGGAGAAGCGCAGCTTCGAAATGGACTCACTCTTCACCATCCTGCTTTTCGCCCTGCTGCTTTCCGGCGCTATATCGTTTTATAATAGTGCTTTCTGCGGCGTAGAGGGCTGGGAGCCGTACTTGGAGCTGGTGGGCATAGCCGCCGCCGTACTGCTTGCCACGTCGGTGGCGCATGTGCTTGAGGCGCAAAACGAGAAAACCTTCAAGAGCCTAAACGAGGTGAACGACGAAACGCTCGTAAAGGCGGTGCGCAACGGCGGCGTGTGCCAGGTGCCGCGCAAAGACGTGGTTGTGGGCGACATAATCCTGCTTGAAGCCGGAGAGGAAGTGCCGGCAGACGCTGAGCTGCTGCGCTGCATGAACCTCACGATGAACGAGTCCTCGCTTACGGGCGAGCCGCAGTGTGCCAAGACCACCGACCCCGCGCACTTTGACAAGGATGCCACTTACCCGTCCAACCACGTCCTCAAAGGCTGCACCGTGACAGAGGGCGACGGCGTGGCACGCGTGTTTGCGGTGGGCGACTCCACGGCCTGCGGCAAAGTCTTTGAGGCTGCGCAGGTGCGCGACGGCGAGTCGACGCCGCTGAGCGAGGGACTCGACCGCCTTGCCGCGCTCATCACGAAAGTGAGTTACGCGGTGGCGGTGGTGATAGTGGTAGGACGGCTCGTGCGTTACGCCGCCTCGCTGCCCAGCCCCGACTTTGGCGCGCTCTCGGGCTGTCTTGCGGGCTCGCTTGTGCTTGCGGCGGCGGTTTCCTTTGTTTTAGGAAAAAAGAAAAACAATGAAAACGCCTCCCGCATTGGGCTTTGGCAGACGATAGCCTTTCTCGTTTTGCCCGTGGTGGGCATTTTCGGCTACTTCGCCGCGTGCGTGAGCGTCCCGACCGCTTGGCCGCAGCTCACGCAGTACGCGCTCGACTCGCTGATGATAGCCGTGACGCTTATTGTCGTGGCTGTGCCTGAGGGACTGCCTATGGCGGTGACGCTGAGTTTGGCTTTCAGCATGAAGCGCCTTATGCGTCAAAACACCCTTCCCCGCACAATGCACGCCTGCGAAACGATGGGCGCGGTGTCGGTGATATGCTCTGACAAGACCGGGACGCTTACGCAAAACCAAATGGCGGTGGTAGACACCGCGTTTGACGGGCTCGCGGGGCAGCGGCTTGGGGACGATGAGCTGTCCGCCCTTTTGAAGGAATGCATCGCCGCCAACACCACCGCCAACCTTGACCGCACGGGGGAGAAGGTCAAGACCATCGGCAACCCCACCGAGGGCGCGCTGCTCTTGTGGCTTGACGCGCAGGGCGTGGACTATCTGCCGCTGCGCGAAAAGCTTGAGGTGGAGGCGCGTGTGCAGTTCACCACCGAGCTGAAGTATATGGCCACGGTTGTGAAATCGTCCGTGACGGGAAAGCATACGGTGTACGTGAAAGGCGCGCCCGACATTTTAATGGGAAAATGCTCCCTCTCCCAAGAGAAAAAGTCCGCCTACACCCAAAAACTTGCCGAGTACCAAAGCCACGCCAACCGCACGCTCGCTTTCGCCTATGCCACGCTCGAAAGCGCGGATGAGGCTTTCAAAGACGGGCGGCTCGCGGTGGAGGGTCTGACGATGCTGGGCATTGTAGGCATTGAGGACCCCGTGCGCTCGGACGTGCCGCAAGCCATCGCCGACTGTCTCAGCGCGGGCATACAGGTGAAGATTGTGACTGGCGACGCGCCGGGCACGGCAAAGGAGATAGGCCGACAGCTTGGCTTGTGGACGGCAAGCGACACGGACGAAAATCTGCTCATCGGTACCGAACTCGCCGCAATGCCCGAGGCTGAGCTGCGCGAGCGGCTGCCCAAGGTGAAGATAATATCCCGCGCCCGCCCTAACGACAAGGACCGCGCCGTGCGCTTGCTGAAAGACATGGGACACGTGGTTGCGGTGACGGGCGACGGCACGAATGACGCTCCGGCGCTTAACGCCGCCAACGTGGGGCTATCAATGGGCGACGGCACGGCCGTGGCTAAGGAGGCGAGCGATATGACCATTATCGACAGCTCCTTTGCCACCATAGCCAACGCCGTGATGTGGGGGCGCTCGCTCTATAAAAACATCAAGCGCTTTATTCTCTTCCAGCTCACTGTCAACGTGGCGGCGTGCCTCGTAGTGGCCGTGGGCGCGTTCATCGGCGAGCAGTCGCCCCTGACCGTGACGCAGATGCTTTGGGTGAACCTTATAATGGACACTTTCGCCGCGCTTGCGCTCGCGTCCCTGCCGCCCTCGAAGAGCGTGATGGGCGAGAAGCCGCGTCCGCTGAACGAGAGTATCTTGAAAGGTATGCGCGGCGGCATTGTCGGCGTAGGTGTGCTGTTCAGCGCTATTTTGATAGGGCTTTGCGTCTATTTCCAGCACGCCGAGGTGTCGTGTCTGACGGACGTGTTTGCGGGTCGTGCGCCTTGGGGTGCGGCAAACGGACTCTCGCCCTACGAGCTGAGTCTCTTCTTCACTATTTTCGTGATGTTGCAGTTCTGGAATCTTTTCAACGCGAAAGCTTTCATGACCGCCTCTTCCGCTTTCAAGGGACTCACGTGGCGTGACAGCAAATTGTTCCTTATGATTGCTGGCGTCATATTCTTTGGTCAGGTGCTGATGACAGAGTGCCCCGGCGTGCAGGAAATGTTTAACGTGGCAGAGGGCGGCGTGAAGGCCGTCGACTGGGTAATCATCACCGCCGCAACCTCCCTTGTGCTTTGGGTAGGAGAGGGGCTGAGGCTGCTGAAAAAGTGATTTCCGTGCCTTGCGCTAAGGACAGTCTCCATTCTTGCTAACGGGCATTCCCCTTCCATACGGATTTCCGCGCTCTTGCGCTGCCAATAAAAACGTTCGCCTCCTTGCCTTTATCGGCAGGCGGCGAACGTTTTTATTGGGGTATGCTTTGCATCGGACGGAAGTGGGTGTCAGTTTGCAGGCGGAGCGGACTTGTAGGCATTGTCCCAGGCGTTGCAGATTTTCCTCCATAGGAAAATGCGCACGCGGTCGGCGGCTATGGCCACAAACGCTACGCATAGCAGGTACAAAGCGATAAGTGCGAGATAGGCGAAACCGCTGTGATGGGCGTAAATGGCTTTCGTGGTCGGGAGGAAATACTGCCCGCAAACAAAGGGATGCATGTGGAAAAGATAGATGGCGAAAGCTGAGGCTGCGAGCGTGTTGACCGCCGCGCTTTTCAGCGTGAGGCGCGAGAAACCGAGCAAGAGCGCGAGCGCTGCGCCTATGACAAGCGGATTGCTGTATATGCAGAGGGTGAGGGAGACGGGGAGCGCTTTGTCTTGCGCATAGAGAAAATAGGCGGCGACGTTTGCCGCTACAAGCAGAAAGTAGAGTGCGAAATGGAAAGCGGCGGGCAGAGCGGTGAGTCTGTAAGAAAATGTGCGCAGATGGCGGGCAAGCAGGTACAGTCCGGCGAACGACCACACCGTGTAGCCGTTGCCGAAGAACGTGCAAAAGCCCGGGGCGATGTCTGCCGCAAACTCGAAGGCGAAAAACGCCGTGAGTGCCGCCACTTGCCACAGGCGCGGCACGCGGCTGACGAAGAGATTGAGGACTGGGGATAGGATGTAAAGCGCGATATACTGACGCACAAACCAGTAGTCGCCGAATTTGAGCGACTCGCACAAGGCGTCGAGGGGCGTGCGCTCGTTCCACCCAAGAGCGAAAGCAAGGGCGTAGAGCGCGAAAGAGAAGAAGAGGCACTGGAAAACAAGCCCGAAGAAACCGCGCCACTTTAAGCGTATCCCGAACCACCCGGAAAGCAGCACAAACACGTCGACGCACACACACGAAAAGCCTTCTAACGCGGTGCGCGTGAGGGCTTGTAGCGGCTGCCCCGCCACTTCGGCGGCGGAAGGGGGATGCAAGGCGAAGAAATTGGCGTGCACGGCCATCACCATAAACATTGCAACGAGCCGCAGAAGCTCCATGTTGGAAAGGCGTTCTTTCCGTCCCATCGTGTGTCTTTCTTTGTGTGCCGTTACTGCCTTTCTGTGCGTGTGGCGTGTGCGGCGTGAAAAAAGAGGGCGGCGGGGCGGAATGCCTCGCGTGCCCTCTTTAGGTTGTTAATGCGTTGTTGTCGTGTCTGTCAAAGGGAAGCGGGCTTTGCCAAACGGATGCGCCGTTCCATTCCCTATTTGTGCCTTATGCGTTTGCGGCTTTTTCGCCCGTAAGCCCGCGTCACTTGCTCGCGCCCGTCTTTTTCGCGGCAGACTTCTTAGCCGTAGCTGCACCGGCTCTCTTGGGCGCGGGCTTGGGAGACTTTGCAACGGGCTTAGCGGCTTTGGTCTCGTCTGTTGCAGGTTTCCCGGCAGCCTCGTCTGCCTTTTCATCGGCAGTGGCAGCATCAGGCGCGGACTGAGCGGCGGGCTTCGCCGCTTTTGCAGCGGCCTCCTTCTCCTTTGCTACGGCTTCGGCTTTCTTAGCCTCGGCTTCCGCTTTCTTGGCTGCGGCAGCGGCTTTCTTCTCCGCTTTCTCCTTCTTGCCGAGCATATCCTGCAGCTTGCTGATCTCCCTGTCTTTCATCTCGATCTCGTCACCCTGGTTCTTGATAGTAGTGAGCAGGGAATTGAGTTCCTCATTGTCGATGTCGAGCGGGTAACGGTTGTTCACACGAGTAATGAAGTCGCCGAGAATGTTCATATAATTGGTGAAAGCGTCATAGGGCGAGTCGTAAATGCCCCGGTATCCGCCGTAGCTGTTAGGCTTCGTGCTCATGAAGCGCAGGTTGTTGGACGCTTGCAGATAGTCGAAGTCCTGCAAGAGCCGGCGGTCGCGGCAAATGTGCACGCGGTCGGCGATGCTGTAAAGCTTGTTGACCGCCTCCTTCTGCATCACGTTGCCAAGCCAAGGGGAGAGGTCGCGCTCTTCGTCAACCCACGAGGTGGGGTAAGTGACGGTGAGCTCGCCGGCAGGTTTCATCTTGGCACAGATCTCGGAAGGCGTGCTGAAAGTCACGCCGCGCTTCTTAAACTCAGCGGGCAGGGCTTTCATGAAGTCAAGTATGTTGGAAGAGAGCGGCTGGAAAATGCCAAGGGCGCACAGTTCCATAAAAATGTTGACCAGCTGCTCCTCCTCGGGAAGCCGCGCAATCCAGTCGGCATAGTTGTCCGCGAAAAGCGGATATTCGCTCCAAGACGAGTCGTTAAAGCGGAAAGAGATGTCCTCCGAGAGAGAGTAGTCGCGCAATAGGAGCTTGAGCTCCGGGGCGCGGCAGCAGTTGTACACGAAGTGCGGACTCTTCCAGCCGAGCACGTGTTTCGCGCCCTCGGCAAGCATTCCCTTGAAGCCCATAGAGGCCACGGTGGCGCCGATATCGTCGGAGTAGATAAGGCAAGAGTTGCGGAAGATGGTGGGAGTTTGCCCGAAGAGCGACTTAACCTTTTCGCAGAGGTGGCGCACCTCGTCGCGGAAAATCTCCTCATTCATCAGCGAGGAGAAGCCGTGCGAGTAGGGCTCGGCGAGGAACTCCACGCATCCCGTCTCGTTGAGTTTCTGCAAGAGGGCTATTACCTGCGGCGCGTAGTTTTCGAGTTGCTCGATGGCGCAGCCGGAGAGTGAGATTGCGCACTTGAAGTAGTCCTTGTTGGCCTGCGCCATCTCTATCAGGGCTTCGAGGGCGGGGACGTACGAACGCTCCGCCGTCTCCGTGATAGAGCGGGCGTTTTCGTAGTCGTCATAGTAGTAGTGGTCCGTCCCTATGTCAAAGAAGCGGTAACGCTTGAGGTGTATGTTTTGGTGTATCTCGAAATACAGACAGACTGTTTTCATGGCTGTGGGGTATGTTGTTTATGGTGTATGTGTTCTTTATCCGGTCGATTCCCTTAGCGGCATTTGCCGCTGCGCGTGTCGCCCGAGCCATAGGGTGGGGGCGTGCGGTGGGCGGGAGGCTTGCAGGGCGGCGTGTCAGCGGGCGAGCAGTTTGCTGTAAATGTCGTAGATGCGCTTGCCTACCTTTTCCCAGGTGATTTGCCCGACTTCCTTGATGCCCTCTTCTTTGAGGTACTGGTGGAGAGATTCGTTGGTGCAAAGGGAATATATGGCATCGGCCATTGCGTTAATGTCCCAGTAGTCGGTCTTGATGCATTTGTCGAGAATCTCGGCGCAGCCGCTCTGTTTGCTTATGATGGACGGCACGCCGCACTGCATTGCCTCGAGCGGCGATATGCCGAAGGGTTCGCTCACGGAGGGCATCACGTAGACATCGCTTTCCGCGAAGGCCTCGTACACTTGCTTTCCGCGCATGAAGCCGGGGAAGTGGAAGCGGTCGGCAATTCCGCGCGCCGCGACCATTTCTATCATGTCGTTCATCATATCCCCGGAGCCCGCCATGCAGAAGCGTATGTTGTGCGTGCGCTGCAGGACGAGCGCGGCCGCTTCGACGAAGTACTCGGGCCCTTTCTGCATCGTGATGCGTCCGAGGAAGGTCACCACCTTTTCTTTCTTGTCTCCCCGGCGCTCGCGTATGTCGCGCACGTTTTGGAGGATGTCGGAAGAGAGCGGGTAGACGGCGTTGTGCATCGTCACGCACTTGTCAGGCGATTGGTGGTAGTGGTTGATGACAGTCTGCCTTGTGAGCTCGGAAACGCACATGATGCAGTCTGCGTGGTCCATTCCGTCTTTTTCAATGCCGTAAACCGTCGGGTTGACGTTTCCGCGCGAGCGGTCGAAGTCGGTAGCGTGCACGTGGATAACGAGCGGCTTGCCGCTGACGCTTTTCGCGTGAATGCCGGCGGGGTATGTGAGCCAGTCGTGGGCGTGTATGATGTCGAAGTCCTGCTCGCGTGCCACCACGCCCGCCACGATGGAGTAGTTGTTTATTTCGTCCTGCAGGTTGTCCGGGTATCGTCCCGAGAAGCCTATGCAGCCGAGGTCGTCGGTGAGGCGGTAGTTGAAGTCGGCGTATATGTGGTCGCGCAGGCTGTAATACTGCTCGGGCGGCATGCGGTCTCCGAGCCGCTGTTTAAGGTAGTCGTATTGCACGTCGCGCCAGACGATGGGTGTTTCGCTCATTCCGATGATGTTCATGAAGCTTTTGTCCTCATCGCCCCAGGGCTTGGGCAGGCAGAATGTTATGTGCATATCGGGCTGCGCGGCAAGTCCTTTTGTGATGCCGTAGCTTGCCGTCCCCAGTCCTCCAAGGATGTGGGGCGGAAACTCCCACCCGAACATTAGTACTTTCATAGTATTTTTCTAAGGCGTTGTTCGTTGGCTTTCTTTTCCGTGCGGCTCGCGGCGTGCCTCTTGGGGCGCGTGGCGCGAGGCCCGCCGGCGTTGTGTCGCTCAGAGGTCGGCGTTGCTGTATTTCGTGTAGAGCCGCAGCGCGCGCAGTATGCCGCTCACGTTCATCGCGAACGACGTGGCGCCGCGCCCGTGGAAGGGCGGATTGCCGTCAAAGAGCTCGGGTATCGTGCCTATGCAGTGGTAGAACAGCTCCTCTTCGAAGCCTATCAGCTGGCGTTCGATGTAGTTCACGCCGCTCATTTTGTACACCCGGAGATAGGCCTCGAGGTAGAAGCCCGTAAGCCACGGCCACGCCGTCCCCTGGTGGTAGGCGCAGTCGCGCTGAGCCTGCGTGCCGACGTACATGGGGTTGTACCCGCCGCTCTTCGGTGAGAGCGAGCGGATGCCTTTCGGCGTGACGAGCTCGCGTGTGCAGATGTCAAGCACGCTTTTGCGCTCGCGCATGTCAAGGGGCGAGAAATCGAGGGCTATGGCGAGCAGCTGGTTGGGCCGCACGCTCCAGTCCATCATCTGCCCGTCGACGTAGTCGAGCAGGTATCCGTACTCGTTGAGGAACACTTTGCGGAACGACACCTCTATCTTCGCGCATTCTTCCTTGGCGCGGGCTATCAGCGCGTCGTTTTCCGCGCCGCCGTTCTCTTCCATTATCTGCTCGAAGAAGCGGAGCGCGTTATACCAAAGCGCGTTGAACTCCACTATGTAGCCGGAGCGCGGTATGATGGGGCGGCCGTCTTTCTGCGAGTTCATCCAAGTGACGGCCCGCTCGCGCCCGTTGGCGTAGACAAGTCCGTTGTCGTGCACAAAGAGGTTGGGGTGCTTGCCGCTCCATATATACAGCATTATCTCGCGGAGCAGCGCGCCGTATTTCTCGTAGCACTGTGTGCGCGACGTGTGGCGGCCGTACTGTTGCAGACACCATACCGCCCAGAGCAAGGTGTCGGGCTGCTCGGTCTCGTATATGTCTACGCTGAGCGGAGAGCCGGTCATGAAGCTGCGGAGGGCTTTCGCCGCCGTCTCCATGTACTCTTCAAAACGCTCCTGCTCGCCGATGGCAAGCGTGAGGCCGGGCATGGAGATGAACGTGTCGCGGGCGCGGCACTTAAACCACGGGTAACCGGCGAGTATGTATGTCTCTCCGTCCTTGCTCACGCGGAACTGGTGGGCGGCGTTTACGAGGCAGTGGTAGAAGCTGTCGCGGTGGTCGAGGCGCGAAACCTCTTTCTCGCCGAGCGCTTCCATCTCGTCGGGGTTGACCTCGTCCACGCCGGCGCAGAAGACGATGCTCTCGCCTTTCTTAATATCAGTCTCGAAATATCCCGGCACGAGCAAGTCCTCGGTCTCGTTGTAGCCGCGCTCGCGCTCTTTGGGGTAGTCAAGCCCCCGGTACCAGTCGGGGCAGTAGTGCCACTCGGTGGGCTTGTTTGTCTGCATGTAGAGGTCGGGATAGCCGGCATAGAGGCACATGCGCACTCCGTTGGGCACTTCGGTGTAGGAGCGGTCCGCCGTGCCGTTTTCGTGCGTCCACTGCCTTACGCTTCTGAAGGCGAGGAACGGGCGCAGGCGCAGCGTTGTCTGCGAGTGTGCGTCGAGCAGCGTGTAGCGTATGTAGAGGCGGTGTGTGGCGGTGTCGAAGGCCAGTTCTTTTTTCATCAGCACGCCGCCCACGCGGTACGTCCAGGTTGGCACTTGCTCCCACTCAAAGCTGACGATGTACTTGTGCCCCTTTGGGCTGTAGTTTTCCCCTTGGTATTTGTGGAGTCCGAGGTTGAACTCCGCGCCGTGCTGTATGATGGTCTCGTCGAGAGAGGAGAGAAGCACGTGGTTTTCCTCGTCCAGTCCGGGCACGGGTATTACCAGCAGTCCGTTGTACTTTCGGATGTTGCATCCCACCAAGGTGGTGGAGCAGTACGCCCCGGATCGGTTGGTGATGAGCAGCTCCTTGTACAGGGAGTCCTGCAGGTTGGTCATCTGCGCCTTGTCAAATCGTAAATAACACATGGTATCGCTTTCGCATTGTAAGGTTTTCCGCGCGGGTCTCCGCTTTGCTTTCGCTCTTTTCCTATATATAATGCGGCGTGCCGCGCTGTGTGTGGCGTGTCTTGCGCTATTATAGGGATGCGTGCCGCGCAGGTTGGCGGCTCGCGGCGGTGCCCCGCGCCGTTTTTCATAGGGCGGCTCTTTTCTCTGCCCTGCGGTTACGATTTCAAAAGTAGGGAAAAAAGGTTGCGGGTGGAACTTTTCCGCGTAAAAAATGCGGTTTGCCGTGAGAAATCGGCGTTTTGCCCCCTTGTAAAGGTGTTTTTGCCCCAAAAATCGGCACTTTTTTGCAAATAGCGCGTCTCTTTGTAAGGTGCGCCGCGCAAAGTTTGGGCTTAACAGCCTTCCTCTCGCTCCCGTCTTAGGCTATGAGGCGGCTCGACGCAAATTTGCAGCCAAAGCGCCCTCTTATCCGCTCCGAAGGCTGCGATAAGCGCTCATTTGCTCCCTACTTGCTCCGGTAAAAAACGTTAATGGCGATTTGGAAAACGGAGAAAAATGTATTATCTTTGTGTAGCGAAAAGAGAGGATATGCACACTGTGCGTACCCTCTCTTTTCCATTGTTGACTATCAGTGACTTACGAGGCTCTTAGATGTACATATAGTGCCGCCGGTATGTACATGTAGGAAAAACTGCAAGTATTCCCGTCGCTTCAGAGCCTATTTCCGTCAGCAGAAGGTCTATGTCTGTGCCTCGAGAGTGCCTCTTTGCACCTGCAAGAGCTATGTTTTATAGTTAAACTTACATAAAAATTCGAGCGGGGAACGGCGTGCAAAATCGCTCGGTTTTTACTCTTTTCGCGGAGCAATATTATGCGTTTTACGCAGTTGCCGACGTTGTGGCAAGAAAAGCGTTTCCGGCGTAAAGCAAAACTTTTATTGTTTTGTGCAAAAAGCTAATTGACAGGTGTAAGCCTATTAAAACTCATTTGCTCCGCGACTTCCGCCGTCTTTTTCCGCAACATAGTGAAGAAAAAGACGAGCATAAGGCTTCCGGTCACCGTCCATGAGACGGGGTACACCGTCAGAAGTGCCTCAAAACTGTGCCATACGGGGCAGACAAAGCTCACCCACGAGACGCGCAAGAAGCATGTGCCGAAGACTATAAGGAGAGTGGGGCGGATGGATATCCCCATGCCGCGAAGCGAGGCTGCAGCGACCTCGTAGCTGCACGCTATCCATTGCACAGCCAGCACAGTCGCCATTCGCTGCATTCCGAAGAAGCACACATCGGGGTCTGTGGAGAATATCCGTAGGAAAAAGGGGCAGAAAAAGTTGAATAGCAAATTAAAGCCGCCGCAAAGCAGCATAGCCCAGCCCAGGCACAGCCAGAAGACGCGCCTCACGCGGTCCATCTGCCCCGCGCCGTAGTTTTGCCCAATGAAGGTGACGGCCGCGCCGTTGAAGGCGGAAATGAGGAAATAGCAGTAAATCTCGAAATTGAGGGCTGCGGCCGAGCCAGCCACGGCAGACGGGCCGAAGCCGTTGATGCCGGTCTGTATGACAATGTTGCTCAGCGAGAAAATCATCCCTTGCAGACCGGCGGGAAGTCCGATGCGTGTCATCCGGCGCATTTCCCCCACATCGAAGCGCGTCCGGCCGAAGCGCAGGCGGTACGGTTCGCGCTCGCGCCGCAGTGTGCGCACGGCGAGACCGGCGCTCAGCGCGTTGGCAACGGCTGTGGCGATGGCCACGCCCGCCACGCCCATGTGAAACACTATGACAAACACCAAGTTGAGCGCGGCGTTCACCACGCCCGCCGCCACAAGTATGTACAACGGGCGGCGCGTGTCGCCCATGCTTTGCAGCACGGCGGCACAAAAGTTGAAGACGGCGAGGAAAGGCAGGGCCACCAAGAAAATGCGCAGGTATAGCGTAGCGTCGGCAAGCACCACGCGCGGCGTGTGCATAGCGGTGAGCAGCGGGGTCGCCAAGAGCGAGCCTATGACGGCAAGCGCCGCGCCAAGCCCCACGGAGAGCAGCGCGCCGGTCTCCACGCATTTGCGCACTCCGTCCTCGTTGCGCTCGCCGACGTGGGTCGAAACGGCGGCGTTCACGCCAAGCGAGAGGCCCAGGATAAGGTCGATGAAAAGATTCAGCACAGGGGCGTTCACACCCACGGCGGCAAGGGCGTTGCTGCTGGCGAAGCGTCCCACGACAGCCACGTCGACGGAGTTGAAAAGCTGCTCGAGCATGCTTGTCGCGGCAAGCGGGAGGGCGAAATAGAGTATTTTCCACCGCAGCGGGCCGTGCAGCATGTCTATTTCCCGCCCGTGCGTGGCAGCCGTGCGGTGTCTTCTTCCAAATATAGCCATTGGTTGTGTGTCCTTCTTCCTTTCCGGGGAATAGCTCCTTGCCCTTTGTGAAAAGCCTGCGCTTTTTGGGAAAAAGGACGCCCCTTTGAAAATTCGCGCGAAGATACGCCTTATTCGTCAAATCTTCGCTCTTTCCGCACTTTTCCGGTTTTGACGCAGGATAATTGCTCTGTTCTTTTGCCGCAAACCGTAGCTGTAAAAAAGCAATGGGCGACGTACCTATTATATATAGGTGTTGTCCCGGCGAGGTTCTGTTTTTCTCAAAACTGAACGCGGGCGAGGACACTTAGCGGACTATGCAGCTGAGCGGAAAGTCCGTTTGTGGCGGAAAAAGTGCGTTTGCGGTCGAAACGCAATTTGTCAATTATTGCATTTTTGCGGCGGAAATTTGTGCAAGCACCCTTAACTTTGCGCCTTAAACGGCGCGGCGGCTGGAGCACAGACGCGGAAGGCGGCGCGGCGCACGACAAACCAACCATGAAAAACGGCGGGCGCGCGGCATCGCGCCCGAAAGACAAAAAAGAAAAAGGCAGAGATGACAGACAACAGCACACTGAAACTGCGCCTCGTGGTGATGAACTTCCTCGAGTTCGCCGTATGGGGAGCCTACCTCACTTCTATGGGCAACTACCTCGGACGCGCGGGGATGGGAGACGAGATACACTGGTTTTACGCCATACAGGGCATCGTCTCCATCTTTATGCCCACGCTGATGGGAATAGTGGCCGACAGGTACATGCAGCCGCAGCGACTCCTGGGGCTGTGCCACCTCGCGGCGGGCTTGTGCATGCTGGGACTCTGCCGCATGGGCATGGCGCAAGAGCAGCCCGACAAGGCCTCGTTCATCGCGCTCTACACGCTGAGCGTGGCTTTCTACATGCCTACGCTCGCGCTCTCCAACACCGTGGCCTTTACCACACTGAAGCTGCACGGGCTCGACACCGTCAAGGACTTCCCGCCCATACGCGTTTTCGGCACTGTTGGCTTCATAGCCACTATGTGGTTTGTCAACTGCACTACGCTGCACGGCACAGACTTGGCTTTCACGCTCGCTGAGGACGCGGCCAAATTTCAGTACACCTACATGCAGTTCTTCGTCTCCGGCGCAGTGGGCGTGCTGCTATTCCTATACTGCCTCACGCTTCCCGCCTGTCCGCTCGTCAAACGCGAGACGAAGGGATTTGCACAGGCCTTCGGACTCGACGCTTTCCGCCTGTTCAAGCAGAAACGCATGGCGCTCTTCTTCGTCTTCTCCGGGCTGCTCGGTATGTCCCTGCAAGTGACCAACGGATACGCCACGCCCTTCCTCACAAGCTTTAAGGCCGACCCGGCGATGGCTGGCACGTTTGGCGCAAACAACGCCACGATGCTTGTCTCCCTCTCGCAGGTGGCAGAGGCCGTGTGCATACTCCTTATACCGTTCTTCCTCAAAAGGTACGGCATAAAAGTGGTGATGATGATAGCCATGCTGGCGTGGGTGCTGCGCTTCGGCCTCTTCGGCTTGGGCAATCCCGCCTTCCCCGGCGTTACGCTCATCATTCTCTCCTGCGTGGTGTACGGCGTGGCGTTTGACTTCTTCAATGTCTCCGGCGCGCTTTTCGTCAACAGCGAGTGCGACCCCTCTGTCCGCGCTTCCGCGCAGGGTCTCTTTATGCTTATGACCAACGGCCTCGGTGCCACTATCGGCACGCTTGCCGCCGGTGAGGTGATCAACCGGCTTTGCGCTTGGAGTCCCGACGGCTATCTCCTCGGCGACTGGCAGACGGCATGGTTTGTCTTTGCCGGTTACGCCCTCCTCGTGCTTGTGGCTTTCGCCCTTGCTTTCGAGGGGCGCAAGGCCGAAAAGATTGGATAGGAAAATGTACGAAAACTACACAGAGTTATCCGTAGACGGACTGACAAGCAGCACGTCGCTCCAAGGGGCGCACGTGCTGCTGTTGCGCGAGAAAGACGGCTCCGTGCTTGTGGCTTTGCCTTTGGACGCGGCGGGCTACAAGCGCGTGCAGGCCGCCGTCACGAGCAAGGACTACACCGCCTCGCACCTTATGCTGCAGCTTGCAAAGGAGGCGGGGCTAAGGCTGCTCGGCGTGCGCGTATTGCCACCGCTCGGCGGACAGACCTTGGGACGGCTCGACTTTGAGGACGGCAATGTGCTGCGCGTGCTCGACGTGCCTATCGCCGACGCCGTTGTCACTTCCTTGGAGAGCGGCTGCTCGCTTTGGGCAGCCCCCGCCATGATGGAGGCGCAGCGCAAGCGGCACAACCCGGAGGGCACCGTAGGGCTGCCTTTGCGCGGCATGGAAGACAGACTGCTGCGGCAGGCGCTCGAAGCCGCCGTGGAAGAGGATAATTTTGAGCTTGCCGCGCAGATACGCGACGAGCTGAAAAGCCGTGAGGAGGAGACGGAAGACGCTCCCGACAAACGATGAAAGAGACCCATCTTTTCTACGCCCCCGACATTGCTGCACGCCGCGAGCTTCCCGCCGACGAGGCGGTGCACGCTGTGCGCGTGCTGCGTATGCGAGAGGGCGACACGCTTACGCTCACTGACGGCAAGGGGCGTTTTTACGAGGGCGAGGTTACGCTCGCTTCGCCCAAGCGCTGCGCTTTCAGCGTCACGCGTGAGTGGGAGGACGCGCCGCTTTGGCGCGGTGGCATACACCTCGCTGTCGCGCCGACGAAGAATATGGACCGCATGGAGTGGCTCGTGGAGAAAGCCACGGAGATTGGCGTGGACCGCGTGACGCTGCTTTTGTGCGAAAACTCCGAGCGGCGCGTGGTGAAGACAGAGCGTTTGGAAAAAATAGCGGTCTCGGCCATGAAGCAAAGCCATAAGGCACGCAAGCCGCTGATAACGGAGATGACCCCCCTTTCCGCTTACCTTGACGAAATGCGCGGCAAAGAGGTGTTCATCGCCCATTGCCACGACGCGGCAGAAGCCGGCGAGGGCGGGGAAGAAGCGGAGTTGCGGCATCTGTCCGGGCGCAATTTCCTTGGCGACCTATTGTCCGCCGACGGAGAAAGCTGCGTGCTGATAGGCCCTGAGGGCGATTTCTCAGAAGAAGAGGTAGCCGCCGCGCTTGCTGCCGGTTGCCGCCCCGTAAGTTTGGGCGAGAGCCGCCTGCGCACCGAGACGGCGGCGCTTGTGGCGGTGCATTTGATGTATCTCTCCAAGAGAGCGAAAGCATAGAACGGTCGGGGCGTGACTGTCCCGGCATTTTCAGCTATCAAAGATGGAAAGAAAGAATAAAAGGCGTGCCATCATTGCCGCCGCATCCGTTATCGTGGCGGTGGTGGCGGGGCTGCTTGCTTTTTTCCTGCGGCGCACGGACTACACCGCCTGTGTGCCCAAGGAGGCGAAAGCCGTTGTGGCAGTCACTCCCGCCGCGTTTGCCGGCGGGGACGGGGCGGCTGCGCTTGGAAACCTTTTCGGCGGCGTGCGTCCGCAAGGGCTTGACCTCTCTCGTGACATATACTTTTTCGTCACCCCCAACGAATATATAGGACTTGCCGCCCCCGTTTCCGACGCTGACGCTTTCGCCGCCTTTGTAGCGGAGATGGCGAAGGCCGGACTATGCGCGGAGGCCGAAAAAGACGGCGGACGCAGTTGGACGTGGCTGAAAGCCGGTTGGCTTGTGGCTTGGGATGGCAGCAAAGTGGCGGCCTTGGGACCCGCCGTCGCCCAGGAGCGTGACGCGCTGCGGCGCAGTCTCTCTATGCTTATGGACGGCGAGGAGAGCGGCTTTTGCGAGACGGAGCAGTTTGTCCGGATGCAGCAGCAAAAGGGCGGCGTGCGGCTCTACGCCACGCTCGATGCGCTCCCCGCGCCCTACAATTTCGTCTTCCGCCTTGCCCTTCCCCCCGAATGTCCGCTTTCCGCTGTGCGTCTCTTCGCCGGCGTGGAGCGCGACAAGCGTGGCGGCGGCGCGAGCGTAAGCTGCGAGACGGAGTGCGTCACCGAGCAATGGGCGCAAGCCTTTGAGAAGTACGAGCGCGAGCGGGGGTGCATCTCTCTGTCCGCAGACAATAATATAAAGGAAGCAGCCGCGCCGCTCTTCCGCCTTGTGACGCGCACGGCGGGCGGCGACCTCTTGCGCCAACTGCGCTCTGACGCCACGCTGCGCGGTTTGCTCTTGGGGCTTAACCAGACCGTGGACGCGGACAAAATGCTTTCGGGCGCGGACGGACTGGCGGAGCTGTCGGTGGGAGCGATTGCGAAGGACTGGACACCATCGTTTTGCTTAAAGACAGAGAACTCCGCCGGCGGACTCTTCTCTGACGCGGCATACTGGCTGACTTGCGCCGCATCGCAAAAGGACGTGCGTCTCGAAAGACGGGGCGCGGAAGCGTTTTCCCTGCACGGCGAGAAGGGCACGCTGCTCTTCGGACGCACGGACGGGCGCACGCTCTATTTTGCCTCGCAGGGAATGGAGGCACTTGCCCTTTCCCCCGTGTCGGGAGCGGAGAAAGTGCCTTACCGCGCGGGCGGACTGCGGTCAAGCCTGCGCCTTGACCTCGCGCGGCTGTGGGCGCAGCCTTGCATGACGGGCGGCGGAGTGGCGGACTTGCTGCACAAGCTGTTGCCGTCGGGCAATATGGTCACGGCTGAGGTGCTTGCGGGCGGCAAGATTAAGGCGAAAGTGGAATAAAGACAAGGTCAATTTTACGCAAGACATGGAAGAGATATCTTTTTCCAAGGTCGTGCCGCAAGTGTTTGCCGGGCGCGATGACCTCGAAAGCGAGGTGTGGGGGAGCAAAGTGACTTTCAAAAAAGGCGGACTGTACCTTGTGGAGGCCGCGTCGGGCACGGGAAAGTCCACCCTGTGCAGCTATATCCTCGGCTACCGGCGCGACTACACCGGTACGCTTTCTTTTGACGGCAGAGACACGCGCGGCTTCTCCGTAAAAGAATGGACGGAGGTGCGGCGGCGGCACGTGAGCCACCTCTTTCAGGAGCTGCGCCTCTTCCCCGAACTCACTGCGTGGGAGAACGTGCAGATAAAAAACTCTCTTACGCGTCACAAGGACGATGGCGAGCTGCGCGGTTGGTTTGAGCGGCTCGGGCTTGCCGACAAAATAGACGCGAAAGTTGGGCGTATGAGTTTCGGTCAGCAGCAACGCGTGGCGATGATGCGAGCCTTGGCGCAGCCGTTCGACTTCCTGCTTGCCGACGAGCCAATCAGCCACCTCGATGACACCAACGCTGACGCAATGGCCGCGCTGATGACGGAAGAGGCGCGGAAGCAAGGCGCGGGCGTGATTGTCACCAGCATAGGCAAGCACATGCATCTTGACTATGACTGCACAATAAGGCTGTAATTGTCTGCCTTGCAGATTTTTTCAAAAAACAAGCAAAGATGTCATTGATATGGAAACTGCTGCGGCAGCACGTAAGTATTCCGCAGTTTGCCGGCTTCTTCCTCGCCAACCTTTTCGGTATGTGGGTGGTGATGCTCGGCGTGCAGTTTTACCGGGACATAGTCCCCGTCTTCACGCAAGAGGACAGTTTTATCAACAACAACTATCTCGTTGTCTCCAAGCACGTCACCGCGCTCGGCACGCTATCGGGCAACGGCAACAGCTTTGCGCCCGCAGACACGGCCGACCTTTCCGCGCAGACTTTTTGCCGCGGGGTGGGGGCATTCACCGCTTCGCAGTACAAAGTGTCGGCGGCTATGGGGCTTGACGGCGCGGCGCCGTTCACCACGGAAATGTTTTTCGAGTCAGTACCCGACGGATTTGTCGACGCGCCCGCGGCCGACTGGCGATACACACCGGGCGACAAGGAAGTGCCTGTGATTCTGCCGCGCACGTATATAGCGCTCTACAATTTCGGTTTCGCCCAAAGCCGCGGGCTTCCCAAGGTGAGCGACGGCGTCGTGGGAATGATAGACATGCGCGTATTTATCAGCTCGGGCGGAAAGCACGCCGAGTTCAAAGGCCGCGTAATTGGCTTCTCGGGAAGGCTCAACACCATCCTTGTGCCGCAGAGTTTTATGGACTGGAGCAACAGCGTGTACGGAAACGGCGCGACCGACGACCCTTCGCGCGTCATCGTGGAGGTGGCAAACCCCACCGACCCCGCCATTGCGCAGTATATGCAGCGCAAAGGCTACGACGTGGAGGACAACAAACTCGACGCTGGCAAGACAACCTATTTCCTGAAAGTGGTGGTAAGCATTGTGCTGCTCGTGGGTCTGCTCGTGAGCCTGCTCTCTTTCTACATTCTTATGCTGAGCGTATATCTGCTTGTGCAGAAAAACACGCGCAAGCTGGAGAATCTCCTGCTCATCGGTTACAGCCCCGCCCGCGTCAGCCTGCCCTACCAGCTCCTCACGCTTTCGCTTAACGCCGGCTGCCTGCTCCTCGCCTTCGTGCCGCTCCTCGCCGTCCGCAGCTACTATATGGGTATGATAGGGCTGATGTTTCCCGCCCTGCGTGACGGCGGCGTGCTTCCCGCCGCGCTCACCGGCTTTGCCATCTTCCTCCTTGTGTCGGCAGCCAACGCCCTCGCCATAAGGCGCAAGGTTTCCGGCATACTCTCCGCGCGGTGACCCACGGCAGGCGCAACGCGGGAAACGCCATCTCTTATTTTTCAAACCCTGAAAGTTTTACCGAATAGCAACATATATTCATTTATCATTATTTACTGATGAGCAAAAAAGCTAAGTTCTTGATTTACGGGGGGGTACGTTGGTACTGCTCCTCCTGGTTGCCGAGCTGACCCTAAGGTTTGCGTGGGGCTTCGGCAAGATGCCGCTGTACGCGGCGAGTGACAAATGGGAGTATTTGCCGCAGCCTAGCCAGAACGGCGTGAGGCTCGGCAACAAGTATTACTATAATGCCTACGGCATGCGCAGCGACGAGGTCGACGCGAAGAAGAAACACGTGCTTGGACTTGGCGACTCCGTCATCCATGGCGGCGTGCAGACCGACCAGGACAGTCTTGCCACCTCGCTCTTCTCTGCTGAGACGGGCATTCAGATGCTCAATATCTCCGCAGGCAGTTGGGGACCGGACAACTGCGCCGCCTATTTGAAAGAGTACGGGCTATTTGGCACGCAAGGAATATTCCTGCTTGTAAGCAGCCATGATGCTCACGACAATATGACATTCCAGCCGGAGGTTGGTTTGTCTCCAAGCTATCCCGATAAACAGTATTTCTGCGCCATCGCCGAGGTGATTGGCCGCTACATCTGGCCGCAATATGTAAAACCGCTCTTTGACAGGGGCGGGGAAAAGAGGCTGGACCCCGACCAGAAAGTGCTGGCGGGCATTCACAAAGATGGCAGCATATTCAATCCCGGTTTCGCGCAGCTGAAAGAAATGGCCGACAGCGCGAAAATACCTCTCGTGGTGTATCTGCACGCCGAGCTGTGCGAGCAGGAAAAGGGAAAGTACAACGAGCAAGGCGACGAGATCATCGCATGGTGCAAGGCCAACAACGTTCGTCTGGTGGAAGACCTCCGGCAGTTGGACAAAGACGGTTATCGCGACAACATTCACATCAATGAAAAGGGACAGCGCTTTGTGGCGGATGTGATGGAGCGCGAGTTTGCAGGTAGCCGCAAGTGACACACATATATATTGCTGTCCGCTAAAACTTTTTTCTGCTCAAAAAGTTTTAGCGGACAGCAATAATTTCTTATTTCAGGCTCTGCACGCCCTGGCGTATCACGCCGAGTGTGGTGGAGTCTGTGCGGTAGACCGAGTACCAGCCCTGCGGCTCGTGGGGCGGGTCGCAAAGGTAGTCGTCTCCGGGCGCCCACACCTTGTCACGCGGAACGCCGGCGCCGCCCCAGCCCCAGAAGTTGCAGCCCGCCATCGCGCCGCCTGCCTGCCGGCTGTCGCTCAATGCGCGGAAGAGGAAGCTGTAAAAACAGTCGCGGGCGTCGGTGGAGGAGGTGGGGAGCAGTCCGTTTCCGTCGCGGGGGTAGCCAAACTCCTCCACTACGTAAGGCTTTCCGGTCTTTGCCGAGATGCGGTCGTGCGCTTCGAGGTACTCCTGCGTCTTTACATACACGTTGGAAAGCCCCGCGAAGAGCCGGTCGCGTGAGGTCCAGCCCCAGTTGGCCGGCCAAATGTGTACGGTGATATAGTCTACTGAGTCGAGGCCGTGTACCTGCTCGCAAAGGTCAGCGTCCTGCATGCAGCCTATTACGCCCTCGCTGCCCGTGGAGACAAGGTGGTTGGGGTCGGCGCGCTTGATGAGGCCGGCGGTTTCGCGCACCCAGTCTACGAAGGCGGGAATCTCTTCCGTGCCAAAGGGGCGCGGCTCGTTGCAGAGCTGCCAGGACATGATGGTGGGGTCGTCCCGGTAGGGCTTGCCCGTAAGCGAGTTGGTGCGCCCTACGATGCGGGAGACAAAGTCTTGGTAGAGGCGCTGCGCTGCCTTGTCGTCGAAGAAAGTTTTGGCATATTCCACATAGTCGCGGTAGCCCTCGCCCGAAGCGTTGGGCGAGTCGCCGTGCCCTGTGGCGCGGAGGTAGAAGCCGAAGCCGCCGCTCCAGTCCCATGAGTTGGTGAGGTAGATGACCGCAGACATTCCGCGTTTCGCCATCTCGCAGAGCGTGAAGTCGAGGCCTGTGAGGAGTGTGTCGTTAAGCACGCCCGGCTTGCTTTGCAAGAAGGGGCGCACGGTGTTGGCGTAACGGCTGCCGGCGTCAGCCCCCGCGAGGATGCGCAGGTTGTCCACGCCGAGGGCGTGGAGAGAGTCGAGCTCGGCGCAAAGGCGGGCGCGGTCGCCGCCCTGTCCCGTGGAGCCGAGAATGGGCGCGTACCAGAGGTTTGTGCCAATGAAGTAGTAGGGCTTTTCGCTGTCGCCTTTGTAAAAATGCGTGCCGACAACTTTTATGAATCCGCCTTCCGTTGCGTCGGCTCGCCTTTCGGCTTGTGCGGGAAAGGCGCAAAACGCCAGCGAGGCGATGGCGGCGGCAGCCGCGCGTACGGCGTGGCCCAGGTGTCTTGTTGGTTTCATGGCAATGGTCTTGTTTTTCTTCCAGAAAAGACCTTTCCCGAAAAGCGGAAAAAGGGAGGGGCGGGCGGCGGCGCGTCAGTAGCGCTTTATGGCGCGGTCCATTTCGCGGCGGTCCTGCTTCTCTTTGAGCGTGTTGCGCTTGTCGTACTCCTTCTTTCCCCGGCAGAGGGCGATGGTCACTTTCGCGAGGCTCTTCTCATTGATGTACATGTGCAGGGGAATGATGGCGAAGCCCGGGTTGCGAGTTTCGTCGACAAGGGCTCGTATCTCCTTTTTGTTGAGAAGCAGCTTGCGGTCGCGGCGCGTGGAGTGGTTGTTGTACGAGCCAAGGCTGTACTCCGCTATGTAGCTGTTTTTCATCCACATCTCGCCGTTGTGCACGTAGCAGAACGTGTCGACGAGGCTCGCCTTGCCCGCGCGGATGCTTTTAATCTCAGTGCCGGTCAGCACAATGCCGGCCGTGTATTTGTCGATGACGAGATAGTCGTGCTCCGCCCGCTTGTTGCGAATGTTCACGCGGGCGGCGGGGAGCGTTTTCTTCTTGTTCATAGTGTCTGGCTTATGGTGGGGGCGCGGCGTCAGGGCTGCACAGTGACGAAGTCATCAAGATGCTCGTCCACGTAGTGCGCCACGGTCTCGGTGGTCTCTTCCTCGTCCTCCACAAAGGCGTCGTCGAGCGCGTCGAAGGTGGGATACTGCTCGAAAAGCGCCATAAAGTCCTCGTCGCTGCGCTCTTTCGTCAGCTCGTCCTTATGCGCGAGGAAAAGCTTCTTGCCCTTGTTGACAATCTTGGCAAGCTCGGGCAGCCCCCATTCGCGCATGGCTTTGGCGAAGGGGTTGAGGAAGAAAAACGGTCCGTAGCCGTTGTAAATGAGCTGTATGAAGCCGCCGTCCATAACCTCCTCGTGGAGGATAGAATAGGCCCAGAGGGTGGTCTGCGCGGCGTTGAGCCGCTGCAGCGTGTCGGCATCGAGCGTGCCACCCGCCTGTGTCTTTATGGCCTCGGTGACAAGCGCGAGGAAAGCGTCGGCTCCCTCGCCGGCCGCCTTTCTCAGGTCGGCGTCCTTTATGGTTATCTCCATTGTTTGCGTATCTGGGGCGGCGTGCGTCAGGAGCGCATCTCCTCCACTATTGTTTTCATTCCCTTTATCTTCTCTCCCGCCACGGCACGAAGCGCGGGCGCAAGGCGCGACCTAAGCACCGAGGCGTAGGCGCAGTATGGATGGACATCAATGCGCCCGAGGTCAGCGGCTTTCAGTCCGCCTTTCTTGCAAAGGAAGCCAAGCACGTCGCCCTTGCTGAGCTTGTCGCGCTTGCCGCGGCCTATGTAGACGCTGGCGTAGCGCGGTGCAGTGGGGCGGGGGCGTGCGTCATGCGGCAGGGCAAGCGTTTCGGCATCGTCGGCAAACGCAGGGAGCATCTCCTCCGGTCCGGCGACGAGGTACACCGCGCCCTCCGCGTCCCAGCGGGCGGTGCGCCCGTTGCGGTGGGTGTAGTCCTCCTCCTTGGCGGGCAGGTGGTAGTGCACCACGGCACGCACCTCGGGGATGTCGAGTCCGCGGGCGGCGAGGTCGGTGCATACAAGCACGTTGGCCGCGCCGCAGCGGAATTTGTACAAAGCCCTTTCGCGCCGCTCTTGCTCCATTCCCCCGTGGTAAATCTCTGCGGTGAAGCCCTCGCTGCGCAGCCATTTGCCCACACGTTCCGCGCTTTCGCGGTAGGACACAAAGACGATGGCTGGCTCGCCCTTTATGTGCGTGAGCAGCGCGCCGAGCGTGTGCAGCTTGTCCTTCTCGGGCGAAGGCACGCGGTATACTTTTGTACGCTCGCGCAAAGACGCAGAGCCTGAAAGGAAGTCAAGCCGCTCGAAGCGTGGCGCGAGGCGGCGCATGAAAGCGGGAATCTCTTCCGCGTCGGTCGCCGAAAGCAGCCATTGGCGCGAGGTGCGGGGAAACTGCGTCACGGCTTCCTCCATCTCCGCTTGGAAGCCGAGCTCAAGGCATTTGTCAAACTCGTCCATGACAAGCGTGCGCACGCCCGTGCCGGTGATGTTGCCCTTTGAGAGATGGTCATTGAGTCGGCCGGGCGTAGCGAAGATCACTTGGGGCTTTACCTCACGCAGCCGCCGGTGCTCGTCCATCGCAGGGCGTCCGCCGTGGAGCGTGACGGAGCGCAGTCCGGTCTTCATGCGCCGCAGCGTCTCCTCGCTTTGTGCCGCAAGCTCGCGTGTGGGGGTTATGACCACCGCCTGCAGCACGTCGGACGCGCCGTCAACCGTGGCGGCAAGCGGCAAAAGGTAGGCGAGTGTCTTGCCCGAGCCCGTGGGGGAAAGCAGCGCCACCGCGCCTTGTTCGCGCCCAGCCGCGCCCATTGCCTCCTGCATAGGGGTGAGGGCGGAGAAGCCCATAGCGGAGAGTGTTCTCTCAGTGTCTGTCATTGGGATTGTCGCTTTCTTGTTGTTGCTAAGAAAAACAAAAGCGGGGCGGGACGCGCAAGTCTTGGCATCCTGTCCCGCCCGTGCTTTTCAAATGCGCCGTCTGCGCCTTAATTCTTTGCCCTCTGCGCCTTACGTGCTTCCCGTATTGGTTTCCTACGTGCGCCTTTGCGTTTTCCGCAGAGCGCGGAGGCTTTATTGCAGCTTGTTGTCCGCCCCTTGCGGGAATACCACTTTGGGCTTGTGCGCGGCGGCCTCCTCGGGCGTCATCAGGGCGTAGCACATAAT
Source organism: uncultured Oscillospiraceae bacterium (assembly GCA_963625935.1). Lineage (GTDB taxonomy): Bacteria > Bacteroidota > Bacteroidia > Bacteroidales > Bacteroidaceae > Alloprevotella. The sequence goes on along the minus strand of CAVFVD010000003.1, from coordinate 86,856 downwards.
GATAACTTCATCGCCCACCTGGAAAAGTCGCGCGGCGGCCCCGTTAAGGCAGATGCAGCCAGAGCCGCGCGGCCCGGCGATGACGTAAGTTTCAATGCGCTCGCCGTTGTTGTTGTTCACCACGTGCACGTGCTCTCCCGCCATAATGCCGGACGCTTCCATCAGCGCCTCGTCTATGGTGATGCTTCCCATATAGTGAAGGTTTGCCTCCGTCACCGTGGCGCAGTGTATCTTCGATTTGAGTAAGCTCAGCAGCATACCTTTCTCCTCTGTTGTAGTTCGGGGGGGCTTACTGCGCCTCCTGCTTGTACTTAATGTTGTCTATGAGGCGCACGGGGCGTGAGCCGCAGTAAACCGTCACGCAGCCTACGATGTACGCGCTGTCGTCCCAGTTGCTTACGCTCTGGAGCGTGTCGCCGTCCACAATCTCGTAATACTCCACCTCGAGTCCGCTCACGGCGTTTATCGCGCCGACGACAAAGTCGTGCGTCTCCTTGACGGTGTGGCTCTTGGCATAGTGCACGCTGTCTTTCAGCGCGTGCGAGATGCACACGGCTTGGCGGCGCTCGGTGTCGGAAAGGAGCGAGTTGCGCGAGCTGAGGGCAAGTCCGCTATCCTCCCGCACAATGGGGCAGGGGCAAATCTCTACCGGTATGGACAGAGCCTTTACCATTGCCTTCACGACGGCTATCTGCTGAAAGTCTTTCTCTCCGAAATACGCCTTGTCCGGCTTCACCATATAGAAGAGCTTGCTCACAATTTGGCAAACTCCGTTGAAGTGTCCAGGACGGCGCGGTCCTTCCATCACCGTGTCTATGGGTGGGAAAGAGAAAGTGCGCGTGTCCGGCTCGGGGTATACTTCCTCAACGCTCGGGGCGAAGACATAGTCCGCGCCAAGCGTTTCCAAGAGGCGGCAGTCAGCCTCCAGCGTGCGCGGGTAGTTATTGAGGTCGTTTTTGTCATTGAACTGGGTGGGGTTCACAAAGACGCTCACCACCGTAAGTCCGTTTTCTTCCACACTGCGTCTAACCAGAGAGGCGTGTCCCTCGTGCAGCGCGCCCATTGTGGGCACAAGTCCCACCGTCTTGCCTTGGGAGCGTGCTTCGCCGAGTGCTTTCTCAAGTGCCTTTTGTGTGTTGAAGACTTCCATGTCTTAGCTTCTTGTCTGTGTTATGTCGTTTTCGGGAGCGGCCGCAAGGGTCAGTCCTTGTTGAAATAGTTTCGGAACGCCTTGAAGATGCGCTCCTTGATGCCTTTCTGCGGCTGCACGTTGGCGCTGTCGCGCAGGCTCTCTATCTTTTCCCGCTCTTCCTTGTCAAGCTTCTCGGGGATGTAGACGCTGATGTTGACCACAATGTCGCCGTGGCCGCTTCCGTATCCTTTGAGCGCGGGGAGTCCCTTGCCGCGAAGGCGGAGCGCAGTGCCGGGCTGCGTGCCTGCGTCTATCTTTATGCGTGCCTTGCCCGTGAGTGTGGGGATGTCGACGGTGTCGCCAAGCGTTGCCTGCGGCACGGTGAGCAGGAGATTGTATATAAGATCGGTCTCGTCGCGGATGAAGTCGGGATTAGGCTCTTCTTCGATAATCACCTGTATGTCTCCCGGCACACCTCCGTGCTTTGCGGCGTGTCCCTTTCCCGGCACGTTTACTACTATTCCGTCGCCCACGCCGGCGGGGATGGATATCTCCACAATCTCTTCGCCCGGCACTATTCCGTCGCCGTGGCAGTGGGAGCACTTGTGGTTTATCACCGTGCCCTCGCCGTGGCAGGTGGGGCAGGGAGACTGGCTCTGCACCATCCCGAACATGCTACGTTGCGTGCGTGTCACATAACCGCTGCCGTGGCACGTGGGGCAAGTGTCGGGCGTATGGCCGCTCTCGCAGCCGCTGCCGTGGCACTCGGGGCAAGCCACGTCTTTCTTTACCTTGAACTTCTTTTTCACGCCGGTGGCCACTTCGGCAAGGGTGAGGCGCACCTTCATCCTAAGGTCGCCGCCCTGGTACTGCCGACGCGCCGCTCCGCCGCCGCCTCCAAAGCCGCCGAAGCCGCCACCGAAACCTCCACGGAAGCCTCCGCCGAAGATGTCGCCGAACTCGCGGAAGATGTCGTTTATGTCCATCCCGCCTGCGCCGAAGCCTCCGCCGCCGAAGCCGCCGGCTCCGTTCACGCCGTCCGCGCCGAACTGGTCGTACCGCGCACGCTTGTCGGGGTCGCGAAGCACGTCGTAGGCCTCGGCCGCCTGCTTGAACTTCTCCTCAGCCTCTTTGTCGCCGGGATTGCGGTCCGGGTGGTACTTTATAGCCACCTTTTTGTAGGCGCGCTTAATCTCGTCGGCGGAGGCAGTGCGCTCCACGCCGAGTACCTTATAGTAGTCTTTTTCTTCTGCCATTTCTGCCTTACTGTCCTACAACCACCTTGGCGTGGCGAAGCACTTTCTCGTTGAGCGTATAGCCCGCCTGCACGCAGTCGATAACATGGTTTTTCTGCGCCTCGTCCGCAGCGGGCACAAGCGCGATGGCCTCGTGAAAGTCCGTGTCAAACTCCTTCCCGTCCGTATCCATCTTCTTCAAGCCCTGCGCCGCGAGGGTTTTGCCGAGCTTGTCAAGGATGAGCGCAACGCCTTCTTTTAGTGTTTGTACGTCATCGCTTTTCTCCATATTGTCCGCCGCGCGCTCGAGGTCGTCAAGCACGGGCAGGAGCGCCGCGAGCACTTTCTCGCCGCCGTTGAGTATAAGCTCCGCCTTCTCTCGCATTGTGCGCTTGCGGTAATTGTCAAACTCCGCCACTTGGCGCAGGTACTTGTCCTTCATTGCCGCGAGGTCCTCCTCGGCTTTCGCCAGTTTGTCCTCTGCGGTCAGCTCGGCTGTCTCTGCGGCTTTGTCGGCGGCGGCAGTGTCCTCGGTGGCGTTGGCTGCTCCCCCGGTTGCATTGGCTGCGGCGTTGCCGGCTGTTTCAGTGCTTGTCTTCTGCGTCTCCTCCGCCTCGGCGGCTTTGTCCTTATTCTTGCTCATAGTTGCTTACTGTCTGTTTTGCTTGTCTTGTTTAGATTTGCAAATAGCGTGCCACACGCACCCGCTTGGTCGCAGGATTACTGCGCCGTGCCGTAAAGCTGCTCGCGCTGCTCGCGGATGTGGTCGTCGTGTATGTAGTCCTCGTAGGACATGAGCTTGTCTATGGAGCCGTTGGGCGTGAGTTCGATGATGCGGTTGGCAACCGTGTTGATGAACTCGTGGTCGTGGCTGGCAAAGAGAATATTTCCCTTGTAGAGCTTCAGGTTGTTGTTGAACGCCTGAATGCTCTCCATGTCGAGGTGGTTGGTCGGCGTGTCGAGTATGAGGCAGTTGGCGTTGCGCAGCTGCATCCTTGCAATCATGCAGCGCATTTTCTCGCCTCCGGAAAGCACGTTTACTTTTTTGAGGATGTCTTCGTCCTTGAAGAGCATACGCCCGAGGAAGGCTTTAAAGTAGACATCGTTGCCTTCGCCGTACTGGCTGAGCCAGTCAAGCATATTATAGTCCGTATTAAAGAACGCCGTGTTGTCCAGCGGCAGGTATGCCGTCGTGATGGTAACGCCCCACTTGTACGAGCCTGCGGATGGCTGCGCGTTGCCGTTGATTATCTCGAAGAGGGCGGTCATCGCACGCGGGTCGTGGCTTATGAAGACAATCTTCTCGCCTTTCTCCACGGTGAAGTTGATGCGGTCGAAGAGCACCGTGCCGTCGTCCGTCGTGGCTTTGAGGTCTTTCACCTCGAGAATTTGGTTTCCGGGCTCGCGCTCCATCTGGAAGATGATGCCGGGATACTTTCTCGTCGACGGCTTAATCTCTTCCACGTTGAGTTTCTCCAACATCTTCTTGCGGCTGGTGGTCTGACGGCTCTTGGCGACGTTTGCCGAGAAGCGGCGGATAAACTCTTCCAGCTCCTTCTTCTTTTCCTCAGCCTTCTGCTTCTGGTTTTGCGCCTGGCGCAGGGCAAGCTGTGAGGATTCGTACCAGAAGGAGTAGTTTCCGGAAAAGAGCGTGACCTTGCCGAAGTCTATGTCGACGGTGTGGGTACATACTTGGTCAAGGAAATGTCGGTCGTGGCTCACGACGAGGACGGTGTGCTCGAAGTTTCCGAGGTAGTCTTCCAGCCATTCCACGGTCTCAAGGTCGAGGTCGTTGGTGGGCTCGTCGAGGAGGAGGTTGTCCGGCTCTCCGAAGAGGGCTTGCGCCAGCATCACGCGCACTTTCTCCTTACCGGAGAGGTCGCCCATCAGCTTTCCGTGCAGTTTCTCTTTTATGCCCAAGCCGCTGAGGAGCGTGGCGGCGTCGTTTTCTGCGGTGTATCCGCCCATTTCGGCGAATTTGTCCTCAAGCTCTGCCACTTTGAGCCCGTCCTCATCGGTGAAGTCCTCTTTTGCGTAAAGCGCGTTACGCTCCTGCATCACCGCCCAAAGCGTTGTGTGCCCCATAAGCACGGTGTCGAGCACCGTCTCGTTGTCGTATTTGAAGTGGTCCTGACTAAGCACGGAGAGACGTTCCCCGGGACCCATCTCCACCTTGCCCTTGTTGGCTTCCAGCTCGCCGGAGATGGCTTTCAGGAGAGTGGACTTGCCGGCGCCGTTTGCGCCGATTATGCCGTAGATATTGCCGTTTGTGAACTTTATGTTCACGTCCTGATAGAGGACGCGCTTGCCAAACTGTATGGCAAGGTTGGATACTGTTATCATTCAGGGTCGTTCTTGTGTAGTTTCTATTGAAAATGTTGTCTCCCGGCTTTTGCGCAATCTTACAGAATGCTCTAACGGATTGTCATAACAGCCTTTGGCATATCGTGATAACTCCTTTTTCGTCGCTATCCGTTTCCACTGCGAAGCGGGTGCCGGTTACGGGGATGCATGCCTTTATTTCTTCTGCCCGAGTTGCAGTCAGCAGCACGTCGGTTACTGTCCGCGCCTCGCCCCCCGCGCACTTGTACACCGCCTCCTTTGCGCTCCAGAAGAGGGTTGCGGCGGCTTCGGGCGGAAAGCAGGTCTGCGCGAGAAGAGCCTCTTCCTCTTGTGAGAGAAATTTGCCCCGCAGGCGGAAAGCCGTGGGCGAGTGGCGCTCGATGTCTATGCCGTTGCGCACGGGCGCAACGCTCAAGGCGTATGCGCCGCCGCTGTGCGAAACGCTGATATGCGGAGCGTTCTCTACTCCTGTGAGTAGCGGACTGCCATCGGAGGCGTGTGTGACAAACGCTGTCTGTCCGAATAGCCGCTTGGCGAGGAGCAACGTGGAAAGCCGCTCTGTCCGCCGTTTTTCTGACCTTGGCGCGTCGTCTTCGCCGTAGGGGAGAGCTGAACCGGGGCTTGTCTGCCGCAGCAAGTTTTCAAGCTCGAAGGAGCCTAAACTGTGCCTCCATATATACACACAACATTGCCTCGCACTCCCGTAGGGGGCAAGGGCAAGAATATCGCGGCCTTGCAGCCGCCGTGTCTCGAAGCGTGGCATCCTCTCTCTGTCGCGCCGCCGCCGGTCAGAACGGGCAGCGGTCTAGACCGTTTCCCGCCGTAGCCGTATTCCCCGCGCCGTCAGTGCCGCTTTTCCCGTCCGATGGGGCGGGAGAGGGCGCGTTTTCCGCAGCGGGACGGGGGCGGGGCGTAAGAAGTTCCAACCTGTCACACCATATCTCGGTGACGCGTCGCGAGCGCCCTTGCTTGTCGGTGTACTCGCGGCTGCGCAACTGTCCCTCCACGTAGAGTTTGTCCCCCTTGTGGACGTACCGCTCCGCCACTTCGGCGTTTCTGCGCCATAGCAGTATGCTGTGCCACTCGGTCTGCTCGGGCACCTGCGTGCCGCCGGGGAGTGTGTACCCGGGGGTCGAGGTGGCGAGGCGTATGCGTGCGGTGCATACGCCGTTGTCGATGTAATGGACTTCGGGATCCATGCCGACATTGCCTATGAGCATCACTTTGTTGAGGGACATATTCTCTGCTATTATATAATGTGTGGCTCGCCCAATGGCGAACCGCGTCCGTGCCTCGCGCAGCGTTCTCCCGCTTAGCGTATGCGGTCGGCTGCCCTGACGAGTTCGTCGTCGTGCTTTACCGCCCGCCATGCCAGCACGCAGAACACGATGGCGAGAACCGGGAGGAAAGCCCCGATGTGGGGGAGGAAATCCGCCTTCGTCTCGCTCACGTACTGCGCCACGTGCACCGCCGCGCAGTAGAGCCAAAGCACGTCAGCCACAAGGCTTGCCTTGGCGAGGCGCACTTGCCTTTTGCGCGTTTTGTAAGAGAACAACGCCCAAAGCGCAAGCACAACTGCAAGCACGGCTGTGGCGCTTGTGTCCCACGCAACGTAACGGATGTTTTGCGGAAGCCCCTCCGTGTGGCAGCTGTAAAACCACGTCGCCGCGCCGCCGAGCTGCGCTTTTGCGAAAGGCAGGGCGAACGTCAGCGCCGGGCACACTGCGGCCAGCAGGAAATACAGGCTCTGTATGCGTTGTATCATTATTCCTCGGACGTGAGGTTGTCTTTGTCCTTAGCCGGATTGCGGTAGTAGACGTTGCCTTTGATGAACTCGTCAGCGGCGATAAGCGTGGGCTTCGGGAGCTTCTCGTAGTAGCGGGAAATTTCTATTTGCTCGCGGTTCTCAAAGGTTTCCTCCAAATTGTCGTTGGCAGAGGCAAACTCCTTGAGCTGCTTGGAGAGGTCTTCCTTCATCTGCGCGGCGATTTGGTTGGCGCGGCGTGACATAATCACCACGCTCTCGTATATGTTTCCCGTCTCTTCGCAGAAGTCCATCAGGTTTCGCGTCACCGTGTTGGTGGGCGCGTTGCTCTTCTTGTAGTCCATTTATTATTATATAGGTATGTTGTTTCTATTGTTTCTTTCGCTCCCGCCTTACCACTTAATCGCGGCAGCCGCGAGCGTCATCGCGCGTCTGCCGAGGCGGATGCGCCGGCATTGTTCGCCGCTTCTTCGCGCTCGGAAGCCGGGACGTATTTCGCCGCCTTTGCGAAAAGGCTCTTCGCCTCTTTCATGTATTTCGACTCGGGATACTCGGTGACGAAACCGTAATACTCGTCGATGGCGTTGTGATAGCGTTCCTCTTTCTTTGCCTCGACGCTGAGCTGCGCCAGAGCGAATTTCGCACGCAGTATAAGTATGGCGAAGTCCTCGCGACGGCTGGTGTAGGGGTAGTCGTTGATGGCGTTCTGCGCCGTCACTATGCATGCGCCGTAATTGCCGTTTGTGCCGTTGCCGATATACCCGCCGAGGTCATAATAGAGCTTTGCCGAGAGGTACTCTTTCTCTACGAGCTTGTCCTGAAGCTTAAAGATGTACTCTTGCGCCTGCGCCCTGTATTTGCTCGCGGGGTAGGCCTCGATGAAATTCTGGAACTCCGTCACGGCGCTATATGTCGCCGTCTGGTCGAGCTTGGGTTCGGGGGTGTCCATGTATAGAGCCCGCCCGCAGTTGAAGCGAGCCTCCTCGGCGTATTTGCCGCGTGGGTAAGTCTCGTAGTATTTGCGCAGCACGGTAGAGGCAGCCTCGTAGGAGTGGGCGTTCATGTGACAGAAGCCCAAGAGGTAGAGCGACTCCTCGCCGCGGTCGGTGCCTTTCAGGGCCGAAATCACGTCTTGCAGGAGCAGGGCGGCGCGGTTGTACATCCCCTCGGCGTAGTAGCGTTTCGCGGCCTCATATTTCGTGTCGTAGTCCTGCGTCTTCACGATGCGGTTGTAGTCGGCGCAAGAGGCGGCGAGCAGCAGCGTGCCAAGCAGGAGTGCGAGCGTGAACTTCTTTGTCATAGCATAAATTTGGGGCAAAGTTACAATATTCCGCGCGAAACGGAAAACGGGCGGCGGATGTATGCGTGCTGCGGGCGGGCGGTTATCTGCGAAAAACGTTGTTTGTGACGCGTTTCAGGCGATTTCATCGGCGTTTCTCTGTGTGGCTGTCTATTGGCTGGCATCGGCGGGCGGCGCAAATATTTCTTGTGGGCGAAAACGCCGATGGAGCTGGCGCAAAATCTTTTACTTGTGCTTTTATAATACGTCTTATCATTCGCATCCTCAATGCCTTATTCTTTGAGAGCAATGTAGTGCCGGCAATCAGCTATTGCCGCAGGCGCAAAGAAGAAGAAAGCGCACGCGCCAAGGCTTTCCGCCTCGGCCGTGCGCTTTCTGTGGTTTCCTTTGCTTGTTGTGGTGTTCTCTGTTTTGCTCCTTGTTAAAGCATGGTCGCTCTTTGTTAAGGCAAGACATTTCCTTGTTAAGGGTAGGTCGCTCCTTAATTAACGCAAGGCTGCTCCTTGTCCATGCAAGTCCCGCGCCTTATATATAATAATGTGTGCGGAGGAGCGGGGCGGTCGCTTTCCTGGAGAGTTTGCCCGCGCTTAGTATGCCGAGGAAAACTCGTCGAGGAAGCGGACGTCGTTCTCGGAGAACATGCGCAGGTCTTTCACCTGGTATTTAAGGTTGGTGATGCGCTCCACGCCCATTCCGAAAGCGTAGCCTTTGTACACCGTGCTGTCTATGCCGTTTGCCTCAAGCACATTGGGGTCTACCATTCCGCAGCCGAGTATCTCCACCCAGCCGGTCTGCTTGCAGAACGAGCAGCCCTCGCCGCCGCAGATGTTGCAGGATATGTCCATTTCCGCGCTCGGCTCTGTGAAGGGGAAGTAGGAGGGGCGGAGGCGTATCTTTGTGTCGGGCCCGAACATCTCGCGAGCGAAGGTGAGCAAAACCTGCTTAAGGTCGGTGAAGCTGACATCCTTGTCGACGTAAAGACCTTCCACCTGGTGGAAGAAGCAATGGGCGCGGGCCGAGATAGCCTCGTTGCGGTACACGCGTCCCGGGCATAGCACGCGGATGGGCGGCTGCTGTTTTTCCATCACGCGGGTCTGCACCGAGCTGGTGTGCGTGCGCAGCACGATGTCGGGGTGTTGCTCTACGAAGAAGGTGTCCTGCATGTCGCGTGCGGGATGGTCGGCGGCAAAATTCAGAGACGAGAAGACGTGCCAGTCATCTTCCACCTCGGGACCGTCGGCAATGGAGAAGCCAAGGCGAGAGAAGATGTCGATGATTTCGTTCTTCACGATGGAGAGCGGGTGGCGCGTGCCGAGCGGGGCGGGGTAGGGTGTGCGGGTGAGGTCGAGGCCGCTGTGGTCGTCCTCCTTGGTTGCCACGCTTCCGCGCAGCTCCGCGAGTTTTTCTTGCAAGGCAGTCTTCAGCTCGTTAAGCTGCATGCCTATTTCCCGCTTTTGGTCGGCCGCCACGTCGCGGAATTCCGCCATCAGGCCGTTTACCACGCCTTTTTTGCTCAGGTATTTTATGCGCAGCTCCTCAAGCGCTTGCGCGTCGGCGGCTTTCAGTCCCGCCACCTCGCCGAGCAGCGCCTGTATCTTCTCTTTCAACATATGTATGTCGTGTTTTTGTTTCCTTTGGTCCTTGTCCCCGTCGCGCGGGGCATGCTTTCCGCCCGGCCTGCGCCTATACGTGGCGTGCGGCTTTGCTTCAAGTCGGCGCAAAGTTAGATATTTATTGCCAAACAAGTTGCGGGTAAGAGCGAAAGCCCGTACTTTTGCCCCTCGGTTTCATACCTTGACATTGTCATGAAAGCTATCATTTGCGTCATTTTCCCGCTTCTGCTTTTCGCGGCGTGCAAGAGCGACAAGGCCGAGACGGGCGCAGCGGCGGCGGAAGCCGACACCGTGCGAGCCGAGGCCGACACTATTCCCGCAGACAGCGTCGCCGCCGACCCTCCCCGCGCAGCCGACGGACTTTTCGACGACTTCGTCTACTCGTTTATGCACAACGCCCGCTTCCAGCGCGAGCGTGTTGTCTTCCCGCTGCACAACTACACGGACGGGAAAGACGCTCCCATAGCTGAAAAGGATTGGCGCTTCGACCGTCTTTACAGCCGCCAGGACGTGTATACGCTCATTTTCGACAGCGAGCGATCGGTGAAGGCGGAGAAAGACACCTCGCTGCGCCACGTCGTAGTAGAGTGGGTGTATCTTGACAAGCGCCGCGTGAAGCAGTACGTTTTCGACAAACTTGGCGGGCTTTGGAAGCTCACCGCCATAGAGCGGCACGCTTTGGAAAAGAACGTCAACGCCGACTTCTACGACTTCTACGCGCGTTTCTCCACAAGCGCGAGCTACCAGGCGGCGCACATTCGCAACCCCTTCTCTTTCAAGACCTACGACTCCGATGGCTTTCAGACCATAGAGGGAGTTCTTGACGTGGAGCAATGGCCCGACTACCGCCCGGCACTGCCCGCGCACACCATCACCAACATCAACTACGGGCAGAGCTACGGCGACAAGCGCCGGCGTGTGCTGATGATATGCAGCCAGTCAGGCGGAATGGGCTGCCTGCTTGTCTTCGACCGCTCGGGCAACAGCTGGCGGCTCACAAGGCTTGAAAACTGACCCGCGCCGCGCCTTTACCGCGCCTTGCGGGCTTGCGGTGTGCAAAGAGAGAGGGTCACAGACTTCCCGCCGTCGTTTTTTATAGAAAAACTCACACATGCATTCTTTACTTCACCATAACACATTCGGCATAGACGCCTGTTGTGAAGACTTCTTCGAGTACCGCAGCGCCGACGAGCTTAAAGCCCTTCTGCCCCGCCTTGCGGGCAGACAGTGGCTGCATATCGGTGCGGGGAGCAATCTGCTTTTTGCCGGCGACTACCACGGTGCGGTGCTGCACTCCCTCATAACCGGCTGCGAGGTGGTCGGCGGCGACGCCGGCAGCGTGCTTGTGCGTGCCGGCGCGGGCATGGCGTGGGACGACTTCGTGGCGCGTTGCGTGGACGAGGGCTGGCATGGACTTGAAAATCTCTCCTACATCCCCGGCGAAGTCGGCGCGAGCGCGGTGCAGAACGTGGGCGCGTACGGTGTCGAGGCGGGGCAGTATATATATAAGGTGCATTGCGTGGAGGCGGAGACTGGAGTGGAGCGCGAATTCTCCCAGGCGGAGTGCGGCTACGCCTACCGCAGCAGCGTATTCAAGCACGAGCTGCGCGGTCGCTATATTGTGACGCACGTCACCTACCGGCTCAGCCGCACGTTCGCCCCCGACCTCACTTATGGCGCAATAAGCCGTGAGATGGAGCGTCGCGGGCTCACAGCCGGCGAAATGACCGCCGCCGCTCTGCGCCGCCTCGTGACGGATATACGCCGCGCCAAGCTCCCCGACCCTAAGGAGATCGGCAGCGCGGGGTCGTTTTTTATGAATCCGGTAGTAGGGGAGGAAAAATTCCAAAGCCTCCTTGCCGCCTATCCCGATATGCCCCATTACCCCGTAGAGGGCGGTGTGAAGATACCTGCCGGCTGGATGATAGAGCAGTGCGGCTGGAAGGGGCGCAGCCTCGGCGCAGCGGGCGTGTACGCAAAGCAGGCGCTCGTGTTGGTTAACCTCGGCGGAGCGACGGGCGCGGACATCGTGCGCCTGAGTGACGCGGTGCGGGCGGACGTGCGGCAGAAATTCGGTATAGAGATACGCCCAGAGGTGAACATCATCGGCGCGTGAGCGCAGGCTTTCATTTGTATTTTCGAGGGAAAACAACAGAAATAGCTTTGTCTGGCGGAACAATCACATTTCTCGGCACTGGCACAAGCACGGGCGTGCCGCAGATAGGCTGCAGGTGCGCCGTCTGCCGCAGTGCAGACCCGCGCGACAAGCGTCTGCGCTGTTCCGCGCTCATTGAGACGGACGGCGGGGCGCGGATATTGGTGGACTGCGGGCCCGACTTCCGCGCGCAGATGCTCGGCGTGCCTTTCGCGCCGCTCTCCGCCGTGCTGCTCACGCACGAGCACTACGACCATACCGGCGGACTTGACGATCTGCGCCCCTTCTCCGCTTTCGGTGACGTGCCTGTGTACGCCGACCCGCTCTGCGCCGCCCACTTGCGCGAGCGCATCCCTTATTGCTTCGCCGAAAACAAGTATCCCGGCGTGCCGTCCATAGCCCTGCGCGAGGTTGTACCGGGAAAGCCTTTCTGTGTCGGCGGGGAAGAGGTGACACCCTTTGGCGTGCTGCACGACAAGCTCCCCATCCTTGGCTACCGCATAGGCTCTCTTGCCTACATCACCGACATGAGCCGCCTCGCTCCCGGCTCCCGCGCCAGCCTTGACGGCGTGCGCACGCTCGTGGTCAACGCCCTGCGTCTGCGTCCGCACCATTCCCACCAAAGTCTCTCCGAGGCGCTCGCCTTTGTGCGCGACATCGCGCCCGAGCGGGCGTACCTTCTGCATATGTCCCACCAAATAGGGCTCCACGCCGACGTGGAGCGCGGACTTCCCGAGGGAGTGCGGCTCGCCTACGATGGGCTGCGCGTGCGCTGGTAAGCAGTGCGGCGCGACTTTTGCGCGTCAAAAAGCGCCGCGCGTGCGGACTGACTTTTCAAGCCCTTTTCTTAATTTTGCAACGCTTACGCGCGGCGTGTCCGCCCGCGTCACCCCCAAGCCGAGGCATGATAGAAAAACATTTCATCTTAGAGGAAGCCGACCCTGCCCTGTTTTACGGGCCCAACAACGCCAACATCAAGCTCCTTCGCGCCCTTTGCCCGAAGTTGCGGCTTATGGCGAGGGACAACGTGGTGCGTGTGGTGGGCAGCGAGGAGGAAATGTGCCGCTTCGAGGAGGCTTTCCGCGAGATGGACAAGCACTGTGCGCGTTTCAACAGTCTCACAGAGGAGGACATACTCGCCATCACGCAGCGGCGGGGCACGGCTCGCGGCGAAAGCGCTGAGGGTGTCATAGTGTACAGCACGGGCGGAAAGCCCATTATGCCGCGCAGCGAAAACCAGCGCCGACTTGTCGAGGCGTACGGAAAGTGCGACATGATATTTGCCGTGGGGCCTGCCGGCTCGGGAAAGACATACACGGCCATTGCCCTCGCCGTGCGCGCGCTCAAAGCCAAGGAGGTGCGTAAAATAATCCTTTGCCGCCCGGCGGTGGAGGCAGGCGAGAAACTCGGCTTCCTGCCCGGCGACATGCGGGAAAAGATTGACCCGTACCTGCAGCCGCTCTACGACGCGCTGCAAGAGATGGTGCCCGCCGCCAAGCTGTCCGAGTACATGGAGAGCAACGTGATACAGATTGCCCCGCTGGCTTTCATGCGCGGGCGCACGCTCAACGACGCGGTGGTGATACTCGACGAGGCGCAGAACACCACGACGGCGCAGATAAAGATGTTTCTCACGCGCATGGGCTGCAACACCAAGATGATTGTGACGGGCGACCGCACACAGATTGACCTCCCCGCCTCGCAACGGAGCGGTCTGGTGGAGGCGCAGCGCATACTTTCGGGCGTGGAGGGCATCGCCTTCATCGAGATGACGCAGAAGGACATCGTCCGCCATAAGCTCGTCACGCGCGTGGTTGAGGCTTATGCCCGCCACGACCGTGAGATGGCCGCAAAGGCCGCCGATGCCCGCGAAAAAGCCGGGGCGAAAGAGGCAAACACTGCGGACGGGCGCGAAAACGCCGCGCCGCAGCACGCCGACCCCGCCACATAATACAGAGACAAACGCAAGCAACTCCCTTTGCGCCGCAGAATACGGCGCGGGGAGTTGCGCTTTTTATAAGAAGAAAACCAATACAAACCTGATAAAGATTATGGCAGCTTTAACTCAGACAGACTTCCACTTCCCCGGCCAGAAGGGCGTGTACCACGGAAAGGTGCGCGACGTGTACAACCTCGGCGACCGTCTCGCCATGGTGGCGACCGACCGCATTTCGGCCTTTGACGTGATTTTGCCGAAAGGCATCCCGTTCAAGGGACAGGTGCTCAACCAGATTGCGGCCAAGTTTCTGGACGCGACGGCGGACATCTGCCCCAACTGGAAACTCTCCACGCCCGACCCGATGGTGACCGTGGGCGTCATGTGCGAGGGCTTCCCCGTCGAGATGATAGTGCGCGGCTACCTCTGCGGCAGCGCGTGGCGCGCCTACAAGTCGGGCGTGCGCGAGATATGCGGCATAAAGCTGCCCGAAGGCATGCGCGAGAACGAGAAATTCCCGCACCCCATCGTGACCCCCACCACCAAGGCAGAGATAGGCGAGCACGACGCCGACATCTCCAAGGAGGAAATCATCGCACGCGGCCTTGCCACGGCGGAGGAGTACGAAGTGCTTGAGCGCTACACCCTCGCGCTCTTCGCCCGCGGCACCGAAATCGCCGCAAAGCGCGGACTGATTCTCGTCGATACGAAGTACGAGTTTGGCAAGCACAACGGCGAAATCTACCTTATGGACGAGATACACACGCCCGACTCCTCGCGCTATTTCTACGCCGAGGGCTACGCCGAGCGCTTTGCCAACGGCGAGCCGCAGCGTCAGCTTTCCAAGGAGTTTGTGCGCGAGTGGCTCATGGATAATGGCTTCCAGGGCAAGGACGGGCAGAGCGTGCCCGAAATGACGGACGAAATTGTGAACAGCATTTCCGCCCGCTACATAGAGCTTTACGAGCACATCACGGGCGAGACTTTCGTCCCCGAGGAAAGCGGCGACGTGCTTTCGCGCATAGAGAAAAACGTGGAGGCTTACCTCGCAAAATAAGGAGGGGCGAATTCAGCTCCCGCGACACATATATCCCTACTGACGGGCGGCAACCTTTTTCGGGTTTGCCGCCCGTCTTTTTGTTCCGTGCGGCACGAGGTGACGGGTTTTCCGTAACCAACCGCCATAAGCCTGGTTGTGGTGGATTGTTATCAAGTATGAGTCGCAAAGCTAAGTCTGTGTTAGGTGCTAGCGCTCCTTTTCTTTCTAAGGCGTTCTTCCCGGTTAGCCCCTTTTGGGGAGCCTGTCCGAAAAGGCGGTGACAAACGGGTCAGGCGCATAGCTTGGACAGCCTTAACAGAAAGAAAGGATGTCAGAAATTTCGGCTTAGGGGTAACCAGCTTAACTGTGTCAAGGGGTGCTTGCTTGAAGTGCTGGGGACAATCCAGGTCTCTCTTTCTTGGCACACTCAGATGGAGATGGATGTGTCAACAAGAAATTTGGAGCAAAAAGCGAGCCATAGGTGAAGACTGAAATTTAGCCGGTCTGCATTAAAACCGAGATAAATGCCGGCAAGGTATATAGAATACCATTCACCCCATTTGAAAGCCATTATCTGCGCCGCATTTTGTCCTAAGAACTGCCGAAAAGTGTTCTAAATGTCGGTTTTCAAGATGTGTAAGAGTGTTAACGGCCTCTTGCAAACGGGCGGAAAATGTATTATCTTTGCATAGAGGAAAGAGGGGATATGCACCGCGTGCGTATCCCCTCTTTCCGTGTGTTGACTATCAGTGACTTACGCACCGCCGATATGTACTTATAGCGCCGCCGGGATGTACATATCCGAAAAACTCCAAGTATTCCCGTCGCTCCGGGGCCTATTTCCGTAGCGAGATGTCCCCTTTTCGTCGCTCAAAAGCGCTTTTTGCTCGCCGCCGGACTAAGGTTTCCCGTTAAACTTACATAAAAATGCACCCCTCGCCCGCCGAGCGCAAGTGTCCTATTTTTCTTTTTGGTGTACATAAAACCGCGGCGGCCCGGACTGCAAGCAACACATGTGATCACAAAGCCGCGGCTCGGACTTTGAAGTCTGGGCCGCGGCTTGCGTTGCAATTCGTTTCGCTCCGCTCTAAGAGAAGGGGGGGGGGAGCGTAGGACGGGGGAGCGTCAGTCGGTCATGTGGCGCACGATGCCGTGCTTGGCTTCCTTGATAAACTCGAGTATGATGTCTATCTCCTCGCTCATGGGAATCTGCTCGGGGATGCGGAGCACGGCGTCCTCAAGGCTGAAGTTGCCCGTGTAGATTATTCGGTAGGTGTTGGCGATATGGCGCAGGATGCGGTCGGTCGTGCCGATGTGCTTCAGCACCGTGGAGTTGACGCCGTGGTAAACGGCGGGGTTGCCGCCGAGGATGATGTAAGGCGGAACGTCCTTCTGCACGCGGCAACCGCTCTGCACGAGGGCGTAGCGACCTACGCGCACGTGCTGCTGTATCACTACGCCGTTGCTCTGTATGGAGCAATCCTGCAGCTCGCTCTCGCCGGCGATGCACGCGCCTATGCCTACCACGCAGTGGCTGTGTATGGTCACGTCGTGGCAGATGTGGGCGCGGTCCATGAGGAAGTTGCCGTCGCCGATGACGGTGCTTTTTCCCTCGTAGGAGCTGCCTGCTATCACCACATTCTCGCGGATGCGGTTGTCATTGCCAATGACGACGCTTGTTTTTCCTCCCTCTTTGAAGTGGAAGTCCTGCGGCGTGGCGCCGATGACGGCGTTTTGGAAGACAATGTTGCCGCTTCCCATCGTGGTGCCTTCGAGAATGCTGGCGTGCGACTTTATGACGCAGTTGTCACCAATGACAACGCCTTTCTCTATGTAGGCGAACGGGCCTACCTCCACGTTTTTGCCCAGGCGAGCCGCCGGGTCTACGAATGCTAATGGACTGATCATGTCTTTGCGGTATTATGCTGGCGGGCGGCCCCGCGGCGGACGCTTCCCCGTGAGAGCGGGTGTGGTCCGTCGCGCGGCCGCCCGCGCGGGGTTAGTTGCTGCCTTCGCGGCCGCCGCCCAGTGCCTGGTAGAGGCTGATGGCGGCCTGCACTTTGTCGAACTTGTCGGAGATGAGCGTCAGCTGCGCCTGTATGAGGCTTTGCTGTGCCGTAAGGGTCTCCAAGTAGCTTGTGCCGGTGCTGTGCTGGTAGAGTAGCTGGGTCTTTTCAAGAGCCGAGGCAAGCACGTCCACTTGCTTTTGGCACACGTCCACTTGCTGCTGCGCCGTCTGGTAGGCTGTGAGCGCGTCGCTCACTTCCTGGCCGGCGTTGAGCAAAGCCTGCTCGTAGTCGAGCTGCGCCGCCTCGTACTTCAGCTTGGCCACCTTGAGGTTGGCGCGGAGCTGGCCGTTGGCGAAGAGCGGCTGCGTGATGGAGGCAATGGCCGAGGCGATGATTTTGCCCGGATTCACGATGCCCATGCCCGAGCTGTTGGTCCAGCCGGCCTGTCCCGTGATGTTGAGCGAGGGGCAGAAGGCGCTTTTGGCGAGGTTCACGCCGTAGAAGAGCGAGGCGAGGTTGAGCTCGGCTATGCGCACGTCCGGCCGGTTGTTGAGCAGCTGGAGAGGCACGCCGGCCTTCATCTCAGCGGGGAACTTGTCGGCGGAGAAGGCGCCGCGCTCGATGGGGTGCGGGGCTTCGTGCAGCACGGTGCAAAGGGCGTTCTCCGTCTTCTTTATGCTCTGCTTGAGCGTGGGCACGGTGGAGAGGAGGTTGTAATAGTTGGCCTTTGCCTGAGCCACGGCCGCCTCGGTGGTCATGCCGCCCGTCTTCATCACTTCCATGGCGCGGACGTTCTCGCTCCATATATCGATGGTGGCTTGCGTGGTCTTCAGCTGCTCGTCAAGCATTTGCAGCGTGTAGTACATATTTGCCACGGAGGCTATGATGGAGGTGTTGACAGCCTGCTTGGCTACGCGGCTCTGTTCGAGCGACACGTCGGCCTGCTTCTTGTTGTTGCGCAGGGAGCCAACCGCGCCAAGCTGCCAGCTTGCCGTGACTGGCACGCTGTATATCTTGGAAGCCTTGCTGAAGTCCCAGCTAGAGACCGTGCCCTGCGGGGAGAGCGTCAGCGAGGGGTAGTAGGCGAGGCGGGCGACTTTGAGTCCGGCCTGGGCCTGCTGTATGGTGAGGTCGGCTTCAAGCACGTTGGTGTTTTTCTCCAAGGCCTTGCTTATGAGGCTTTGGAGCTGCGGCTCGGTGAACACCTCGCGCCAGGGCTGGTTGCCAAGGTTGGCGGTGTCGCCCTTAATGACGGCGTAGGTGTCGGTGGTGTCGCGGTAGAGGCTGTCCAGCCCGCCCATCACCTGCTCGGAGCGGTGGTAGGTGCTGTATATGCCGCAGCTCGCGAAGAGCGCCGGACACGCTATGAGTAGGATGAGTTTTTTCATATTTCGCTTATATGCTTTGTTGCAAACCCTCTTCCCTCATCCCCGCCCGTGTCTTCGCGGGCGGGGATGAGGGAGGGGAGATGTGCTTTTACTTGGAATACTGCTCGATGTCAGACTCTGCCTCAGAGCTGTCCGTGTCCTGCCACGTCAAGGGCTTGACTTTCTCTTGCAGGAACTCGAAGATGACGAAGAGCACGGGGACGATGAAGAGCTGGCATATCATACCGATGAGCATGCCGCCGATGGCCGTGGTGCCGAGGGAGCGGTTGCCGTTTGCGCCTACGCCGAAGGAGAACATCAGCGGTAAGAGGCCGATGATCATGGCGAGGGACGTCATGAGGATAGGACGCAGACGGGCTGCCGAGCCGAGGACGGATGCCCAGGTTATGCTCATGCCCATCTTGCGACGCTCGAGGGCGTACTCAACGATAAGGATGGCGTTCTTGGCAAGCAGACCCATAAGCATGATGAGGGCAATCTGCACGTAGATGTTGTTGGCCGCCTCGCCGAAGACGGGTATCACGTTGTTGACCGCGCCCATCGCGTGTATGAAGATAAACGAGCCGGCAAGGCCGAACGGGACGGAAAGCAGCACGGAGAAGGGAAGCAGGTAGCTCTCGTACTGCGCCGAAAGCAGCAAGTAGATGAAGACGAAGCAGAGCACGAAGACGATTGCCGTCGAGCTGCCCGAGCTATGCTGCTCCTCACGCGTCTGGCCCGAGAACTCAAACGAGTAGCCCGTGGGCAGGGACTGCGCCGCCACTTCCTCGATGGCCTTGATGGCCTGTCCGGAGGTGTAGCCCGAGGCCGGGTTTCCGTTCACAGACATTGAGGTATACATATTGAAGCGGTTGATGTTGTCCGGGCCGAAGGTGGGCTTGATGGTGAGGAACTCCGTGATGGGAGCCATCTCGCTGCCGTTGCGCACCTTTATCTTGTAGAGGCTCTCGTAGTTGGTGCGCTGGCTCTGCTCGCCCTGCACCATCACGCGGTAAATCTTACCGAAGCGGTTGAAGTTGGACGCGTAGATACCGCCGTAGTAGCCCTGCAGCGTGGTGAGGATGTCGCGCGGCGAGATTCCGGCACGCTTACATTTTGCTGCGTCGATATCGATGGAGTACTGCGGGAAGTTGGTGTTGAAGTTTGTCTGCGCCGACTCTATCTCAGGACGTGCCGAGAGGTCTGCGAGGAACTTCTTCGCCACTTCGTAGAACTTGTTGATGTCGCCGCCGGTGCGGTCCTGCAAGTTGAGCGTAAAGCCGTTGGTCACACCGTAGCCGGTGATCATAGGCGGCTGGAAGAAGAGAATCTGCGCGTCCTTGAACACGTCGCGGGAGCGGAGGTAGAAATTGGCGAACACCACGGTGGAGCTCTCCTTGAGCGAGCGCTCGCTCCAGTCTTTCAGCTTCACGATGAACGAGCCGTACGACGGACCCTGGCCGCCGATGAAGCTGTAGCCGGAGATGATGGTGCTGGTCTGCACGGCGGGGCAGGAGCGCACAAGGCTGTCCACCTTGTCGAGGTAGGCCTCGGTGCGGTCCTGGGAAGTTCCGGGAGGCATGGTCACCACGCCCATGATTGTGCCGGTATCCTCGCTCGGCACCATAGCGGTCGGGGTGATGTTCATCAGCCACACGAGGATGGCGATCGCTGCGCCCACAAGTCCGAGAGAGAGGTACGGGCGCTGGATGAAGCGCAGCACGTTCTTCTTGTAGCCTTTGAGCATGTTGTCGAACGTCTTGTTAAAGGCGTTGTGGAATTTCTTGGTCGTCAGTCCGACGAAAGCCAGTATGGCGATGATGGAGAGTATCACCGTCACAACGGGATGCTCGGAGAAGCTGAAGCCGCCGAAGATAAGGCCGATGATGGCTATCGTGACAAGCACCATCGTCACGCCCGGGTGGAGTATGCGTCCAACCGCCTCGGCATAGCGCTGGTACATCGTTTGGCCGGCTGCCTTGTACGCCTTGCCCATGCGCTCTTTGAGGCTCTCTTCCTCTTCGCCCTCCTTCTTGTGCGGCTTAAGCAGGATGGCGCAAAGGGCGGGGGAGAGGGTGAGGGCGTTGAGCGCGGAGAAGCCGATGGCTATGGCCATCGTAAGACCGAACTGGCGGTAGAAAATACCCGATGTGCCCGACATGAAACTTACGGGGATGAACACGGCCATCATCACGAGCGTGATGGAGACAAGGGCTCCGCCAAGCTCGCGCATAGCGTCGATGGAAGCCTTGCGGGCGGAGGTGTAGCCTTGGTCTAGCTTAGCGTGCACGCCCTCTACCACCACGATGGCGTCATCCACCACAATGGCGATGGCAAGCACCATAGCCGAGAGCGTAAGCAGGTTGATGGAGAAGCCGATGACGTAAAGCATGAAGAACGTGCCTATCAGCGCCACAGGGATGGCTATGGCGGGGATGATGGTGCTTCGCATATCTTGCAGGAAGATATACACCACGATAAACACAAGGATGAACGCCTCGATAAGGGTCTTTATCACCTCGTGGATAGAGGCGAAGAGGAAGTCGTTTACGTTCTGCGCGATGGTAATCTTCAAGCCGGAGGGGAGGTCTTTCTCACAGTCTTTCAGCAAAGCCAGCACGTCCTCTACAATCTGCGTTGCGTTGGAGCCGGCCACCTGCATCACCATACAGCTCACGGCGTTGTGTCCGTTCACCTTGCCGGAGTAGGCGTAGGTGCTGCGCCCAAGCTCCACGCGAGCCACGTCTTTGAGGCGTATGATAGTTCCGTCCGTGTTGGACTTTATGACCATGTTCTCAAACTCGGGCACCTGCGTGAGACGGCCTTTGTATTTGAGCGTGTACTGGAAGGTCTGATTCTCGCGCTCGCCGATGTTGCCCGGCGCGGCCTCGATGTTCTGCTCAGCCAATACGCTGCTGATGTCGGAGGGCATAAGGTGGTACTCCGCCATCTTTTCCGGGTTGAGCCAGATGCGCATGGAATAGTCCGCGCCCATCACCATCGCGTCGCCCACGCCCTTGATACGCTGCACTTGCGGCACGATGTTGATTTTGGCGTAGTTCTCGATGAAGGGGAGCGAGTACTTGTCTTCTGTGTCGGATAAGGAGAAGATGACAAGCATGGAGCTCTGTCGCTTCTGCGTCACGACGCCCACCTGCGTAACCTCGGAGGGGAGCAGACCCTGTGCCTTGGAGACGCGGTTCTGCACGTTCACGGCAGCCATATCGGGGTTGGTGCCCTGCTTGAAAGTGATTTCGATGGTGGCGGAGCCGGTGTTGGTGGCGGTGGAGGTCATATAGTCCATGTTCTCCACGCCGTTTATCTGCTCCTCGAGAGGGGCGATGACGGAGTTAAGCACCGTCTGGGCGTTGGCTCCGGTGTAGGTGGTGCTCACCTGCACGGTGGGCGGCGCGATGTCGGGGTATTGGGAGATGGGGAGGGATACGAGTCCCAGCACGCCCAATATGACAATCAAAATAGAGATCACGGTGGAGAGCACCGGTCTGTTTATGAATCTATCAAGTGTCATGTGTTATACTTCTAAATGTGTCGGTGAGTGGCCTGCGAGGCTTCTTGGAAAGCGGCGCGTGTGTCGTTCGGCTTCCCTGCCGCCTCAGACTTCCGGGTGTCGCGTTAGGGCGTGTCAGTTTTCGCCCGGCATTTTGCCGTCTTTCAGTGCCTGCTTAGCCTTCTGCTGCGCGGCTGCGGCCTGCGCGGGCGTAATGGGGTTGATTTTCTGTCCGGCTTTCAGCTGGTTGATACCGTCCACGACGATGCGCTCGCCGGCGCGGAGACCGCTGGTCACTACGTAGCTTTGTCCGTCATTCTGTGTGAGAACCTCAATCTCGCGGGGCGATACCGTCTTGTCGGCGTTCACTACGTATACAAACTTTTTGTCCTGTATCTCATAGGTGGACTTTTGCGGAACCATTATTGCCTGCGAGGAGTGGACGGGTACTACAATTGTTCCCGTGCCGCCGGAGCGCAGTACGTGCGCGGCGTTGTCGAAAGTGGCACGCATCTGCACCGAGCCGGTCGTCTGGTCAATCACGCCGCTCACCGTGCTCACCGTGCCGCTCTGGCTGTATGTGGTGCCGTCTGCAAGCACGAGGCTCAGCGCGGGCATCTTGCTGATGGCGGAGTTGATGCCGCCCTGCTCGCGGGTGTAGGCGAGGAGCTGCTTCTCCGTCATGGAGAAGTAGACATACATTTTCTGTATGTTGGAAACTGTGGTGAGCGGCTGCGCGGAGGAGGCGCTCACGAGACTACCCACGCGGTAGGGGATAGAGCCTACCACGCCGTCCGCCGGACTCGTGACCGTGCACCAGCGGAGGTTGTCCTGCGCGCTCTGCAGCTGTGCCTCGGCGGAGGCGAGCTGTGCCTCGTAAGCGGCGAGCGTGTTTTCGGAAAGCTGGAGCGTATAGTTGGAAATCACGTTCTGCGAGAAAAGCGTCTTGTTGTTGTCCACCGTCAGCTTCTGCGTGGCGATGTTGGCCTTGCAAACGCGAATCTGCGCCTGGGCTGCCTTGACGGAGGCCTTGTATTGCTCGGAGTCGATGAGGAAGAGGGGCTGTCCCTTGTGCACGGTAGAGCCTTCGTCAACCAGGAGCTTGACGAGGTAGCCGGAGACCTTGGGGCGTATCTCGATGTCCTGCATGCCCTTGATGGTGGCGGGGTAAGTCGTCTGCAGGTCGGCTTCCGTGGTCTGGAGAGTCACTACTGCGAAATCGCTGCTGGCTTCGCCAAGCTGTTTCGACTTGCTGCCGCAGCCCGTGAGGAGCAGTGCGGAGAGCATCCATAAAGCGGTTTTCTTCATGTTTGGTTGGATAAATATAAGTTTTGTAGTTTTTGTTTTCCTATTTTGCGTGTCGCGGGCAAGTTTTAGCGTGTCGCGGGCGCGTCCATGCACGTTTCATGCATTTTCCATGCCGGTTTCATGCGTGTTCGCGCGTTTCGGACGCGCATTGGCGTGGCGGCTCGGGTGCGTGTGCCTATATATAATAAGGTGTGGCTTGCTTTCCTTATATATAAATAATGCGTGCGCGTCGCTCGGATAGCTTGCATTTGGGAACGTCACCCCCAATTTCTATGCAAAGGTAGGGCAAAAAAACTTTTCGTGCCTTTCAAGTTTTCGCGAAAAGTTCCCCGTTAGGATTTTTTAGGGGAATGTCCGCACAC
The DNA here is from genome assembly GCA_963625935.1 of uncultured Oscillospiraceae bacterium. Taxonomy (GTDB): domain Bacteria; phylum Bacteroidota; class Bacteroidia; order Bacteroidales; family Bacteroidaceae; genus Alloprevotella. Next base: position 63,784 of record CAVFVD010000003.1, on the reverse strand, counting down.
AAAGGTGTTGTCGGCTTTGCAAAACGTGTGTGTAAGGGGCGGAAACTTGCTCTTGCCAGCTTCTTTCTTTCCATTATCCGTCTGTTATTCGCTTTTCCCGCCCAGCTGCTTGCCGTTTACAGCCTGCATCTTGCGTTTCCGCACTCCCGCTTCCTTTTTCCCGCGCACACCTTTGCGGCTTTCTCTTGTTTGGCGGGTAGCATGCGTCGGCTTCTTGCCGGTACGTCTGGCAAGAAAAAGCGTGTGCGTTTGGCTGTTAGCGGAGAAATGCGTACTTTTGCGCCGCAATTTTGCATAGAAAACCATATCAATTCAATCAAGTTTATGATGAATCAGTACGAGACCGTTTTCATTATGACTCCCGTTTTGTCTGACCAGCAGATGAAGGAGACGGTCGCCAAATTCAAAGGTTTTCTCGTCGAGTCTGGTGCCGAGATAATCAATGAAGAGGAATGGGGCTTGAAGAGCATGGCTTACCCCATCCAGAAGAAGTCCACCGGCTTCTACGAGCTTATCGAGTTCAAGGCTGAGCCTTCGGTTCTGGCCAAGCTTGAGACGGCTTACCGCCGTGACGAGCGCGTCATCCGCTACCTCACCGTCAAGCTGGAGAAGTATGCAGCGCTTTACGCTGAAAAACGTCGTAACAAATTTAAAAAGGAGGACTAACCATGGCACAAGCACAATCTGAGATTCGTTATCTGACCCCGCCCACGGTGGACGTTAAGAAGAAGAAATACTGCCGTTTCAAGAAGAGCGGCATCAAGTACATAGACTACAAGGACCCCGAGTTCCTTAAGAAGTTCCTCAACGAGCAGGGCAAGATTCTTCCCCGCCGCATCACGGGCACTTCGCTCAAGTACCAGCGCCGCGTGGCACAGGCCGTGAAGCGCGCACGCCACTTGGCTCTTCTGCCTTTCGTAACCGATTTGATGAATGTAAAAAAGTAAGGAGGAACACAGCAGTATGGAACTTATCTTGAAAGAGAACGTCACGGGTCTCGGCTACAAGGACGACATCGTGAACGTGAAGAACGGCTACGGCCGCAACTACCTTATCCCCACGGGTAAGGCTGTCATAGCTTCCGCCTCCGCTAAGAAGGTGCTGGCTGAGAACCTCAAGCAACGCGCGCACAAGCTTGCCAAGATCAAGGCAGACGCCGAGGCTCTTGCAGCTAAGCTCGCAGCTGTAGAGCCCTTGAAGATTGTCACCAAGGTTAGCTCCACGGGTGTCATCTACGGCTCTGTGAACAGCCTGCACATCTCCGACGCTCTTGCAGCCCTTGGCTTTGAGGTAGACCGCAAGATCATCACCGTGAAGGACGTTAAGGAGGTTGGCTCCTACCACGCTACCGTGAAGCTCCACAAGGAGGTGTCGGTAGAGGTGCCCTTCGAGGTGGTTGCTGAGACCGAGGCAGCCGCAGAGGCTCCCGCCGAGGCGTAAACACGAAGCTTTCCCCGCTGGGCACATTGCGCATACGGGACAGAAAGTGCATAATAAAGACGGCTTTGTAGCGTATATACACGTTGCAAAGCCGTTCTTGTTTTTTGCAATCGTAGTTATGTGGGTAAAAGTCTGCTTTTGTTTGTAGTGAGCTCCGTAATGGATTTTCCTGAAAAGGCAATGGATGCGCTGGCGCATTCCTTTCGCAGCAAGCAAGTATTTCCTTGTGTCTTGCACGGATACCAATTGCCCTGAGCGCACCCTGTCTTGCTATTTTGGAAAGCCCCGAATTTTCGTCCGAAAGTACGCATATTTATTCAAAACGCCGTATAATTATGCACGAGCAAATGTTAACGGCATTTGCAAACGGCGATTTTATTTCGTATCTTTGTGTGTAGAAAAGAGAGGATAGCAGCCCGTGCGTGTCCTCTCTTTTGTTTTGTTGATAATCAACGAGTTATGTACTCTGTATATGTACATGCAGCGCCGCCGGGATGTACATATCGGAAAAACTCCAAGTATTCCAGTCGCTCCAGAGCCTATTCCCGCCGCCCGAAAGCCGTTTGCAGAACCTCGAAAGCCCCTTTGGCTGTCTTAACCAAAGTTAAAAGTGTTAAATGTTGCCCTTCTGATTTTATGCAGAACCTTTTGCATAAAAAGCGTCGGCGTGTCTCTGTCCGCCGCGCTCCGTAGAGGGCGCAAAGCCTTTGGCGTTAGCGAAAAATAGTGTAATTTTGCGGCGCTGAAAAGTAGGCATACACTACGTTTGCAATAAAGAGACCGATATGAACATATCTTACAAGTGGCTGAAAGAGTACGTTGACTTCGACATGACCGCCGACGAGGTGGCTGCCGCGCTCACCTCCGTAGGCCTTGAGGTGGACGGCGTGGAAGAGGTGCAAGCCATCAAGGGCGGCCTCGCCGGACTTGTGGTGGGCGAGGTACTCACCTGCGAGCCGCACCCCAACAGCGACCATATGCACGTGTGCAGCGTGGACACCGGAGCCGGCGAACCCTCGCAGATTGTCTGCGGCGCGCCCAACGTGGCGGCGGGTCAGAAGGTGATTGTGGCGACGCTCGGCACGAAGCTCTATGACGGCGACCAGTGCTTCACCATAAAGCGCTCCAAGCTGCGCGGCGTGGAGAGCCTCGGTATGATATGCGCCGAAGACGAAATAGGGGTGGGCGAGAGCCATGACGGCATCATCGTGCTGCCCGCAGAGACTCCGGTGGGCATGCCCGCCGCCGAGTACTACAACGTGCAGAGCGACTACGTCATCGAAGTGGACATCACGCCCAACCGCGCCGATGCCTGCTCGCACTTCGGCGTGGCGCGAGACCTCTATGCGTGGCTCGTGCAAAACGGCCACAAGACGCAGCTTCGCCGTCCGTCTGTGGACGACTTCAAGGTAGACAGCCACGCGCTCGAAATAGGTGTGGAGGTAGAGGCAACGGATGCCTGCCCGCGCTACTGCGCCGTCACCGTAAAAGGCTGCAAAGTAGCCGAAAGTCCCTCGTGGCTCAAAGAAAAACTCGAAGTAATCGGCTTGCGTCCCATCAACAACGTGGTCGACGTGACCAACTACATAATGATGGCCTACGGCCAGCCGCTCCACTGCTTTGACGCAGATATGATAAAAGGCGGGAAAGTGGTGGTGCGCACGCTCCCCGAAGGCACTAAGTTTGTCACGCTCGACGGAGAAGAGCACACGCTCAGCGAGCGCGACCTTGCCATCTGCAATGCCGAGGAGCCTATGTGCATCGCCGGCGTTTTCGGCGGAAAAGGCTCGGGCACGTACGAGACGACAACCGATGTGCTGCTTGAAAGTGCCTACTTCCACCCCACGTGGATAAGGAAGAGCGCACGCCGCCACGGCCTTGCCACCGACGCGTCGTTCCGCTTCGAGCGCGGCATAGACCCTGACGGACAGATTTACGCACTCAAAGCTGCCGCCCTTCTTGTGAAGGAGCTGGCTGGCGGAGAGATTGCCATGGAGATAAAGGACGTAGAGCAGCCGGGGCTTGCCAAGAGCTTCGACGTGCAGCTCTCCTATAAATATGTGCACGACCTCGTGGGCAAGGAAATACCTGCCGAGACGATAAAAAGCATTGTCACCTCTCTCGAAATGAAGGTGACGGGCGAGACCGCCGACGGGCTCTCGCTCAGTGTGCCGGCCTACCGCGTAGACGTGCAGCGCCCGTGCGACGTGGTTGAGGACATACTCCGCGTATACGGCTACAACAATGTGGAGATACCCTCCGCAGTGAAGTCGAGCCTTACGATAAAGGGCGAGCCGGACCGTGCCAATAAGCTCGAGAACCTTGTTTCCGAGCAGCTTGTAGGCGCAGGTTTCCGCGAGATACTGAACAACTCGCTCACGCGCGAGGCTTATTACGACAAACTCGCGGACTACTCCTCCGAAAAGCTCGTGCGTCTGCTCAACCCCCTCAGCTCCGACCTCAATGTGCTGCGCGAGACGCTGCTTTTCGGCGGACTGGAGAGCGTGGCACACAATGTCAACCGCCGTGCCGCCAACCTCGCTTTCTTCGAGTGGGGCAACTGCTACTCCTACGACAAGACGCGCCACAACGAAGAGCATACGCTTGCACCCTACGCACAGAGCCACATGCTCGGGCTTTGGCTCTACGGCAAGCGCGTAGAGGGCGCGTGGGCGCACCCCAATGAAGACACGTCTGTCTACCAGCTCAAGGCGCACCTTTATAATGTGCTGCGCCGCTTGGGCTGTCCGCTTGCCGCGCTTGTTGAGGAAACGGGCAAAAACGACATTTTCTCGAAGAGCCTCGCCCTCGTCACCCGCGCCGGAGCCAAGCTCGCCGAGTTTGGCCCTGTGGCGAAAACGCTGAGCGCGCCTTTCGGTCTTGACGGGGAGGTGTATTACGCCGAGCTCAACTGGGACGTGCTGATGAAGCTTACGCGCAAGCACAGCGTGAGCTTCTCGGAGATTTCCAAGTTCCCCGCCGTGAGCCGCGACCTCGCGCTGCTTGTGGACAAAGACGTGGAGTTTGCCCAAATAGAAAAGGCAGCCTACTCCGCCGAGCGCAAACTGCTGCGCAGTGTAGAGCTCTTTGACGTGTACGAGGGCAAGAACCTCGAGGCAGGGAAGAAGAGCTACGCCGTCAACTTCATTTTGCAGGACCCCGCGAAGACTATGAACGACAAGCAGACCGAGGCCGTGATGAAGAAAATTGTGGCGGCTCTCGAAAAGCAGACGGGCGCGCGCCTGCGCTGACCGGAAGGGCGGCGGCGGAAAGCGACGCATGCCGCCGGGAGAAGTGAACAAGAAAAGAAAACAACCAAGAATAGCACAACTTAAAGAGAAATGGGAAGAGCTTTTGAATACCGCAAAGCCACCAAGATGAAGCGCTGGGGGCACATGGCCAAGACGTTCACCAAGCTCGGCAAGCAAATTGCCGTAGCAGTCAAGGCGGGCGGCCCCGAGCCTGAGAACAACCCCACGCTCCGCGCCATCATCGCCACCTGCAAGCGCGAGAACATGCCCAAGGACAACATTGAGCGTGCCATAAAGAACGCGATGGGCAAGGACCAGAGCGAGTACAAGACAATGACCTACGAGGGCTACGGCCCGCACGGCGTGGCTGTCTTCGTGGACACGCTCACCGACAACCCCACCCGTACCGTGGGCGACGTGCGCTCGGTTTTCAACAAGTTCAACGGCAACCTCGGCACGATGGGTTCGCTCGCCTATCTCTTCGACCATAAGTGCGTCTTCTCTTTCAAGAAGAAAGACGGCCTTGACATGGACGAAATGATTCTCGACCTTATTGACTACGGTGTTGAGGACGAGTTTGATGAGGACGAGGAAGAGGGCAGCGTGACCATCTACGGCGACCCCAAGTCGTTCAGCCAGATACAGAAGCATCTTGAGGAGAACGGCTTTGAAGTGGTAGGGGCTGAGTTCACCTACATCCCCAACGACGTGAAGGACGTAACGCCCGCCGAGCGCGAAAGCATTGACAAGATGGTGGAGCGCCTTGAAGAGTTTGACGACGTGCAGACCGTCTACACCAACATGAAGCCCGCCGAGGACTGATAAAAGCTTTTGTCCGCCCCTGAGTTTGCGGGATGTGTCAGAGAGACGCGTGCCGCGTGCCGCGCAAGACGCGCTCCGAGGGACGGCGAAAAGAAAAGAGCCACCTGCGCTGCGGCGGACTTTCCGGCGTGCGGCGAGGGCGGCTCTTTTTCGTGCGGGTTTGCGCGGAGTCTATTGGTAGTCGGCGCGGGTAAAGCGCGTGTCGTACACCGTGCGCCCCGTCTCGGCGGAGCGGTAAACGAAGCGGAAAGTCACGCCCCGTTTCTTGAGCTCCTTATAGTCCACGTTGGCGGCAAGGCTTTCGCGCAAGGTGTGGCGCATAAGGGCTGAGTTGGCACGAAGCACGCGCTCGTTGTCAGCCGAAAGGGTGTAGCAAAGCGCGTACTCACGCACGGCGGGCGAGTAGGTCACGCTGTCAAGGCGCGTGCCGGCTTCGGGCTCTGCGGGACAGTGTTTCTCGGTGTACTCCTTGGCCTCGCGCTGCAGGCGCTTGTCAAACGACTCCTGGCACGCGGCGCACAAAAGCGCGGCAAGCAGGGTGGGGAAGATGGCTTTCTTCATCGTATCTTTACGGCGTATTTGTCACAAACATCTCTCGGCGGAGCTTTTGTCCGCCGCACGCGTGCCGGAGGATTTATCCCTATAAAGGCACGGCGCAAAAATACGGAAAACAGATGGAAACGCATACTGACAGTCAAACGGCGCAGACGCAGCCGACTGTGGAAGATTATCCCCTCAAGCCCGAAAACGAGGAGCGCGTGCGCCGCGCCGTGGAGCTTTTCGGCCAGGGCTACAACTGCTCGCAGAGCGTGGTTGCCGCCTTTGCCGACTTGTATGGAATGTCCCACGACACCGCGCTCCGCGTCTCCGCCTCCTTTGGCGGCGGCATAGGGCGTATGAGGCAGACGTGCGGCGCGGCGTGCGGCATGTTTGTGCTTGCCGGTCTCGACTGCGGCAGCGTGGACGGGGACGACCGCGAGGGCAAGTCGCACAATTACGCCGTAGTGCAGCGGCTTGCGGAAGAGTTTAAGAGCGAAAACGGTTCGCTCTTTTGCGCCGAGCTTCTTGGCTTGAAGAAGCCCGAAGGCACGCCCGAGGCATCGGAGCGCACGGCGCAGTACTACAAAAAGCGTCCCTGCGCCAAAATGGTGGAGACAGCGGCGCGGCTCTTCGCCCGCTATTTGGAAGAAAACACGGCACAAGGGGCATGAAGATACTGCTGCTCGGCGAATACAGCAACGTGCACGCCGCGCTCGCCGTCGGTCTGCGCCGGCTCGGGCACGAGGTGACGCTCGCCTCCGACGGAGACGGGTGGAAAAACTATCCGCGCGACGTTGACCTAAGCCGCCGCAGTCTGGGGCGGCTCGACACGGCGCGATACCTATTCAAGGTGGCGCGGGCGTTCCGGCGTTTTCGCGGATATGACGTTGTGCAGCTCATCAATCCCGTCTTCCTCCCCCTCGCAGCGGAGCGCGTGCGCCCGCTCTACGACTATCTGCGCCGGCACAACCGCTGCGTGGTGATGGGGGCGCACGGGCTCGACTACTACTATGTGCGTGCCGCCCACGACGAGCGCATCTTCCGTTACGGAGACTTTAATATAGGCACGCAGTACCGCGACAACGAGGACAACCGCCTTATGCTCGCGGAGTGGGGCGAGGGCGCGAAAGCCGCGCTATGCCAGTACGTGGCGCGGGACTGCGACGCGATAGTGGCGGGCCTGTACGAGTACTACGCAAGCTACGAGCGGTGTTTTGAGGAAAAGGAGAAACTCAGTTTTGTCCCGTTCCCCATCGTCACGGACAGCCTTGCGCCCATCCCCGAGCGCGAGCCGGGAAGTCCCGCCCGCTTTTTCATCGGCGTGCAGGTGAAGCGCTCGGCGTACAAAGGCACGGACGTGATGCTCCGCGCCCTCCGGCGTTTGGAAAAAGACTTTCCCGAAGCTTGCCGCGTGGAGGTGGCGGAGAGTGTGCCCTTTGCCCGTTACGTGGAAATGATGCGCGGCAGCGAGGTGATACTCGACCAGCTCTACTCCTACACTCCCGCGATGAACGCCCTCGAAGCCATGGCGCAGGGACTTGTGGTTGTGGGCGGCGGAGAGCCAGAAAATTACGACATAATCGGCGAGAAAGAGCTGCGCCCCATAGTGAACGTGCTGCCCAATGAGGAGGACGTTTACCAAAAGCTTAAAGACCTCGCCCTGCGCCGCGACACGCTTCTGCCGCGCCTGCGCCGCGAAAGTCGCGAGTACGTCCTGCGCCATCACGACAGCGTCAAAGTGGCGCGTCAGCACGAGCGGCTTTATCGCAAGTTGCTTGCCAGCGGCTGAAAGTCCGCCCGCCTGTCTCTGCGGATATTCCCCGCGCATAGAGACCGCAGTTGAATAACAATTGACCCTGTCCTAATCGAAATCCTATCCGACATCTGCGCAACATAGTACGCTCTCTCTTGGCGGTGGCTCTTTTGGTCTACCTCCTGCTTCTCTTGGTGGCAAACGCCCGCCCGTGCCAGACGTATCTCGGCACTTTGGTGGGCGACGCGCTCACCGAGAAACTCGGCGCGAAAGTAAGCGTGGGACGCGTGGAAATAGGATTGTTCAACCGTGTGTCACTCAACGAAGTGGAGCTGTTTGACCGCGCAAAGGTGAAGATGCTTAAAGCCGGCTCTGTGTCCGGAAAAATAGAGCTTCGCTCGCTTTTTCGCCGCCAGCTCGTCATACGCACGGTCTCCTTGCTTGACGCGGAGCTGCACGCCTATAAGCGCAGTGCGGCGGAGCCGGCAAACTTCCAGTTCGTGATAGACGCTTTCGCCAGCAAGGACAAGAAGGAAAGCAAGCCGGTGAACCTGCGCGTGAACTCGGTGATACTACGCCGCGTCAAACTTACCTACGACCAATGGGACGCGCCGCGCACGCCCGGCGTGATAAACCCGCGCCACCTCAGCGTGAGCGGACTTGACGCCAATGTCTCGCTCAAATCGGTGAGTGAAAACGGCCTGCGGCTGCGCGTCCGCTCGCTCACGTTGAACGAGTCGTCAGGTGTGCGCATAAAGCGGCTTTGCTTCAATATGACGGCCGACCGCCGGCGGGCGGAGTTGTCCCATTTTGAGTTCGCCCTCCCGCACAGCAGCATTGCCGTGCCATCCCTCACCGCCACATACGACGCCACGAGCGGTTGGGACGGCTTGTCATCCACGCTTCGCACGGAGGGGCAGATTCGCGAAGCGTGTCTCTCTTCGGAAGACCTGCGACACGTCGTGCGCCTCCCGAGTGATTTGCATTTTGACTTAGGACTTTCCACACGTTTCTCCCTCACACCTTCCACGCTCTCGCTTAGCGGACTTGCGCTCAACGAGCGGCGCAACAATGTCTCCGTGCGGCTTGACGCAGAAGCCGTCAAAGACACGGCGGGCTTGTCGCGGGCGCGGCTTGCGCTGCACCGACTTTCCGCTCCGCGCAGCTCGCTGCAAACGCTTATATCTCCGCTTTTGAAGAATAAGGACATTGCGCAATATGTCAATAATTTAGGCTCTGTCGTATTACAAGGAGACGGCACATACAGTAAGCACGGGACAAGCACCGTTGCACTCACGGCGGACACCGAAGCGGGGCGGCTTGCGGTAAATGGTGAGGGCGCGTTGGACAACTTTGGTTTTTCCGTGAAAGCAAGCGAATGCTCGCCCTCCATTGTGTTTTCGCGCCCCGAACTTCCGTCTCTCGTGACGCTTGCTGCGGACGGGCGTGTGCAGATGGCGGGAGGCGCGTTGAAAAGCCTTGTGGGGAAAGCGCGGCTCGCGCAGATGGTGTATCGCGGATATAGGTATCACGACATTGAGTTTGCAGGGAGTTATGCCGGAGAGCGGGCGCGGTGGAATTTGCGCAGTGCCGAAGACCCCAATTTGCGCCTTTCCTTGGACGGCGCGTTGTCGCTCGTCGGGGGAAAACCTAATGGCGGGCATTTGACCGCCGAGGTGACGAACGTTTCGCCCGCCGCCCTTGGCTTCTCCACGGCTTGGGGAAATGTGCACGCCCGGGGTTCGGTGGAAGCTGAGCTTTCTTCCTTGCGCGGAGGCGCGCCGCAGGGACGCGTGTCCTTGCGTGATGTGCAGCTGCGTGGCGGAAGCAGGGGCGACTATACGTTGGAAAACTTCACGGCGACGCTTTCCGGCGCGGGAGACGACGGGCGGCTCGTGGTGAAGAGCGACTTCCTCGACGCGGAGCTGCACGGCGCGCTTTCCCCCAAGCACTTGACGGCGGCTCTCCAAGGCATAGCGTGGCGTGCCTTGCCCGGACTTTGGAAAAAGCCGGTGGAAAAACCGGCTGGGCGGTGGCAGCTCGCCGCACGCTTAAAGCGCACGGACGAGTTGCGCGTACTTCTCGGCGTGGATGCCGCGATGGAGGGCGCGGCGGTGGCTCAGGGCGTGGTGGACGCCGGTGACGGCGTGTCCTCGCTTACGCTCCACAGCCCCGGACTCTCTGTCAGCGGGCAGGACTTCGGAGAGACTTCGGTCTACGTCCACGGCCACGGCTCGCGCTATGAGTGCCTTGCGCGGACGGAGCGACAGTTTGCCGGCCGTCCCTACAAGGTGGAGCTTTCGCTTGCCACGGCGGACAGTTTGCTCCTGGCCTCGGCGGGCTGGGATGAGCGCGGCGGCAAAGGGCGCGGCGGCAAGGTGCAGGCCACTACTCGATTTTTTACGGAGCGGACGGGCACTGTGGACTTTCGCACAGACATTCACCCCACGCACTTCGCCCTCGGCGACTCGATATGGCAAGTTTCGTCGGGCGAAGTGACGAAGCGCGGCAAGCAAGTCTCTTTCCGTGACGTGTGCGTGGCGCATGGCAGCCAGTCGCTCTCTGTCGAGGGGCAGATTTCCCCCTCCCGCCAAGACTCCATCGTGGCGCGGCTCGCCGGCATTGATATCAGTTACATCCTCGGGCTTGTCAATTTTGACGCAGTCTCTTTCGGCGGCGCGGCGACCGGCGAAGCTGTCTTCACGGCCGCTTCCGGTCATCCGCAAGTCCATGCGCGGCTCTCCGTGCCCGATTTCACTTTCAACGACGGACCGATGGGCGCGTCGGACATCCTTGCCCGCTGGGACGCGGAAGAGGGGAGCATTCACCTAAATGCCGACATGCGCCTTGACAGCCTGGGGCACGGAACGGAAGTCGTTGGCTACGTTTCGCCAAAGAATAAGGACCTGCGCCTTGACATTAAGGCAAAGCACACTCGCTTGCTTTTCCTGCGCCGATATATGGACGGCATTTTCTCCGACTTTGACGGCACGGCGACGGGAGACGTTTGCCTGTACGGTCCGTTCAAGGCGCTCGATTTCGAGGGCGAGGCTTCGGCGGAAGCATCGGCGGGCATAGACGCGACGGGCGTAACCTACCGTCTCGACGGTGGCAGGGTGCATTTCCGTTCCGGCGCGTTCGTCTTCAATGACTTCGACATTCACGACACGCGCGGCGGCACGGGAAAGGCTTCGGGCAGCCTGCTCCACACGCACCTTAAGAATCTTTGCTACGACTTTGACATCGAAGCCACGCGCTTGCTTTGCTACGACCGCGAAAAGAACGATGACATGCCGTTTTATAGTACGGCGATAGGCACGGGCGGGGTTCGCCTCCACGGAGTGCCGGGCTATTTCCAGGCAGATATGGACATCACGCCCGAGAAAGGCGCCACGCTCGTCTACGATATGGGCAGCAACGCCACCGCCGCCGACAACTCGTTCGTGCGTTTCGGGAAAAAAACGCAAAGCGGCGAGGACATTGCGGCGGAGTCTGGCACTGAAGTGGCAAAAACGAAGCCCGAAAGCAGCGGGACAGACATAGTGCTCAATTTCACCGTGAACGCCAATCCCTCGCTCCTTGTCAAGGTCGTGACAGATGCTCGGGCGGGCGACTACCTCGCTGTAAACGGCTCGGGGGCTATGCGCGCCAGCTTCCACAATAAGGGCAGTTTCGACATGTACGGGCGTTACACCGTCTCGCGCGGCGAGTACCGTCTCAGTTTGCAGGACGTGATACGCAAGCAGCTTACGTTGCAGCCCGGCGGAAGCATCACTTTCTCCGGAAGGCCTATGCAAGGCGACATAGACCTTAAAGCCATATACACGCTCAACGGAGTTCCGCTCAGCGACCTTAATTACGGCGCGGGCTTCGGGCAGAAGACGGTGCGCGCGGACTGCATCCTCGCCATCGGCGGACAGGTCGCCTCGCCGCAGATAACCTTTGACCTCGACCTGCACAACATCTCCGAGGACGAGAAACAGATGGTGCGCCAGCTCATCGCCACCGACGAGGACATGAGCCGGCAGGTGATTTACCTTCTTGGCATTGGCCGTTTCTACACCAACGGCAACGGGAGCGAGACGGGCTATACGGCGCAGCAGCAGAGCGGGGCGGCTATGCGCTCTTTCCTTTCCTCCACGCTGACGGGGCAACTTAACTCCGCCATAGCCTCAGCTTTGGGCAGCAAGTCCCATTGGTCGTTCGGCGCAAACGTGTCCCCGGGTACAGTGGGATGGAGTGACATAGAGGTGGACGGGCTTCTGCAAGGCAGGCTCTTTAATGACCGTCTGCTTATCAACGGCAACTTTGGCTACCGGGATAATCCCACGTACAGCTCCAACTTTGTCGGTGACTTCGACATACAGTACCTGCTCACGCCGAGCGGCAGCGTGAGCCTGAAAGCATACAGCGAAACCACCGACCGCTATTTTACGAAGTCAGCCCTCACCACGCAGGGCATAGGCGTGGCTTTGCGGCGCGATTTCTCAAACTTCCGCGACCTTTTCCGCACGCCGCGCGTGCTTCGCAAAAAGGCTAAGTGACGCGGGGGCGGCGGGCGTAACATCTTCTTCACCTTTCCGAAACAAGGGCTTCATAGGGCTGTCGCAACTTTGCGGTGAGAAAAACAATCACACCGCTTTTATGTACCAATCCCATCAAGCCTTACAGTACCCCGCCGCTTGGCAGCGCCTCCTCACGCCGGCTCAGGCCGCAGGGCTGCAAGGCTCTTCCGCTACGAGGAGGGCTTTCGCGCTCCTCGCGCTATTCCTATTTTTCTCCCTCTCCGTCCTTGCGGACGCCACAGCTACCCTGCGCGGCCGTGTTTTGGACGACGAGACCGGCGAGCCGCTTCCCGCCGTGACCGTCCGCGTCAGTCCCGGCGCGTGCACTGTCTTCACCGACGATGACGGAAACTTCGCCGTGCCGCAGTTGGGGCAGCGCAACTACAGCGTGTCTTTCAGCTATCTGGGCTATAAGAGCGTCACGCTCAGCGTCAACGCCGCCCGCACGGACACCGCGCTCGTAGTGCGTCTCCGCCCGCTGGAGGAAAGCCTCGGCACCGCCACCGTCACGGCAAAGGCGCAGCACAACACCGAAAACGCCATCGTGACCGTGCAGCGCAACAGTCTCGTGGTGCAAAACGGCGTGTCGGCGCAGCAGATAAGCAAAACGCAGGACCGCGACGCTTCCGAGGTGATTCGCCGCGTCCCCGGCATCTCCGTGATAGACCAAAAGTTTGTCATGGTGCGCGGACTGTCCCAGCGCTATAACAACGTGTGGATAAACGGCGGGGCTGTCCCTTCGAGCGAGCCGGACACGCGTGCCTTCTCCTTTGACCTCATCCCCTCTTCGCAGGTTGACAATATGCAAATCGTCAAGTCGCCCGCGCCGCAATACCCTGCCGACTTCTCGGGCGGCTTTATAGAGATAGAGACAAAGGACGTGCCGGGACAAAACGCGGCGCACGTCTCCGTCGGAGCGTCTGCAAACGACCGCACGCACTTCCGCACGTTCCTTGGCAGCAAGGGCAGCGGCACCGACTTCCTTGGTTTCGACAACGGCTTCCGCTCTTTCTCCGGCGGCGACATACACTCCGCGCTTGCGGAGACGGCGGAAGGGAAAGGGGTGAGCCTTACCGGCAACGGCTTCAATAACGACTGGACCGTGCGCCGCCACAAACCATGGGCGGACGCCAATCTCGCCGCCGACGTGAGCCACTCTTTCGACTTCACAGGCGGGGCTGTGCTTTCCGTCCTCGGGGCGATCAACTACAGCCACTCTTACAAGACGTACACGCCTATGGAGAACTCGCTCTTCGGCGCTTACGATCTCACCAACGACTGCAGCGTCTACCTCCACCGCTATACCGACAGCCAATACTCAGATAACGCACGCCTCGGCGCCATGCTCAACGTCACGCTTCTGCCTGCGAAAGGGGTGGGGCGGTACGAGTGGAAAAACATCTTCAACCAGCTTGGCACCGACCGCTATACTTCACGCACCGGCACCGATGCGCAGAACAACAGCATACAGGAGGCTGAGTACTACTATTCCTCACGCAGCACGTACAACACGCAGTTCTCCGGCAAATATGTTTGGGACAAGAGCCGCCTCACCTTTAACGCGGGCTACGCCTACGCCAACCGCCGCCTCCCGGACCGCCGCCGCTACTCGCTCGACGACCAACTGGAGACAGGGAAAATAGGCCTGACCGTCGCAAACGAAATTTCGCGCGAATTCACCTCCCTTGACGAGCATATCGCCTCGGCGGGCGTGGACTACCGCATAACGCTCGGCTCCGGACGCGTGCGCCCCGAGCTGCTAACGGGTGCTTACGGCGAATGGCGCACCCGCTCGTACTCCACGCGCAGCTTTGTCTACGCCTGGGATCCCGCAGACAATGCGCTTCCCTCCGGCTTCCGCTACTCCGACCTCCCCACGCAGCTTATGCAGGATGCCAACTATGGCGACAAGGGGCTTTATCTGCTTGACGACACCCGTATGACCAACGACTACGACGGGCGGAATCTCGTCACGGCCGGCTATGCGGCGGTCAACGTGCCGCTCGGAAGCTTCAATGTGTACGCTGGCGTGCGCTACGAGTTCTCCCGCATGCGTCTTATCCATAATACGCGCGACTACGAAAAGAGCCCTTTGGGCAAAAACTACGACGGCAGCGGCTTCTTCCCATCGCTCAACGCCACGTGGAAGCTTGCCGACAAACACCAGCTGCGCCTTTCCTACGGCCGGTCCGTCAATCGTCCCGAGTTCCGCGAAGTCAGCCCCTCCTCCTTCTATGACTTTGACCTCGGCAGCTTTGTGCAGGGCAACACGCAGCTTAAGAGCTGCTACGTAAATAATGCCGATATCCGCTACGAGTGGTATCCGTCCTCCGGAGACCAAGTCACGCTCGCGCTCTTCTATAAGGATTTCGACTCGCCCATAGAGTGGACCTACACCGTAACGGGCGGCACGGACCTTGTCTATTCTTACGAAAACGCCCGCCGCGCCCACAGCTACGGCGTAGAGCTCGACGTGCGCAAGAGCCTTGACTTCATCGGGCTGAAAAACTTCTCGCTCGTCTTCAACGGCTCGCTCATCAAAAGCCGAGTAAACTTCGCGGACGGCTCTCGCCAGAGCGACCGCCCGATGCAGGGACAGTCGCCCTATCTCGTAAATGCGGGTCTCTTTTATGACGACGGCGTGTGGAATGCCTCCGCGCTCTTCAACCGCATTGGTAAGCGCCTCATCGGCGTAGGGCGCAGCCTTGGCTCTACCGCCGACCAAACCGTCAACATCCCCGACTCCTACGAAATGCCGCGCAACGCGCTCGACCTCTCCGTCTCTCGCAAAATAGGCGGCTTTACGGTCCGCGCCGGCGTGAAAGACCTCTTGGCGGAGAAAGTCGTTTTCAAGCAGTTCAATGACGTATCGCTTTCTGACGGAACAACGAAAGAGGTGCAGGAGGTAACGCGCAGCTACCGCCCGGGGCGCACGTTCAGCCTCAGCGTGAGCTACAAGTTCTGACAAGGCCTTTCTTTCCGTCATTTCAAAACGGCGTGCCGACGTGCCACAAGCGTGCCGGCGCGCTTGTCTTTATCGGTGTGGCTGCGGCGTGCCGTGTTTCGTGCGAAAGCAGTAATTTTGCATCGATTTATATAATAGGAGGAAACTCAGACAATGATACAGTCAATGACGGGCTTCGGCAAGGCCGAGGCAGTATGGGAGGGAAAGAAAATACACGTAGAGGTAAAATCGCTCAACAGCAAAAGCCTTGACCTTTCCACCCGCGTGGCTTCGCTTTACCGCGAGAAAGAAATGGAGCTGAGGCAGCTCGTGGCCGCCCGCGTGGTTCGCGGCAAAGTGGACTTCACCCTTTGGACGGAGAAAGAGGACGGCGCGGCTTCTGCCACCATCAATGCCGCCGCCGTCACCGGCTACGTGGAGCAGATAAAAGCCATCAGCGCGTCGCTCGGCATCGAGGTGCGCCCGGAGACACTTTGGGATGCCATTGTGCGCCTGCCCGACGTGACGGTGAGCGCGGCTGCCGAGGAGCTGAGCGACGAAGAGTGGGCAGTGGTGCGTTCTGCCGTGGAGACCGCCCTTGACCGTCTCGTGGACTTCCGCCGTCAGGAGGGCGAGGCCTTGGCGCACAAGTTCGGCGAAAAGCTTGACAACATCGCGAGCCTTTTGGCGCAGATAGAGCCTTTCGAGAAGTCGCGCGTAGAACGTGTGCGCCAGCGTCTCGAAGACCGACTCGCCGAGCTGCGCGGCGTGGACTATGACAAGAACCGCCTCGAGCAGGAACTCATATATTATATAGAGAAGCTCGACATCAGCGAGGAGAAGCAGCGTCTTGCCAACCACCTGCGCTACTTCCGTGAGACGATGACCAACGGCGTTGGCCAGGGCAAGAAGCTCGGTTTCATTGCGCAGGAGATGGGTAGGGAAATCAACACCACCGGCTCCAAGAGCAACCAGGCCGAGATGCAGAACATCGTGGTAAAGATGAAGGACGAGCTCGAACAGATTAAAGAGCAAGTGCTCAACGTGATGTGACAAAGCCCCCCGCGCTGTCCGTGTCCGCAGACGGCGAGAGCCGGAGTGCGTACGGGCGGCGCGGGGCACGTAATGTATAATAGGTAGGTATGGAACGCAGAAAAGCCGAGTTTCTCGGCGATGTCGTGATGCGCTTCTTGCGCCAAAGCGGACTCGAGTCGCCGCTCAACGAGTACCGCCTCCTTTCCTCGTGGGGCGAGGTGGCGGGGGCGGTGGCGCAGCGCTATACGCAGGACGTGTATATCCGCAACCAGTGCCTGCACGTCAAGTTGCGTTCCGCCGTGCTCCGCGCCGAGCTGATGATGAAACGCGCGGAGCTTGTCGCAGCCCTCAACCGCCACGTCGGGGCGCAGGTCATCACCGACATCGTCTTCGCTTAGTGTCCCTCAGGCAAGGTTTCGCGTCGCGCCTTCGGGACATATTTTTTTATGCGCCCGCCTCGCGCATCTGCCTCAGCAGGTCGCGTTGGCGGTCGTTCAGCTTTTCGGGCAGGCGCACACGGTAGGTGAGGATAAGATTGCCGTATGTGCCGTCGGGTCTTAGATAGCCTTTCCCTTTCAGGCGCACTTTCGCGCCGTTTTGCGTGTCGGGTTTCACGCGCAGGCGCAGGCGGCCCGTTTGCGTCTGCAAGATAATCTCTCCGCCGAGCAAAGCCGTGTAAAGGTCAATGTCCACCGTCACCTCGGCGTCGCTCTGCGTGCCCGTCTCGCCCCAGCCCGAGCCGCACGTCCCGCCTTTGTGGCAAGAGCGCGTGCGTGCCGCACCGCCGAAGAGGTCTTCGAAAAACGAGGAGAAACCTCCCGAGCCGTTGAAGCTGCCGAAGTCGAAGCCGGAGAACCCTCCGCCCGCGCCTCCCGCGCTGCCGAAGCCTCCTGCCGTGCCGCCGGCTTTCTCGAAAGCGTCTGCCTGTTCCCACTGCTCGCCGTAGCGGTCATATTTTGCCCGTTTCTCCGGGTCGGAGAGCACGGCGTTGGCCTCTTGCAGCGCTTGGAATTTTGCCTTCGCCTTAGGGTCGTCGGGATGGAGGTCGGGGTGAAACTGCTTTGTGCGGCGCAAGTACGCGGCGCGTATCTTGTCCTGCGGCGTGTCCTTAGGCACTCCCATTATTTTGTAGTAGTCTATGAATGCCATAATGTCACTGTATGTTTACTGTCCATATTTGCAGCAAAATCAGTGCCACGCTCGGGCGGAGCGGACGGCGTTTCGTTGAAAGAAACGTTTTCTTTGTTCCTGTGTTCCCGCCCTTTCGCCGTTTTGCTACTTTTGCAGCGTTTACGGCAACACGAGACAAGATGACAGGAAGTAAAAACGCACTCTCCGCGCTTGCGCTGCTGCTTCTCTCGCTGCTTTTCGCGGCTTGCGGAAAGCGGACGGCTGGGGCGGGAGAGGGGGAGACGCGCTCCGTCTACTATTGGAACACCGTCTTCCGCCTTGACAGCGCGCAGCACGACTTTCTGCGCCGGTACGGCGTGCGGCGCATCTACCTGCGCTACTTTGACGTGGCCGAGGGAAAACCCAACGCCACGCTCTCCTTTGCCGACTCCGTCCCGCCGGGCGTGGAGATTGTCCCCACGGTCTTTGTCATGCCCGACAACCTGCGGGGCGACACGGACTGGTACGCGCGGCGCATCGTGGAGCGTGTGGCTAAGATGAGCCAGTTCAACGACGTGCACGGCGTGAAAGAAATGCAGATTGACTGCGACTGGACGCGCAGCACACGCGCGGCGTTCCGGCGCTTCATGGAAACGGTGCGGGCTGAGGCTCGCCGCCGGGGGTGGGGCGTGAGCGTGACGATACGCCTCCACCAGCTGGCGCAGGACCCTCCGCCCGCCGACCGTGGCGTACTGATGTTGTACAACACGGGCGACGTGACCGACATAGCCTGCCGCAAACCCATCCTCGACCCCGCCGACGTCAAGCCCTATCTCGCGCGGCTTGGCTCTTATAAGCTGCCGCTTGCCGAGGCGTATCCCCTCTTCGGGTGGAACGTGCTTTTTCGCGGCGGCCGCTATGTGGGCATTGTGCATTACGAGGGCGAGTACCCCATCCTGCCCACCGACAGCATAGTGCGGCGGCAGCCCACATTAGTGGACATACTCGCCACGCAGCGCGAAGTGCGTGCGGTGGCGGGGGGGAAAAGCCGCGAGACCATAGTATACGACTTAGGCTCTATAAAGAATTTTACGAGAAGCGACTATGAAAAGATTTTCGGCGTTTAGCGCAGCACTGCTCCTTTCGGCGGCTTCCGCCTTCGCCTGCGGCCCTGAGTGCCCAACGTTCAATAAGTATATGTACAGCGTCATACCCAGCGAGCGCTACTCCGCCGACGCGCCTTTCCGCAAGGACATGAACGCGTACTGGGAGAGCTATTACGGCAAAGCGTTTGAGAATGTGTGGCAAAGCGCATATCTCGAAAACCGCGACCAACTACGCCTTGCGGCGCAGAAGCGCGGCGACAAAGAGATGCTTACCTACATGAAGTGGTTTGACAAGTATCTCGAGGTGAGCGATGACTACACCAACGACTCCTGGGACTATAAGAAATTGTCCGCCACGCAGCGCACGCAGAAGCTCTCCTCCGTGCTGCAGGCGGCGAAGGCGTACAAGGGGACGAAACTGCGCGGGCAGTACGCCCTGCTTGTGATGCGCTGCAACATGCTTACGGGCAAGTCGCAGCAAAACGTGCTTTATTGGGAAAACACCGCCAAGTCTCTGCCTGCGGGCGTATGGCGCGAGGCGGCACGCAACATCTACGCCAACGCGCTTCTGCGCACGGGCAAAGCACTAAAAGCGTGCGACATCTATGTAGAGCAGGAAGACTACGCAAGCGTGCGCTGGGCTATGCGCAACTACCGCTCGCTTGCCGGCATAAAGAGCGTCTTTTCTCAGGACAAGAATGCCATTTCCTTGCAGTATCTCGTGCAGGACTTTGTCAACAACGTGCAGGAAACCATCGACTCGCGTGCCGATCTCGTCTCTATCAGCGAGCTTGTCGGCGAGCGTGTCAGCACGTCCGACGTGAAGGATGCGGTCGCGCAGGTGGGCGGGCAGGCTGTCTTCGAGGACGAGGCGCGGCAGTTTGTGGCGTTTGCCCTCAGCGCCGCCGCCGACGCGGGCTGCAAGTCGCCCGCTATGTGGCAGGGCGCGGCGGCTTGGGTGAGCTGCCTGCTTGGTGACACGGAGAGCGCGTGGAAAGCGGCAGAGAAAGCCGTGGCGATGGACGGCACGGCACGTATGACCGACAATGCCCGCGTGATACGCCTCCTCGTTTCGTCATTCTACCAGAAAAAGGTGGACAAGAGCTACCGCAAGTTTCTCCTCAGCGAGCTGCAGTGGCTTGACGGCAAAATTGCGGCCGAGCGCACCGACGCCAGCCAGTACGCCAACCACTATACCGACGTGAAAGAGCGTGTGGTGCATCAGGGGCTTATGCCGCTATTCCGCGCAAACGGACTCGACAATGAGAGCCTCGCGCTCCACGCTATGTGCGACGCCAACGAAAACGACTTCGAATACGCCCGGATGCAGGCCGACCCCGTTTCGTACCAATATACTACCTATCCGCTCGGCAATCCCAATAACGTCAACGGCACGGGCTTTTGCGACCGTTTGTGCAACGTGCTCGATACGCTCTCCGCCGTCCGCGTCATCAGCTATTACAAGTACGTCACCTCGCCCAAGTCCGCCGGCTCTTTCGAGGCGTATGTAGTGGGGCAGGCGTACAAGGGGGACGACTACTTTTGCGACCTTATCGGCGCCAAGTGCATCACTGAGGGCGACTACGACGCGGCGCAGAAATGGCTTAAAAAAGTATCGCTCGACTACGTCTCCTCTCAGTATATCTCCCACTTTGCCGCGCGGCGCGACTTCACGCGTCCCGCGTGGTTTGAGCGGCAGCGGGTGAAGGAGCAGGACGAGTGGGGCTTGTCTGGCTCGCGTGAGAGCCTGAGCGAAAACTATAAAGTGGCTTTCTGCCGGTATATGGAGGATTTGCTCGCAAGCTACAAGCGCGAGAAGGGCACGGCGGAGCGCGAGGAACTTGCCTACAAACTCGCCACAGCCTATTTCCAGGCCTCGCCTTACGGCGACTGCTGGTATCTCACGCGTTATAGCAAGTCCGTCAACGACTCTGCCCGTGCCGGCGAGCTTGACTATGCAGCCGAGGCGGCGCGTTATCTTGGCGTCAGCAAAGCGAGCGCCGACAAGGCTCTGCGCTACAAGTCGCTCTACGCCTTGGCTTTCCTGCCCGTCGACACTTGGTATGTGACGGAGTGGGGGACTTTGCCCAGCGGGGACTTCGGAGAGTACATCGTGACACGTCCCCAGTCCGCACAATACAAGGCCTTGGCGGAGCTTGACGCGTTTGCAAGGGAAAATCCGCTTGACATAGACACCTACACCACGCGCTGTGACGTGCTGCGCCGCTTCCGCGCGGCGGCAGGGACAAGCGTGTCCGCTGCCCGTCCGGCGTTTGCTGCGCCTTGGGGCGGACAGCTCTTCGCTGAAAGCCGTTAGTGGGTGCTTTCACTTTATTTAGGGCGTAGCGCGGACAGACACCGCGCAAAAAGGACTAATTTTGCTCCGCCGTCACGGGTACAGCCTGTCGCGGCGGAGCTTTTTTATGGGAAATGATGGAAGAGAAAACGCTATTTTATAAGAGCCGCGGACTTACCCGCACGCTCGCCGACGGCTGCGGTATGGTAGCCCAGAGCCGCAAGTCGGTCTTCAAGTCGCTGCTTGTGCCGGCGATAGCCCGTGCGGCGGGCATGACTTTCGCCGTGGCAGAGCTTACGCGCTACGCGGGCGGACATCTGCTCACTGCCTACCGCATGGGACAGGCGGGCGTTCCGTCCGAAATATTGAAGACCGCCTTAGTCCCGTCCGTGGGCGAGGGACTTTTGCTCGCGCTTTCTTTGCTCGTGGCCCTATGTCTGCACTATGTGTATGTGGGTCGGGTGAACGACACGCTGCGCGACTACGCCGAGACGGGCGACGTGAAGGCGCGGTGGTTTTCGCGCGAGGAGGTCGGCGCTGCTGCGCGGGTAGGCGTGCGCGCGCTTGCTACAGACGCGGTGTTCTTCCTCCTTGGCGTGCTTGTCCTTAGCCTCGCCGCTGCTGCCGTGGCGAAATGGGGCGGCGCGGTATGGGCTGCGGTGATATTGTCGCTGCTGTGGGTGTATCTCTCCCACGCGCGTGGCCTGGCGCGTTGCCTCCACGCTTTCGCCGGCAAGAGCTTCGCGCGGGCGCTGCGGCTTGCGGCGGGACGCCTGTGGCTACAGGTCTTTCCCTTGCGGCTGCTGCTTTTCATTCCGCTCCTTGTCTTCGGCTGCATAGCCCTGATGCCCGTAGCGGTGTACGCCGCCACCGTGCTGACGGCGTTTGACTCCAGTCTGCTTGGGGACGGAATGGCGCTCACCCCGCTTGTCTATATTGCGTGCGGCGCGATAAACGCCGTGTGCTTCCTCCTCTTCTCTCTCGTGCGTGCGGCGGCATACTGGCCGCTCGCTTTGGGCGTGGCCAACGCGAAAGGTGTGGCTGTCTCCGTGGAGTAATCGTGTCACAGGTTTTCGCGGAAAATCTGCTTGCTGCAGCTTCGGAGCAAGAGGCGCATCGTCCCTTCTTGGTGTAAGGAAAATTAGGAAGATTTATGTAAGTTTAATAGTCGGTCTTAGGACTTAGCGACACAGAAGGGGACTTTCCCGCCACGGGAATAGGGCGCGGAGCGACGGGAATACTTGGAGTTTTTCCTACATGTACATCCCCGCGTTCCTATATGTACATCTTGCGCCGCGTAACGCATTGAAAATCAGTATAACAAAAGAGGGGATACGCACGCGGTGCATATCCCCTCTTTTCACTACACAAAGATAATGCATTTTCGCCCGTTTCCCAAATCTGGCTTAACACTTTTTGTGTCGCTGACTTTGGGCGTAAGGGCTTATTCGTCCCCCTCAGGGACGATGACGAGCGTGGCTCCGTAGCCGTACTCGCGGAAGGAGGCGTCCTGCCAGCGGCACTGGCGGTAGTGCTTGGAAAGCTCGCGCAAGACGGCGTTGCGCAGCACGCCGTCGCCCTTGCCGTGGATGAAGACGAGACGTGCGCCCGGCTCGCCGAGATGCGCCTCAAGCGTCTCGCGGAACACCTTGAGCTGGTATTGGAGTATGTCCGCCGGGTCGAGGCCCGCAAACGTGTCGAGCAGCTCGCTGGCGTGCAGATCCGTCACCCATGTGCCGTCCTCTTTGCGCGTAGTGGTGGCGGCAGCGCGTGCTTTCTGGCGTGCCGGCGCGGCGGGAGCGGGCTTCGCGTGCCCCTCTTTCATGCGCTCTTTCAGCGCGGCGGGGTCGACGGAGGGCGAGCCGGCGGCGCGGTCGTCTTTCACAAAATACACTTGCAGGGCGGGCGTGTTGAAGAAAACCGACTCGGTGAAGGCGTGCAGCTTGTAAAATTTCGTCCCGTCCAGCCGCACAGCCACGTTGATGGCGGGCTTGGGGCGGAAAGCGGCGGCGTGCTTGTAGGCGAAAGCCTGCAGGGCCACGCTCTCCCATTTCTGCAAGTCGGCACGTGCGGTCTCTTCAAGGAAAATCTTGGTGTTGGCGGCAAGCTCGCCCTCGTGCATCTGCGACACCGTGTCGTCGTCGCCACGGGAAAGGAGGGAGAAGCGAAGGTCGTAGTTGCAGTCGTTCACCAAATAGACCTCCACGCCGCTCTCCGACAGCCGCTTTGCGTCTGTCGGCACGAAAGCCAGCAGTATGTTGAGCTTCTCCGCGCCGCGCCTTACTTGCGACATTGGGCGGTAGGTCACTTCTTTCTCCGTCACGTCGGCCTCCGCCTCGTTCTCCCCGTCGTCCTTCACGGAAAGCGCTTGCTTTATGGACGTGGGGCGGGGCTTGTCCTCCGCCGTCTCCTTTTTCCGGCCAAATTTGTCGGCGTTGTTTGTACGCGTCTTGGCGATGTTGTAGTCGTCGGTCTCTACCACTACCACGTCTTTCGCCAGTGTGGGGATTTCGAAGCCGTCCTCGTCGCTCACGAGCACTATGCCCTTGTCCTTTATTGCCGTTATCACGCCTCCGCCCACTTCGTTGAGGAAGCGCACTTTGTCTCCAATTTTCATTCTTTCCCTGTTTTCAGCTACAGTCCCGTTGTCATTTCTTCATTTCCACAATGTGCGTGGCGGGTTTCTCGCGGTTGCGCCGCTCGGTCTCCCTTGCCACCGCCTCGGCAAGCGCGAGGAAGGCCTGGCCTGTCGCGGTGTCTTGCTTCGTGGCGGCAGGCTCGCCCTCGTCGCCGCTTTCGCAGATGCTCTGCACAAGGGGTATCTGCCCGAGAAGAGGCACGCCCATCTCCTCGGAAAGGCGTTTCACGCCGTCGCGCCCGAAGATGTAGTAGCGGTTGTCGGGGAGCTCGGCGGGAGTGAACCACGCCATGTTCTCCACAAGCCCGAGTATGGGGACGTTGACCTTTTCGTTGCGGTACATGTCTATGCCTTTTCGCGCGTCCGCCAGGGCCACTTGCTGCGGCGTGGACACAATGACCGCGCCCGTTATGGCGAGGTTTTGCAAAAGCGTAAGGTGTATGTCCGAAGTGCCCGGCGGCGTGTCGAGCACAAAGTAGTCCAGCTCGCCCCAGTCGGTGTCCGCTACGAGTTGCTTAAGCGTGTTGGAGGCCATGCCGCCGCGCCATAGCGTCGCGGTGTCGGGATTGACGAAGAAGCCTATGGAGAGAATTTTCACTCCGTACTTCAGCGCCGGTATCATCACTTGCCGCCCGTCCTTCATCTCTGCGAAGATGCGCTCGCTCTCTATGTGGAACATCTTGGGTACGGACGGGCCGAAGATGTCGGCATCGAGCAGCCCCACCTTGTATCCGAGCTGCGCCAGAGCCACGGCGAGGTTTGCCGCGACGGTGCTTTTGCCCACGCCGCCCTTTCCGGAGCTCACCGCAATTACGTTTTTCACCTGCGGAAGCATTTTCCCGGGCTCGGGACGCGCCGCCTGCACGCTCTTAGTGCTTATCTCCACCTGCACGCCCTTGTCCACGTAGGTGTGGATGGCGGCCTCGGCGGCTTTCACCACCGACTTGGCGAACGGGTCAGTGCTTTTCTCGAAAATAAGAGAGAAAGAGACGCGCATGCCGTCTATGCGCAGGTCGTCTTCCACCATTCCGGCCTCGACGAGGTTCTTCCCCGTGCCGGGATAACGCACTGTGGCGAGCGCGTCGGTTATGAGTTTGGGGTATAGTTGCATTGAGTTTTCCTTTCCGTTTGGTTTTCCGTTGCGCGAAATTACCGCAAATAATGCGCGGGCGTCGGTCGGCGCGGCGGTTTTGTGCGTTTTTCAGGAAACAAAACCGCCCAGCGTGCCGCGCGTGCGTCATTTCGCCTTGTCCAAGCCCGAGCGCTTCGAGCGGTTGTAGCTTCGGTAGTCGTCGAGCTCTATTTCCACGTCGGGCTCCGAAAGCTCCCCGGCGTGCGGGAGGCGGAACTTGAGGTACTTTATCGTAAGTCCGCGCGAAATCCATTGCTGCTCGTAGTACGTCTGTATGCCGAGTATGCGCCGCACCTCCGTGTCCTCCTCCGCTTGCAGCGTGTGGTAGAGGTCTTCCGTGCGGAAGTCCACGGGCAGGGCGTTGTGCCGCACCATAAGGTCGGTGTATGTGAAGAGAAAACGGCTGTCTGTCTTGAGGTGAACCGTGCCACCGTCTTGCAGGAAACGGCGGTAGCGCTCCATGAAATAGGTGGAGGTGAGCCGCTTCGTCACTTTCTTCATCTGAGGATCGGAGAAGGTGAGCCAAATCTCAGACACCTCGCCCGGGGCAAAGTAGCGGTCGATAAACTCTATCTGTGTGCGCAGGAATGCCACGTTTGTCATTCCGTCGCGCAAAGACTGCGTCGCGCCGGTCCACATTCGCGCGCCCTTGATGTCTACGCCGATAAAATTTTTCTCCGGGAAAAGTTTGCCCAGCCCCACGGTGTACTCGCCGCGGCCGCAGCCAAGCTCCAGCACAATGGGGTTGGCGTTGTGAAAAAAGTCTTCCCCCCAGCGTCCTTTAAGGGAAAACGCGGCTTCCTCGCCGCGCGTGCCGCAAGGCTCGAAGACATGCTGGTACTCAGCCATTTCGGCGAATTTTGCAAGCTTATTCTTTCCCATCGTCCAAGAGTTTTGCCACGTCGTCCTTTACTCGTTTCAGCTTTCCCTCGCATAGTGCGATGAGTTTGTTGGCTTCCGCCAGCTGCTCGGTCAGGGAGTCGAGCTCGAGACCGCCGCCCTCTATGTTTTCCACTATCTCTTCCACGCGCCGCATCGCGGCCTCGTAGCTTATCTCTTTCTTCGCCATGCTCCTATAATTATATATGGTGTGCGGGTTTTGTATATATGGTGTGCGCGGGGGCGTTTCGCCTTGCCCGCAAGTCAGTCTTTCTTCTCTTCGCAAGCCTTTACCACGCTCCTCACCGCGCCGCTCGCCAGGCGCGTCACAAGCTCGTCGCCCGGCGAAAGCTCTGCCGCAGAGCGCACAGGGCGGCCGTTGAGCGTGGTTATGGAGAAGCCGAGGGAGAGAATGCGCTCCGGCCCGGCCATCCTTAGCGCGCGGCGGACAGACACAAGACGTTTTTCCTCTGCGCCGAGGAAAAGCGGCACGGCGTTTCTCAGCCGGCTCGCCAAATGTACGACGCGTGCCTCCTCGCCTTGTAGAAATGCGGCGGGAAGGCTGTGCAGCCTGAACGAAAAGCGCAGCAGCGTCTCCTGCTCGCGCGAAAGGAAGCGCGTGGCGGACACCCCGTAGCGGCGGGCAAGCGCGTCAAGCTCCGCGCGTCTTTCGGCGAGCGCGGCGGAAACGGCGGGGCGGATGCGGCGGGCGAGCGCGTCCGTGCGGTTTCCCTCCCAAAGTAGCCGTTCGCGCAAGGTCTGTGCAAGACGGTTGCGCAGTGTGTCGAGCCGCGCGTTTTCCTCCGTGCGGCTGTCTATGAGAAAAGCCGCGACGGCGGTGGGAGTCTTCAGGCGGGTATGCGCCACAAGGTCGGTGACGGTGTCGTCGCGCTCGTGGCCTATGCCCGTCAGCACGGGGAGCGGAAATTGCGCCACGTTGGCGGCGAGCAGGTACGAGTCAAACCCTCCGAGGTCCGTCGCCGCGCCGCCGCCGCGTATGATGACCGCCACGTCCCACTCGTCGCGCTGGGCGGCGATGGCGTTGAGCGCGGCTATGACGGTCTCCTCCACACGCTCGCCCTGCATAGCTGCGGGGAAAAGGCGCGTGACAAAGGCCATGCCCGACTTTTCAAGCTGGTCGCGGAAGTCGCCGTACCCTGCCGCCGTGGCGGACGATATCACGGCCACGCGCACAATAGGGCGGGGGAGCGGAAGCTCCTTGTTAAGCTCCATCACGCCGTCTTCCTCGAGCTGGCGTATTATTTCCTGCCGCCGCCGGGCTAAGTCGCCGAGCGTGTAGGAGGGGTCGATGTCGGTTATGTTCAGGGAGTAGCCGTACAACTCGTGGAAGCATACCTCCACCGCCGCCATTATCTTGATGCCGGCTCTAAGCTCGCTGCCCGTCTGACGCTCGAAGCGGGAGGAGATGTCGGCATACTCGCCGCGCCAAATAGTCGCTCGCGCCTTTGCCGTAAGTCCGCGCCCCCGCGCGTCCTTTTCCACGAGTTCCAAGTAGCAATGCCCGTTTGACGCCACGCGGGCTTCTGACACCTCCGCCGTGATCCAGTATGTCGCGGGCAGTGCCATGCGCAGGGAACTGCGCACCATGCCGTTCAGCTCGTGCAGCGTGAGCGGCGCGGACGGGGCGTCCGCGCCCTCGTCGCCGAATGCGTCCGGCCAATCGGGGGCGAAAGGGTCAATCATAAGGGCAAAAGTACGAAAAATCCCCGCATGCGCGGCTCCTTTGCGGCGGCCGCGCGTGCGGGGAATGGGCTTTCGCGCCCTTTTCCCGGAATGTTTATCCGTATATCACGTTGCCCTTGTCGTCGGTGTAGGGGCTGAGGTCTTTCGAGTACTGGTTCATGGCGCGGAGGCTCATTCCCATCGAAGAGAAGCCGCCGTCGTGGAAGAGGTTCTGCATAGTCACCTTGCGCGTGAAATCGGAGAACATCATGACGCAATAGTCTGCGCACTCCTCGGCAGAGGCATTGCCCAGCGGAGACATCTTTTCGGCGAAGTCCATCATGTGGTCCATCTCCTTGATGCCCTTTCCCGCCGTGGTGGCGGTAGGGCTCTGCGATATGGTGTTTACACGCACGTGCTTCTCCCGCCCGTATATGTAGCCGAAAGAGCGGGCTATGCTCTCCAGCATGCTTTTCGCGTCGGCCATGTCGTTATAGCCGAAGAAAGTGCGCTGGGATGCGACGTACGTGAGAGCCACCACGGAGCCGTACTCGGCGATGGCGTCGAGCTTCTTCGCCGACTGCAGCATCTTGTGAAAGGAGATGGCGGAAATGTCAAGCGTCTTCTGCAGAAAGTTATAGTCAAGGTCGTCATACGTCCGCCCTTTGCGCACGTTGGGGCTCATCCCGATGGAGTGCAGCACGAAGTCCAGTTTTCCTCCAAGCACTTCCACGCTCTCGGCGAATACGCGGTTGAGGTCCTCCACGCTTGTCGCGTCGGCGGGGATTATGGTTGCGCCAATCTGGGCGGCGAGCTTGTCGAGCGTGCCCATACGCAGAGCCATCGGGGTGTTGGTCAGCGTGATTTTCGCGCCCTCTTCTACGGCTTTCACAGCCACTTTCCACGCGATGGAGTCCTCGTTGAGCGCGCCGAAAATGACGCCTCGTTTTCCTTTGAGTAAGTTGTGTGTCATAAAATCCTTTTTCTGCGGCGGCTGGGACTGCCTGCAAGACATCTGCAAAAGACTTCCGCATTTTCGCAAAGCTCTTCCGCGCTTTTCCCATAGTCGGAGCGGAAACGCCCTCCCGCCGTTTGCCGCCGGCGCCTTTTATAGGCTTGCCAGGCGGCGGGTTTCTGGAAATCGTGCGCAAAAGTACGAAATTTGTGCAATATAGACAAACGCCCTTAGAAAGCTCCCCCTTTCGCGGGGCTTGGGGAAGGCGGGAAGAGAGCGGGGGAGCGGGCGGATTTTCAGCCGGGCAATTCCTCCGTCACCCCGCTGTAAACGTACCAGATATAGCCTTTCACGCCCGGCATCCCCATTTCGCGCAGAAGATTCATATATCCCCATACTTGCGTCTTATGTTCGGGGCGGGGGCGGCCAAACTTGAAGTCGACCACCACCGTTTCCGCTCCGCGCGTCATTACGCGGTCCGGGCGTTGCTGGCTTACTATGCCGTCCTTGTCGCGTGTGATGATGGACTGCTCGGTGAGCACGCGCCACGAGCCGTCAAACCATCCCGCCGCTGCGGGGGAGGCGAGGCTCGCGGTGACGAGGCGGCGCACTTGCTCCTCTTCCTCGCGCCCCGCAAACACGCCTTCGAGCGACAATGCCTGCAAGGCGGCGGGCGCGTCCTCGGCGCGCTCTATCGTGGAAAAGACGCGGTGGAGCAGATTGCCGCGCGAGATGTACCGCGCTTGCTTTTCGCTGTCCTCGTCGCCGTCTGCGGCGGCGGCAAGGAAGTCTTTTGCGCGGTTGCTCTGCACAAACTCCACGCTTGTGGAAGCCTCCGTGTGCAGCGAGACGGCAAGCTCGGAGGTATGGATTTCAAGCGGGTTGCCGCTCGCTTGTTCCGTCTTCTCCGTGGAATCCTGCGTGTCGTCGCTCTCTTGTTCTGTATACTCCGTGGAATCCTGCGTGTTGTTGCTCTCTTGCTTCGTCTTCTCCGCGAATCCCTGCGGCTCGCCGCTGGTGTAAAGGAGCGTGGGCGATTTCTTGCTTTTCTTCTTCCCTTCCTCAGTCTCTCCGCCGTCAGCTTCTGATGCTGTTTCCGTTTCGTCTGTTTCCTCGTCGTCGAAGTTTATTTCTTCTTCCCGAAGAGTGCCGTAAGGGAGCGTGCCGTCCGTAGTTTGCACGCCGTCTGCCCCCGTCCCACTGTCCTCAGGCTGCGTCATTTGCGCGAGCGCGGCGGCGAGTGGCGCGGCGATGGTGTTGCTTGCGCCGCCGTTCCCCCCTCGCGCGGAAGCCCAGACAAGGAGGTTGGCTTTCGCGCGGGTGAACGCTACGTAGAGCGCGTTAAGGTTGTCGATGCGCTCCTGTTCGTACTCGTCGGCGATTTGCGTTTTGAAAAAAGAAGTCCGCACCTCGTCCGCCGGACTTGGCGTGACGGGGTAGACGGGCAGGAAGTTGTAGGGCGCGGAGAGCTTGTCCGTCTCGAGCCAGAGCGCGGAAGGCTGGCCGTTCCCGTTGCTGTTCAGCTTCCAGTTGCAGAAAGGTATGAGCACGGTATGGGCTGCGAGACCCTTTGACTTGTGCACGGTCCACACCCTCACTCCCTCTGCCGCGCCGTCCGTGGGGATGCTGCGGCGGCTTAGTGTCTCGTCCCAGAAGTTTACGAACGCGGGGATGTCGGACGGATTTTCGTCAAGAAACTCCAAGACTCCGTCCAAGAGAGAGAAGATGTATGGCCGCTGCCCCGCCGCCCGCGACTCGTCCTCGCCGCCAAGCGCGAAGAGAGACAGTAGACGCTCGCACAACTCGTATAACGGCATGCGCCGCAAACGCTCCCGCTCCTCGAAGAGCGCGGCGGGGAGAATTTCGCGGGCGCGTCCGCGCAGCTGCTCCATATCCGGCACACCCGCACCCTTTATATCCGGCGCGTCCGCGCCATCGCCGTGTATGGCGAGGTAAGACTTTGCCGCCAGCGTGAGTGCCTTTCCGTCGCTTTTCTTCCTTTTTCCCACTTCCCCGTCCGCAGGGCTGTCGTCTTCGCCAAGCCAGCGCAGTGTTTCTGTGACAAGCGTCACGGCGGGAGAGGCGGTGAGCAGGTAGGCCTCGTCGGAGACCACTGGCACGTCGGCGGCGTTTTGAGCGAAATAATCAACAACCTCTGCCGCTTCGGCGTTGGCTCGTACGAGGACGGTCATTTGCGAGAACGGCACGCCCCGTTCGTCGTGCAGCGTCCTCACTTGCCCGGCGAGGTCGGAAAGAATTGCCTCGTGCGAGAGCTTGTCTTCCGCGTTGCAGACAATGCGCACGTAGCCGCCCTCCTTGCCTTCGGGGCACTCCTGCCGCACGTCGGCGTACAGTGTCCGCGCCCGCTGCGTGGCGTCTTCGTCTTCCTGCGCGTCAAACCATTGAGCCGCGAGAGGGAAAAGCCGGTTGTTGAACTCTATCACGGCGGGCAGGCTGCGGCGGTTGACGACGAGGGGCGGGGCAAACGTCACGCGCGGCATTTCGCTGGCTATGTTGCCGAGAATGTTCCAGTCTCCGCCGCGCCAGCGGTATATGCTCTGCTTCACGTCGCCCACAATCATGCAGCCGTCGCCAGTGGAGAGGTTCTCCAAAAGGAGGCGGCGTATGTTGTCCCATTGCAGGCGCGAGGTGTCCTGAAACTCGTCCACCATGACGTGGCGGTAGGTCTCCCCGGCCCGTTCGAAGACAAACGAGGCGTCTTCCGTGCCCACCATTCTCCGGAACAGCTCGGGCGTGTGCGACAGCATGAAGCGTCCGGCCTCGCGGTTGATGGCCTCCATTTCGTTGCCTATCTCGCCAAGGAGGCGCAGCTGCGACACGTTGCGTAGGAGAGCGCGGCAGGTGGCTATGTGCTGCGTGGCGGTCTTGCGGACAGCCTCCGCCTCGGTTAGGGCTTCGTGCACGCGCCTTGCTCCCGCTGCCATTTCCGGCTTTTTCCGGTCGGCAGCCTTTAAGAGGTTGTCCGGCTCCTCCGCCATCCCGACCACCGTTTTGCTTGGGAAATCTCCGTCTCCGCTTTTCCCTTTCCAGAGCCGGCAGGCTTTGAGCCTTGCGGTGTATTTGCGCAGGAGGTTCGCGCTCTTTATGTTTTTGTCCCCCGCCTCGTCGATGCGCTCGTCCAAGGCCTCGGCGCAGAGGGCAAGGCACTCGCTTTGCTTTTTCTCTATTTCCCTCAGCGCGGAGGTAAAGGCTTTCCACGCCTCGGGGTCGGCGAGGCGGGCGCGAATGGTGTCCTCGTTGCGGAGGTAAGCCTGCGCGGAGAGATTTTTCCCCGCAAAGTTTTTCAGAAGCCGGGCCACCTTCCACCCTTTGTCCTGCTCGATGAGGTCGGTCATAAAGTCCACCACCCACTTAGAGCGGCGCCCGCCGCGCTCGTTGGCTCTCAGGAGGAGCCGGTCTACGGCGCGGCTGGCCACGTCTTCCTCGTCGAGGTCCACGCGGAAGCTGCGCGTCAGTCCCAGCTCGTGCGCCAGGCTCGTGAGCATAGACTGGAAGAAAGCGTCGATGGTTTGCACGGCGAAGCGGTCGTAGTCGTGCAGCAAGGAGCGCAGGGCGGCTCCGGCGCGGGCGTTTATCTCTTCGTGCGAAAGGTGGGGCAGCTCCTCGTAGAGCGCGTTGGCGAAGCCTTTGTCAAGTCCGCCGCGCCACAGGTTGTAGAGCTGCATGAGAATGCGGTCTTTCATCTCGCCCGTGGCCTTGTTGGTGAAGGTCATGGCAAGCACATTGCGGTACGCGGCGGGCGTTTCGCCGGTGACGGCAAGCTTTATGTACTCCAGGGCAAGGCGGAACGTCTTTCCCGAGCCGGCCGAGGCGCGGTAAACGGTGAGGTTGTCTTCCATAGCGTACGAAAGTACGGCTTTTCTGTCTTAAAGCGGAGCGGCACGCAGCGTTTTCCGTTCAAAAAGGAGGCGGGGAGGTGTGCAAAAACTTGATTTACAAGCACGGGAAGCCGCGAAAAGCAAAAAAATCGTAACTTTGCCGCCGTGACGGGGCGAGTTTGTGAAAAAATCGGACAGCTCCGGCGCAAGATTACCTAACCAACAACAACTGTTATGTTTGAAGAAAAGGCCGGCGAACTGGCTGGAAAGATCTGGGAAGCCCTCAACGCGCAGGGCGCGCTTACTGGCAAGGACTTGAAGAAAGCCTTGAAGACGCGCAGCGACAAGGATCTCTATCTCGGCATGGGCTGGCTGCTCCGCGAGGGCAAGCTGGACGTGAAAGAGGAAGAGAAGGACATCCTCGTGGCATTGAAGTAAAACGGCGTGGTCGCGCTTGCGACCGCAGCACGAAACTTTTTAAATCGGGGCAAGGGTTTCCCGTTCCTGCAAATTCTGTGTGCGTTTGCGCCGGCAACAGCTGACGTGCGTTTGATTCACGCCGTTGTGTGACCACAATGGTGCGTAAGCGGAAGCGAGTGGGAGGGGGAACGGCTAAAAAATAGCCCCGTAGGCATTGCTCCCGTCAGTGGGCGCAGGCTTTTTGTTTGCGAATCCGTCAATCCGTAAGCGGGCTGGCCGCCAAGGCTTTCCGCTTGGGTTTTGGCGGAAACGTGTTTTTATGGGGTAGGGCAGTCCGAAAAGCGGGTTGCAGCCAAAGCCGACCGCAAACGAGTCAGGCGCAATTGCAAGTACCCCGTTTTGCTCTAAAATTACTTCCTTTTTTCCGAAAAACGCGCTCCAAAAACAGCGGCGCGGAGTCAGGGGAAAAGAGGAAAAATAGAACACTTTTGCAAGCCGACCGTGGGGCGCATTTTTATGTAAGTTTAACGCGGAGGCTTAGGCTCGCGGCGACCGAAAGGCACTTTTTCGGAGCGGAAAGGGGACTTGGCGGCACGGAAATAGACCTCGGAGCGACGGGAATACTTGGAGTTTTTCGCGGATGTACATCCCGACGGCGCTATATGTACATATTGGCGGCGTGTAACCTATTGATAATCAATATAGCAAAAGAGAGGATACGCACGCGGTGCATATCCTCTCTTTTCTCTTAGCAAAGATAATACATTTTTCCCCCATTTGCAAGAGGGCGTTAACGTTTGTGCACATCTTGAAAAGCGACATTTAGAACACTTTTCAGGGGTGCGTCGGGACGCATTTCCGCCTTTTTCGTGGTGAAAAATGAGCCTTGTGCGTGTGTCCCGCAGGCTGTGTCTTTATGCCCGTTTTCCGTGGCTCGCCGTCCCGTGCGGAAGGGCGCGTCATTTGTTGTCTTCGCGTCCTGCAACTTTTTTCAGCAGGCTTTTCAGCATAAACTGGATGGTGAGAGAAAGGACGGAGAAGTAGCGAGCCCAGATGTTTTCCTTCGCAATGGCTTTGCGCACTTTGCGCTCGTATCTTGTCACTCCGCCGGTCAGTTCGTCCCACAAGCGTCCGTGGCCTATCGGGGCAAGCACCTTGTCGCGCTCTTCCTTGATGGCTTTCGCTCCGCTTGTGGCGCTTATGCCCGACATGTCAAAGTCTGACACGGTGATGTCCAGCCTTTCGTATGTGGCTTTCCCTATGGCCAGCTCGTGCCATATCTGTTCCCAGTCGGACACGATGCGGAGGTCTTCGCGGTAGGGGCGGGCTTTCAGCAGCTCCGTGCGTATGAACGTGGCGGGGTGCATCAAGGTGTCAAAGGCAAGGTGGCTGGCTGTGACGGCGAGCGGCGCTTTGCGCACGAGCGGCTCTTCTTCCAGCATCACCAGCGTGCCCGAGTAGTAGTCCTTCCCCTGCAGCCTCGGCACAACCTTATCGAGCACGGAGGCGTCGTGGTAGGTGTCGCCCGAGTTGAGAAACTGTATGTACTCGCCGCTTGCCTTGGCGATGCCCTTGTTCATGGCGTTGTATATGCCGGAGTCTTTTTCGCTCACCCAGTAAGCCAGCTTGTCCTTGTGGCGGCTTATGTATTCTGCGCTGCCGTCCGTAGATCCGCCGTCGATGACTATGTACTCCGTGTCGGGGCGCAGCTGCGCGAGCACGGACTCCATCGTCAGGCGCAGCCCGGCGAGGTTGTTGAAGTTGATGGTTACGACGGTGAGTTTCATGCGGCGGGGAAAAGGCTGTGGGTTGCTTTTAGGGGGCAAATTCCCGCAGGCAAGCGGGCAAGGCGCACTTTCAAGCGGGCGAGTCCCGTATTATTGTGGGCGGCTTTCGCTTCCGGAGGGAGAGAAAATTCGCTTTCCCGGGGTCAGAACTCGCTTGTGAAGTGGAAGCGGATATGCTCAAAGTCCTGCTGCGCCATTTGCAGCACGTAGCCGGAGTCAGCGAGGAAAACGTCGCGCCCTTCGCGGTCCTTGGCCATGTACTGGTACTTGCGCTTCTTGAAGTTTTCGAGCTCGGCCTCGTTGTCGCTCTCTATCCAGCAAGCCTTGTAGAGGTGCACGGGCTCCCAGCGGCACTTGGCGTTATACTCGTGCTCGAGGCGGTATTGTATGACCTCAAACTGCAGCTGCCCCACGGTGCCGATAATCTTGCGTCCGTTGAACTGATTGACGAAGAGCTGCGCCACGCCCTCGTCCATAAGCTGCTCGATGCCCTTGTTGAGTTGCTTGGTCTTCATAGGGTCGGCGTTCTCGATGTATTTGAACATCTCCGGGGAGAACGACGGCAGGCCGCGGAAGTGGAGCTGCTCGCCCTCGGTCAGTGTGTCGCCTATCTTGAAGACACCGTTGTCCGGCAGGCCCACGATGTCGCCCGCCCAGGCCTCGTCGATGGTGCTTTTGCGCTGCGCCATGAACTGCGTGGGCGAGGAGAAGCGCAGTGTCTTCCCCTGCCGCACGTGCAAATAAGGCGTGTTGCGCTGAAACTTTCCCGAGCACACCTTGCAGAAAGCGATGCAGGAGCGGTGGTTGGGGTCAATGTTGGCGGTAATCTTGAAGATGAAGCCAGTGAACTTGTCTTCGTCCGGCTCTACCTCCCTTTCCTCCGCCTTTGTGGGGCGGGGCGAGGGCGCGATGCGCACGAAGCAGTCGAGCAGCTCCTTTACGCCGAAGTTGTTGAGCGCGGAGCCGAAGAATACGGGCGCGACCTCCGCGCCAAGGTAGCTCTCGTGGCTGAATGCGGGATAGACGCCGTCGACAAGCTCCAAGTCCTCGCGCAGCTTCTCCGCGTCGGCCTGGCCCACGTTAGCCTCCAGCTCGGGGCTGTCAATGTCTACGGTGATTTTCTCCGTCACCTTCTGCTTGTCAGGAGCGAAGAGGTTGAGCTGCCCCTCGTATATGTTGTACACGCCCTTGAAGCGTGCCCCCTGGTTGATGGGCCAGGAGAGCGGGCGAACCTTTATCTGCAGCTCTTGCTCCAGCTCGTCGAGGAGGTCAAACGGGTCTTTTCCCTCGCGGTCCATCTTGTTGATGAAGATAATAACGGGCGTTTTGCGCATGCGGCACACCGTCATCAGCTTGCGGGTCTGCGCCTCCACGCCTTTCGCGCCGTCTACCACGATGATGGCGGAGTCGACGGCGGTGAGCGTGCGGAAAGTGTCCTCGGCAAAGTCCTGGTGGCCCGGGGTGTCGAGGATGTTTATCTTGTAGTCCTCGTAGTCAAACTCCATCACGGACGTGGTGACGGAGATGCCGCGCTGCTTCTCTATCTCCATCCAGTCGGAGGTGGCGGTCTTCTTTATCTTGTTGCTCTTCACCGCGCCGGCGACCTGTATCTGCCCTCCGAAGAGCAGCAGCTTCTCAGTCAGTGTGGTCTTTCCCGCGTCGGGGTGGGAAATGATGGCGAATGTGCGGCGGCGTGCTATTTCAGCGTTCATGCTTGTGCTTGGGGTGTGCGTTGGAATGTGTGCGTGGTGGGGCGGGGCTTGCTTCTCAGAGCGCTTTAATGCACTCGCGCAGCGAGTCCTCCCACCAGGGTATCTCTATGCCGTAAGTTTCTTTAATCTTCGTCTTGTCGAGCACGGAGTAGTGCGGGCGAGGCGCGGGGACGGGATAGTCCTCGGTGTGGATGGGGCGCACGCGGCACTTGTCAATGCCGGCGGCGCGGTGGATGGCTCGCGTGAAGTCGTACCACGAGCATGCGCCCTCGTCCGTGAAGTGGTACACGCCGGGCACGACACCTTGCTCTACAGCCGTCATAATGACGCGGGCGAGGTCGCGGGCGTAGGTGGGCGAGCCTATTTGGTCGGCCACGACGCCCAATTCGTCGCGCTCGCGGCCGAGGCGCAGCATTGTTTTTACAAAATTGTTGCCGAAGGTGGAGTAGAGCCACGCCGTGCGTATCACCATCGAGCCGGCGCAGGTGCGTATGACGCTTTCCTCGCCCGCGAGCTTGGTGCGCCCGTACACGGTGCGCGGGGCTGTGGCGTCCTCTTCGCGGTAGGGCTTGCAGCCGTCGCCGGAGAAGACGTAGTCGGTGGATACTTGTATCATGCTTCCGCCCACTTGCGCGGCGGCCTCGGCCAGGTAGCCGGGCGCGGTGTGGTTGAGCAGGTCGCACA
Source organism: uncultured Oscillospiraceae bacterium (assembly GCA_963625935.1). GTDB lineage: Bacteria > Bacteroidota > Bacteroidia > Bacteroidales > Bacteroidaceae > Alloprevotella. Next base: position 27,193 of record CAVFVD010000003.1, on the reverse strand, counting down.
GCTCGGGTTGGCTCTCGGCTTTGTCCACGGCCGTGAAGGCGGCGCAGTTGACGATGACGGAGACGGCGTTGGTCTCCACGAAATGGCAGACGGCCTTGCGGTCGGTGATGTCAAGCTCTTCCTTGTCGGTAAAGAAGAAGCGGCAGGTGTCCTTGTGCTGCGGGGCGAGAAGCTGCAGCTCGTTGCCCAGCTGCCCGCGGCATCCTGTGACGAGTATTTGTTTCATTGTATGGTGTGTGCCTTGCCTGTCGCGGCGCGGCGGTTTTCAAAATTCGATGGGTTGCTCCTTGTCCTTGAAGTAGTAGTCGGAGAGCTGGCCGAGAAGCTTGGCGACGTCCTTCACCGCCTTTTCGGTCTCGGTGGAAACGGCCGTGTGCCTCATTCGCAGTATCAGCACGCCGTAGAGAAGCTCGAGGCAGGTCTCAAGCTCCGGCTTCGCCTCCGCGTCCTCCGGCTGCTTGGCTCGCAGCTCCACTATGTAGGGCAGCACCTTGTAGTACATCTCGCGGTAGTAGGGGAACTTGGGCGAGGCAAGCAGCGCGTCATGCAGCTCGGTAAGCTCTTGCAGCACGTTGCGGCATATCTGTATGTGCCCGCGCTCCATTACGCCCTCCGAGCGCATCATCTCACACAGGTCGGCGTACCATTGCTCGGTCTTCTTGCGCGTTTCGTCGTCGAGGTCGAAGCCCGATATATACTCGCGGCTCAGACGGTCGGCGTCGCAGCCGTATCCGCGTATCACGTTTTCCACTTGCCAGAGGTAGAGCAAGTATTCGATGCGGCTCGTGCCTTTGAGTTTGTCGGCTATAACCATGTTTCGCTTGTCGTTTCCGTTGTTTTCCTTGGGGATAATCCCCTCTCCTTAATTGCGTCCCCGTTTTTTCAGAAGAGCGAGAGCTTGAAGAGCGTCATCAGCGCGTAGAGCAGCGAGGCCGCAAGCACTATGCAGCCGATGGTGCGGTTGAGCCGCTGAATGCCGCGTATGCCGAAGTTGCGGCGCATGCGGTTTATCACGTAAGTCAGCCCAAGCCACCACAGCATTGCCCCGGCCACGATGGAGAGGTAGCCGACGCACTGGCCGAAGATGTTGCCGGGTATGACGAAGGTCAGGGCGTTGAAGAGCGCGAGAAAGAGGAAAATGATGAGCGGATTGGAGAGCGTGACGAGGAAAGCCGTGGTGAAGTTGTGCGCCAGCGACCCTTTGCTCGTGGCCTTGGGGCGCATGGCCTTTCGGGGGTCGGAGCGGAACATGTAAATGCCGAAGAGCAACAGCATGACGCTTCCCATCAGCTTCAGCCAGAAGAGGTTTTCCTTGTCGTCTATGAAGTCCATCACGAACGACATTCCGAGCCCCGTCATAATGGCGTAGATGATGTCGCTCAGCGCGGCACCCGCGCCCGTGGCTATGCCGTAGGCGCGCCCTTTCTGTATGGTGCGCTGTATGCACAGTATGCCGACGGGACCCATCGGGGCTGAGGCTATGATGCCCACAAGCAGGCCTTTGATGACAAGCAAGGCCGGACTCGCGAACTCTATGAAGATGTTGTTCATTAATAAGGCGTGTGTCTTCCCTCCCGTTCGTGCCGCGTCTCCGCGCGGGGCGGCTGCGTGGTACTGGCTTTTCGCTGCTTGCGGGCTGTGCCGTCGTGCAGTCTCCTGCGGCGGAGGGGAAAATTACGCGCAAAGTTACGGCTTTTTGGCGTATGCCCAAAGTTGGCGTGTGGCTTAGCCGCGTAGCGAGGGCGGAGAGGGGGCGGCACAAAGAGCGGGGCGGACGGCTTGGGATGTCGGTAAAGGCGGTGTTGGCACGCTTGAGGGGACACAGGCGCGGGATGTGGCGGCGTAACGCGGCAGTTTGGGCGGGTTATGCCTGAGGATTGGGCTTTTTTCCGTAATTTCGCGTCAGCCCGTCCAATATAGCGGTGAACATTTGCTAGGGACGGGAGGTTTGGCTAACGTTGCAAGAATTTTTCAGGCGTATGGCACGCCGGCGCATTCCTATATAGAGTGGCTGCGGCGCGTTAGCTTTAAGATGAGGAACTTGGGCTTTGACGGCAGAAAGTGTAAATACGGCGGCGCGGGGCGCGGAGGTTAGGGAAAACCTCTGCGGCGCGGTGCGGCGTGCATGCTTCGTTTTTGTTTTTGCCTTGCTTTCTCTTCCGCTTCTCGCCGCGCCGGGTGCTTCACGCTACGGCTCTTTTCCTGCGGATTTGCGGACTTTTCTTCGTGACACCATGCCTGCAGCGGCGGAAATGCCGATAGTGAAAAAAGACACCGTCTCTGATGCTGCGGAAAGCGTCCGCGCGGAAAACGAAAAAGGCGCAGACGCTCCTGCCACGGAGACGAGGCGCGAGACGTTCCACCGCCGCATGAATGTCTTTAAGCGCCTCATCCGCAACTTCGACTCTTACGACACCACGTATATTTCCCCCAACTACTACGACTACACGGCGATGCTGCAAAGCACCAATTTCTTCCAGTCGTACACGCTTTCGGGGGAGTCGGACGGCAAGACGCAGAGCATTTCCACCAAGCCCGCGCCCAACGTCAAGATTGGTCCGTACTTCGGCTGGCGGTGGATTTTCCTCGGCTATACCTTTGACGTGGCGCACCCGCAGTCGCTCGGACGCTCGTCGGAGCTAAGCCTCAGTCTTTATAGCTCCATGCTGGGCTTAGACGCTATTTATGTGCGCAACGACGGCGACTACCGCCTGCGGGCAACGACCGGCTTTGACGGAGTGGGGAAGAGGCAGTTCAAAGGCACGCCTTTCGATGGCATCAAGTCGAGCCTGCTCTCCGTGAGCGTATACTATGTGGCGAATTACCGCCACTTCTCTTACCCCGCGGCCTACAACCAAAGCACCGTGCAGCGGAAGAGTTGCGGCTCGGCCCTTTTCGGCGCGGGCTACAGCCGTCAAAGCGTGTCGTTTGACTACACGCGGCTGCCCGAAGCCTTGCGCGGCGCGGACGGGGGAAAGGAACTGATTGTGGAGGGACTGAAATTCTCTGGCGTGAGCTATGACTACTATTACCTGAGCGCGGGCTACGGCTACAACTGGGTACCGGCGCGCAACCTGACCATAGGCATCTCCGCCCTGCCAAGCTTCGGCATACGCAAGGCAAGCGGCGTGCGGCTCAAGGGCAACGAGTTGTGGAAAGACATCACCAATCTGAGCTTCGACTGCACCTCGCGGCTCGGCATTGTGTGGAACAACACGCGCCTCTTCGCCGGGGCTTCCGTCGTTGACCACCTTTATATGTACCGCAGGAAAGGCGTTTCGCTCGCCAACAACATTTGCTACGTCAACGTCTACGCCGGCATTTATTTCCACCGCCGCAAGCAGTACCGCTAAACTCTTTTTCGTTTCTTTCTCTTTGCTGGACTTTCGGCACGCTTTGCACGCATACGGCGCAAAGCGTCTTTGCTTTTGCGGGCGGCGTTAGACAATGGGGCTGCGCGGTGTCAGCGTTGCTTGTTTTTCCAATAGGCGTTCATCCGTGCGCGTGCTTTGTCCTCTTGCGGATTTGTGCATGGCTCCCACAAAACCTCGTTTTCCAAACCCTCAGGCATATAGGTCTGCGGCGTGAAGTTGCCCTCGAAGTCGTGCGGGTATAGGTATCCGTCGTGGTAGCCCAGTTCGGCCATCAGCTTCGTCGGGGCGTTGCGGATGGGGAGGGGGACGGCTGCGTTGCCCGTGCGGCGCACGAGGTCGAGAGCCGCTGCTATTCCCTTGTAAGCCGAGTTGCTTTTGGGGCTGGTGGCGAGGTATACCGCCGCCTCGGCGAGCGGTATGCGCCCCTCCGGCCACCCTATGCGCTCCACTGCGTCAAAGGCCGCGTTGGCAAGGAGCAGGGCGTTGGGGTTGGCGAGGCCAATGTCCTCAGCGGCGGATATGACAAGGCGGCGGGCGATGAACTTTGGATCCTCGCCGCCCTCCACCATGCGGGCAAGCCAGTAGAGCGCGGCGTCAGGGTCGCTGCCGCGAATGCTCTTGATGAAGGCAGAAATGATATCGTAGTGCATTTCCCCCTCCTTATCGTAGGCGAGCGGATTTTGCTGCAAGCGCTCCGTCACAGTGGAGTCGTCGATGACGAGCGGGTCGGTGCTGTCGGCGGAAGTGATGAGGTCGAGTATGCCCAACAGCTTGCGTGCGTCGCCGCCGCTGTAGCGCAGCAGCGCGCCGGTCTCGCGCAGCTCGATGTTGCGCTCGCGCAGCACGGGGTCGGCTGTGAGGGCGCGGTGGCAAAGGGCGAGAAGGTCGTCCTTGCCGAGACTGCGCAGCACGTACACTTGGCAGCGCGAGAGCAAGGGCCGTATCACCTCGAAGGAGGGATTCTCTGTCGTCGCGCCTATGAGCGTGACCGTCCCGGTCTCGACGGCGGAGAGCAGAGAGTCTTGCTGCGACTTCGAGAAACGGTGTATCTCGTCAATGAAAAGGATGGGGCTTTGCGTGTTAAAGAATCGCTCCTTGCGGGCCCGGTCTATCACGTCACGCACATCCTTTACGCCGCTGTTGACGGCGGAGAGCGTGTAAAAAGGAGCGTCAAGCCGCGCGGCGATAATCTTCGCAAGTGTGGTTTTCCCTACGCCCGGCGGTCCCCAAAGTATGAAGGAGGCGATATGGCCGCTCTCTATCATGCGCCGAAGCACAGCCCCCTCGCCCACAAGGTGTTTCTGCCCGATGTAGTCGTCAAGCGTGTTGGGACGCAGTCTTTCTGCAAGTGGTTTCATAGGGAGAGCGTATTTTGCGTGAGGGAGAAAATGGGGACAGGGTGGGGCGGCGGGCGGCGCAAGCGTCAGTCGAAGCGTATGGCCTTGGCGGGCTGCACGCGAGAGACAAGGCAGCTGGGCAGTGTCAGCGCGAGAAGCGTGACAACGAGCGCGGCAACGTTAAGCCCCACTATCCATGCCGCGTCAAACTCTACGGGCACGGCGTCGACGTAGTACACCGCCGGGTTGAGGCGTACAAGGTGGAGCTTGTCCTGCGCCGCGAGCAGGGCGAGACCTATGGCGTCGCCGATGAGCAGCCCGCGCCCGATGATGAGGGCGGCGTACCAAAGGAAGGTGCGGCGTATCGTGCGGTTGGTGGCGCCTATGGCTTTCAGCAGTCCAATGGTGGAAGTGCGCTCAAGGATAAGGATAAGCAGCCCGCTCACCATTGTGAAGCCCGACACGCACAGCATAATGACGAGAATCACCAACACATTGAAGTCGAGAAGCCCGAGCCACGAGAGTGTCCCCGAAGTGCGCGGATTTTCCCTTATGCTCAACGTGCCGTAGCCGTGGCCATACGCGTCGTGCCGCTCTTTGAAATCCCGGTTGAGGCACGCCTGCACGGTGTCGAGCGAGGCCATATTGTCGAGCCTTATTTCCAGTCCGCTCGCGAGGTCGTCACTCCAGCCGTTCAGGCGGTTGACGGTGGCGATGGGGGCGATGATGTAGTTTTTGTCAAACTGCGGCAGCTGCGTCTCGTATATGGCGGCAATTTTGAGGCGGCGCTGCTTGATGGTGTTGGAGAAAAAATAGCTGAAAACGCCGTCTCCCACTTTAAGGTGCAGCATGTCGGCCATTGTGCGCGACACCGCCACCTCCTGAGCCGCTTTCGGGTCGCCGAAGGACGGCCACCGTCCCTCGCGCACGCAGCTTTTGAGAAACGTCTGGTCATAGTCCGCGCCGATGCCTTTAAGCACGACGCCAGCAAAGTCGTCTTCCGTCTTCAGCACGCCTATTTTCTCAGAAAAACGCTGCACGCCCGTCACGTGGGGGATATTGCGCACTTTGTCTGCCACCGACTTGTCCGCCACGACGGGCGCGTCCTCTGGCGCGCCGGCGTAGGCCTCGTTGACGAGCGTCAGGTGTGCGGCGAAGCCGGCTAGTTTGCCGCGCACTTCCCTTTGGAAGCCTTTCACCACGCCTACTGAGGCTATCATCACCGCCAGTCCCACGGCCACGCCAGCCGTGGCTATGCGTATAGCAGGCCCGGACGCGCCGCGCTTGTCCGCGCCGCGCCCCCGTTTGTCGCGGAAGAAGCCTTTTGCAAGAAAGAGTGTGAGCAAAACAGAGATGTTTTTTGTCAGTGGAGAGCCGCGCCGGCTTATTTTTCCCTGCCGGGATAAGCCTCTAAGGCCTTTTGCAGCACGACGAGCGCGCGTTGCAGGTCGTGCTTGTTCAGTACGTAGGCGATGCGCACTTGGTTTCGTCCCGCGCCGGGCGTAGTGTAGAAGCCCGCAGCCGGAGCCATCATCACCGTCTCGCCCTCAAAGTCAAAATCAGTAAGGCACCAGGCGCAGAAGCGCTCGGCATCGTCCACCGGGAGCTTGGCCACGGTGTAGAAAGCTCCCATCGGGATGGGCGAGTAAACGCCCGGGATGCGGTTGAGCCCGTCGATGAGGCATTTTCTCCGCTCCACGTACTCGTCGTAAACCTCGCGGCTGTACTCCTCCGGCGCGTCGAGCGAAGCCTCCGCCACCAGCTGACCAATGAGCGGCGGGCTGAGGCGCGCCTGGCAGAACTTCATCACGGCGCGGCGCACTTCGGCGTTTTTCGTGATAAGCGCCCCGACGCGTATGCCGCACTCGCTGTACCGTTTTGATACGGAGTCTATCAGCACCACGTTTTGCTCTACGCCCTCAAGGTGACACGCTGAGATGTAGGGAGAGCCCGTGTAGATGAACTCGCGGTACACTTCGTCGGAGAATAGGTAGAGGTCGTACTTCTTTACAAGGTCGCGTATCTGGTTCATCTCCCTGCGGGTGTAGAGATAGCCCGTCGGGTTGTTGGGGTTGCAGATGAGGATGGCGCGGGTGCGCTCGTTGATGAGTTCCTCAAACTTCTCCACTTTGGGGAGGGAGAAACCTTCCTCGATGGTGGTTGTGATGGTACGAATCTTGGCTCCGGCAGAGATAGCAAACGCCATATAGTTGGCGTAAGCCGGCTCCGGCACGATTATCTCGTCACCCGGGTTGAGGCAAGACATAAAGGCGAAGAGCACGGCCTCTGAGCCGCCCGAGGTGATTATTATGTCGTCCGCCGAAAGGTGGATGTCGTACTTCTCGTAGTAGTGCGTGAGCTTCTCGCGGTAGCTTAGGAAGCCCTGGCTCGGACTGTATTCGAGCACCTTGCGGCCCACGCAGCTCAGCGCGTCAAGTCCGGCCTGCGGGGTGGGCAGGTCAGGCTGCCCTATGTTGAGGTGGTAGACGTGTATGCCGCGGCTTTTTGCCTGCAGGGACAAGGGCGCGAGCTTCCGGATGGGGGACTCGGGCATCACTACGGCACGTTCTGAAATCTTGGGCATATATGTGTAGTTTCAGATTTTACTTGTTGTCGCGCCCCGTCCTGTCTTTGGCACGGGGCATCCGCCGCGTGTTACGCGCGGCTTATGTATTTGCGCACAAACTCGCGGCGGTGGCGGTAGCGGGCGCAGCGGTCTGCCAAGCCGCGCAGGGGGCGGGCCAGCGAGTAGGTGAGGGGGAGCAGGTGGTAGCGGCGTTCGTCGAGCGCGGAGGCGCATTTCCGCAGCGCGGCGGCGGGTGCTATGTGCCACAATGCTATCAGCAGCAAAGCGCCGCAGTCAAGTGCCACGTGCCAATCGGGCGTGTAGCAGCCCGCATAGACGCACTCCGTCACGCGAGCGGCCACGTAGAGCGAGGCAGCGGCACTGAAAAGGTAAAAGCATAGAGTCGCGGCGGCGGAGCGCAGGCGCGTGAGGCGGTGGGCGCGGCCGAGGTGGCGCACGATCTCAGCGCGCTCAGTGCGCAAGGAGTGCCATTCGCGTTTGGAGGGAAGCGGCTCGATGAGACGCGAGGCTCGTGCCGCGAGCACGGCGGTGCGTGCCGCGTCTGCGTGTCGCGCGGCAAATATGGCCTCTTCGCCGAAAGGCAGGGTCAGGCTGTCGGAGAAGCCGCCGCATTGCAGAAACCAGCTCTTGCGCACGGCGTAGCCGCTCGACGGGCAGTCCGTCACGCGTCCCGCAAGCCAGTCGCGGAAGCGCTCGGCCTGCTCGGAAAGGCGTCCGTATATGAGGCGGTGGGCACGGAGCTTGCGGTTGTCGTCAAAGTTAGAGTAGGCAATGACAAGGTCGCGCCCGACGGTGAGCTGCTCGGCGAGCGAAGAGAGCCAGTTGGTGTCGTAGGGAATGCTGCCGGCTTTCACTACGACAACCCATTCGCCGCGTGCGGCGCGTATGCCGAGCGTCACGGCGAGCTTTCGCAGCTCTATGTAGCGCGAGGTTGCGGGGACGAAAGTGCTGCGCACGCGCGGTTCGTCCGTTTGCAGACGTTTCAGAAGCAGGGACGTGTCGTCGTTTGAGAGCTGGTCTGCCACGACAAGCTCAAAGCGTCCCGCGTAGTTCTGCGAAAGTATGGCCTCCGCCGTGCGGAGCATCGCCTCGCCCTCGTTGCGCGTGGGTATCACGATGCTAATGTAAGGCGCGTCCTCCGAGGATGTTGATTCTTTCCTATATATACAAGGTGTGTCCTCGCCTTTCTTTGCTTTGTATTCTCCTTGCTTTGTGTCGCATTCTCCTTTGCCAATTCCGCCTTTTCCGTTTCCCGCATCCTCTATCCCGGCTTTTGCGAAGAGCGCGAACGACCTCCATCTCAGCAGCCATACCGCCGTGAGGCACACTGCCATTAGCGCGAGCAGCGCGGCAAGGGCGTGTGGCGCGTAGGAGAGTATTTGCGAAATGGAGAAACTTTCGGGAAACATAGCAAAGCAATGTAGTGGGCGCGGGGATTATCTCTCTCTGGGCAACTGGGCACGCCGGCGGAACTCGGCGCACACCACGGCGGTGGCGATCGCCACATTGAGGCTCTCGCTCGTAGGCGTTCCGGCGGGGAAACTGGGGATGAGCAGCCGTGCGTCTACGTGTGCCGCCACTTCCGGCGACACGCCTTTGCCTTCGTTGCCCATCACAATCATGCCGCGTTGCGGAAGCGGCTCGGAGTATATGTCACGCCCGTCGAGGAATGTGCCGAAAACCGGCGCCCCCGCTCCCGTCTCAGACAATGCGGCGAGGAAGTCGGGCAAATCCACGCGGTGGGTGCGCACGCGCCCTATTGCGCCCATCGTGGCCTGCACCACCTTGGGCGAGTAAGCGTCCGCCGTGCCGTGCGAAAGGAATACGTCTCGCACGCCAAACCAGTCCGCCACGCGCAGGATAGTCCCGAGGTTGCCGGGGTCCTGCACGCCGTCGAGCGCAAGGCAAAGGCTGTCGGCGGGCAAGGGGAGTAGGGCGGCGAGCGGTTCTTCGCGCCGGGGAATGTCGAAGAGCGCGAGTGCGCCGTGCGGCTGTCGTTGGAGCGAGAGCCGTTCAAGCTCTGCTTGGCTCACTTGCGTCACCTCCGGACGCGTCTGCGGACTGAGTGCAGCCGTTTTCGCGAGCACAGGGATAAAATCCGCAGTGGCATAGACGCGGCGGCAGGGAAGGAGCGGCAGGAGGTCGGCGACGAGCTTCGGCGTCTCCGCCACAAACACGCCCTCAGCGTCCCGGTACTTCTTTACCGAGAGCGAGCGCACGTATTTTATTTCGTTATGAGAAAGCAACAGCTCTTTCCTCCGTCGTTGTTTGTGCCTTGAAAACGCGCAGACACGCGCTTTCAGTCCCTTTTCCGTGATGCCCGCAGCGGCGGGCTAATTTCGCGCAAAGCTACAAAGTTCTTTCCGAAAAGACTTACCTTTGCATTTGAAATGTACCCGTCCCTCCGCCCTTGTTTCCGCACCATGCAAAGCCCGCGCCGCGCGGGCTTCCACGCGTTGTGCGCGTTGCTGGCGGCGGCGTGTGTCGTGCTGAGCGGGTGCAGCAGCCGCCGTTTCCTGCCCGAGGGCCGCTACACGCTCTCCGAGGTGCGGCTGAAAACGGACAAGGCGGGCGTGAAACCCTCCGCCTACCGCTCCTATGTGCGGCAAAACGCCAACGCCAAGTGGTTCAACCTCGTGAAAGTGCCGCTTGGCATCTACTGCATGTCGAGCGCCGACAGCGTGAAAGCGAAGCGGCGCTTCCAGCGTGCTTTGCGCAAGATGGGCGAAGCCCCCGTGGTGTACGACCCCTTGCAGACTGTGGCCTCAAAGGAGAACATACGCCAGGCACTCTCCAACAACGGCTACTTGCACGCCGAGGTAGATACGGCGGTGAGTTACAAAGGACACAAGGCACGCGTCACCTACCAGCTGCGCCCCGGCCCGCGCTACTACGTGGACGGGATACGCCGCGTTTTCGACAGTGAGGAGATAGAGTGGGAGCTTGACGCCGACTCCGCCGGCACTTTCCTGCGGCGCGGCGTGCCGCTCGATGTCGACGCGCTCGCTTCCGAGCGCGACCGCATCGTGCGCCTGCTGCACGAGAAAGGATATTATGGCGTGCGCAACGATTTTGTCACCTTCACGGCCGACACTTTGCCGGGCGAGCTCGGCGTTGACCTCACGCTGCGCATGGCTTTGCCTGCCGGCGCGGACAGCTTGCGGGCATACAGTCGGCAGCACTACCGCCGCGTCTCGCTCATGGAGGAAGTGGGACCGGACACCATTGGCGCGGACAGCACGCACTACCGAGGACTGACTATTTTCTTCAAGGGAAAACTGCGCGAGCGTCGGCGGCTCTACTCTGCGCACGTGGGCATCTCCCCCGGCGACCTGTACAGCGAGCGTGCCGTGCAAAACACCTACGGCAGTCTGAACGCACTCCCGCCTGTCGCGCTCACCAACGTGCGGCTTCGTCCCGTCGAGGGTGAGCCAGGGCTGATGGACTGCGACATTTACCTGCGCCGCAACAAGCCCAACAGCATCGGGGCAGAGCTTGAGGGGACTAACACGGCGGGCGACCTTGGAGCCGCCGCCTCTGTGACGTACTCCAACCGCAACCTCTTCCGCGGAGCGGTGCTTCTCACGCTGAAAGCCCGCGGAGCGTACGAGGCCATCACCGGGCTTGAGGGGTACGGCAATAGGCATTACCTTGAGTGGAGCGGCGAGGCGAGCCTGCGCTTCCCCTCTTTGCTGCTTCCCTTCGTCAATCTTTCCCGCCGCCAACGGCTCAAAGCCGCCTCGGAGGTGCAGCTGCTCTTCGACTCGCAGAGCCGGCCGGAGTTTGTCCGCCGCGTGCTGACGGGCGCTTGGGCCTACCGCTGGAACCGCATAGACAACCCGCGCCTCCAACACCGCTACGACCTTCTCTCGGTAAACTACATTTACATGCCTTGGGTGTCGGACACGTTCCGCCGCAACTACCTTGAAGGAGATGACCCGCATTACGCCGTGCTTCGGTATACTTACGACAATCTCTTTATTCTCAAAACCGGCTACAGCTTTGTGTATAACTCGCTGCACGGCGACGGGACGGGCACGCAGGGGCTTTACCAGAAAAACGGCTACCAGATAAAGGGCGCGATAGAGGCGGCGGGCAACGTGCTTTACACTTTCTCGCGCATTGGCCACTGCCAGCGGTACGAAAACAACGCCTACCACTTCCTCGGAACGGCTTACTCGCAGTATGTGAAGCTTGACCTCGACTTCGCAAAGAGCACACTGCTCAACGAGCGCAACTCCGTGGCTTTCCACGCCGCCCTCGGCATTGGCCTCCCATACGGCAATTCCACCATACTCCCTTACGAAAAGCGCTACTTCGCCGGCGGCGCCAACAGCGTGCGCGGATGGAGCGTGCGCGACCTTGGCCCGGGCTCCTACAAAGGCAGCGACGGACGCACGGACTTCATCAACCAGACGGGAAACCTTAAGCTTGACCTCAGCGTAGAGTGGCGCACGTATCTTTTCTGGAAACTTCACGGCGCTTTCTTTATTGACGCGGGCAACGTGTGGAATACCCGCAAGTACGCCGATATGGACGGAGCGCAGTTCAGCTTTGCCCGTTTCTACAAAGAGATAGCCGTGGCGTACGGGCTTGGGCTGAGGCTCAATTTCGACTATTTCATCCTCCGCCTCGACGGCGGCATGAAGGCCGTTGACCCCTCCGTGCCGTCCGGGCGGCTGCACTATCCGCTCACCTCGCCGCGTTTCTCGCGCGACTTCACGCTGCACTTCGCCGTGGGCTTGCCTTTCTGACGCGCGGCGCAGGAGGGCGTGGCAGCGTGGAGGCTGCAAAGACAATAGAAAACAGCACAACAAGAAAAAATGCTACAATTCATATCGCTCGGAAGCGGCAGCTCGGGCAACAGCTATTTCCTGCTCGCCGACGGCTTCGGGCTTGTCATAGACCTTGGCATAGGCATAAGGCTCTTCAAACGCACATTCCGCAACTACGGACTCACTCTCCCCACCATAAAAGCCCTGCTCCTGACGCACGACCATACGGACCACGTGAAGTCCGCCGGGGCTTTGAGCGCAGAGTTCGGGATACCCGTCTACGCCTCCCCCGAGGTGCACGCCTCGGTCGTGGCAAACCACCACGTGGCAAAGAAAGTGCCGAAAGGGATGCGGCGCGAGGTGAGCGTGGAAAGCGCTTTCGATATAGGGCCTTTTAAGATAAACGCCTTCAAAGTGCCGCACGACAGCGCCGACAACCAAGGCTACGTGATACGCCACGGGGAGACGGTCTTCGTGCTGCTTACCGACGTGGGTCACTTCACCGAAGAGGCAGCGCAGGCAGTAGGGCAGGCCACCCACCTTGTGGTGGAGTCAAACTACGACCCGCAGATGTTGCGCGAAGGACGCTACCCCGCGCGCCTGAAAGCACGCATCTCCGGCGGGCGCGGGCACGTGAGCAACAAGGAAACGGCGGACTTCCTCGCCGCTAACCTCAATCCCGCTATTATACGCAACGTGTGGCTCTGCCACCTCAGCGCCGAGAACAACCGCGCCGAGATAGCCGAGCGCACAGTGCGGGAAGCCCTCACGGCGGCGGGCATCGTCACCGGCACGCCCGACGCGCCGACGCGCCTCGAGGCTTTGCCGCGCCGCACGCCCACTCTTTTGCAGACCTTGGAGGGTTGAAGGCGAAAAAATATGTACATCATTTTTTACCATTACGCGTCTTTCAGGTCAAAGGGGAAAGAACAAGCCGCCGCAAGCATACGGCGGGCAATCACGAAAACTATGGTAAAGAAGGCATTTTTATTGTTATCGCTTATGGCGTCGCTCTCTTTCTCGGGCGCGTCTGCGCAGGGCTTGACATTCAGCAAGGAGACATACAACTCGGGTGGCACTACGCTTCCCTACCGCAAGGCAGACATCGGCGGAGAGGGTGACAAGGCCGCGCTCGTGATATACTTGCACGGCGGGTCAAGCAAGGGCAACGACAACGAGAAGCAGATAGCCGAGCCGGGCGTGGACAGCATTGGGCGGTACTTGCTTTCGCGCGGCGAGAAAGCCGTGTTTGTGGTGCCGCAATGCCCCACCAACAAGTCGTGGATTGGCGCGATGCTCGGCACCGTGCGTCAGCTTCTGAAAAACTTTACCGACCGTGGTGTGGCGGACGAAGCCCGCGTCTACATCTTCGGCGGCTCTATGGGCGGCACCGGCACATGGAATATGCTTGCCACCTATCCCGGCGTGTTCGCAGCCGCTATGCCCGTGGCGGGAAACCCGACGGGGCTTGACGCAGCCAAGGTGTCGGAGACACCGTTCTATACCGTGATGGGCACGTCGGACGCCATTATGAGCATCCCCGCCGTGGAGACGTTTCTCCTTACCGCGGACGAGTGCGACGCCGAATATAATTTTGACATAGAGGACGGCTGGACGCACGAGGACACCTGCAAGCGCAGCTATACGCGCGAAAGGCTCGACTGGGTCTTTTCCCATGTGAAAGGGGAGGAGTCCGGCATCTCTCTGCTGCCCGTCGGCGGCGGAGAAGCGGCAGAGCCGGTGTCGGAGACGTGGTATGACCTTGCAGGGCGCGTATGCCCCGCCCGTCCCCAAACGCAGGGCGTGTATGTGCGCTGCGTGGAGAAGAAGGACGGGACGCACTCCGTGGCGAAAGTCTATGTAGGCGGCGACGCGGCACGCGGGTTATGACGGCTCGCGCAAGGCGGTAGTAAAAAAGGTAAGCGCGTCAGTAAATGGCGTAAGGCGCGAAAGCGTGTGGCGGCGTATCTTTGCATTTGTAAAGAAACCACCACACGCTTTTCTTATGTATATAGAGAAAATCTCTTCGCCTGCCGACGTAAAACGGCTCGGCACGGACGAGCTTACCGCGCTTTGCGGCGAACTTCGCGCCGCTTTCTTGCAGAAAGTTTCCGCCCACGGTGGCCACATAGGCCCCAACCTCGGCTTCGTCGAAGCCACCGTGGCGCTCCACTACGTGTTTTCCTCGCCCGTAGACCGCATGGTCTTCGACGTGAGCCACCAAAGCTACATTCACAAAATGCTCACGGGACGCATGGAAGCGTTCACCTCGCCCGCGCACTATGACGACGTGTCGGGCTACACCGAGCCGGGAGAGAGCGAGCACGACCAATTCATAATAGGCCATACCTCCACCTCCGTCAGTCTCGCTTGCGGCTTGGCCAAGGGGCGCGACCTGCGCGGCGGGAAGGAGAACGTGGTGGCCGTCATCGGCGACGGCTCGCTCAGCGGCGGCGAGGCGCTCGAGGGACTCGATATGGCGGCGGAGCTGGACACCAACCTCGTCATTGTGGTAAACGACAACCAGATGTCCATCGCCGAGAACCACGGCGGACTGTACCGCAACCTCGCTCTTCTTCGCGAGACGCGCGGCACGGCAGCGTGCAACCTCTTCCGCGCGATGGGGCTTGACTACGTCTACGTGCACGAGGGCAACGACGTAGCGGCGCTCATCGACGCTTTCTCCCGTGTGAAGGACGCGCAGCACCCCGTCGTTGTGCACGTGAATACGGTGAAGGGCAAGGGCTACCGTTTTGCCGAAGAGCAGAAAGAACGCTGGCACTGGGGCTTCCCGTTCGACATCGCCACGGGCGAGACCAAGCCGGAGTTTTGTCCGAAAGGCGAAAACTACGGCACACACACCGCCGAGTTGCTCCTGAAAGAGATGGAAGCGGACGGCAGCGTGGTGGCTCTCACCGCCGGCACGCCCGGCATTTGGGGCTGGACGCCCGAGCGGAGAGCACGCGCGGGACGGCAGTTTGTAGATGTGGGCATAGCCGAAGAGACCGCCGTGGCGATGGCCTCGGGCATAGCGAAACGGGGCGGCAAACCTGTCTTCGGCGTGCATAGCTCCTTCGTGCAGCGAACCTACGACCAGCTCTCGCAAGACCTTTGCGTGAACGACAATCCCGCCACAATCGTGGTGGTGGGCGGCTCGCTCTGCGGGCTGAACGACGTGACGCACCTTGGCTTCTTTGACATCGCCCTGATGGCCAACATACCCAATATGGTTTACCTTGCGCCCACGTCGCGGACGGAGTATGACGCAATGCTGCACTGGGCCATTCACCAGACAGGGCATCCCGTGACGGTGCGCCAGCCTATGCTGCCCATAGGCTTGGAGACCGACGCGCGTCCCGAGGAGGACTACTCCGCGCTCAACCGCTACCAAGTGACGCGCGAGGGGGCTGACGTGGTGCTGCTCGGTCTGGGCAACTACTACTCGCTTGCCTGCGACGTGGCTGAGGCTCTTGAGCACGACTGCGGCGTACGCCCCACGGTGGTCAACCCGCGTTATGCCTCGGGCGTGGACACGGAGCTGCTCGACCGTTTGGGCCAGACCCACCGCGTCGCCGTGACGCTGGAAGACGGCGCGCTCGACGGCGGATGGGGAGAGAAGGTGGCACGCCACTACGGCGGCACGGACATGCGCGTACTGTGCCGGGGCGGACGAAAAGACTTCGTAGACCGTTATAGCTATGATGAATATCTTTCTTCCAACCGCCTGAAAACCGCGCAGATAGTGGAAGACATAAAGGCTTTGCTTTAAGTGGGTAGGGACAGGCACTTTGTCCACTTGCGCCCGTCATAAAAATGCGCACAAAAACTTTCTCATATATCCTTCCCCGCGGCAGGGCGTGTCCCTCCGCGTGAGTCAACAAGGCGGGACATACCCTGCGGCACGGCGTGTCGGGGGCGTGTCCCGCCTTTTTACTTCGCGGGGCGCTTTCCTCCGTATTTGGGCAAATGAAAGATTTTCCCACTGAGGGCAAACCTGCGTTTTAAAATGCTACATATAAGACTTGCGAAGAGAAGCATAAATCGGACTCATTTGCGAGCCGTCCGGCAGACGAATTTTTATGTAAGTTTAACGAGCGGACTAAGCCCGCTGGGCGCGGAGAGGGATTCCCGAAGCACAGATATAGGCTTTCCGGCTACGGAAATAGGCCCCATGGCGACGGGAATACTTGGAGTTTTTCCTATATGTACATACCGACGGCGCTATATGTACATATAAGAGCCTCGTAAGTCATTGATAGTCAATATACGAAAGCGAGGGTACGCACGGTGTGCATATCCTCGCTTTTCTCTATGCAAAGATAATACATTTCCGCCCTTTTCCAAATGCGCATTAACGTATTTTGTCTGAGCGGGAAAGGCGAAAAAAGACGCTTCGCAGCGGCTTCGTGACGGCGTTTTCATACCTATACGGCGTAAAATAATACTTGGAAGTTGCGGCGGGGCTTTTTCGCCGCTTTTGCATTACTTGCAAAAAAAAATCCCGCCCCGAAGTCCTTGCGACATCGGGGCGGGAGAGTGGGGGAGCGTGGCGGCGCGTAGTGTGCCGCCGCGTGTGTGTCAGTCTTTCTGCTTGGGCGCGAGCGCAATTTCAAGCTCGTCAAGCTGCTCGGGAGCGACTACGGAGGGCGCATCGAGCATCACGTCGCGGCCCGAGTTGTTTTTCGGGAAGGCGATGCAGTCGCGTATGCTGTCCAGGCCGGCGAAGAGCGAAACCCAACGGTCGAGTCCGTAAGCCAAGCCGCCGTGAGGGGGCGCGCCGTACTTGAAGGCGTTCATCAGGAAGCCGAACTGCTGCTGCGCCTTCTCGGGCGTGAAGCCCAGCACCTTGAAGATTTTTGCCTGAAGCACGGCGTCGTGTATACGGATGCTTCCGCCGCCAACCTCCACGCCGTTGCAAACCATATCGTACGCGTCGGCGAGGACAGAGGCAGGGTCGGTGTCGAGCTTGGGCACATCGCAGGGCTTGGGAGCCGTAAACGGGTGGTGCATAGCAAGCAGGCGGCCCTCTTCCTCGCTCCATTCAAACATGGGGAAGTCTACTACCCAAAGCAGCGCAAACTTGTTTTTGTCCCTCAGACCTAAGCGCTGCCCCATCTCGAGGCGCAGCTCGCAAAGCTGCTTGCGCGTCTTCATGGCGTCGGGGCCGGAGAGGATGAGGATGAGGTCGCCGGGATTTGCGCCCATCGCCTCTTTGAGGGCGGCGAGCGTCTCGGGCGAGTAGAACTTGTCAACGGAACTCTTCACCGTGCCGTCCTCTCCGACGCGGGCGTAGACAAGACCCTTCGCGCCGATCTGCGGAGACTTCACAAAGTCGGTAAGCTGGTCGAGCTGCTTGCGCGTGTAGTGGGCGCAGCCCGGGGCGCAGATGCCGCCGATATAAGCAGCCTCGTTGAACACCCCGAATGTGCCCGTGCCGCCAAGCACGTCCTTCAGCTCCACAAACTCCATGCCGAAGCGCATATCGGGCTTGTCGGAGCCGAAACGGCGCATTGCCTCGTGCCAAGGCATGCGTATGAAGGGCGCGTCGCCGAGGTCGTAGCCGCGCACCTCTTTGAAGAGGTACTTGGCCATGGACTCAAACATATTAATAATATCGTCCTGCGTGACGAAAGACATCTCGCAGTCAATCTGAGTGAACTCCGGCTGGCGGTCAGCACGCAAGTCCTCATCGCGGAAGCACTTCACTATCTGGAAGTAGCGGTCCATGCCCGCCACCATAAGCAGCTGCTTGAGCGTCTGCGGGCTCTGCGGCAGGGCGTAGAACTGTCCGGGGTTCATGCGTGAGGGCACGATGAAGTCACGCGCACCCTCCGGCGTCGAGCCTATGAGCACGGGCGTCTCTATTTCAAGGAAGCCCTTCGAGTCAAGGAAGTTGCGAACCGCGATGCAGAACTTGTGGCGCAGCTCAAGGTTGGCGCGCACATTGTCGCGGCGCAGGTCGAGGTAACGGTACTTCATGCGGAGGTCGTCGCCGCCGTCCGTGTTTGCCTCGATTGTGAAGGGCGGCGTGAGAGAGGCGTTGAGCACGTCGAGGGAAGAGACTATGATCTCAATGTCACCCGTCGGCATCTTGTCGTTCTTGGAGTAACGCTCCGCTACCTTGCCCGTCGCCTGAATCACATACTCGCGCCCCAGCTTGTTGGCGCGGGCGCAGAGGTCCGCGTCGGTCTCTTCGTTGAAGACAAGCTGCGTGACGCCGTAGCGGTCGCGCAGGTCGATGAAAGTCATGCCGCCCATTTTGCGGCTGCGCTGCACCCAGCCCGCCAAGGTGACGGTCTGTCCCACATCGGCGAGGCGAAGCTCGCCGCACGTGTTGGTCCTGTACATGGTTGTCGTATGTGTTTGGTTTGCCGCGCCTGCGGCGGAGCGAGCTTTCCGCCCTCCCGCCGCCGTGGCGCTGTGTCAGTATCTTGCCGCGAAGGTACGAATATATTGCGAAACGCGGCACGGGCTTGCCGCTCCGCCGCGCCTCCGGCACGCGAAAAGCCCAATAAGTGCGGCGGGCGGGGCGGGCTTCCGCCTTTTTTCCGTAAGTTTGCATTTAAGATGAGAAAGAAATTTGTGTGCGCGCTTTGGGGCGCGCTTTGCTTCGCCGTCCTGGCGTGCGCGCTGGCGGTGTGGGGCATAGAGCGCGGCTGGATAGGCTATATGCCGCCCATCGGCGAGCTGCAGAACCCCATCAGCAAGTACGCCTCACAGGTGCTCTCCTCGGACGGGAGGCTTCTCGGCACGTACTCGCGTAACGAAAACCGCGTCTTTGTGGGCTATGACAGCATCGCCCCTTCGGTCTTCGACGCCCTCGTGGCGACGGAGGACGCACGCTTCTACTCGCACAGCGGCGTGGACGTGCGCGCGTTGATGCGCGCGGCGGTGAAGCGCGGCATCTTTGGGCACAAAAGCGCGGGCGGCGGCAGCACCATCACCCAGCAGCTTGCCAAGCAGCTCTACTCGGGTACGGCGGCCACCACCACGCAGCGTTTGATGCAGAAGCCAATAGAGTGGGTTATCGCCGTAGAGCTTGAACGCCATTACACAAAGGAGGAGATTCTCACCCTCTACCTTAACTATTTCGACTTCCTGCACAACGCCGTCGGAATAAAAACCGCCGCAAACGTCTATTTCGGCAAGTCGCCGAAAGATTTGACCCTCTTGGAGAGCGCCACACTTGTGGGTATGTGCAAAAATCCCTCGTACTTCAACCCCGTGCGACAGACCGAGCGTTGCCGCGAACGGCGCAACGTGGTGCTGGCACAGATGGTGAAGGCAGGGAAGCTGACGCAGGCGGAGTGTGACGTGCTTTCGGCAGAGCCGCTCACGCTGCGCTTCCACCGCGCCGACCACAAAGAGGGGCAGGCCGCCTATGTGCGCGAGTACCTGCGACGCGTGATGATGGCCGGGAAGCCCAATCCCGCCGACTACCGTGGCTGGCAGCGGCAACAGTATTACGAGGACTCGCTCGCATGGGAGAACGACCCGCTCTACGGATGGTGTAAGAAAAACACGAAGCGCGACGGCTCCAACTACGACATATACACCGACGGCCTGAGGATACACACCACCATCGACTCGCGTATGCAGCGTTACGCCGAGGAGGCGGTCTACCGGCAGGTGGCGGTTAAGCTTCAGCCGCTCTTTGAGGCTGAGCGGCGCAGTTCGCCCAACTTCCCGTACAGTGCCGACCTCAGCGCCTCCGATGTCAAGGGACGCATAGAGAAGGCCATACGCCAAAGCGAGCGCTACCGCGTCATGAAGGCCGCCGGAGCAAGCGAGGTGGAGATAAAAGAGGCTTTCCGCACCCGCGTGCCTATGAGCGTGTACACGCGCCACGGCGAGGCGGACACGCTGATGACGCCCCGCGACTCCATACTCTATTATAAGAAGTTCCTCCGCTCTTCGCTCGTCTCCATAGACCCCCAGACGGGCTACGTGAAAGCCTGCGTGGGCGGACTCGACTTCGCCCACTTCCAGTACGACATGGGACTTGTGGGGCGCAGGCAGGTAGGCTCCACGATGAAGCCCTTTGTGTACGCGATGGCATTGCAGGGCGGCATGACACCGTCTACGACAATACTCAACGTGCAGCGCACCTACGGCAACTGGACGCCGCGCAACGCCAGTCGCGCCCGTTACGGCCAGGCCGTGACGCTTAAATGGGGACTCAGTCAGTCTAACAACTGGGTGACCGTTGGTCTTATGGCCGAGATTGACAACACCGGGCGCCGCCTCGTTGACGACTTGCACCTGCTGGGCGTGGCCAACGACAATATGCAACCCTCTATGTCGCTCTGCCTCGGCACGTGCGACATCACAGCCGCCGAGCTCGCCTCAGCCTACACGTCCTTCGTGCAGCGGGGCATACGCCGCGCCCCCGTACTCGTGACGCGCATAGAAGACAGCGCGGGCAATATGGTGGCGGAGTTCACCCCGCGCACCAATGAGGTATACAACGAGACGACGGCGTGGGAGATGATTGACATGATGCGGGCGGTGATTGACCACGGAACGGGTCGCCGCTTGCGCTATGCCTACAAGATGGAAGGCCCTATCGCCGGGAAAACGGGTACGACAAACAGCAACTCGGACGGCTGGTTCGTAGGTTGTGTGCCGCAGCTCGTGACCGCGTGCTGGGTAGGCGGCGATGAGCGCGACATTCACTTCAACAGTATGGCTCTCGGACAGGGCTCTTCGTCCGCGCTCCCCATTTGGGCTCTCTATATGAAGCGCGTGTACGCCGACCGCTCCCTTGGATATGACGAGAAAAGGGAGTTTGCCGCGCCGGATAGCACGCTTATGCCGAAAACATCGCACCATATCGAGCACGGGGACGAAGAAAGCGGCGAGGGAACTGCGGAGGAGAGCGAGGCAAAGGATGACCGTTCCGCTCAGCCCGCTTCCCAGTCCGCCCCGCAAAAGCCTGCCGCCACGAAGCCCCGCAACAACACTGGCGGCGAACGCTACTTTGAGTGACGAACGCCGTATCTGGACCGCGGAGACCGCTATTTCGACAGACAAAATCGGCGGTTGGTTGGTTCTGATTTACGACCTGTTGCCCCAAGTCTTCGGTTGGCTGGAATAGGTCGGCGGTTGGTTGCTCTAAGCCGGCGGACGGTTAGTCTAAGGCAACTGTCGGTCGGTCTAATCCGGCGGTCAGCTACCCCAGACCGGCGCACAAAACGCACATAATGCACAAATACGGATAAAAATGCCTTTGACATACATTGCCATCATACCAGCCCGTTACGCTTCCACGCGTTTTCCGGGCAAACCTCTCGCTCTCCTGGGCGGGAAAACTATCATTCAGCGCGTGTACGAGCGCGTTTCCGCCGTTTTCCCCCGTCTGTGCGTCGCCACGGACGATGAGCGCATCGCGCAGGCCGTGCGTAGCTTCGGCGGCGAGGCGGTGATGACCTCCACCGAACACCGCAGCGGCACCGACCGCTGCCGCGAGGCGTACCTGAAAGCGGGACACGGCGAGGACGTCATAGTGAACGTGCAAGGGGATGAGCCTTTCATCGCCGAGAGCCAGTTGCGCGAGGTGATGCGCCTCTTTGAGGACCCGGCGACAGAGATTGCCACGCTGGTGAAGCCGTTTGGGGCGGACACGCCAATGGAGCGCGTCGCCAACCCGAACAGCCCCAAGGTGGTGGTTGACGGGGACGACTTCGCGCTCTACTTTTCGCGCAGCGTCATTCCCTATCTGCGCGGCGTGGACTATGAGGAGTGGCCGAAGAGGCACACTTTCTTGAAGCACCTCGGCCTTTACGCCTACCGCGCCGACGCTTTGCAGAGGGTGACGGAACTGCCGCAGGGCGAGCTCGAACGCTGCGAATCGCTCGAGCAGCTGCGCTGGCTGCAGGCGGGCCTGCGCATAAAGGTGGGTTACACGGACACGGAGACGATAGGCATAGACACGCCCGACGACCTGCGCCTTGCCGAAGAGCGGCTTGGCGAGCTTCGGGCTTGACGGACGCGGCAAGACGCCTGCGGCTTAGGCATAAGGCTCAGCCGCCCGGCGACAGGTCTTACCCGCCTTGGGGAGTAAAACCCCAATCATACGCATTATATATAAGGCGTGTATGGAATGAAGCCGCCGCAAAGGGTTGGCGGGCATTAATGAGGGGGATTTTCCCTCGGTAACACACTGAAGACACAATGAAGAAAAGCATCATAACGGCGGCGCTTGCGCTCTGCGCGCTCACACTTTCCGCCCAGAAGATAACGGTAGGCTCTTGCGAGCTGAAAGACGGCGGCATGTACACCGGCGAGCTGATTGGCGGGAAGCCAAACGGCAAGGGACGCGTGACGTACGCCAACGGCGACACCTACGAGGGCGAGTTTGTGAAAGGCATGAGGCAGGGCGACGGCACGTTCACCGCCGCCGACGGCTCGCGCTATGAGGGCAGCTGGACAAAAGACGAACGCAACGGGCGCGGCACGTTCTACGCCGTCAACAACAACCGCTACAACGGCCTTTGGTACCGCAACAAGAAAGAGGGCACGGGGACGATGTACTACTACAACGGAGACGTGTACGAGGGGCAGTGGAAGGACGACAAGCGCAACGGGCGCGGCACGTACACCTATAAGAGCGGAGCCTACTACAAAGGAGACTGGGCAGACGACAAAAAGAGCGGGAAAGGCTACTTTGACTGGAAGGACGGCTCGAAGTACGAGGGCTCGTGGGCAAACAACCAGCGCAACGGGCGCGGGACGTATTTCTACGCCGACGGCGACTTTTACAACGGCGAGTGGAAAGACGACATGCAGGACGGCCGCGGCATTTACAAGTTTCGCAACGGCGACAGCTACGACGGCCAGTACCTGGCGGGCGAGCGCACGGGGGAGGGCATCTTCCGTTTCGCCAACGGCGACCAGTACTCCGGCACTTTCGTCAACGGCGAGCAGAGCGGGCAGGGCACTTTCGTATGGAAAGGCGTGGCCACGTATACTGGACAGTGGAAAAACAATATGATGCACGGCCGCGGCGTCTACCGCTGGAAGAACGGGGACGAGTATAACGGCGAGTGGAAAGACAACAAGATGGACGGGGAGGGCACTCTGCGCTTCGCCGCCGGCGGACGCTTCAAAGGAGGCTTCAGCGAGGGGCGGCGAGAGGGCAAGTCGGTAGAAGTGCGGGCGGACGGAACGCGCATAGACTGCACCTACAAGGACGGGCTTATGCACGGAAAATACGTGGAGTACGACGCTAACGGCAACATCACCAAGCGCGGCGAGTACTCCAACGGACGCGTGGTGCAGTGAGCCGCGACCTCTTGCTTTTTGCTGCAAAGCAGTAGCGTTTACTCCGCAAGACAGTACGTTTTCTCCGCAAAGTTGTAGCGTTTCCCCCACAACCACCCGCATCTGCCAGAATAGCTGGAGCGCTCGCTCCGCAAACACCCGCATCTGACAGTAAAGATAGAACACTCACTCCGCAAGCATCTGACTCTTGCAATATGCAAGGAGGCTCAGCCTCATAGGCGCGCCTCCGCCTCTCATAAGCATTACAATTTTGCTCCGCGTACTTTTTTAGGGAGCAACATACTTCCTCCTTGCGCGGATTATTAGAAGAAAAACAACCTTATACCTTAAATCGATACCGAATATGAAAGCAACTAACGAAACCAAGGCCGCGCGTCCAGCTCCCAAGAAAAGGGCGAAGGCCGCGCCGATGCTGCGCATACTGAAAGACGACGAGTGGCTGCGCCCCTACGCCGCCGCCATCGAGGGACGGCACGCCCAGGCCCTGCGCAAGCAGGAAGAGCTGACGGGCGGCAAAGGCACGCTGGCCGACTGGGCAGACGGCCACCTTTACTTCGGCCTGCACCGCACGGCGCGGCAGTGGGTGCTGCGCGAGTGGGCGCCCAACGCCACGGCGATATACCTCATCGGCGACTTCAACGGCTGGCAAGAGCGCGAAGAGCATGCCTTCAAGCGCGTGCCGGGGACGGGCAGCTGGGAGCTGCGGCTTCCGTTGCGTGCGTTGCACCATCTCGACCTTTACAAGCTTTCCGTGCATTGGGACGGCGGGCAAGGCGAGCGCATCCCCGCGTGGTGCCGGCGCGTGGTGCAGGACGAGGAGACAAAGATATTCAGCGCGCAGGTGTGGAACCCCGCCGAGCCCTACCAGTGGCGTACAAAGACGTTCCGCCCGAAGCGCGGCCCGCTCTTCATCTACGAGTGCCACATCGGCATGGCTCAGGACGCAGAGAAAGTCGGCACGTATGACGAGTTCAGAGAGAACGTCCTGCCGCGCATCATAGCCGACGGCTACAACTGCATACAGATAATGGCCATTGCCGAGCATCCCTACTACGGCAGCTTCGGCTACCACGTCAGCTCCTTCTTTGCCGCGTCCAGCCGCTTCGGCACGCCCGACGCACTCAAGCGTCTCATTGACGAGGCGCACGCCGCCGGCGTGATGGTCATTATGGACCTTGTGCACAGCCACGCCGTGAAAAACGAGCAAGAGGGACTTGGCAACTACGCCGGCGACCCTTGCCAGTTTTTCTACTCGGGCGGACGGCGCGAGCACTCGGCCTGGGACAGCCTGTGCTTCGACTACGGCAAAAACGAAGTGTTGCACTTCCTGCTCTCCAACTGCAAGTACTGGCTCACAGAGTTCCGCTTCGACGGCTTCCGCTTTGACGGCGTGACGTCAATGCTCTACTACAGCCACGGCCTTGGCGAGGCTTTCTGCGGATACGGCGACTACTTCAACGGCCACCAGGACGACAACGCCATCTGCTACCTCACGCTCGCCAACATACTCATACACGAGGTCAATCCCCGCGCGGTGACCATTGCCGAGGAGGTAAGCGGAATGCCCGGGCTTGCAGCGCCCGTCAAGGACGGCGGCTATGGCTTCGACTACCGCATGGCGATGAACATCCCCGACTATTGGATAAAGACCATCAAGGAGCGGCGCGACGAGGACTGGAAGCCCTCCTCCATACTCTGGGAGCTTACCAACCACCGCGCCGACGAGCGCACCATATCCTACTGCGAAAGCCACGACCAAGCCCTTGTGGGCGACAAGACCATCATTTTCCGCCTCATCGATGCCGACATGTACTGGCACTTCCGCAAAGGCGACGAAAACGGGACGGTGCACCGCGGCATCGCGCTGCACAAGATGATACGCCTTGCCACGGCCTCCACGCTCTGCGGCGGCTACCTCAACTTCATGGGCAACGAGTTTGGCCACCCGGAGTGGATAGACTTCCCGCGCGAAGGCAACGGATGGAGCTACAAGTACGCCCGCCGGCAGTGGAACTTGGTGGACAACCACGACCTCTGCTATCACTATCTCGGCGACTTCGACCGCGCTATGCTCTCCGTGCTTCGCTCGCTGCCCGACTTGCGGCGCTATCCCGTGCAGGAGATATGGCACAACGACGGCGACCAAGTGATGGCCTACATGCGCGGGCCGCTTGTCTTCGTCTTCAATTTCTCGCCGACGCGCTCCTATGACGGCTACGGCTTCATGACGCCGGCGGGCTGCTACACCGTGGAGCTGAACACCGACTCAAAGGACTTCGGCGGCAACGGACTGGCGGACGACACAGTGAAACACCTCACCAACTTCGACCCCTTGCTCGAGCGGCAGGGGAAAGGCTGGCTGAAGCTATACCTCCCCGCACGCTCGGCTGTGGTGCTGCGGCTCGGGGATGAGGAAAAAGAGAAGAAATGAAATTTGACCCGAAAGCCCACCGGCTGCATTTCTTGGCGGCGTTTTCTGCCGTGGTTGCGGCTCTGGCAGTGGCAAAGTGTGTGACCCCCGACCTCGGCGTGCGCTATCTGCTGCCCGACAGGGGAGAGGAGGAAAAACTTGCCGTGCGGCCCGACAGCGTCACGCTGCAAAGCCGCGCGGTGGACTCGCTGCTGCTGCGCCCGCACGCGCCGCTGCGCCTTACGCGGGCAGACGGGAAGCCCGTGCGCAACCGCGTGACGAGCGTCCCCCGCTTTGAGACCTCCTTCCCCGACCTCAACGACGTGCAGCTTGCCACGGCGCAAAAGCTCGGCGTGCCGGGAGCGGAGAGCCGCGAGGACGCAGCGGCCCACCGCGAGTCGCTGGTGTTTATTGGCGACAACCCTTTCTACACCGTGCAGCGGCTTAACCACTCCGCCCCCTACCTCGTGCCACGGGCCGCCGCGCTGCTGAATGAGATTGCACGGGCTTTCAATGACTCTCTCGTGACAAAGGGCCAGCCGCCTTTCAAGCTGCTCGTCACTTCCGTGCTGCGCACGAGGGAGGACGTGCGCCGCCTGCGCAACGTCAACCAGAACGCCTCCGAGAACAGCTGCCACCAGTACGGCACCACGTTTGACATCTCCTACAACCGCTTCCTCTCCGTCAAGCCCGACGCGCCGGCGGAGATACGCTGGGTGACGGTGAATAAGTCCATTCTCGCCGAAGTCCTGGCCGATTTCCGCGAGATGGGGGCGTGCTACGTAAAGTACGAAGCCCACCAGGCCTGCTTCCATATCACGGCGCGGTAAAAGCACCGGAAAGGGTCGCCCGACCGCCGAAAAGTGTTCTATTTTTCCTTTCCCGTTTTGGTAAATACTGTTAAAGCCAATTTGGAAAACGGCTGAAAATTTATTATCTTTGTGGTAGAAAAGAGGGGATATGCACCGCGTGCATATCCCCTCTTTTGTTTTGTTGACTATCAACGAGTTACAAGCCGCCTAAATGTACATATAGCGCCGCCGGCATGTACATATAGGAAAAACTCCAAGTATTCCCGTCGCTACAGAGCCTATTTCCGCCCGGAGAAAGTCCCATTCCGTTCCCCGAAAACCTTTTCCGCTCGCCGCAAAGCTGGGCTTTCCCGTTAAACTTACATAAAAATGCGCCCGTCTCCCGCCGAGCGCAAGTGTTCTATTTTTCTTTTTGGTGTACACCTTCCCGAGCGGCGCGGGAGCGGCACGCGGCGAGGACGGACGCGCAAATCAACGATACGCTCGCACGATGGGACGCGCGGAGCTATTCCAAGCCGCTGCAAGACAAATTCAAGGAGATAGAGAAATATGTGCAAGCCAAGCGCGGCGTATCAATGGACTTTGAGAAAGCCGACAACGGGCGGGGTAACATAG
>CAVFVD010000002.1:0-163717 GCA_963625935.1 uncultured Oscillospiraceae bacterium | reverse complement strand
TAAAGACCTCTTCTTGCTTCAATTTCGTTAGAAATGTTCCTTGTGATTCCGCAGGAATCCTTGTGATCCGCTTGGGGTTCGAACCCAAGACCCCAACATTAAAAGTGTTGTGCTCTACCAGCTGAGCTAGCGGATCTAACCTTTTGCCGTTAAGCGTGTGCAAAATTAAGCGCTTACGCGGGATTGGCAAAATTTCAGCCGTATTTTTTCCCGTCTAATGCCTTTGGGGACGCTTGCAAAATGTCGGTCTCAGCCTATTTCCCGTCTTTCTTGTCCGTTTCGGACGTGCCGTCTGATGCCTCAGGAGTACCGTCTGATGCCTCAGCAATGCCGTCTGAAGGGTGTGTACACTCTGCGCTGTCTGAGATATTGGGTTGGGCTGCGGACTGCGACGCAGGCGAGGTCTCCATGTAGATGCCAGCCTTGCGCTCCGTTTCCTCAGTCTCGCCGTCAAGCGAGCCAAACGGTGTCATGTCGCGAACAACGTAGCGGCGATAGTAGGAAGCCATCAGCGTGGTTACGGGGAGGGCGATGATAAGCCCCACTATGCCCAAAGCGTACCCCCAGACGGAGAGAGACAAAAGGATGATGGCGGGTGGCAGACCCATTATTTTGCCCATAATGCGCGGCGTGAAGATTGTGTCCTGCAACACCTGCACCACGAGGTATACCAAAACCACGCCGCCGATAAGCCACCAGAAGTTTTGTCCGCTCTCTGCCGCCCGCAGCAAAGCCAGCAACGTGGCGGGGAGTATGCCCACCACTTGGAGATAGGGCACGAAACTGATAGCTCCTATAAAGCAGCCCAGCGCGAGCGGCATAGGGAAATCTATCAAGAAGAAACCAATGCTGAACATAACACAGTTGCTCAGCGCGATAAGTGCCTGTCCACGGAAATAGCCGCTCATTCCGCGTTCAATGTCGCTCACTATCTGCGCTGCTATGCGCCGCCGCTTGCGCGGCACAAACTTTATCCAGCCCGTCGCATACCGTTCGTAGTCGGTCAGTATGAAGAAGAGGTAGAGCAGAGCTATGAGCGAGGCGATGGCGTTCACTATCACGCCCGCCGTGCTCCATAGCATCCCCCAAAGGCGCGGGATGGTGTTCTTTACCGCCTCTATGATGTCTTTCTGCTGCAATAGCTCCTCGATTCTATGCTCTTTCGCCGCGCGCTGGATAAAGTCCATCACCACCGGCGGGATGGTGCTGTTGTCCCAATGCCCTTTGTGAATGTAAGAGAGAGCCACGTCTTTCAGATGCACCATTTCTTCAAGCATCGGCGGGACTACAATATAAAAGAAGCCACCCAGCACGCCGATGGACAGGGCGAGCGCAAGCACAATGCACAACACGCGGCTTCGCAGACGGCACGTGACCTGCAAGAAACGCACTACGGGGTAGAGCATATAGGCCGCCACCCACGCCACGAAAAACGGTATCAGCGCAGTGCGCAGAAAGTAAAGTGCGGCAGCCGCAGCGGCTACAGCAAGCAAGCCGACAAGCCCGCGCACGAAACGGTCAAAATTTATTTCTCTTGTCATTATATAAGGAAGTGCGACGCTTCCGACCAACGCCGTCTGTCGGCAAAAATACGAGTTAGGTGTCTAAATAAGCCGAAACCGAGGGCATAGTTTGCGGCACGTTCCATTTTAGCCCTATATTTGCACCATGGGATTTTTGTACCTTGTGCCCACGCCCGTGGGAAACTTGGAGGACATCACGCTCCGCGCCCTGCGCGTGCTGAAAGAGGTAGACGTGGTTCTGGCGGAAGACACCCGCACCACGGGGATGCTTCTGAAGCACTACGACATCAAGACGCGGCTGGCGGCGCACCATAAGTTCAACGAGCACCAAACGGCCAACGCCTTCGCCGCGCGTATGGCGGCGGGCGAAGTGATGGCTCTCGTGACGGATGCCGGCACGCCTGGCATTTCCGACCCCGGCTTTATGCTGGTTCGGGCTTGTGTCGAGCACGGCGTCACGGTGCAGTGTTTGCCCGGTGCTACGGCTTTTGTGCCGGCGCTTGCCTCCTCCGGACTACCGTGCGACCGTTTCTGCTTCGAGGGCTTTTTGCCGCAGAAGAAGGGCCGCGCCACGCGCTTGGAGCAACTGCGTGAGGAGACGCGCACAATGATTTTCTACGAATCGCCCTACCGCGTGGTGAAAACGCTTGGGCAATTTTGTGAGACGTTCGGCGCAGAACGCCGCTGCTCGGTCTGCCGCGAGATATCCAAAGTGTACGAGGAAAGCGTGCGGGGCACACTCTCCGAGGCACTTGCCCACTTTACCGAGAACGAGCCGCGCGGCGAGTTTGTCATCGTCGTAGAGGGCTACGACCCGCCCAAGAAGCCGAAGAGGGGCGAAAACTAAACGCACAGAGACTACTTCTTATGAAAAAGATTTTCATCCTGCTTGCAGTGGCGCTGACGCTTGGCCTCGCCGCTTGCGACACCAAGAAAGAGAAAGAGCAGGCCAAGGACACGAGCGCAGCTACCATTGACTCGCTCCAACAGGCCCTTACCCAGTCACAGAACGAATCGGGCGACCTCATCGAGACCCTTTCGCAAATACAGGAAGGCTTTGACCAAATCAACGAAGCCGAGGGGCGCGTCAACGTGGAAAGCAACGAGGGCGACCGCGTCAATAAGGAGAAGATTGCCGAAAGCATGGCTTTCATACAGCGCACCCTGCAGCTCAACCGCGAGCTTATCGCCAGCCTCAAGCAGCAGCTGCGCAGCAGCAACCAAAGCGACGCCCGCACAAAGGCCAAGCTTGAAGAGATGGTGGAAAACTTCAGCAAGCAGCTCGAAGGCAAGGACCGCGACATCGAAGACCTGCGCAAGCAGCTCGCAGAGAAAGATATTCAGATAGCGCAGCAAGGCGAGCAAATCTCCGCCCTGAACGAGAACGTCAACCAGCTTAGCGAGCAGAACGATGCCAAGGCGAAAGCCATGGAGCAGCAGGACAAGGAACTCAACACCGCCTACTACGTCTTCGGCACCAAGAAAGAACTGCGCGAGCAGCATATCCTCAGCGGCGGCGATGTGCTGCGCAACGGGAGCTTCAACAAGGACTACTTCGAGCGCATAGACCTGCGCGTCACGAAAGTAATCCGCCTCTACTCGAAAAGCGCGCGCGTCATGACCTCCCACCCTTCGGGCAGTTACACGCTCGAGAAGGACGCGCAAGGGCAATACGTGCTGCGCATCACCAATCCGCAGACTTTCTGGAGCGTGAGCCGCTACCTTGTGATAACCGTCAAGTGACAAGCCACAATATTGGGGGAAAATGAGAAAAACTGACTTTTTCGCCAAAACAACGGCTGCGCTGCTCCTGCCCGCGCTATTGGCCACGGGCTGCAGCTACGGCCAATTTTCAGCCGTCACCACCGGAAGCTCGCTCGGCGGGCTTTTCGGCTCGAGCATTGGCGGCCTCATCGGCGGTCCGCGCGGAGCGGACGCCGGAGCGGTGATAGGAATGCTCGCGGGCGGAGCGGCAGGCGCGGCTGCCACCGCCAGCCACGACAAAAAGACATCATCCAGCTCCACATACCAAAGCGGCGCAGACGACGTGGAATATGGCACATACGACACGCCCGCCTACCGCTCCCGCATGAGCCAGACAAGCCGGTGGGACTATGTGGAAGTGGCGGACGTGAAATTTCTTGATGCCAACAACAACCGCCGCCTCGACGCAGGCGAGTCCGCCTTCATCGTGATGGACATATACAACCGGGGCGACGCCACGCTCTACAACGTCACGCCCATCATCTCCTGCGACAGCCGCCGCGTGCTTGTCTCGCCGCCCGCCATTGTCAGCGAGATACCCTCCGGCCGGGGCGTGCGCTATAAGGCTGAGGTGCGGGCGCAAGGGCGGCTGCGACAAGGACCGCTTGTTTTCAATGTGTCTTTCGGCACGGGCAAGCAGGCTGTCACGGCAAAGACGTTCAGCGTGCCAGCCGGTCGCTGACCCGCCGCATATTTAGCACTAACACCAAGAGAAATCCAAACAGCGCCGGGGCAGGCACAGAGATGCGGCCCCGGCTTCTTGTGAGAAAAAGCGCGGGCTTTGATGAAACCCCTTTCTTTCCATTATAAGGCAACACTGCGCCTGGGCGTGCCTATCGCCGTCGGGCAGATAGGCGTCATACTTGTGGGCTTCGCCGACACTATGATGGTGGGGCACTACGATACGCCCTCGCTCGCGGCGGCTTCGTTTGTCAACAGCCTCTTCAACCTTATCACCTATCTGCTTCTTGGCTACAGCTACGGTCTTACGCCCCTCGTCAGCTCGCTTTGCGGACGCGGCGAGCACGCAGCGGCGGGCGCAGAGCTGAAACACGCCCTGTGCGCCAACTCTCTTTTCGCCCTCGCCTTGCTCGGCGCGATGGGCGTGCTATATTTCTTTTTGGACAGAATGGGCCAGCCCGCCGAGATACTCCCCTTAGTGCGTCCCTACTACGTCGTAGTGCTTGTGTCGATGGCGTTCCTCGCGCTTTTCAATGTCCTGAGGCAGTTTACCGACGGCACTACGGACACCGCCACGGGGATGTGGGTGCTTTTGGCGGGCAACGCGCTGAACATAGTCTTCAACTGGTTGCTCATCTTCGGCATAGGACCTTTCCCGCGCCTCGGTCTTTTGGGGGCGGGCATCAGCACGCTCTTCTCCCGCGTGGTTATGACAACGGCGATGGCGGCCGTCATAGCCTTTCGCCACCGTTACGCACCCTTCCGCGAGGGCTTCGCACAAATGCGCCAGCGCTGGGCTGGGGTGAAACGCGTCAATGCCACCTCGCTCCCCATAAGCCTGCAAATGGGCATGGAAAGCGGGGCGTTCACTTTCAGCGGCGTGATGGCTGGGTGGCTCGGCGCGCTCGAGCTTGCCACCTACCAAGTAGTGGTGACAATAAGCACGCTCGGCTTCCTTCTCTATTATAGCTTCGGTGCGGGCATAAGCATCCGCGTGGCGGCCTACGCCGGCAGCGGCGACACAGCCAGCCTGCGCCGCGCCGCAAAGGCGGGCATGCACATACTCATAGTGATGGCTCTGGCCGTCTCCCTCGTTTTCTTCACGGCGGGCGGCACGCTCTTGCGCGGCTTCACCGACGACACGCAGGTGATAGCCCTTGCCCTCACGCTCATCCCGCCGCTCATGCTCTACCAAATGGGCGACGCCATGCAGATATGCTACGCCAACGCGCTGCGCGGCACTTCGCGCGTGCTGCCAATGATGTGGATTGCCTTTGTGAGCTACGTGCTGGTCAACATCCCCGTGGGCGCCCTGCTCGCCTTCCCTTGCGGACTTGGGCTGACCGGACTTTACCTCGCTTTCTCCTGCGGGCTTTTCCTCGCCGCCGCGCTCTTCTACTGGCAGTTTGCCAAGAGCTGCCGCGCGCTTTCTTGAAAAATCTGATTTCTCCCCGACTTCAAAAACACCATATATGGACAAACAGACACTGGCTCTGCACACTCCCTACCAGCGCGAGGACGCCTACCACGCGCTCAGTATGCCCGTCTACCACACGGCGGCTTACGAGTTTGCCGATGCCGCAACCATGGGCGACGCTTT
Source organism: uncultured Oscillospiraceae bacterium (assembly GCA_963625935.1). Classification (GTDB taxonomy): domain Bacteria; phylum Bacteroidota; class Bacteroidia; order Bacteroidales; family Bacteroidaceae; genus Alloprevotella. Next base: position 158,149 of record CAVFVD010000002.1, on the reverse strand, counting down.
CTGCGGGCGCATCGACATGCCCGACTACTCGCGCGTGGGCAACCCCACCGTCACCTACTACGAGCGCAAAGTGGCCGCCCTCACCGGGGCTGACACCGTCGTGGCTCTCAACTCGGGCATGGCGGCTATAAGCAACACGCTCCTCGCCCTTGCCTCCTCGGGCAAAAACATAGTCACGTCGCGCCACATGTTCGGCAACACGTTTGACTTCATAACCCGCACGCTGCGCCGCTTCGGCGTGGAGGCGCGTCTCTGCGACCTCACCGACCTGAAAGCCGTAGAAGCCGCCGTGGACACGGACACCTGCTGCGTTTTTCTTGAAATCATCACCAACCCGCAAATGGAGGTGGCGGACCTCGCCGCACTCTCGCGCATAGCCCACGCTAAGGGCGCGGCGCTCGTGGCGGACACGACGGTCATTCCCTTTACCGAATTTTCGGCCAAGTCGCTCGGCGTGGACATAGAGGTGGTTTCCAGCACCAAATACCTGTCGGGCGGCGCCACTTCGCTCGGCGGTCTTGTCATGGACTACGGCACGGTGGAGGGCTTCGGCAAGCTCATGCGCACGGAGATGGTATTCAACCTCGGCGCGTATATGACGCCGCACGCCGCCTATATGCAGACGCTCGGTCTCGAGACGCTCCAAGCTCGCTACGCCGTGCAGTCGCAAAACGCGCTCGCACTCGCTCGTCTCCTGCAAACTTTGCCCGCCATAAAGCACGTGGGCTACGTGGGGCTGCCCGGCAATCCCTACCACGAGCTCGCCGCCCGCCAGTTTGGCCACACGGCGGGGGCGATGCTCACCATTGACCTCGCCGACCGCGACGCCTGCTTCCGCTTCATCAACCGCTTGAAGCTGATATTCCGCGCCACCAACCTTTTCGACAACAAGTCGCTCGCCATCCACCCTGCAAGCACCATCTTCGGTCCCTTCACTGACGCCGAGCGGGCGGAGATGGACGTGCTCGACACCACCATACGTCTCTCCGTCGGCCTGGAAAGCGTGGACGACCTCTTCGCCGACATCAAGCAGGCACTGCAATAACCCACGCTGCGTGACAACCGCACAAACTATCTGCAATGACATACAATTTTGACGAAGAAACGGACCGCACCGGCACGGGCGCGCTGAAGACGGACGTACTCAAAGAGCGTTACGGGCGGGCAGACCTTCTGCCGCTTTGGGTGGCCGACATGGATTTCGCCACGCCGCCTTTCGTGCTCGACGCGCTGCGCGAGCGGCTGCAGCACCCCATACTCGGCTACACCACTATGCCCACCGGCTATTGGCACACCGTGGCTGGGTGGATAGAGAGCCACCACGGCTGGCAGGTAAAAGAGGAGTGGCTCACCTTCATACCGGGCGTGGTGAAAGGCATAGGCCTTGCCGTCAACTTCTTCCTGCGCCCGGGCGACAAGGTGATTATCCAGCCCCCCGTCTACCATCCTTTCCGCATCACGCCGGAGGGCAACGGCCACGAGCTTGTACTCAATCCGCTGCGCGAAGAGGCTGACGGACGCTTCTCTATGGACTTTGACAACCTGGAGCGCGTGGCGGACGAGAAATGCCGCATGCTGATACTCTGCAACCCGCACAACCCGGGCGGGCGCGTATGGGACGCCGACACGCTCCGCCGTCTTGCCGCTTTCTGCCACAAGCGGGGCATCGTGGTAATATCCGACGAGATACACTGTGACCTTGCGCTCTGGGGCAACCGCCACACGCCTTTCGCCACCGTAAGCCCGGAAGCGGCGGCTTGCAGCGTCACGTTCGGCGCACCGTCTAAGACGTTCAACATAGCAGGCGTGGTGAGCTCGTACGCCGTCGTGCCCAACGCGGAACTGCGCGTGCCGTTTTACCAATGGCTCGATGCCAACGAGCAAAACGACCCTCCTCTCTTCGCCCCTATCGCCACGCTTGCGGCCTACACGCACGGAGAGGAGTGGCGGCAGCAAATGCTGCGGTACGTGGAAGAAAACATTCTCTTCACCGAGCGCTATCTCGCCGACAACGTGCCTGGCGTGAAAGCCGTGCGTCCCGAGGCTTCCTTCCTTGTGTGGCTCGACTGTCGCACCCTTGGTCTCTCGCACGAAGCACTGATTGACCTCTTCGTCAACCGCGCCCGCCTCGCCCTAAACGACGGCGAGATGTTCGGCCCCGGCGGAGAGGGCTTCATGCGCCTCAACGTGGGCACGCCCCGCTGCGTGCTTGAAAGGGCTTTGAGCCAACTCGCCGAAGCGGTCAAGGGACTGGCGTAAAATCTTCCCAAAGCGGCCGTCCCGCCCCGTAGCTAATAAGCGAAAGAAAAGCAGTATTATTTCGCAAAAAACATACTCATCCCGCCTCGAAACGTCCGTTTTCGGGGCGGGATGAAACTTTTATGTATTCTTAACGGGATACTACCCAACAGAAAAGGCCTAAGCACCGCTGATAGGCACTCTCTGCCGACGTGAATAGGCTCTGGGGCGACGGGAATACTTGCAGTTTTTCCTACATGTACATATCGGCGGCGCTACATGTACATTTTGCGACCACATAATCCACTGATATTCATCACGACAAAAGAGGGGATACGCACGCGGTGCATATCCCCTCTTTTCTCTCACAAAGATAATACATTTTTCTCCGGTTTCCAAATGCTATGCTAAATAGTGCAAAAGGCAGACGGCCGCACCGGGTCTCAATAGTACGCATTTTGCTATTGGCGCACCCTGTTTTGAGAATAAAATGGCAAGCAAAAAACCATTGCAGCCTCATCGGAAGCGGGGCTCGTGTATAATCTAAGCACTATCTGCAATAACGTGCCAACCGTAAAAACATACTCATACGCAAGCCTTGCATTGACACAATTGCATTTTACCTATTCGCACGCGCCCTTATATACAAGGCTCGCACGCGCGAGTCTTTCTCTATTTTTTCGTGAACGGTTTGCGCCAGTCGCAGCCCTCGCGCCAGCGCGAGCAGCCGTATGCAGTCTTGCCCTTTATCACCTTTCCCTCGCCGCACTTCGGGCACACGCTCCCCACACGCACCACCTTGCGGCGCGGCTTGGCGGCGGCAGCGGCGTCAGCCTCAGCGTTGGCCGCCTTGCGCTTGCCCTCAAGACGCGGACCGAGGCTCTTGTCTACGGGCGCATCGGGCTGGGTCACGCGGCGGTTGCTGTTGTCGCGAAGCACGTCCAGTACGATTCCCGACACCATGTCTTTGAGCTCGTCCACAAACTGCGCCGAGCTGTACTCGCGCCGCTCTATCTGACGAAGCTTACGCTCCCAAAGTCCAGTAAGCTCGGCACTCTTCAGCAGTTCCTCCTTTATCAGACCGATAAGTTCAATGCCCGTCGCCGTGGCGTACAGATTTTTGCGCTGGCGGCGTATATACTGCCGGCGGAAAAGCGTCTCAATAATGGCGGCACGCGTGGAGGGGCGGCCTATGCCGTTTTCCTTCAAGGCATCGCGCAGTTCCTCGCTCTCTACAAGCCGTCCCGCCGTCTCCATGGCACGCAGGAGCGTAGCCTCGGTATAAGGCTTCGGCGGCTGCGTGGTTTTCTGCGTGAGCGAGGGGGCGTGCGGCCCGCTCTCGCCCTTAGTGAATGCGGGCAAGGCACGTTCTTCCTCGTCAGTCCGCTTTTCCTCGTCGTCGCCAGCACCTTTGAAAGCGGCAGAGGGAGCGACTGCACGCCAGCCCGGCTCCAATATTTGCCGCCCCGTCGCCTTGAAAGGCACTTCGGCTGCCTCGCCCGTCACGACGGTCTGGGCGAAACGGCAGTCGGGATAGAAACTGCTGACAAAGCGCCGCACAACGAGGTCGTAGACATTGCGCTCCATGTCGGAGAGGTTGTTTGCCGGCACGCCGGTGGGTATGATGGCGTGGTGGTCGGTGACTTTCGAGGAGTCGAAAACCTTTTTGCTCTTCCTCAGCTGCGCCCCGCGCAAGGGTTGGAGCAAGTCGGCATACTGTCCGGCTATCCCGTTGAGGATTCCCTTGCACTTTGGATATATGTCGTCAGGGAGGAAGGTGGTGTCCACGCGGGGGTAGGTGGTCACCTTCTTTTCGTACAAGCTCTGTATTAGCTGCAGCGTCAGCTCGGCCGAGTAGGCAAACTTTTTGTTGCAGTCCACCTGCAGGGAAGTAAGGTCGAAAAGGCGCGGAGGAGCTTCTGTGCCGTTTTTGCGGCTGACGGAGGTGACGGTGAAAGGGCTTTGGCTGATGCGCTCCAAGGCCTGCTTTCCTTCTTCCTCGGAAGTGAAGCCGCGTCGCGCGGGGGCGTTTTGCTTCTCCCCCGCCCCACCCATCTGGGCTGGCTGCTCGTCCTCGTTGGGATCCGCCATCACCGCCGTGAAGACAGTTTCGCGGTACTTGGTAGTCAAGACCCAGTACGGCTCGGGCTTGAAATGTTCTATCTCCTCCTGTCTCCGCACTATCAGGGCCAGCGTCGGTGTCTGCACGCGCCCCACGGAGAGCGGCGGCGTGCCTTTTGAGCGGTTGTTGCCGTATTTCAAGGTGTAGAGGCGCGTGGCGTTCATTCCCAAAAGCCAATCGCCTATGGCGCGGCAAAGGCCTGCCTCGTAGAGCGACTGATAGTCGTCCTGCGGGCGCAGAGAGGCGAACCCCTCGCGTATGCTCTCTTCCGTAAGGGAGGAAATCCACAAGCGCTGGACGGGACATTTCGCCCCCGCCTTCTGCATCACCCACCTTTGGATAAGCTCGCCCTCCTGGCCGGCATCGCCGCAGTTGACAATACCCTCGGCTGCGGACATAAGGCGTTGGATTACGGCAAACTGGCGCTCTATCCCTTGGTCGTGCTTTAAGCGTATGCCAAAGCGCGGCGGCACCATGGGGAGCTGCGCAAGCGACCACCGCTTCCAGTCGGCGCGGTAGTCGGCCGGGTCTTTAAGCTCGCACAGATGACCAAACGTCCAGGTCACCTGATAGCCGTTTCCCTCCATATATCCCTCACGCTGGGTGGAGGCACCCAGTATGGCGGCTATCTCACGCGCCACGCTCGGTTTCTCCGCTATGCATACTATCATTGCGTTTCCTTGTGTTCTGTAAAAAAATGATTGCGCCCGCACGCCTCACTGACGGACCCTTTCATGCGCCGCCGCTGTCTCCGGGAAAAGAGCCTCGACGCCGCGCCGCGCAGCCTCAGCGGCCGTCATGCACTCCAAGCCGTCACGCTTCAGAAGCCATACCGTGTCGGCATAGCGCAGGGCGGTGTCGACATCGTGCGTAGAGACGAGGACGGTTTTTCCCTCCTCGTGGGCAAGAGTGCGCAAGAGCGAAAAGACCTCGCGCTTCGATGGGTAGTCGAGAAAGGCGGTGGGCTCGTCAAGGAGTATGGCGGGCGTTTGCTGCGCCAGAGCCTTGGCTATGAAGACGCGCTGCCGCTCGCCGTCGCTCAGCGAGTCGACGAGCCGCCGCGCAAACGCCTCCGTCCCGGTAAGGCGCATGGCGCGGCGCACCGCGTCCTTTCCCTCTTGGGTCTCTGCCCGCAGAAAGCGGGCGTAGGGGATGCGCCCCATGGCCACCACGTCGCCGGCGGTAAGTGCCTCGGCTTGCGGGCGGCAAGTTAGCACCACGCCCACAAGCCGGGAAAGTCCGGCCACGCCGTACGTGCCAATGTCACGCCCCGCCCAAGCCAGCCGCCCGCCGCGCGGCGGAAGAAAGCCCGCCAGCGTACGCAGGAGCGTGCTCTTCCCGCACCCGTTGGCACCGAAAAGCACGGTGAGGCTCCCGGCAGGCAAGGAAGCGGTTATGCTCTGCCCCACCGTCACGCCCCGCCGCCCGCGTCCGTACCCCGTCCGCAGGCTCTCCATCTCCAAAAGCGGCTGTGTCATCACGCTTGCAAAGGTACGCATTTCCCGCAACGGGGGCGCGGGAGGCGGAATGGGGGAAATTAAGACCGCGCTCGTTTGATAACGCTTAGGACATTAGCCTCGTTTGTTTACAAATATATCAACACGCATTTGTATCTTTGCGGCGTACAGCCGAGATATTATGGAAGAGAAGCCAATGTTTGAAATCGCCTATATGAAAGAAGCCGTTGACTTCCTCTCTTCATTGGACGACAAAGTGAAAAGCAAGATTGTCTACAACATAGGCAAGAGCATGTATCACATAGATAAAGAGTTGTTCAAGAAACTGGGGGACTCGGAGATATGGGAGTTCAGAACGTTGTACAACAAAACAGCCTACCGTCTGTTCGCCTTTTGGGACACGCAAAGCCAAAAGCTGGTAATCGCCACACACGGCATCATCAAGAAGACACAAAAGACACCTAAGAAGGATATAGAGAAAGCGGAGGCTATCAGAAAAGAATATTTCAGAAACAAAGACAAATAAATATGGCACAAGCAAAGCTTTACAGCCACGAGGAAATGCTTGACCGGGTGTTGGGGCAGAAGGGCGAACCGCTCCGCAACCAATACGAGGCGGACATGAACTCGTTTCTTATGGGAGAAGCCATAAAGAAAGCCCGACAGGCAAAGAATCTCACGCAAGAGCAACTGGGCGAAATGATAGGGGTCAAACGTTCGCAAGTATGCCGCTTAGAAAGCGGGAAGAACCTAACATTTGGCACCATCGCCCGCGTATTCAAAGCAATGGGAATAAGCGCGAGCTTCGATATGGGCGGCTACGGCAAAGTGGCTTTGTGGTGACAAAGGGGGAAAGGGAAACATCAGTGGAAAAAATCCAAACGTTGCAATAAAAGCATATACCGTTTATGGTGTTCTACTTCTCCGCCACAGGCAACAGCCGGCACGTGGCACAACGACTGGCAGCCGCCACGAGCGACCAATGCGCGGACATAGCTGCCCTTGCGCACGGCGACACGCACATTGCGACACTCGCCGCCGGTGAGCGCTTGGGCTTCGTCTTCCCCGTTTACTTTTGGGGACTGCCGACCATAGTGGAGAATTTCCTAAGAAAGCTCACTGTGCGAAAAACAAAGGACGAAACCGCGACATACGTATACGGCGTAGTGACATACGGCACTTCCATCGGCGGAGCGTACACCGAACTGCGCCGCGCGTTGCGGAAACGCGGCATTGGGCTGGACGCACGGTTCTGCGTGCGTATGCCCGACAGCTGGACGCCTATGTTCGACCTAAGCGACAAGGAGAAAACACTGCGCAAATGCCGCCAAGCGGAGCCGAGGATAGATGCAATAGCGCGCCTCGTAATGGGAAACTGGCACGGGACGCAACGCTGTTGGACAAGACTGCCGCTCGCGCTCTCGCGCCTGTACCACCTCACCTACGCAAGCGCACGCCGCACAAAACACTTCCGGGTTTTGTCCGAAAAATGCACACACTGCGGACGCTGCGCCCGCCGCTGCCCCGCCGGAGCGATAACGATGCGCGACGGACTCCCGCGATGGGAAAAGCCGCAATGCGCCGCGTGCCTCGGATGCCTGCACCGCTGCCCCGCGTTCGCCATTCAATACGGGCGGAACACGGAATGCCACGGGCAATACCGCCACCCGGAAGACACGGCACCCGCAATAAGGAGATAGGGCAAAGTGAGCCACACGGCAAAGACCGTTCCAACGCTCGCTACATTGTTCTATTTTTCCGTTTTGCACCCCCGCGCAGCCCGCTTGGCTTACAATTTGCAGTCAGCGAAAGCTCTTTATGAAAACTTTTCGCAACTTTGCAGTTTTGAAAGCGGCTTGCATTCCGCGTGCCGCGCAAAAAGGCGATAGGATGTCTTACGGTACCGTAAGAGAAGCCGGACTTATCCGGCTTTCCTCTGCGGGCAGGAAGAATTTTCGTAAAACACAGTTTTTTCAAATAATGGAACCTGCTAAAGGAAAACTTGGCGTGATGGTCGTAGGCCTTGGAGCCGTCACCACCACATTTATCACGGGCGTGCTTATGACACGCAAAGGGCTGGCAAAGCCTGTCGGCTCAATGACACAGTACGACAAAATCCGCGTGGGACGCGGCAAAGACAAGAAATACCTGCACTACGGGGAGATTGTGCCCCTCGCCGCGCTCGACGACCTCGTCTTCGGCGCGTGGGACGTATACCCCGCCAACGCATACGAGAGCGCCATCAACGCCGAAGTGCTGAAAGAGAAAGACATCGAGCCGGTAAGCGACGAGCTGAAAGCCATCAAGCCCATCAAGGCCGCTTTCGACCACGACTACGCCAAGCGCCTTGACGGAGACAACGTGAAAGACTGCAAGACACGCTGGGACATGGTGGAAGCCCTCCGCGAGGACATCCGCAAGTTCAAGGCCGACAACAACTGCGACCGCATCGTCGTGATATGGGCAGCAAGCACGGAGATATACGTGCCTTTCGACGAGAACGTGCACGGCACGCTCGCAGCGCTCGAAGCTGCAATGAAGGCAGACGACCGCAAGCACATCGCCCCCTCCATGTGCTACGCCTACGCAGCCTTGGCCGAGGGTGCCCCCTTCATAATGGGCGCGCCCAACACCACGGTGGACATCCCCGCAATGTGGGAGATGGCTGAAAAAACAAAGATGCCCATCGCAGGAAAAGACTTCAAAACGGGACAGACCCTCGTGAAGAGCGGCTTCGCTCCCATCATCGGCACGCGCTGCCTGGGTCTGAGCGGATGGTTCTCCACAAACATCCTCGGCAACCGCGACGGTCTTGTGCTCGACGAGCCGGCTAACTTCCACACAAAGGAGGTGTCGAAGCTCTCCACCTTGGAAAGCATCCTCGTGCCTGAGAACCAGCCCGACCTCTATACGGACTACTACCACAAGGTGCGCATCAACTACTACCCGCCCCGCAACGACAACAAGGAGGGATGGGACAACATCGACATCTTCGGCTGGATGGGATACCCGATGCAGATTAAGATCAACTTCCTCTGCCGTGACTCTATCCTCGCTGCCCCGCTGCTGCTCGACTTGGTGCTTCTCTCTGACCTCGCAGCCCGCAAGGGTCGCTACGGCACGCAGCGCTTCCTCAGCTTCTTCCTTAAGAGTCCGATGCACGACTATACCGAAGGCGAGGTGCCCGTTAACCATCTCTTCCAGCAATACGTTATGCTGAAGAACGCTATACGCGAGATGGGCGGATATGAGGCCGACGAAGAAATAGACTAAGACAAGAACAAACGACAGCCCTCGCCCGCCGCGCCGAGCCATAGCGCAGCACGCGCGGACGGGGAGCCATGAAAAACTTCACTCCACTCTTTCCCCTGACGGCAAGACCGTGAGGGGAAAGGTTGCGTGAAGTTTTTTTATGACAGCATTCCAAGCAAGGAAAAACTTACCACTATTGCGGAAAAAGTGAAAAGAACGCTACTCACCCTCTTGCTGCTTTTCGGCGCGCTTACCGCCGCCATCGCGCAGAATACGCTCTCGGGCTACGCAGTGGACTCCAAGACCGGCGAGAAGATACCGTTTGTCAACGTGGCCTATGCCGGCGCCTCCACGGCGGCGGCACGCACGGACGCAAACGGGCACTTTTCCGTGCCATTCCGTCCCGGCAAGCTGCGCCTTTCCAGCATTGGCTACGAGACGCGGACTTTCAGTGTGAAAGCCCCTGACGACTCGCTCGTGCTGCGTCTCAAGTCGCTCGACAACGAACTGGGGACCGCCACAGTCGTGGCAAAGAAGGAGAAGTACTCGCGCAAGAACAACCCGGCCGTAGAGCTGATGCGCAAAGTCATAGCCGCGAAGAAAGAGAGTGACCTCCACGCGCACGACTATTACAGCATCGACAAGTACACAAAGCTCACGCTCGCGCTGAACGAAGTGACCGAGGACATTTTCGACGATGGAAGGTTCAAGAAGATGCCTTTCCTGAAAAACCATGTCGAGACCTGCAACGAGACGGGCAAGCTTATCCTGCCCCTCTCCGTAAACGAGACGGTCACGAGAGAGATATTCCGCAAAGAGCCCCGGACGGAGAAGAAAATAGTCTTAGGCCAGCGCTCGGACGGAGTAAACGAGCTGTTCAACACCGGCGACATCGTCACGACAATGCTTAAAGACTGCTTCACCGATGTGGACATATACAAGGACGAGGTGCGCCTCCTGCAGTACCCGTTCACAAGCCCTATAAGCTCGCGCTCGGCGATAAGCTTCTACAGGTACTTCATCATCGACACGCTCAGCGTCTCCGGCGACCGCTGCATACGCGTAGACTTCACGCCCAACAACCCGCAGGACTTCGGCTTCTCTGGCTCGCTCTACGTGCTTGCCGACAGCACCTACCGCGTGCGGAAGGCGGACATCGGCATACCGGTGCGCAGCGACGTGAACTTTGTGAAGAGCCTGCGCATCATACAGGACTTCGCCCAGCTCCCCTCCGGCGAGCAAGTGCTCACGGCCGACAACATGATAGTCCAGATAGAGCTGGCAAAGCGTTTCGGGAAGATACACGTGAAACGCACGACGCAGTACTCCGATTACTCTTTCGCGCCAATCCCCGACAAGACGTTCCGCTTCAAAGGGGAGACGATGACCGCGGCAGACGCCCACATGCGCGACGAAGCTTTCTGGGACGAGCGGAGAGCGGAGAAGCTCACGAAGAGCGAGGGGACGATGGGCCAGTTTTTGAAGAAGCTGGAAAGCATCAAGGGCTTCAAGCCCGTGCTGTGGATTGCCAAGGCTTTCATTGAGAACTACGTGGAGACGAGCGTAGACCCCAAGCACCCGTCAAAGGTGGACATCGGCCCGGTCAATACGATGCTGTCGCAGAACTTCGTGGACGGCTTCCGCATGCGCGTCTCCGCGCAGACTACAGCCAACTTCAACCCGCACCTCTTCCTGAAAGGCTACGTGGCGTACGGCTTCAAGGACAACAAGTGGAAGGGAATGGGCGAGGTGACCTACTCTTTCAACAAGAAGGCGTACCTTCCGCGCGAATTCCCCGTGAACAATCTCACGTTCAGCTACTCGCGCGACGTGATGTCGCCTTCCGACAAATTTCTCCCCACGGACAAGGACAATGTCTTTACTTCCTTCAAGTGGACAACGGTGAGCCACATGATGTACTACGAGACTTACCGCCTGCTGTGGGACAGAGAGTGGGAGAACGGCTTGCGCTTCAACGTCCAGGCCTCTACCACGAAGGACACGCCTACGGCCGCGCTCTTCTACCAGCCGCTGCGCTGCGGCGCAAACGGGCTGCCCACGCAGGACGCCGCCACCTATTACCCCTACCTGCGCACGCACAGCCTCATGGTCGGGCTGCGTTTCCAGCCGGGGGCAACCTACGTGAACACCAAGCAGCGCCGCATCGCCGCCAACAACGACGCGCCCATCCTCTCGCTTACCCACACGGCGGGACTGTACAACTTCGGACGCGCCGACTACGCCTACAACTTCACGGAAGCGAGCATATACAAGCGCTTCTGGCTGCGCTCGTGGGGCAAAATGGACTTCTTCGTGCAGGGCGGCGTGCAGTGGAACAAAGTGCCGTGCTCGCTGCTCGCAATGCCGGCCGCCAACCTCTCCTACATACTTGAGGACCACACGTTCAACCTCATAGACAATATGGAGTTCCCGAACGACCGCTACGCGTCCCTTATGTATTCTTGGGACTTAAACGGAAAGATATTCAACCGCATCCCCCTGCTGCGCAAGCTTAAGTGGCGCGAGTACATCGGCTGCAACGTGCTTTGGGGGACGCTGACGAAGAAAAACAACCCTACGCTTGAGCGCAACGCGGGGGACAGCCGCCTCATCTTCTTCCCCGGCACGTTTGACGAAAGCGGGATGTTTGCGAGCAAGTCGCGCGTGATGAACCCGAAGAAACCCTATGTGGAGGTCACTGTGGGCATACACAACATCTTCAAGATATTCCACATAGAATATGTCCGCCGACTCAACTACCTGCGCGAGGGGACGCAGAAATGGGGCATACGCGGAATGTTCCGCGTCACGTTCTGAGAAAGGCGAGAGGCACTTGCCGCCGCGCCTGTGTCAAGGAAAAACAATCCGGGCTGCCGCACTATCTGCATAGTGGGCAGCCCGGATTTTCCTTGTTATATATGTCATGCGCCGCATGCCTTAGGGCGGCGCGGCACGCGCTTTACTCCTCCGTATGGGGAGCGTCTGCGGATGCAACGGGAGCGGAAGGAGCGTTGTCTGCGCCTTTGGAAGAATCAACCGCGCTATGGCTTGCGCCCTCGGCACTGCGGGCTTCGCGCTCATCTCCATAAGAAGCATTGTCGGCTGCGGCGGGCGCATCAGCCGCGCTGCCGCTTTCGTTCTCCGCGCTCTCTTTCCCTGCCGCACGCTTGCCGCCACGGCGACGCCCGCCACGGCGGCGGGGTTTCTTCTCTGCGGCGGGAGCGTCACCGTCCGCACTATCAGCGGCAATGTCTGCGGCACTGTCGTCGCTCCATTGCTCCTCGGACACGCTCACTGCGCCAAAGACGACCTCGTCCAAGGACAAGCGGCGAATGCCTTGCGCGGACGCTTTCGGCTCAGCGTCCGTCTTCTCAGAAACTGCGGCGGGCTTCCCAGCCGGCTTAGGCGTGTCCTCAGCGGAAGTGTCTGCGGACGGCGCAGCAACGGGTTCGGCATTCTTAGCCTCAGCCTTGGCCGGAGCGGGAGTTACATTCTCCGCTTTCTCACGCACAGCCTCGAGTATACCGGCAAGCGCGGCGGGCGTTTCCGCCTGCGGCTTTTCATTTGAAGCATCCGCAATAGGCTCGGCTACGGGGGCGGGCATCACCACGCCCTCGTCGCTGTCGAGCGCGGGCAGCGCGGGCAGTCCTTCGCCCTTGCGGGCTTCGGCGGACTTGCGCGAGCGGCGGCGCGAAGAGCGCGAGCGTTTCTCGCCCTCCGGTTTTCCGTCCGTCTCTTTCTCGGAAGACGCGGCAGCGTCCGCGTCCTTCTTCTGTCCGTTCTTAGCCGAAGAGCGAGCCTTTCCTTGCTTGGCGTCAGCGGACTTCCCCTCCTTTGCCTCAGCGGCGGGAGCGGCAGGCATAGCCATACCCTTGACGGCATCGGTCACGGTCTTCGCGCCACGCCCACGGCTGCGGCGGCGCTTCGGCTTAGCCTCGGCGTCGCTCTCCGCGTCTGCGGAAGCCGAATAATCGGGCAGGTCGTCCGCCGGAGTGTCGATGACCTCATAGTCCGCGCCCTCGGCGTAAGCCGTGGCGTACGCGTCGTCGGACAAAAGCGCGGGCGAGTCCTTTCCGTCCTTTTTCTCTTCAAGGACAGGGCGCGGGCGCTGAGAGGACTGCTTTCCGCGCAGTTCGTCCTCTATTTCGTCAATCTTCGGAAGCGCAAACGACTCGTCAGCCTCCATAGCCGTGCGCTTCTCCTTGGCGCGGAAAATGCTGTCGTACACTTTCGCGTCCTTGCGCATGCGCATAAGCGCGTCTTTCGCGGCGAGCTGCTGGCTCTCTTTCTTGGTGCGCCCGGTGCCTTTGCCGAGGGGGATGCCCTCAATCACTATCACCGTGCGGAAGCCCTTGTCTCCGCCGATGGCAGCGTCGCGGAAACTGTTGTTGATACGGTTTTTCTGGCTCCACTCCAAAAGTTTGCTCTTGAAGTTAACCTCTTTCTTCGCCGTGCCGTCAAGGTCGACGAACGCGCCGACAACGCGGTTCTTGATAAACCAATGGCAATACTTGAAGCCGCGGTCAAGGTAGATGGCGCCCATAAGGGCCTCGAAGGCGTTGCCGCCGATGTTGGTGTGCGTCATGCGGGTGCCCTGCGCGGCGCGCACAAGGCGGTCGAGCCCCATCTGCGCGGAGAGGCGGTTGAGCGATTCGCGCTGCACAATCTTAGAGCGCGTGGCGGTGAGGAAACCCTCCCGCTTGTGGTCGAAATGGTGGAAAACGATGTCGCTCACCACCGTCTCGAGCACCGCGTCGCCGAGAAACTCGAGGCGCTCGTTGTTGAGCGGACGCGAGGTGTTTTCTCCCCTCGGCTGCCTGCGTCCGCGCCTGTCCTCGCGTGCGGGGGCGGCAGGCCGCTGGTAGGAGAGCGACTTATGGGAAAAGGCTATGCGGTATATCTCTATATTGTGCGGATAAAAGCCCAGTATCTCATGCAAAGCGGAGAGAAACTCGCGGTCCTTGCGGAAAGGGAGCTTCATCCGGTCCAGTAAGTTCAGTATCATCTGCTGTGTGTTGTCTCTAAGGGAAAGGGTTATCAGGCAAGCCGCGCGTATGCCGTGACCGTGCCTGATAACCCTCTCTCCCCCGATTTCAAAGTTGTGGCGTCAAGCCTCGTACTTCTTCAGGATGCAGCAGGCGTTGTGTCCGCCGAAGCCGAACGTGTTGCTCAGCGCGGCGCGTACGGTGCGCTGCTGCGCCTTGTTGAAAGTGAAGTTGAGGTTGTAGTCTATGTTCTCGTCCTCGTCACCCTCGGTGTGGTTGATGGTGGGCGGAACGATGTCGTTGTGCACGGAGAGGCAGCAAATCAGGGCCTCCACCGCGCCGGCTGCGCCGAGAAGGTGTCCTGTCATACTCTTCGTGGAGGAGATGTTGAGCTTGTAGGCGTGGTCGCCGAAGAGTTTGGTGATGGCCTTTACCTCCGAAATGTCGCCCACGGGCGTGGAGGTGCCGTGCACGTTGATGTAGTCGATGTCCTCGGGCTTCATCTCCGCGTCTTCAAGGGCGGACTTCATCACGAGGTGCGCGCCGAGTCCCTCGGGATGGGAAGCGGTGATGTGGTGCGCGTCGGCGGACATGCCCACGCCGGCCACCTCGCAGTAAATCTTGGCTCCGCGTGCCTTGGCGTGCTCGAGCTCCTCAAGCACAAGGATACCCGCGCCCTCGCCCATAATGAAGCCGTCGCGGCTTGCGCTGAAGGGGCGCGAAGCGTGCTGCGGGTCGTCGTTGCGCGTAGAGAGCGCGTGCATAGCGTTGAAGCCACCCACGCCGCAAGGCCAGATAGCAGCCTCGGCGCCGCCGGTCACGATGGCGTCAGCCTTTCCAAGGCGTATGAGGTTGAAGGCGTCGGCGAAGGCGTTGGTGGAAGAGGCGCACGCAGAGGTCGTAGTGTAGTTGGGGCCGTGGAAGCCGTACTGTATCGATATCTGCCCGGCGGCGATGTCGGCAATCATCTTCGGGATGAAGAAGGGATTGAACTTCGGGCCGTTTTCTTTGTTCTGCGCGTAGTATCCGGCCTCCTCTTCAAAGGTGTGGATGCCGCCGATGCCCACGCCGAGAATGACGCCGATGCGGTTTTTGTCCACTGCGTCAAGGTCCCAGCCGCAGTCCTTTATAGCCTCCATGGCTGCCACTAAGGCGTACTGCTCGTAGAGGTCCATTTTGCGAGCCTCCTTGCGGTCGATGAAGTCCGTAGCCTTGAAGTTTTTCACCTCGCAGGCAAACTGCGTCTTGAACTTAGAGGCGTCGAAGTGCGTGATGGGGCCTGCGCCGCTCACGCCCGCCTTTATGTTTTCCCAAGTCTCGGGCATGGTGTTGCCCACGGGGGTCAGGGCGCCAAGACCCGTTACCACTACTCTTTTGAGTTCCATAAGAAAGAAAGTTAGAAGGTGAATGAAGGCTGCCGCGCCGCTGCCCTTTGGGGCTTGCCTGCGCCGTGCCGCGCGGGGTCCGCGCCCCGTCTTCTGCCGCATACGCCTGTCCACGCCTGCGTGGTGGATTAGTAGGCGGCCACTCTCTCCGCCGGCCTACTAATCTGCCATTCCGTCGTCCTGTGCGGCTCTTGCCGTGACGCGGGAGGCTCTGCTGCAAAAGGGGCGGGCTTTGCGCCGCGCCGTCTCCCCCTGCCTTTCGCCGGCCGCGCCGTCTCTTTCGGGACGCGCCTTGTGCCGTGCTGCGGGGGATGGCAGCCTTTGCTGCCTTGTGATAGAAAAAGCGATAACGTTTAAGGCTCGGAACCCGCGGCGCGTCCCTTTGCGGGCGGCTGCGAAGTCTCGGGCCTTAAACGTTATCAGTGTCAGACCTGTAGTCCAAACTTATTTCGTGTTCTCCTCGATATAAGCGATGGCGTCGCCTACCGTGGAAATCTTCTCAGCCTTGTCATCGGGGATGGTGATGCCAAACTCCTTCTCAAACTCCATAATGAGCTCTACCGTGTCGAGGGAGTCTGCGCCGAGGTCGTTGGCGAAGCTTGCCTCGTTCTTTACGTCTGCCTCTTCAACGCTCAGTTTGTCTACGATGATGTCCTTTACTTTCTTTTCGATATCAGACATAGTTTCCTTTGTTTGTATGTGGTTAATATTGTTACAGTCGTCAGTTACGGCTGCAAAAGTAAGGCTTATTCTCAACACGCACAAAATTTTATGCGGAAATACGGATTTTTATTGCGCAAAACCGCAGAATGTGTGCAAACACGCCTATCCTCCGCCGCCCACGCCTATTGCGCCGGAAAAGGGCGATAAGGGCTGCGGGAGTTTTCTTCCCGAAACTTTATGAAAGTTTAACCACCTCGGACGCCCCGCCATAGCCCGCAAGGGGCGGGATAAGGACGCGAAGAAAGCGGAAACGGGGTTTCTCGCGACGGGAATAGGCTCTGTAGCGACGGGGATACTTGGAGTTTTTCCTACATGTACATACTCGCGCTCCTACATGTACACATAGAAGCTGCGTAACTTACTGATAGTCAATATAGCAAGAAAGAGGATAGAAACATTGTCGCTTCTACCCTCTTCACAATACAAAGATACGACATTTTCGCCCGTTTTCCAAATCGGCAAAAACAGGCGCCGGGGAAATTTCGCCAGTCTCTGACAAAATTTGCCGAAAGCACGGCGAGAAGCAGCCCTTTCGAAGCCGCGCAAAGGTGCGAAACGCGTTTTTCGGTTACACTTTCAGGGCTTCCAGGGGGCTCTCTGCACGGTAAGACATAGCGAGCAAGCCCCGTTGCACGTATGCCGTGCAGCGGGGCTTACCTATTCTGTCATTCTATAATCGAGGCGCGTCAGTCGTCCATCCATTTCCATACGCCGCCGGAGGAGTTCTTTCGCTCGTCGGAGAGGATTTGCCCTTCGGCAGAAATCTCTTTTTTACTGCCAGACTCATCCTCGCGAGGAAGTATATCAAGGCTCGTCGCCATCATCCCCTCTGCGTGGAGGCGCAGCGCAAAGCTCGCGGGGCTTTTGTATTCTTTCTTCATTCTCTGTGTGTTTTTTGGCGTTACGAATTCTATTTAATAGACAACGGACTTAGCGCAGAAGCACTTTCTCGCCCTTGTCCGTCACGAATATTCCGTTTGCCGGGTAAAGCACGCGGCGTCCCGAGAGGTCGTAGTACCTCACCGCGCGCTCGCTCTCGCTCTGCGCAACGGCGGAAACGCCGGACGTCCCGTCTTCCCCGTAAGAAAAACTTAGCATCTTCGAAGAGCCGGCGCCCGTACTTTCCACCTTGCTGCCTTCAAGATAGGCCTTGTTGGCAGGCACAACGGTGAAGGCGTCGGCGGCCTGCATCAGCACAGCCTTCCCGCCGTCCGACGCGAGAAAATAGTTGGCTCCGCCCGCGAAGCCCGTGCGTTTTGCCGTCGCGCCGTCAAGCACGTTGCCGCTCACGTCCGCGCCGCTTTCGCTGCTGATTGCGAGTCTCACCTCGCCTCCCCCGCTGAGAGCAATCAGGAAGCCCGTCTTCGCGGGTATAACGCCCGTTATCTCCTCAAGCGTCAGTTTGCCGTTAGCGGCTGCCGTGCCTTTGTACGCCTTGGCGGCGCTCCCTTCGGGGAGCGTCACGGCGAAAGGCATGCACACGCTTGCCCAGCCCACGGAAGACACGGTCACGGGTATTTCGGTCACCGCGACGATTTTCCACAAGTTGTCGCCGATAGCGGCCGAACCCCAGTTGCCAAGGGCGTTGCCGCTGTCCCAGGGATTGAGATACCGCCCGCCGCAGCTTAGTCCGTATGTCCCAGACACCGAGCCAAACACAAGCTTGAAAGAGCCCTTGCTCTCCGAGTCGGCTGACGTGACCATAGCAAGCCCCTCGCCATTGGTGTCGGCAAGTTTGCCCATCGGCAACCCCGTGTTGGCGTTCACCACGCTGTACCCCGTACCGTCCGATGTCAGGTCAAAGTGCCAGAGGCTCGCGGCAAGGTTGGAGACTGTGGCGAAACGGTGTATCTGCGTCTCAGCCGCAAGCGTGCCGTCCGAGCCAAGCTCTATGTCCTCGCTGCTGATGGTCTTATTGGTCTTCGAGTCGCTGTTGCTCACTATCTGGTAGTATCCTTGCGAAAAGTCCGCCGCCTGCTCAAACTTGAAAGAGCTGCCCTCGTCGCCAGTGGCGTTGCTCTCCGTTTTGCCCCAACCCCAGACGGCTTGCTGGTCTGTCCAAAAGGTGAGCGCGTGGGTATATCCGCCCGCGCCGTTCTGCGTAAGGTAGCGCTTTTCCGTGCCTTGCTGCTTGATGCACCAGTAGCCCGATGTGCCGTAAGTGGTGGAGACGCACGTGAAGAGCGTGGCGTAGGACGAGGCAGAGGTTTCGTCCACCATCTGAGCCGAGGTGTTGGGGTCTGACACTGAGGTGTCAAGCGTCATGCCAAGGAGTTTGGCACTGCCGGACTTCTTGTTGTATACCTTGAAGCCGTTTTCGTTGTCGCCCACAAAGCACCAGAGAAGCCCTGTTTCGCCGCTTCGGGGGTAGGACATACCGCTGATTGCGCTACCCCCCCCGGAAGCGGCAAACTGCAAGATTTCGTTGTTATCCGCCGTGCGTGTGTTGTCGGAACTGAGATAGTTCCCCTTTCCGTTAGAGATAAAATACCACGTGGTGTTTTCCGCCCAGCCGTCCGAGGTGGGCGCGTCCGAAACGGTGAAGGGCAGTGTGCTGTCCTGCGCCGATGCCGCGAGCCCGCCTGCAAGATAGAGTGCAAGCGCAAGCAAATAAGTAAATGTCCGCATAATTGTATGTGATAGGTAAACGAATTGGCGCAAAATAGATAAATGATTTAGCGCAAACATACGAGGAAACTACGGAAAAGCGAAAGGGAAGCGGGAAAAACGCGCGGAAAACACCAGGAAAAGTCCAAGAAACGGAAAAAGAGGAAAAGCCACAGGGCAAAACAGCCACAAAGACACAAGCCGAGGGCGGGATTTCCCCATGGGAGTCCCGCCCTCATCGCTTTATCTATTTAGGCTGTGCCTTTCTTTCGTCGCCAAGTCCGTATGCCGGCGGCATGGGGAAGCTCAGTTTTGGTCGTAAGCGTGCTTGGGATAGTCCGTAGTGTAGTGCAAGCCGCGGCTCTCCTTACGCTCGATGGCCTGGCGCGTAATGAGGTAGCCCACGTTTATCATATTGCGCAGCTCGCAAATGTCGCGCGTGGCCTTCACGCGCTTGAAAAGTTCCTCGGTCTCCTCGTAAAGCAGGTCGAGGCGCGTCCATGCGCGCTTGAGGCGCAGGTCGCTGCGCACGATGCCCACGTAGGCCGACATTATCTGCCCAACCTCGCGCACGTCCTGCGCGATAAGCACCTTTTCCTCGTTGGAGAGTGTGCCTTCGTCGTTCCATTCGGGCACTTTCTCGTTGAATGTGTACTCGGAGATGTGCTCCAAAGAGTGCTTCGCCGCCTTGTCGGCGTACACAACAGCCTCGATGAGCGAATTGGAAGCAAGGCGGTTGCCACCATGCAGCCCCGTGCACGAGCACTCGCCTATGGCGTAGAGGCGGTGTATGCTCGAGCAGGCGTTGAGGTCCACCTTTATGCCGCCGCAGAGATAGTGGGCGCACGGCGCGACGGGTATGTACTGCCGCGTGATGTCTATGCCGATAGACAGGCACTTCTGGTAGATGTTGGGGAAATGCTTTTTCGTCTCCTCGGGGTTCTTGTGCGTCACGTCAAGGCATACATGGTCGAGGCCGTGTATCTTCATCTCTTTGTCGATGGCGCGGGCCACGATGTCGCGCGGGGCGAGCGAGAGGCGCTTGTCGTATTTTTGCATGAACTCCTCGCCGTTGGGCAGACGCAAAATGCCTCCATAGCCACGCATAGCCTCGGTGATGAGGTAAGCGGGATGGGTTTCGCCCGGATGGAAAAGGGCCGTGGGATGAAACTGAATAAACTCCATGTCCCGCACCGTAGCCTTGGCGCGGTAGGCCATAGCGATGCCGTCGCCGGTGGCGATGTTGGGGTTGGTGGTTGAGGAGTAGACAGCGCCACAACCGCCCGTGCACAACACAGTGACGCGCGAGAGGATGGTGTCTATCTTTTTCGTGTCGGGGTCAAGCACGTACGCGCCATAGCATTCGATGTCGGGCGTGCGGCGCGTGACCTCGACGCCAAGGTGGTGCTGCGTGATTATCTCCACAGCGAAGTGGTTTTCAAGAAGCGTAATGCCGGGGTGGTTGCGCACGGCTTCAGTCAGCCCGCGCTGTATCTCGTGCCCCGTGTCGTCGGCGTGGTGGAGGATGCGGAACTCTGAGTGCCCGCCCTCTCTGTGGAGGTCGAAGCCGCCGTCCGCGGCCTTGTCAAAATTGACACCCCACTGCACGAGCCGCTTAATGCCCTCGGGGGCGCAGCGCACCACCTGCTCCACGGCGCGGCGGTCGGAGATGTAGTCGCCCGCCACCATCGTGTCCTTGATGTGCTTGTCAAAATCGTCCACCTCAAGGTTTGTCACGGAGGCGATGCCTCCCTGCGCCTTGTCGGTGTTTGCCTCCTCGATGGAGGTCTTGCATACGAGAGCCACCTTGCCTTTGCCCGAGGCGGCCACCTGGAGGGCGTAACTCATCCCGGCAACGCCGGAGCCAATTACCAGAAAGTCGAACTTGCGTATCATCCGCGCTGTCTAAAATAGTACCAACCGAATTTCCCGCGAAATTATGAAAGTTTTTCCAAACAGACGGCCGTCCGCCTTAAATGCCTACCTTTGCGCGGATTATCTTATACGCACTATATATAAAAAGGCAAATGAACAAACTGAAATCCATTCTGCTGTTGCTGGTGGCCGCAATCGTGCTGCCCGCAGCCGCGCAGCAGCTCCCGCAGCTGCCGATGGACAAGGCCGTGCGCTATGGCAAGCTGCCCAACGGGCTGACTTACTACATACGCCACAACGCCCTGCCCGAAAACCGCGCCAACTTCTACATCGCGCAAAAGGTAGGCGCGGTGCAGGAAGAGGAAAACCAGCGCGGACTGGCGCACTTCCTGGAGCACATGTGCTTCAACGGCACGGACAACTTCCCCGATGACCGCATCGTGAAGTATTGCGAAAGCATCGGCGTCAAGTTCGGGCAGAACCTCAACGCTTACACCGCCTCCGACGAGACGGTCTACAACATCGACGACGTGCCCGTGACCGACAGCAACGTGGACTCCTGCCTCCTCATCCTGCACGACTGGGCTGACGGCCTGACCCTCGACCCCAAGGAAATAGACAAGGAGCGCGGCGTAATACACGAGGAGTGGCGCATGCGCAGCAGCGCGTCCGGCCGCATATTCGAGCGCAACCTCCCCACTCTCTACCCGGGCTCGCGCTACGGACACCGCTACCCTATCGGGCTTATGAGCGTGGTGGACAACTTTAAGCCCGCCGAGCTCCGCGCCTACTACGAAAAGTGGTACCGCCCCGACCTCCAGGGAATAATCGTGGTGGGCGACATTGACGTGGACAAGGTAGAGGCAAAGGTGAAGGAGATGTTCTCCCCCATCAAGATGCCCGCCGACGCCGCCGCGTACGAGCACTACCCCGTGCCCGCCAACAACGAGCCTATCTACGTCGTAGACAAAGACAAGGAGCAGACGCAGACCATCATTCAGATGATGTTCAAGCACGACCCCATCCCCGACGAGTACAAGCCCACGGTGGCCTACCTTAGCTACCACTACCTCGCCAACCTTGCCGCAGCCGCCCTCAACGCACGCCTCGCGGAGATTGCGCAGAAGGCCGACTGCCCCTTCATAGGCGCAGGGGCTGACGACGGGCAGTATATCATGTCGAAGACTATGGATGCCTTCACCATCGGCGTGCTCCCCAAGCCGGGCAAAGGCCCCGAGGCGGCAGAAGCCGTGATGACCGAGGTGCGCCGCGCCGCAGAGTTCGGTTTCACGGGCACTGAGCTGAGCCGCGCCAGCGAAGAGTTCATCAAGTCGCTTGAGACCATCTACGACAACCGCGACAAGCAGGAGAACAGCTTTTACGTGCCGCAGTACGTGCGTCACTTCCTCGAGAACGACCCTATCCCTGACGTGGAGACCGAGTTCAAGAGCTACCAGATGATTGCCCAGCAGATGCAGGCTACGGGCATGCTCGCCGATGCCGTTTCGGGCCTCTTCAAGGAATATACCGCAAACACCGACACCAATTTCGTTTTCCTCGCCATGTATCCCGAGAAGGACGATGTCGTTGTCCCCTCCGTGGAAGACATGAAGAAAGCCGTGGAGGCCGGGGCAAACGCCAAGGTAGAGGCTTACGTGGACAACGTGAAGAGCGAGCCGCTCATCACCAAGCTTCCCAAGGCCGGCAAGATAACGAAAGAGGAGAGCGCGGACTTTGGCTACACGAAGTGGACGCTTTCCAACGGCGCACACGTGTACTTCAAGAAGACCGACTTCAACGACTCTGACGTGCAGTTCAACGCAGTGAGCAAGGGCGGAAAGAGCAAGACGGCCGACGCAGACCGTGTGAACGTCGCCCTCTTCGAGGCTATTGCGGGCAGCACCGGTCTCGGCAATTTCACCTCTACTGAGCTGCAGAAGAAGCTCGCCGGAAAGAAGGCCGACTGCTCTCCCTCGCTCGGCGAGCTTACCGACCGCCTGAACGGCTCTTCCACCCCGAAGGACCTGCGCACGCTCTTCGAGCTGATTTACCTCCGCTTCCAGGCTCCGGCAAACGACCCCGACGGCTACAACAACTGCCTCACCTTCCTCAAGTCGCAGCTGGAGAACGTGGAGAAGAACCCGCAGGTGGCTTTCTCCGACTCTGTCTCCGCGACGATATTCGGCCACAACCCGCGCAAGGTGCGCCTGCACCTCGCAGACCTTGACAGGGCAGACTACTCGGTCTACAAGCGCATTTACACCGAGCGCTTCAACGCTGCAGGCGACTTTGACTTCATCTTCACCGGAGCCATCGACACCGACTCGCTCCGCGCCTTCACCGAGCAGTACATCGCTCCGCTCAAGTCCGTGAAGAAGCGCGAGAACTACGTTGACCGCAAGGACTACCCCGTCACCGGCGTGCACGACAACCATTTCCGCCGCGCCATGGAGACACCGCAGGCCATCGTCATACAGTACTGGAACGGCACGATGCCTTACAGCCTCAAGGAGGCCGCAGTGGTCAACGCCCTCGGCTCTATCCTCACGCAGCGCTACCTTAAGAGCATCCGCGAGGACGCGGGCATCGCTTACAGCGTAGGCGCAAGCGGCACTGCTGACTACGGCGTGCGCGACATTTACAGCCTGCAGATTTACTGCCCCGTAAAGCCCGCGAAGCTTGACTCCGCCCTTCTGCTGATGCGCCAGGGCATCGAGGACATCGCCGCCAAGGGCGTGACCGCCGAAGAGCTTGACAAGGTGGAGAAGTTCGAGCTCAAGGACTACGCCGACAGTCAGAAGAAGAACGAGTACTGGGACGGCCTGATGCAGAGCATGATTCTCTTCGGCAAGGACGGACGCACGGGCTACGAGGACGCTGTCAAGGGCGTGAGCTCCGCCGACATCCAAGCCTTCGTGAAGAACGTGCTGCTCAAGCAGAGCAACTGCTGTACCATCTCTATGCTTCCCGAGGACTTCACTGAGAAAGACGGCACGAAGTAAGCCGTTCCCACAACCTCCCCTTCCGGGGAAAACGCAAAAAGCGTCCGGCGGACTTCCCGCCGGACGCTTTTCTTTTGTCCTCGCCCTATTCTCCTGCGGCTTCAACTTTGGGGACTATGACAGGCCAGAGGCTATGCCGCAAAGCCGCCCCGGGGCTGCGCAAGACGAAAGCGCGGCGGGACAAGACAATGCTTGCGGGAAGAATAAGCGACTTCCCGCTTTATTTGTGTTTTCTCTTACCGCTTGCCTACGCTCACTTGCCGCTCTCAAAGGCGGAGAGGATGCGGGCGGCGGTGTCCGCCATCACCTCGGGGGCGAGCTGCAGCTTCTCCTTGCGGAAGTCCATGTCTCCCTCGCTCTGGAGGGGGATGAGATGTATGTGCGCGTGGTTCACTTCAAGGCCAAGGACCGCCATTCCCACCTTGCGGCAGGGGAAAGCCGCCTTTATGGCACGCGCCACGCGCTTTGCGAAGACCGCCATCGCGGCGATCTCCTCGTCGCTGAGGTCGAAAATGTAGTCCTCCTCGCGCTTTGGCACAACGAGCGTATGCCCCTGCGCCACGGGGTTGATGTCGAGGAAAGCGTAGAAGCGGTCGTCCTCGGCGCACTTGTACGAGGGTATCTCCCCCGCTATGATTTTCGAGAATATCGTCATATCCTTTGTCCTTTTTCCTGCCGGAACGCCCCGCCGCACACGGGCTTTCCCGCTGCTTCTCGGGGCGCACGGCCGCCGGGGAGGCTTATGCCCCCACCGTTATGTTGAGAATCTCGAGCTGGATAGTGCCTTGCGGAATCTTCACGTCCACCACGTCGCCAACTTTCTTACCGAGCAGGCCCTGAGCAATGGGGGTTGTGGAAGAAATCTTGCCCTCGCGCAGGTTTGCCTCGCTCTCGCTGACGATGGTGTAGCGCATCTGCATGCCCGTCTTGACGTTTTTCATCTCCACGGTAGAGAGAATCTGCACCACGTCGGTGCGCAGCTTCGACGCGTCTATGATTTTGGCGGAGGCAATCGTGGCTTTCAGGTTCGTGATTTTCATCTCGAGCATAGCCTGAGCCTCTTTGGCGGCGTCGTACTCGCTGTTTTCGGAAAGGTCGCCCTTGTCGCGCGCCTCAGCTATGGCGGCGGACGCGGCGGGACGCTCTACAAGCTCCATATGACGGAGCTGGGCCACCATTTTGTCGTAGCCCTCTTGTGACATGTATGCCATAATTTGTATGGATGTCTTTGTGTGGGTTAATACCGATTAAAGGTAAAAAAAACCGAAAGAACTCCCGCGACTTGTGAAACGCCGGAATCCTTTCAACTTCACCTTGATAACTATTTCAAGGGCAAAGATAGTCCTAAAATCGGTATGCGCAAAGCCGCCGGACTTATTTTCCCGCACACAGCGCCGCCTTTCGGCGTGCAGGGCGAATACACACGGGAGTGAATAAATATGCGTTACGCACCAAGGGGCAAATGTTAACGCGTTTGGAAAAGGCTTTTTTATTTCGTATCTTTGCATTGTAAAGAGGGCAGAAGCAACACCGCTTCTGCCCTCTTTGTTGTTATACTGAAAATCAGTGTTTTACAAAACAAAAGATGTACATGCAGCGCCGCCGGTATGTACACCCCGGAAAAACTCCAAGTATCCCCGTCGCTCCGGGGCCTATTCCCGTCACCCGAAGCCCCCTTTTTCGCCCCGCAAAGTCCCTTTTCGTCCTTCGAAAGCCCCTTTCACTGTCTTAACCAAGGTTAAAAATGTTAATTCCGCCCCTTTGCATATATGCAGGAAATATTGCATAATATTCATTCCCGGCGGCTTGGAGCCTGCGGATTATTTTCCCTCAAAATTTTTCTGCGGAAAAACAGCGAAACACTTGGTTGGTAAACACACGTGCCCTATCTTTGCAGCGTATTCAATATTGTAACAATTACAGATATATAAATGTTCAAGGCAGAGACAGCGGAATATCTCACCTCGTGCGGCGTGCGACCCTCACCGCAGCGGGTGGCAGTGATGGAGTACCTTATGACCCACCACACGCACCCCACCGTGGACGCCATCTACGCCGCGCTCTCAGGCACGATGCCCACGCTCTCGCGCACGACGGTTTATAACACGCTCAAGCTGCTTGTTGACCACAAAGCCGTGCGGCAACTCACCATCGACGAGCGCAATTCCTGCTTTGACGGAGACCTGAGCCCGCACGCCCACTTTCTTTGCACGCGCTGCGGACGGGTTTACGACATCACGCTGCACAATCCCCACCCCGAGGGGAGCGCGTGCGTGCCCACGGGCTTCCGCGTGGAGCAAACGGAGCTGTACTTGCGCGGCTGCTGCGAAAACTGCGCGAAACGCGAAGAAAACGCCGAAGAATAACGCCCCTGCGCGGACAAGCGCGGCGGCAGGACAAACGACATAACAATTTTACTTTACAACTTAACTCACCCTGAGAAAAATGAAAAAGAAATTCATCTGCACCGTATGCGGCTATGTGTACGAAGGCGAACACGCACCCGAGAAATGCCCCATGTGCGGCGTGCCCGCGTCCAAGTTTAAGGAGCTGGGCGGCGATGCCGACCTCTCTTTCGTCGCCGAGCACGAGATTGGCGTAGCAAAAGGCTGCGACGAGGAGATGATTAAGGACCTCAACGCGCACTTCGCCGGCGAATGCACCGAGGTGGGCATGTACCTCGCCATGAGCCGCCAGGCCGACCGCGAGGGTTACCCCGAGGTGGCCGAGGCCTTCAAGCGCTACGCTTGGGAAGAGGCAGAGCACGCTGCCAAGTTTGCGGAGCTGCTGGGCGACCTTGTTTGGGACACGAAAACCAACCTCGAGAAGCGCATGAACGCCGAGGCTGGCGCATGCGAGGACAAGGCACGCATCGCCAAGCGGGCTAAGCAGCTCAACCTTGACGCGATACACGACACCGTGCACGAGATGGCACGCGACGAGGCTCGCCACGGCCGCGGCTTCGCCGGTCTCTACAACCGCTACTTTAAGTAAGGCGGACGAGCAAAGCCTTTTTCCGCCCGCCGCGCCGAGGCACAACACCGCGCAGCGGCGGACGACGGAAGGCTAAGCCTAAAATCCACATCACCCACGGCGGAGGTTTTCGCCCCGCCCATTAAAAGAGAACAGGCAATCCCTATGAAAGAACTTAAAGGAACGCAGACCGAGAAAAACCTCCAGGCTGCTTTTGCCGGCGAATCGCAGGCGCATACCAAGTACCAATATTTCGCCTCGAAGGCCAAGAAAGACGGCTACGTGCAGATGGCGCACATTTTCGAGGAGACCTCGCGCAACGAGAAAGAGCACGCCAAGCTGTGGTTCAAGTACCTGCACGGCGGCGACGTGCCCGGCACTATGACCAACCTCGCCGAGGCCGCAGCGGGGGAAAACTACGAGTGGACGGATATGTACGCCGGCTTCGCAAAGACCGCCCGCGAGGAGGGCTTTGACGAAATAGCGCACAAGTTTGAGATGGTGGCCGCCATCGAAAAGGCACACGAGGAGCGCTACCGCCGCCTCTTGAAGAACATAGAGGACGGCATTGTCTTCTCCCGCGAGGGCGACCGCGTGTGGATTTGCGACAACTGCGGCCACATCGTCATAGGCAAGGACGCGCCGAAGGTATGCCCTGTGTGCAACCACCCGCAGAGCTACTTCGAGCTCCGTGCCGAGAACTATTGACACCATCCCGCTTTTAGCAGCGACATAAGAATGGAGGGGCAACTCCACCGCGCGAAACAGATACGCGCAAGGCAGGAGTTACCCCTCCGCTGTTTTTTACTTATAAGTGTATTAGCCCTTACCCTCCCCGCTCTCTTCCCTCTCCGCAGAAGCCTCAGCCCAAGCGGCGATGTTACGGGTAAGTCCCGCAAACTTCGCCCTTTTCACTGCGCTTTTCCTAAAAAGCTGCGTGTACTCCTCCTGTGTCAGCCGCCGCCAGTCCTCACATCCCATAGCCAAAAGCGCAGGTCGCGGGAGCAGCTCCTCAACGGCGGTGCGCCGGGCAAAGCGGCGGTTCCACGGACAAGCCTCGCCGCAGCGGTCGCAACCGTAGAAGCAGCTGCCCATCTTCGCGCCCGTGCCCGCGGGCAGCGGGTCGCGACTTTCAATAGTAAGGTAAGAGAGACAACGCCGGGCATCCATCGTCCCGTCACCGCAAAGCGCGCCGGTGGGACAGGCATCAAGGCATGCGCGGCAAGTGCCGCACCGCGATACGGCGGGCGCGTCATAGCAGTCTGCCGGATGCGTGGTAAGCAGTTCGCCAAGAAAAAAGAAACTCCCCGCGCCGGGGATGATAAGCTGGCAATTTCGCCCGCGCCAGCCAAGTCCGCCTTGTTGCGCCCAATACTTCTCATCGATAGGGGCAGTATCCACAAAAGCACGCGTGTCTACACTCTCGCTCAGTCCAAGCCGTGAAAGGAGACGTCGAAGCATAGCCTTCACCACGTCGTGATAGTCCGTGCCGCAAGCGTAACGCGCAAGATGGGGACTTTCCCCATCTGTGCCGTCTGTAGGACTGTAATTCACCGCAAGACTCACTATGGTGCGTGCGCCGTCAAGCAAAAGGCGCGGGTCGAGCCGCTTGTCGACATTGCGGGCAAGATAGTCCATCGATCCGTTGCGCCCAGCCGCAAGCCACGCGCGTATTTCCTCGGCACGTTCGGCCGACACGGGGGCAGCCTCGGAAAGTCCGCAAGCCGAGAAACCCTCCTCGCGTGCCAGCTCTTTTACGCGGCGGGAGCAGAGAAGCATAGGGTCAATGGTAAATAAGCGTGGAGATGCGTCCCGGGGCATACACCTCAGCCGCTACGCGCTGCACCTCTTCGGGCGTAAGAGCCATTATGCGCTCGCAAAGCGCGGGCACGTCGCGGCGGCGTCCGTAGTGGGCAAAAGTCTTCCCCATCGCCACGGCATAGCTCTCCTTTGCCTCGCACGAGATGGCAATCTGCGCGCAAAGCTGCCGTTTGGCGGCGGCAAGGCGTGCGGGAGTGAAAGGCGTGTCGATAATCTTGTCCAACTCGCGGCGCAACAAACGCTGGCAACGCGCCACATCGTGCGCGTCGCAGCCGAAATAAATGTTCCAGTAACCCGTATCTGGGTAAGTGGCAAGATTTCCCTCCACGGTATATACAAGTCCGGCACGCTCACGCAGCGAGGTGTTCAGCCGCGAGTTCATTCCCGGACCGGCAAGGACGTTGTTGAGCAAAACAAGGGCGAAACGCCTGTCGTCCGTGCCGCCGTAGCCCGCGCCGCCCACAAGGACGTGGGCTTGGTGGGTCTGTTTGTCCACACTGCGCTCCAAGCCGGCAGTGAGCGGAGTGCAGGTCTGAGCCTCCAACCCGCCAGCTTGCGCTGTTGCGGGCGTTTCCACACTACGCTCAAAGGCTTTTTCGAGCACGCGCCCCACTCTGTCCGGCGCGATGTCGCCATAGACGTAAAACACAGCGTTAGCGGGGAGGTAGCGGCTGCCGGTGTAACGTAACGCGTCGGCGGTGGTGTACTCGTGCAGCCTTTCCGCTTCGCCCAAAACGTCGCGGCCGAGCGGCTGCCCGGGAAAGAGCATCGCCTCAAACTCGTCGAAGATAAGCTCGGAGGGAGAGTCCTTGTAGCTGTCTATTTCGTCGCAAATCACCTCCACCTCTTTGTCAATCTCCTGCTGCCGGTACACGCTCGCGAAAACAATGTCGGTAAGCACATCCGCCACCTGGGCGAAATTCTCTTTCAAAGCCGTGGCATAGTACACCGTCTCCTGCTTGCTGGTAAAGGCGTTCAGGTCGCCGCCAAGACGCTCCACGTCGTTGGTCACCCGCCAAGACGAGCGGCGGCGCGTGCCTTTGAAGGACATGTGCTCTATAAAATGCGCCATGCCGCTGTCCGCCGCGTCCTCATGGCGCGTGCCGGCACGCATCACGTAGCCGCAATACACCACGGGCGAGTCGCTGCGCTCAGCAATTACGCGCAGTCCGTTGGAAAGCGTGAGGGTTGAGAAAGAGTCCGAAGACATAAGAGGAAAGGCTGTTTTGTCTGAAAACTTTTAGGGACGCTCTTATTTCAGATAGTCGTCAAAGTAGCGCGTAATGCGCTCGTGCAGGTGCACCATGTCCTTACCCATCATGTTGTGCCCGTCGCCGGGGTACACGAAATAGTCGGGCTGCGTGCCGGCATCCTCGCAGGCGCGGAGGAAAGAGAGGCTGTGCTGCATGACACAGGTGGGGTCGTTGTAGCCCACAATCACCTGCAAGCGGCCTTTGAGGTTCTTGGCCTTACCAAGGAGCGAGGAGGAAGCGTAACCCTCGGGATTCTCCTGAGGCGTGTCCATGTAGCGCTCGCCGTACATCACCTCGTAATACTTCCAGTCTATCACGGGACCGCCCGCGACGCCTACTTTGAACACGTCGGGGTAAGTGCACATCAGGTTACACGTCATGAAGCCGCCGAACGACCATCCGTGCACGCCAAGGCGGTCTGCGTCGACGCAGGGCAGCGAGGTGAGGAACTTCACGCCCTCCATCTGGTCGCGCATCTCCTCGTCGCCGAGATGGCGATGCGTGCAGCTCTCAAAGGCAAAGCCCCGATTTTCGGAGCCTCGGTTGTCTACCACAAAAACGATATAGCCTTTCTGCGCCATATACGCTTCCCACGGGCGCATCAGGTAGTTCCACGCCGCCTCCACGTTATGCGCGTGCGGCCCGCCGTACACATAAACCACAGCGGGATATTTCTTCGCAGGGTCGAAGCCGGCAGGACGCACAAGGCGGTAATAGAGGTCGGTCACGCCGTCCGCCGCCTTTATCGTGCCGCCGCTTACCTGCGGCTCGTTGTACCCGGTCCAAGGGTCGGAGTCAGCGTGCAGCTTGCGCGTCGCGGCGGTGGAGGTGTTCACAAGGTCATACTGGCGGAACGTGTCGGGCGACGACCAGCGGTCGCGCAGGAAGAGTCCGTTCTCGGAAAGCGCGGCATAGTGCGTGCCCTTGCCGTTGTCGAGCAGCGTAACCTTGCCCGAGGGGACGGCGACGCTGAAATTGCTATACTGAATGGGGTTGTTCTGGTTGCTCTGATATATGATGCTCTTCGTCTTCGTATTGAAGCCCAGCACGTCAAGCACCTCGTACGAGCCGCGCGTAAGCTGCGCCAGCATTTTGCCTGTGGTGTCGAAGAGGTAAAGGTGGTTGTACCCGTCGCGGCGCGACTGCATCACAAACTTTGTCGCGTCCCACGGAAGGAAAGTTATGGGGTGGCACGGCTCGACGTATCGCGGATTTTCCTCCGTGTACAGCACAGCCTTGCGCTCGCCCGTCGCCGCGTCGTAACTTACAAGCTCGGCCTTGTCCTGAGTGCGCGGAAGCTCAAACATATATATGGTCTTCTCGTCAGGGCTCCAAGCAATGTTGGTGAAATAGCGGTCCGTCGGGTCGCCCGCCTGTAAATATACCACCTTGTCCGTGCGCGTGTCGTACACGCCTACTGTCACTTTGTGGCTCGTCATTCCCGCCATCGGGTACTTCTCGGGCGCGAGCTGCGCCACGCGGGGGCTGATGTCCACAAGGGGATAGTCCGTCACCATGCTTTGGTCCATGCGGTAGAAAGCCAGGAGGTTGCCCTTAGGACTCCAAAACGTGCCCTTGCTAATGCCGAACTCGTCGCGGTGCACACTCTGACCGTACTGCAGCTCGCGACTTCCGTCCGTACTCAGGCGGTGTTCGGCACCGTCGGCAGTACGCACGAAGAGATTCCAATCCTTTACATAAGCCTCGCACTTGGAGGCGTAAGAAAAGTCGTTATGGCTCTCGCCCTCAGTACGCGCTGCCGTCCATACGGTTTTGCCGGCAGTCCAGTCGTAAAGCAGCCTCAGCTTCTCCGTGCGCAACGCCACAATTGTCTTGCCGCCGTAAGGGAAGCCCGCATATAGGAGGTTGTACACCTTGCCTACTTTGGCGGTGTCTATTGCCGCATTCACTTGGTCGAGCGTGAAGAGCGTCTTGGGAGAGACTTCCTTTCCCTTTGCGTCGGTATACGCCGTGACGCGGTCTACCTCGGTCTTCACCATACGGTCGCCCCAAAACGCCGTATAGAAGGGCTTGGGCTGGATGTTCCAATAGTTGGACCCGCCCCACATAAGGTCGTCGAGAGTAAAGTCTTTCTTGCTTTGAGCCATAAGGGTGAAGGGTAAGAGCAGCAGAAGTGCCGCGAAAAGTCTTTTCATGTCGTTTGTGCGTATGGTCTTTGTGCGTGTCTGTATCTTGGTGCTTTCTCCTCGCGCGAGGCGGTGTCTTTCTCCGCCCGCCGCGTAAGGGAAAAAGTCAAGCCACGGACGGCCTCGCCCCTTCTTTGGCGGTAAGTCCGTCCGTGGCCGTTTATGCGTCTAAGTATTGCGGTCAGGAGTCGCGGCGCGGTCCGCCCTCGCGGCGGTCAAAGCCGCCTTTCCCGAAGTCGCGCCCGCCTTTGCGGAAGCCGCCTTCGCTTTTCCGGAAGCCGTCCTTGTGAAAACCGCCACCTTTTCCGCCGAAGCGGTCACCATCCTTGCGGAAGCCGTCCTTATGGAAGCCGCCGCTCTTGCCGCCGAAACGGTCACCGTCTTTGCGATAACCGCCCTCTCTCTTAAAGCCTCCGTCTCTTTTGAAGCCTCCCTCGCGACGGAAGCCGTCTCCGTCCTTGCGGAAGCCGTCACGGCGCGGCGCACGGTCGCCCCAGCCGCCTTCCCTCGCGGGACGGCCGGTGTTGCCCAAGCGGCTTTGCTGAAACTCGCGGTGCTTCTTGCGCAACAGGGCGTAACCCTCGGGGAGGTCTTCGTCCTCTTCTTCCCACCTGCGCTTGTCTTCGTCGGTGAAACGCTCCTTGAAGTCGTCACGGCGCGTGCGGAAGCGGCGGCCGTCGCCCATAAGACGGCGTTCTTCGTCGGTCTTCACCGTTCCGCCATCGGCGCGGAAGCTGTCCAAGCGTCCGTCAAAAAGCTGGTATTTGCGGAAGTCGCAGTCCATCGCGCCGTTAAGCACCTGAACCTTGAAGCTGGGACGCAGCCCAATGTTGTCGAAGAGCTCTTCTTTCGAGCTTATAATCCATGCCTCGTTGCCGCTGAACTCATGTTTCAGCACTTTCCCTATGTCTTGGTAAAGTCCAAGCAAGTCTGGCGTGGTAAGGCGTGCGCCGTAGGGCGGGTTGGTCACCATCAGAGTTTTCTCCTCCGGCTTCTTAAAGTCGCGGAAGTCGCGCTGCTCCACGCTCACGATATTTGCCACGCCCGCGCTCTTGGCGTTGCGCAGGGCGATGTCTACCGTGGGGCGGTTGATGTCGTAACCGTATATGTGGTGGGTGAATTCCCGCTCCTGCGAGTCGTCATTGTATATCGCGTCGAACAGGTCGCGGTCAAAGTTTTTCCATTTTTCGAAGCCGAACTCCTTTCGAAAGACACCGGGGTATATGTTGCGTGCCATCAGCGCCGCCTCGATGAGCAGCGTGCCCGAGCCGCAGAACGGGTCTACAAGGTCTGTCTCTCCGTTCCACCCTGCCATTTTCAGCAGACCGGCGGCCAGCACTTCGTTGATGGGAGCCTCTACCGTCGCCACGCGGTATCCGCGCTGGTGGAGGCTTTCCCCTGAGGAGTCAAGGGAGAGCGTGCAGTCCTCCTCGGCGATGTGAATGTTGAGCTTTACGTCCGGGTTCGTGATGCGTATATTGGGACGCTCGCCGGTGGTTTCGCGGAAATAGTCCACTATGGCGTCCTTCACCTTGTAGGCTACAAATTTCGAGTGGCGGAACTCGTCGGAGTAGACAACAGAGTCTACGGCGAACGTGGTGCTTACGTCCAGATACTTGCTCCAATCCACGCCGCGCACGGCCTTGTACACGTCGTCGGCGTCCTTTGCCTTGAAATGCTTGATGGGCATCAAGACGCGCACGGCGGTGCGGAGGCAGAAATTGGCGCGGTAAAGCATCTCCTTGTCGCCTGTGAACGACACCATGCGCCGTCCTATTTGCACGTTGTTAGCACCCAGCTCGGTAAGCTCTTGCGCAAGTACCTCCTCAAGTCCTTGAAAGGTCTTGGCGATAAGTTCCATTTCTTCCATCGCGATGTCTCGCGTCCGCCGCGCCCATAGTCCTGCTCGGGCTGTCCGCAAACGCTCTAAAAATCAAAAACAAATTTGCAGCGCAAAGTTAGGAATATTTTTCCACACGGCACGGCCTGCCCCGCCGCGCCTTGTTCAGCGCAGCAAGGCTCGCAGACGTGAGAGGGCTGTTTGCGCGTCGCGCTCGGCCTCAAGCTGCGCCGTGCGGGCATCGTAATAGAATGCGGTCTCCGTGAGATATTCGAGGAGCGAAATGCGCCCCTCGTCAAGCGACCGCCTCAGCAAGGCGGCGTTGTCGGTCTCGGAAAGACTTTCCCGCAGCTGGCTTTCGGCGAGAAGAAGGTCGGCTGCAGACTGGTACTGCCGCGACACAGCGGCTTGCAGCCGCGTGCGCACGCCGTCAGCCTCTATCTGCCGCGCAAGCGTCTGCGCTTCTGCCTGCTTCACCCTCTTGCGTCCGCCGCCCCAAAGCGGGAGCGAGAAGCCGAGGCTTATTCCGCTGTAATTATTGTTCTTTATATACTCCCCCATAAAGCCCGCAGTCAGCGCTGGCCACGCCTCCGCCTTCGCCACGTCGCGCTCTGCAAGGCTCTGCCTTACCGCACCGTTCGCCAAAGCCACTGCGCTGCTGCTCTGTGCCTGGGACAACAACTGCGGAAGCGGTGGCAGGTCGGCCGAAAGCGAGCCATAGACGGTATCGGGATAGGAGATGTCGGCTCCGCCAGCAAGAAGCGCGATCGCGGCTTCCGCCTCCTTGCGCTCGGTCTCCGCCCGCTGCGCCGCCGCCCGCGCCACCGACGCGCTGAGCCGCGCCTTGTTGAGGTCGGGAAGCGATATTTCGCCTTGGGCGTACTTTCGCCCGTAGAGCGCGAATATCTCCTGCGCCGTTTCCGCGCGACGGCGCGTCTCGAGACACATTTTGTTGCGGTAGACAAGCTCTACAAGGGCGCAATCCGCCGCTTCCCGCACTTCCCGCGCCGCCGCTGCCTGACCAAGGGCAAGCACCTCGCCGCCCGCCTTAGCCGCGTCTTTCCGCCGTCCCGTAAGCACACCCCAGTCGAGTTGCTGCGTGACGGTGACATTCGTACGGTTAGGCACGCCGTTTGGCGAACCTACGAGATACGCGACCTCTGCCTCGGGGTCGGGCAAGCGTTGCGAGGCCTGCAAGCGCAGACGCTCTGCCTCGTTTTGCTGGCGCACGGCTTTCAAAGAGGTGTTTTGCGCAACCACGCTCTGAATGGCTGCCTCGTAGCGCGGGGAGAGTTCGGTGAAACTCTGTGCCTCGGCCGTCAGGGACTGTAGGAAGAGGGACGCTAATATATATAGGTGTGTGCGCTTCATTGTTTGCTTCGTTTTGAGTCGTTTGTATTTCCCACAGGGGCTATGAGCGGAACGATGACAAGGTTGAGCAGCGTGCTGGTGAGCAATCCGCCAAGCATGACCTTTGCCATCGGGCTCTGTATCTCGTTGCCCGGAAGTTCGCTGCCCAATGCCAGAGGAATAAGCGCGAGGGCTGAGCACAGAGCGGTCATCAGTATGGGTTGCAGACGGTCAAGTGAGCCTTTCAGCACTGCTTCCCGCCGGGCGTATCCTTGCCGCGACAGCTCGTTGTAGCGGTCCACAAGCAACATTCCGCCGCGCGTGGCCATACCGAAAAGGGAGATGAAGCCTATGACGGCGGGGATGCTCACCACGCCGCCGGTGAAAAAAAGAGCCAGCACGCCGCCAATGAGCGCGAGCGGCAGATTGAAGAGAACAACAACAGACTGCCGCCAGGAACGGAACTGCAAAAAGAGCAGCAAAAGCATCACAAGGACGCTCAGAACCGACAGCGTGCCAAGCGTGCGGGACGCCGATGCCTCACTCTCAAACTGTCCGCCGTATTCCACGCGGTATCCCTCGGGTAGCTTTACTTCTCGCTCGATGGCGTGCCTCATATCTTCCACGACAGAGCGCATGTCGCGCCCTTCCGCGTTGGCTGACACCACTATCTTGCGCTGCGCGTTCTCGCGGCTTATGGTGTTAGGGCCGGTAGCCGAAACTATGTCCGCAACCTCGGAGAGCGGCACTTGTCCTCCATTTGGCGTGTCGATGAGCAAGGACTTGATGCGCTCTATCCCGTCAATATCCTCGTCTGCCATACGCAGCGTCACGTCCATCGTACGGTTGCCGCTCTGCACTTGGCTAACCACTTCTCCGCCCAAAGCGGCACTGACAAACGAAGAGAAATCGGCGAGCGTCACGCCATTGCGGGCGAGCAACGTGCGGCGGGGGCGTATCACCAGCTCGGGACGCTCTACCTGCTGCTCCACATTGAGGTCGGTCACGCCCTCTATCCCCTCCGTCGCTTCGCGTATCTGCTGCCCGAGGGAGTGCAGCCGCATGAGGTCAGGGCCAAACACCTTGACCGCAATGCCGGCTTTCGTGCCGGAAAGCATAGCGTCTATGCGGTGGGAGATGGGCTGCCCTATCTCCACGTTCACTCCCGGCAGCGTGCGCAAACGGCGGCGTATGTCGGCGGTCACTTCCTCTTTCTTGCGATCCGTGAGCCGGAACGGCACTTCCATTTCGCTTGTGTTCACACCTAAGGCGTGTTCGTCCTGCTCGGCGCGTCCGGTCTTCCGCGCCACGTCAACGACCTCAGGGACGGCAAGCAGTAGCTTCTCCGCCTGCCGACCTATGCGGTCACTCTCTTCGAGCGAAACGCCAGGCAGGGTGCTGATGTTGATGGTAAACGACCCCTCGTTGAACGGCGGCAGGAACGAGCGCCCAAGGGTGAAGAAAAGGGCGACAGTCACTACGACAAGGGCGAGGGTGACTGCAAGCACGCCCTTGCGGCGGCGCGGAGCGGAAAGGCGGAGCAAGAGACGGGCGTAAAACACTTTCAGCGTGCGCATCCACTTTCTCTCTGCGTGCCTTTCCTCCCGTTTTCCTCCACGCAAGAGGTAGCTGCACAGCACGGGCGTAAGGGTAAGCGCCACCAACGTGGAGGCAAAGAGCGAAACAATAAAGCTCACGCCGAGCGGGACTAACATTCTTCCCTCCAATCCCGACAGGAAGAAGAGGGGGACAAAGCTCACGACGATGATGAGCGTACTGTTCAGAATGGGCATGCGCACTTCCCGCGAGGCGTCGTATATCACCCGCAGACGGCTTGCGGCATTGTGTCCCTCTCCCCCTTTTTCCCGCAGGCGGCGGTACACATTCTCCACATCCACAATTGCGTCGTCCACCAGCGAGCCTATGGCTATGGCCATTCCGCCTATACTCATCGTGTTCACCGTCAAGCCCATCGCGTGCATCACCAAGAGCGTGACGAGCAGCGAGAGCGGGATGGTGACGAGGGAAATAAGCGTGGTGCGGGCGTTCATAAGGAAAATGAAGAGAATCACCACCACAAAGAGTCCGCCCTCTATGAGCGACTTGCGTATGTTGGAGATGGACGAGTCTATAAAGTCTTGCTGCCGGTAGAGGCGCGTGTTCACTGTTACGTCGTTGGGGAGCGTGGGGCGCAGTGACGACATCACGGTGTCGAGCCGCTGGGTAAGGTCGAGTGTGCTTACGCCGGGCTGCTTGGTCACGGTGAGCAGCACGCCGGGTTTGCCAGAAACGGAGGCGAGCCCCGTCTTCGGACTTTTCGCGCCTATCCGCACGTCCGCCACATCGGCGAGCGTGACGGGCAGGCCGGACGCGTCGCGCCCCACGACGGCGAGCCCCATTTTTCGCGTATCGGTTGTGGTCAGCAGTCCGCGCACAATGTACTCGTTTCCGCTTTCGTAAAGCACGCCGCCCGAGACGTTGCGCGTCATCTCACTCACTGCTCCGCGCACCTCAGAGAACGTCACGCCGTAATGGCGCATCCGTTCGGGGTGGAGGCGTATCTGGTACTCCTGCACGTCACCACCAATGACGGAGACCTGCGCCACGCCGCCCGTGGAAAGCAGCTGCGGGCGAACAGTCCAGTCGGCCAGCGTGCGCAAATCGCCCAACGTGGTACTGTCCGCCGTAAGACCGATGAAAAGCACCTCGCCAAGTATGCTCGACTGCGGTCCGAGCGTGGGCTGGCCTATCCCCTCGGGCAGACTTTCGCCGATTGCTGCGAGTTTTTCGGACACTGTCTGGCGGGCGCGGTAGATATCCGTCCCCCAGTCAAACTCTACCCACACCACAGAGAAACCCGTCGTGGAGGTGGAGCGGACTCGGCGCACGGAGGCCGCGCCGTTCACTGCGGTCTCTACGGGAAAGGTGACAAGGCGTTCGACTTCCTCGGCCGCCATTCCCTTTGCCTCAGTCATCACTACCACAGTCGGAGCGTTTAGGTCGGGAAAAACGTCCACCTCCATCTTTTGCGCCGTATATATCCCCGCCGCCATCAGCAGGACGCTAAGGAGGAGTATGACGGGGCGGTTGCGCAGGGAAAACGCAATTATCTTGTTCAGCATAACAAATAGGATAAGAGGTGGAAATCAGTGAGAGTGTCCCTCGGGAACTGCTCCCGCGCTTGCGGCAAGCCTTACTATCGTCGCGCCTTTCGTCACAACGCGCTCTCCGGCTTTAAGTCCGCCCGTAATCTCTACACGCTGCCCGTCGTCCGCGCCCAGCGTCACCTCGCGCCGGCGGTAGGTGTCGGCGGCGGTCTGCACATAGACAAAATGCAGTCCTTGGCCTTCGGTCAAGGCGGACTGAGGGAGGGATAACACGCCCGCACGCCGTCCGCCGAGCAAATAGACCTCCGCAAACGAGCCGGGGACTATGCCGCCCTTGTTGTCAAACTCGAAGGTTATGGGTACAAAGTTGCTGCCTTCGCCCGCCGCCGTGCCGCGTGAGACAAGTCGCCCGGAGAGGCTGGCAAGGGAATGAACGCTTCCCGGCTCTTCGCTCGCCATGCGGAAATTGGCCGAAACGACGCGGGCAAGTTGTGCAAAATGGCGCAAAGGCACTTCGGCGCGAAGCTGCAAGCGGCGCGACTGGCTGACAGTAGCCAACGGCTGGCCGACTGCGACAAAATCTCCCGGTTTCACCGACACATTTTTTATAAATCCGCCTATCTGGGAGGACGCTGTGCGCTGCCGTGCCGCCGCACCCAAGCTCTTCGCCGTGGACTTTGCCGTGAGGTAACGCTGCCTTGCGTCTTCAAGCTCGCGGGCTGAGACGATATGCTCCGCCGCAAGGCTTTCCGTGCGCCGGAAATCTTTTTCCGCCGCATCAAGCTCGGCTTGCGCAGCGGCGACCGGGTTTCCATCTGCCACAGAGCTTGCGTCTATCACGAAGAGTGCCTGACCGGCTTGCACCGCCGCGCCTTCCGTGAGATTTGCGCCCGTTTTCCGCACAATGCCGGACATAGTCGCGGTGACCGTCGCCTCGCTGCCTTGCGCAGGGAGTATGCGTCCGCTCACTTCCAGCACTTCGGAAAACTCGCCGGGGCGTATTTCCTCTGTCTCCACGCCGAACTCTTTTGCTTGCGCCGCCGTAAGGTGGATATCATCGGCTGTATGGGCGTGCTCCGCACTCTCTGCGTGTGCGTCTTCCGCATGGCTGTGGCTGCCTTTGCACGCCGTAAGGAGCGTAGCCGCAGTAAGGGCTACGCTGAGGTATATATATATGGTCTTCATAAGGTGTTTGCTTGACTTACAAAAGGACGGGGACAGTCCGCCGTCCATAAGGAAGAGGTCAAGCAAACGGCGGTCCGCGGCGAAGCTGACTTAATGAATGTCCCGAAAAAGCGGGAGCAGACTTCCTTCGCGCCGCGCACGGACGCATTATATAATAGTACGCCGGAGCGGGCAATTGGCAGGAAGTTCCACCCAAAGCGAATGCGTGGGGACAAGGAACGGCTGCACACACCGCAGGGCGCGGACTTTGGAAAAGGTGATACGCCGACTTGAAAGCGCACTCCTGCGCGTCGGGACGCGCGGTATGTCCGCAGGCGGTGTGCTCGTCATTGAGATGCCCGTCGCCGGCGCAACGCTCCACGGCATAGCATGCCACGCCCCCCTCATGGTGATGGTGGGGCAACGCCATCGCCAGCAGCACCAGCAGCGCTACGACAATTGTGCGGTATGTGGCAGGCTTCTTTTCCACGCCTTTCTCTTCTTTACGCCGCAAAGGTAAGACAAGGGCGGCGCAAACGGGTTGCAAAACGGCGGAGAGAGAGCAAAAACAAAGAAAATCCCGCCCGGCACTGCGCCGGACGGGACTTTCTTATCGTTTTTCCCTAAGAGCGGGTCACTTCATAAGCACTTTCTTGTTGCCGATGATGTAAACCTGACCCTTGACAGGCTCTGTCACGCGGCGTCCCCACATGTCGAAGACAGCGGCGTCGGTGGTCGTTCCGTCGGGGAGCAGCACCGTGTTGATGCCCTCAATGATAGGAGCTACGGGATACTGCGTCAGCGTGAAGTCGCTAAACGTCAGCGTGCGGCTTTCCGACATGTTCACCAGCAAGCCAAGGCTTACCTGCGTCTGCTCGTTAAGCACGAAGTAGATGGTATTGCTCTTCACGTCCGTGCTCTTAGCCTCCAAGCTCTGGTAAGCGATGGAGCCCTTTGCGAGGTCGGCAGTGTTGGGCAGACCCTGACCCTCGGCCACCACGAGATAGCAGCCAGCGGACTCGCCCGCATAGGTGCCGTAGTTGGCGGTAAAGCCGTAAGTGCCGGCGGGCAGAGTGAGCGTCTGATAAACCTTATGGTCGGAGAGCTTGTCGTCAAAGAGGAAGTCGGTGGTTACGAAGCAGAGGTAGCTGCCGCGCTCCGTGTCGACGTGCGCGCCGGTGGTGTTCTTCTCCTTGCTTGCGTTCTCAATCTCCCAGTCGGTCAGCTCGTAGAAGCGGTCGGCCTGCGACACGTTCACAAGGTTGCTGGTGTGGTTGAACGGTGCTTTGTAGTTCTTCAGACGGGTCTTCGTGAGGTCGGTTGCCTTGTCGTCAAAGTTGAGACAGAAGACACCCTTGGAGAGGCCCCAAGCGTCGCCCTCAGGACCGAAGCCGCTGCGCGTGCCGGTATTGGCGTTGGAAGTGGCATCGGTAACGCTGCCCGAACTCTGGTTGAACTGATAGTAGAGAAGCAGGCCGTCCGTCGCCTCAGCCGTGGCAACGTCCTCGATGGGCTGGTTGCTGTAAGCCTTGAGCTTGGTGGCAGAAAGCGCCTTGTTCCAAACCTTGAACTCGTCAAGCTGTCCCTTGAACGGCGCGTCGTCCGTACCGATGGAGAACGTAGTCTGAGGCATCTTGCCCGTACCAAGGGCGGCGGTGGAAATCTGCACGCAGTCGCGGTAGAAACGGGCCGTGCCCGAGCCGACCGTCACAGCGTAGTGGTGCCACTGCTGTGCGATGACGTAGCCTGCGGCGCTCTCTACGGTTTTGCCATTGAGGCTAATCTGCATCTTGCCGTCCGAGGTGGTGTTGATGCGGAAAGCGTCCGTAGTGCTGCCGATGCCGTTGCCGGTCTCTGCAAGCGTGGCGGGACGCATCCACCAGTCGATGGTGAACTTGTTGATGTCCTTGGCGAGCGGATTGGTCTTCGGCGTAACCTGGCAGTTGTCGTAGCTGAAGTTAAGCCCGTTCTTGCTGTCTGCGTTGCAGATGACAAGTCCGTGTTCGGTCTTCTTCGCTCCGAGGCCTGCGCCGTTGGAAGCCACGAGCTCTACGTCGTAAATGCCCGGACGGTCTGCCACGAAAGTGATGTTCTGCTTCTCGCTCACGATAGCATTCTCTCCGCTTACCAAATGCCAGCTCCACTTTGTGGGCTCGTAGATGGACTTGTCGGTGAGCGTTACCTCCTCGCCTTTCACTACAACCGTGGGCGAAACATTGAAGTCTGCCTCAGGCGAAACGGCGGTAACGGTGATGTTCTGCGTCTTGCTTGCCTTTTCTCCGCTGGGCGAAGTGATGGTGAGCGTAACGGGGAACACGCCGCCCTTGCTGTAAGAGGTGGCAAAGTTGGCCGTGTTGGCCGTCTCGGTATCTGCGCCCGGCGTGCTCCATGCATAGCTGTATCCCGTCTGCGGATTGCTTGCGAGGAACGTCACGCGCTGTCCTGCCGGCACGCTGAACGTGGTGGCGGTGAACGACGCGTCGGGAGCGGGCGCGGTCTTCACGTCGACGGTAGTGGTGGCGGTGACGGAGTTGCCGTCACGGTCGGTGGCCACAACCTTTATCTCCTGCTCGCCGGCCTTGGCGAAGGTGAAGGTCGGGGTGAGCGCGTTGGTGGCTTTCACGCCTGCGCCCTCGGCAGTCCATGTGAGGGTCTGCGCGGCGGTGGAGGCAGTGGCGGAGAACGTAGCGGGCAGACCGGCGTAAACCTCTTCCGTCGGCTTGTCTATGCTCACGGTGAGATTTGTCGTGGTCTTCATCGCGGGCTGAGCCGAGGTTGTCTGCTCGTAGTTGTCGTTAAGGATGGTGGCGTGGTGCTGCCCGGCGCTGTGGTCGCGCAACATCTTCGTGCCGCCCACGTCGATGAGGTCACCCTTATAGTAAGCCAGCAGTCCGTCGGGCAGACCAGCGTCGCCATACTCGGTAAGGTAGTCAGCCTTTATCTGTGCGGCGGTGCGAGCCTTGTTCCAGATGCGTATTTCGTCCATCTTCGCGTCGACGTAGCCGTTGTTGTGCTCCTGCGCCGTCCAAGTGAGCGCGCCAAAGCCGCCCACGCCGCTGTAGTTGGTAGAGCTTACATAGGCTTTCTGCGTACCGTTGACGAAAATCTTAAGCATTCCCTTGCTCACGGTGATGGCGATGTGCTTCCACGCGCCCTTGCTGAGCGCTCCGGAAGCGTTGGCGCGGTTGGAGGTGTCCCAGCCGGCGGTGAACGTTCCGTCTGCGTTGGCGTGGAACATAAATTCGCCCCAGCCCGGACCTGCGCTCTGGTTCCAGTTGGCAAGCGAGTTGCAGTTCATCCAGAACTCGATGGTGGCCGTCTGGTACTTCGTGCCGAAGACATCGGGGATGCTGAAGCCGGACATCTTCTTGAAGTTGATAATCTGGTTGTCGGTCGTGGCGGGAGCCGGCACGGAAGCGGTCACCTTGTTGGACTCCTTGTCGCCGTACACTGCCGACACGCCGTAGGTGGCTACGTCCGTGGACGGGAGGGTGTAGGCGTAACGGTCGCTGCCCACGGTGGCAAGCAGGTCGTCACCCTTGTACACGCGGTAGCTCGTCACCTTGTAGCTGCCCGAAGCGGGAGACGTCCACGTCAGCTGTCCGTCGGCGATGGCCACATTCTCTGGAGCGTAGACGCCCTCGCCCTGCACGACGACAGAGATAATGGTGCGCTTTCCCTTGTTCTGCACCTCGACGCCGGCGGTCTTATCTATGTCGAAGGGTGTCTCCACGCCCTCGGCGTCCTGGGCGTAGTCGAGGATGGAGGCGTTGTACACCTTGCCGCTACCCTGCGCCGTCGACTTCGTGTCGATTATGAAGAAGTACTTGATGGGCTTGTTGCGGTCAAGATTGGCCGTAAGGTCGGTGAGGTCGTACCCGAACTCCATCGGCTCGGTGTGGAGCTTGCCGTCGGCCCAACGCCCAAGCATAGGTATCTCGGGTGCGGGGACGGTGTTGCCGTTGGCTCCGTCGCCGGCGTACTTGAAGTGGTCGAAAGCCTGGCTGTACTCGGGCTCGGTGGCGTTCACGTCACTCGAAACGCCCGCGCTCAGGTAGAGCTCACTGCGGCGCGAGTAGTCCATCTTCACCTTGATGGTGCGCAGCGGGCGGTAGTTTTTGCGCACGCGGTACACCTCGGGCGTCCACCAGTTGCCGGGGAAAGTGCCGTCGGACCTGAAGGCAGGGCCTGCGTAGGCGTAGGGGCAGTAGATGAAACCGCCGTTACACCAGCCCGAGCCCCAAGAGTTGACGATGATCCACGCGCCTTTCTCGTCGGCGCTCTCTTCGCCGTAGACTCCGTTTCCGTTGAGGTCGAACTCGATGCGGTCGTCGTAGCCCACAACCGTAAGGGCATGGTCGACGGACGTGCCCCACTTGTTGACAAACTTCATTCCCGTCACGCCAATCTCGTCATTGGTGGGCGTGGAGGGTATGTTCTGCCAGTCGCCGCCCGAGGCGACGCCAATGCCGACGATGCCGCCCGAGTGGAAGTCGGTGTCGCCGTTGTGGTTCCAAAGCCAGTTTTTCACAGCCTCGCGGCCCTCGGTCGTGCCCACGTTGACCGTGAAGTTGGAGGGTTTGAGCATGCGGTTGAACATAGCCTCATACCACTTCTCGTAGCCGGTCATCCAGCCGAAGTCGTTGTTGGTCTCCTCCTGGTAGCCGAAGAGCTCGGAGTAGGTCTGTCCGCCGTAGGTGTAGGCTGAGGGCACGCCGACATACTGCACGAAGGCGTCCTTGCCCGAATTGCCGTTGGTAAGCAGCCAGACGAAGTGTGAGGGGTAGTAGTTGTGCGAGTCTTTGCCGTCCGTCCCGCGGAATGCGTTCATCTCGTGGGAGAACATGTAGCAGATGCGCGACGCGGAGCCGCAGGAGCCGCCCGACTGGTTGAAGACGGGCGGGAAGTACGGGTCCTCTCCATTGTTGACGTGGTCGGGCCGTGTCTCGGCGGCCTTCGCGCCCACTTTGCGTATGGGCGTCATGAGCGAGGGGTCAGGGTTGAGCTTGTCCGAGTAGTCGGGATACTTCGTCCTGTCCACCGTCACCTGCGCCGACAGCGCGGCCGGCATGGCGGCAGCCGCCAGCAGCGTCAGTTTGAGCAGTTTGTGCATGATGGGATGTATTAAAAATAAGATTTGGTGAAAATTTCTCTTTCCTCCTTTTCGCAGGCTTGGGCTCGCGCGTACGGCGCTTGTCCGGTCTGCCGGAAAACACATTAGCGGCCAAACCGCAAACTGTGTCTTGCAAAGATAGGTTTATAATGGAGAATAGCGCACGCCCGCGCGTGGTTATTTTGTATACCGTCGGCGGACTGCGCCGCTTTGTCGACGAAGACGGGCACGGAAGCCGCCGCAGGAAGCCGCCGAGGGCGGAGAAACGAAGCCGTTTCCGACACTCTTTCGCCGCAAGCCGCAATTGTCTTTTTGTACGATTTGGGCTTTTTTCACGCTTTAGACCGATTTGCAAACGGGCCGGGAAT
The DNA here is from genome assembly GCA_963625935.1 of uncultured Oscillospiraceae bacterium. GTDB lineage: Bacteria > Bacteroidota > Bacteroidia > Bacteroidales > Bacteroidaceae > Alloprevotella. The sequence goes on along the minus strand of CAVFVD010000002.1, from coordinate 113,367 downwards.
TTTGTATCTTTGTGATGAAGAAGAGGGGAAACGTTGCCGCGATCCCCTCTTCTTTTGTTTTGTTGATTATCAATATATTACACAGGCGAAAGATGTACATATAGACGCGCGGGAATGTACATCCAGGAAAAACTCCAAGTATTCCCGTCGCTCCGCGCCCTATTTCCGTCGCCGCGAAGAGCCTTTCCGCCCCACGAGGGTGCTTTCCCGCATGGCTTGCGCGTTAAACTTTCATAAACTTTTTAGGGGCTGGATTGTCTTTTTGTACGATTTCGACCTCTCACCCGCTTGAGCGTTTCCCCTTCCTAAGTCCCACGAAACGGCGTGCCGCTCCCCCGCCCCACCCCGTCTTGGAGAAAAAAGAGCGGAAAGCCCGCCGTACGATTTCGCAAAGGACTAAATTTGTCACTATTGTTTCATTTCCCCCACAAAAAATACGCACTGATGCCCGCCATACGACTGCTCCCCACGCTGCTTGCCCTCCTTTTCGCTCTCTGCAACCCTTTCGCCGCTAAAGCGCAGACAGCCGCCGCGCAAAGCGAAAAAGCGCAGGCCGAAAAACTTTTCGCCCGCTTCAAGGCGGCGGCGGGCTTCGACCATCGCTACCCCAGGGAAAAGGTGTACCTGCATTTTGACAACTCGTCCTATCTCGAGGGCGACACGCTGTGGTACAAGGCGTACGTAGTGCGGGCCTCCACGCTCACGCCTACCGACCTAAGCCGCGTGCTGTACGTGGAGCTGCTCAACGCCGACGGTCAGCAAATGGAGCAACAGTTGCTGCCCATCGACTCTTTAGGCCAAGCGGACGGGAGCTTTATCCTGAAACTGCCGCTCCGCGCGGGCTACTACGAGGTGCGGGCTTTCACGCGCGAGATGACCAACTGGGGCGAGGCGGCTTGCTTTTCGCGGGTGTTCCCCGTCTTCGGCGTGCGGCCGAAAGAGAAAGGGCGCGAGGGGGACAAGGCGGCGGAGGACCTTTTCCTGCCCGCGCCCACTAAAAACAAGAAAGTGTCATTGGGGAGCCCGCGCCCGTACACCATGGAAGAGGGGCGGCATTACGCGCTCTCCTTTTTCCCCGAGGGGGGGAACCTCGCCAAGGGCTTGGAGCAACGAGTGGCGTACAAGCTGACGGACGGGCGGGGCATGCCGCTCACGGAGACGCTGCAGCTGACGGACGGCGCGGGCAACGTGATAGGCGAAACCGCGCCCGAGCATGGCGGTATGGGAAGTTTTACCCTGCCCGAGGGACACGGGACGGGCTACGCGCTTCGCGTGAAAGGCTCTGGCACGTCCTTCCAGCTTCCCGCCCCCACGGCGGCATACGCGCTCACGGCGAGCCGCTACGACGAGGGCGGGGAAAAGGGACTCTATGTGCGCGTCTCGGCGACGGACTCGGCAGCCGCCAGTCCGCAGCTGCTGGCGCTTGCGCTGCTTTGCCGCGAGCGGGCAACGTATTTTGACACGCTCACCGTGAGACGCGACGGGGTGGAACTGCTCATCCCGCAAAAAGCGCTGCACGCCGGCGTGAACCGTCTCGAGCTTTTCGACAGCCATGGGCGAAGTCTCTGCACGCGCCTCGTATGGGAAATGCCGCAGGAGGCGCAGGACGGGCGTGCGGCGAAGCTTTCGCTAAAACAAAACAAAAGCGTGTACGCGCCGCTTGAACCGGCTGTGTTAGACATAAACCTGACGGACGATGGGGGCAAGCCGCTCAAGAGTGTATTCTCGCTCGCCGTGCACGACAAGGCGGGGGCGATAACTTCGGACGGAGACGGCGGAATTGGCGCAGATTTGCTGCTTTCATCGGAGATTAGGGGATATATTCACCGACCTGACCTTTACTTCACGCGGGACGACGAGGCGCACCGCCGCATGCTGGACTTGCTGCTTATGGTGCAGGGATGGACAGCAAGCGACTTCGAGGTGATGTGCGGCAAGGAGGACTTCCTGCTGACGCAGCCCATAGAGGACAAGCTTATCCTGCGCGGATATGTGTACAAGGACAACGACAAGCGCCAGCCGATGGCGGCCACGGACATCAATCTCGCTATGTACTCAAAGGACGGCCAACGGGCTGTCGGCACGGTGCGCACGGACACGGCGGGATATTTTGCCTTTACCTCTAACATCAACTACCGGGGCGACCTCATAGCGCAGTTCACAATGCGCGAAAACGGGAAGAAACGCTGGAGCCGTCTCGCGCTCGACCGATGGTTTGCCCCGCAGCCGCGCCCGCTTCTGGCTACGGACCTTTCTCTCAGCTTCCCCACGGAGGAGGAAGCCGCGCAGACGGCGCAGGAGCCGGAGACTTTTGAGTGGCGTGACACCATCCCCCGCACGCTGCCCACCATTCTCGGCGAGGCGCAAGTGACGGCAAAGACAAAATACAAGGGCTTCACGGGCACGCGGTACACGTGGAACGGCGGCGAGAAAAAGGGAATGCGGGAAGCCACGAAGTTTTACAACATTCAGCACGAGGTGGAGCATTACAAGGACTTGGGCTTCCAGCCCGGCACCATCTGGAACTTTCTCTCGGTGCTTGACAACTCTACCTATTACGACCAGGACCACGACGCGAGTCTGGACTACCAAGACCCGCAGGCTGGGCGGCAAGTGGGAATGACGACCACCGGGGACACGGAAAGCGAAAGCGAGGAGACGGGAAGCAAAAACACGATTTACTTCGGCAAGAACAGTCAGGAAATGCGCATTATCTACAACAACCGCGTGCTGAACGAGAACACGGCGGCAGGATCTCCCACGCCGCTGAACGACTTTTCGGACTTCATCACCAACAGCCCGGCGGAGGAAATAAGCAGCGTGGCGCTTGTGGACGACGGACTGGCGGAGGACGCGCTTACGGGCAAGACGGTCAACAACAGCCGCGCACGCTACTCGCTCTACATATACGAGATACCAGACGACTACCGATACCGCAGCCAGAAGGGCATAGAACGGCGACGCGTGCAGGGCTTCACGCAGCACACGGCCTTTTACAGCCCCAACTACCGCAGTTTTGACCTGCCGACGGACAGCGACCGCCGCCGCACGCTACTTTGGAATCCTTCGGTGAAAACGGACAAAAACGGACACGCCGATGTGATATTCTTCACCAACTCACGCGAAGGTCAACGGCTCGGAATCACCGTGCGCGGACTCACGCCTAACGGCCTCACGATAGACTACACAAGGTAAGAAAGCGGCTTTTACGCCGCCATCATTCCGGCTTTTTCTCTTCCACCGGCACTTTCTGCCAACCCTCGGGTACAATGCAGGAAGAGGACATACCGGCATACCACTTGTCGGGAGCGAGGACTACTTTGTCGACGTGCGGATTGAGCCACGCGCCCCACCAGGAAAAAGTACTGTTGCATATCACGTTGTGGCGGCAACGGCTCATAAGCAGCATATCCTGCCAAGAGTCCACGCCGGTGTTCCAGTCCACAAGAGGGAAGGGGCAGATTTTCCTTAGCCCACGCCATATCGTCACTGAACACGTAGAAATGGGCTTCGGGAAACAGCTCCCGCGCCCGCGCTATGGCATTATGGTAATAGGGCAAACCGCAGACACAACCGGACGTGGCGAAAACAGCCGGGGACATATAGTCGCCGCGCCGGACGTGGAACGACACGGCGCACTCCTCGCTCTCCAACTTAGCCAACAAACGACGCGTGCGCTCGTTAGATTTCCTCTCGTCAAAGGTGAAGGCCCGCCGCACCTCGTCGGCGCAGTCGCGGAAATAGCCCTCGTTCTGGTAAAAACCCTTGTAGTACACCAACGGCCAAAGGTGCTTGCCGAAATACGGCTCAAGCGAGCCTTTCTGCTTACGCTCAAGCACCGTCTTAAAGAAGAGAAACTCCAAGACTTTCTTCAGCGTCTGGTTCATCACCAACTCCGTACGCGGCAGGCCAAAAACGCGATGCATCTCATAGCCGTTGTGGACGCGGTAGTGCATCATGTCGGAAAGGTCTATCCTTGCGTCGGCATACCGCCGCCGCATCGCTATGTACAGGGCATAGATAAACATCTGGTTGCCTAAGCCGCCGGTCATCTTTATCAGTCTCATCTCTCTTTCTAAGTAGTTTTATCTCTCGCTTTCGGGGAAGCTTCCGCAAATAGCCCCGTTTTACGCCCATTCTCTTTTAGGGAAGGACACCCCATTCTCATCCCCCTTGCGCAAACTATGCGCTAAGGAAGCAATGCGCCGCTAATTATTGTCTCGTGCCGCAATCATTCCACAAAAAGCGACGTACACGCCACTCTAACCTCTACACTTCTCTGCCACAAAAGCGTTTTGCAAACGGGAGGCCACGTGAATTTATTGGCATCCACGCATTACGGTCTTAACGCCTAAGCACGAGACGCGCCTTTATACAGACACTTTCTGCCTCGCCGGAACACATTGAACGAGGACACCCCCTTTTCCTTTCTCGCCGCACGTAACATATACCGCACACATAAAGACAGCGACGCGCCTTTCACCTTTGTGTTTCGCACACCAAGACACGAAAAGCCCGTTTCCCGCGACTTACAAAAGCTCGTCAGCGGTTTCCCTGCACCACTATTCCCTCACCCGCTACCCGCGAATAGCCCGACACACGGACGCGCACAAGGAAAGGGAGTGTGGCAGACTTTCGTCCGTCACACTCCCTGTATCTCTTACCTGCCGACAGGCTCAACCTTGCGATTCACGTCCGCCGCAGATATTCTCTTAGCGTGTTGCGAGCCTTACTCCGGGAAGAAAGCGCTCGTAGGCCCGTTGTAGATGACATTGGAAGCCGGCTTCGTGGTGACAGTAGACTGCTTCAGCAATGCCCAAACGTCCTCCTTGCTCATACCCTTGGTGTAGGAATGAACCTCAATGGTGACACCGTCGCCGTACTGCTTCTTCAAGTACTCAATGTAGCTTGTGTCGGAGCAAGTAACCTCAATCACGAGCTTGTCTGCCTCATGCTTTGCCGTAACCTTTATGGGGTGATCGGTGGAGAGATTAGGCAGAGAGGTGTAGAACGTATACTCACGGATAGCAAAGTCGTCAGCCTCGGCCATATAGTCGCGACCGATGGGTATCGTCACAGTCACCGTGTCCACGAGGTCGCGGATGTGGATGGAAGTCTTTATCTCGTCCCAATTCTGGTGCTTCTGCTGGTGGATGTCAACTTCAACATTTTTGTCGGCGTCGGGGTTCACGGGGTCAGGCGTAACGTCAGGCACGGTAGTCTCGTCAATGCGGTCGTCTTTCTCTACGCCCGGCACCTCAACGATATTCTGGGTGTGCACGCCCGTAAGCACGCCGTCCACATGCCATATTCCGCCCTCTTTCTTCACGATGTACCACATCACTTTCAGGGTATCCGTGTTCAGCCCGGCAAGGTCGCCCCAAGTGTAGTTGCGGTTTGCTGCGAGCAGGTCGGACAACTCGGGAGCCTCAACTATCGCGTTAAGCGTAGCCTTGCCCTGAGTGTCGTACACATAGCCGGTGTAGCCATACTCCGTGCCGCTCTTGTACGGGTAGTTGGTGTCAATCTTGCCCTTGTTGCCGGACACGAAGATGCTGTTCCCCGAAGCGGTCTGCGGGAAATATTTGCTTGCGGGCATTGCGCCGCAAGTGGGGATACGGCTATCAACGCGAACGTAGAAATAAGCGTCTGCCGTAGCAGCAGCCACAGCTGTGCCCTCCGCAGAAAGCGAGCTGATATCCTGTCCCTGTACATACACTTGCGTGCTGGGCTCTGCGGCTTTTCCAAATTCTTGGCTCTGCGAACCGTTGCTCACTGCGAGCTCGGCGTCATCGCCGCAAGAGGCGATTGCAAAAGCAGCCATCAAAAAGAAAAACAACTTTTTCATAATCGTCAATATTAAAGGAAGATTACCACGCAAGGCTGCCTGCTTCTCAGCGGCCGCCCTTGGGGGCTATCTTCAACGGGAATAATGTTTATATAACGCTTCTTGTCTTTTTACTTCTGTACTTTCTCAAGATTCGTCCTTCCTTGCGCGGGCTGCTCCTCCTTTATTCCCTCCACGGGTATCGGGTGTGCGAGCGACTGTCGCGTGAGTCGGACTCGTCTATGTAGTAACCCTTCTGAGAGGTTGTGCCGTCCACCAAGCCCTTTATGTCTGCCTGCCGCTCCTTCTTCTCTTGGTAGATCTCCTCGTAGTCGGGGTCGTGGTCGGAGGGCGGTACGACGTTCACGTCAAAGACGAGGGTCGCCATGCCCTTAGGCAGCACGTTGCCGTAGATACGGATGCAGTGGCGCACATATCCGACGTTTTTGCTGCTGTCAAAGGTGAAGGCGAGGGTGACAGAGTCGTTGGGCGGAATGATCTTAGCATTCGCATCGCCCACAATGCAGCCGCATGACGGCTGAATGTCCTCTATGAGGAACGGATCGTTGCCCCGGTTGTACACGCGGTAGTTGATGTCCAACTTCTCACCTGCGACTATCGGATAGTAGTGCCGAATGGAGTCCGCAACCTGCACCACAACGGGATGTACCCGCTTTTTACAGCCAGCGAACAGCACAGGACTCGTCAAAGTCAGTATGCAAAAGTATAGAAAAACATTTGCACGAAGACATTTGAGGGATTTTTCTATATATTTTCCCGTATTTTTTCCCATCAGTCCCATCTGTTTCATTGCACAAAAGCTTCTATTTCGTCGCAAGCCAAGGTCACGCGCCCCTCTCGCTCTGCGGGGATTGCCCTGATTTCGAGCTGCACGCCCGCGCTTAGGTCCGTGACGGAAACGGAGGTTTCCACGCGCGTCATGGGCGAGGCTTCTTTCCCGTCCAACGCTGTGCGCCCCACGCATTTCCCGCTCTGCCAAATCTCGACCGCTGAGGGGGCGAAGATATGCCAAACCGGCGCCACGAGGAACGATAGATGGAAGCGCATCGCAGTGGAAGTCACGTCAGGCGCCGCCATCTGCAGACGAAGCGCAGAGGGCGAGACAACCCATTGCGTGTGGTAGTCGGTGGTGAAGCCTTGCATCCCGTCGGTCAGCACGGAGACAGGATTGGCATCTTCGCCGACAGAGGAAAGCAAGGTCAGTTTCTTCCCTTTCAGCAAGTTGCCCTCGGAAGTCTTCCAAGGGTAAGAGGTCTCCCATTGCTGGGCGTACTCGTCCAAGTCGCCGTTTGCCTCGCGATAGTCCGTAAGATTCTTGAAAGCCTTCCGCCCGGAGAGCAGCCGCAGCCTTTGCTGCACATTCGCCAAACCGGGGTCGGCGGGTTTCAGCCGCAAGAGTTCGAGCCGCGTAAAGTTTAGCGCGGTGAGCAGCTTGTTGAGCCGCGTCCTTTCTGCGGTTTCCGCCCGCTTTGAAGCGGTGTCGAGTTTCTTCCAGAATGTCTCAAATGCGTCCGCGTCCAGCCCTGCTGCCACCATCCCGCCAATGCCGGCATACGTGGGCAGGGTTTTCGCGGCGGCACGTTGTTCTGCTTCTTTATAATAAGGTATAAGGATGTCCGCCGTGACGGGATAGTACTTATTGAAGTACTGCGCCACGCACGCGTCCACGTCTGCGTCGGGCGAAATGAGCAACCGCGACAGGACGTAGGTCTGCATATCGTCGAACGTGGAATAGTCGTAACCGCTCCCGTTATAGAAGATGCCGCTCACGCCAAGGTCGCGGAAGAAGCGCAGACGCTCCTGCAAGTGATGCAGACAGGGATAGGGCGTAAGATAGTCGTCGAAATTGCGCATATAGTCCCACACATACACGTGCTTCACTACTTTCTCCCACGCTTTAATAGTACTCTCCAAAGACTTTCCCTCTTTTCCGTCCCGGGCCTTAGCCGAGAGGGGCAAAGACATTGCACTTACAAGCACGCCGACATTATCGGGAAACGGGCGCGAGGGCAGCTGCGCGGTCGTGGAATAGGAAGACGTGAAGAACTGATGGCGCGGGAAACGCTTGGCAAGCCGTTCGACAAGTTTCGAAACCGCCGGAGTGGCGGAAGTGGCCGTATTGCCAGCCGCACGGCAAGCGGCGCACTGGCAAACAATGTCGTTGTCGTTGGGCATAACAGCAAAGCGCACGGTTTCTTCGGCGTTTCCTTCCCCGTAGCTGTCTATCACGAAGCTCGCGTAAGCCCGGAAGAGTGCGTCCGAGGAGAAGCAGAATTGCTCATCGCTGCGTTTGCCGCCGACCAATGCCTTTGCCGTGTCGGGCACTCCGTCAGCGAATATTTTGCGCAAGTTATGCCCCCAAAGCCCCCAGTCAAAGTCGACATTGTGCGTGCCGAGGATGGGCATCAAGTCCGCGTCTGCGTTGGACGGGGAATAGATGCCGCGGTACTCAAAAGCGAATGTGCCGGCAGTGTCCCGCTTGCAGCTGAACGAAGCTGGGGGAAGGTCGTCATCGGCAAAGCGTGCGTCCTCCGCAGCTGCGGCGGACATAAACTGATAAAGCACGTAAAGCATAGACTCTGCGCTACGCGCCGTCAGCACGACCTCGTCTTTTCGCGTCTTCACCGTATAATCCTCGTCCAATGTCGGGTCAAAACTGACAAGAACCTGCAACTGGCTCTCATCACTTGCCCTGCCTATGAACACGCAGTCTTTGTCAAGCGAGCGCCTCTGCCAATGGTTTTTCAGATAGTCCGCCCACTTTACGTCCTTGGTGTCTTTCTTGTCAGCCGGCAATATAGTGTACTCGCTGTAAGAGGAGAACTCTCTCACACCGCTCTCCGCGCTGCACGCCACAGTAGACAGCCCCAAAGGGCCGCACATAAGGAGGGCAAGCAGCGGGGCTATTGCCTTAGAACGAGATAAGCACCTGCGCATCTATATTAAAGAGGTTTTTGTATTTGGTAGTAATGTAGTCGGTATAGTCAGTAAGCGAGCCGGTACGCGCATTGTTCTGCGTGTAATAGGTGTACCATGTGCCCAGCACGCCAAGTGTGATATGCCGGTGAACCCGCAGCTGTCCGCCCAGCCCGACGTTTGTGTTGAGATGGTTGAACGTGTTGGGCATCGCGTAGTCTATCATCGTGGTCTCCGGAGCTGAGCCAAGTCCCGCCATAGCCATAATGCAGGTTTTGCCGTCCCCGAGGAGGTAGTACCTCGCAGTAGCGTTGACGTTGAAGTAAAACTTCGAAGAGAGCATATATCCGTCAAATTTCGCCCCGAGAGAGAAATCACCGATGGTTTTCGTTGCTCCGAGTCCAAAGTTTATCAGGTTGTTGTAGCTCTTCTTCCAGTTGTCAAACGTCCAAAAGCCCATTTCACCGCGCGATTCATCGTAGGTGTCCGGCGCGTACTTAAAGCTCTTCTCATAGGAATTAAGCCGGCGGTATCCAGCATGCGCCTCAAGCTGCCAGTCATTCTTGAACGTGTACGTAGCCTGCGCGTTTGCCGCAATTTGCGGGAAATATTTGTTGGCCCAAGCGCCGTTCAGCTTAAACGCCCAACGGTCGTTGAACTCGTGTTCCCATTCTCCCTGCAGCTGAACACCGGTTCCACCGGCTACCTGCTCGGTCGTAGTGCTTCCAGCTACCGCGCCCTCGCGTCCCGCATAGTTCACGCGGGCAGCAATTGCGTTTTTATCGTTGATTTTTCGCGTATATTCGATAGTGGCTACGGCGGTCAAAGCGTCTTCTTCGCCGAATCGTCCTTGCAGATACTCAAAGTTTAGCCCATTCTTGTACTCGTGTGCTTGCAGCGCGTCAAGATGGCGGTTGAAACTGCGCATCTCGGCAAAACTCGGAATATAGTACTTTTGGTAGACATAGGCCGAGTCGTACTCGTGCAAGGCCTCGAAGGCAAGCCCCTTTACGTAAAGCAAGTTTCGGTTGTTGCGGTCGTACACAAGCGCGCTGTCCACCACGGCAAGCGCGGAATCTGCCTTGTGCGCCTTTATCAGCGAGGAAGCCCAGTCCGCGCTTCCTGCCGAGTAAGCCTTTACAAGGAGCGTGTCGCCGGTAAACTCGTCAAGCTGCGGCCTAATCAAGCTAACCGCCGATGAATACTCGCCTTTCCGGTAATACACCCCGGCTTGCTTCACTATATAGAAACGGTCATCGGGGTATAGAGTCAGACCCTGCGCCACGTATTTGTCGTGGTCGTCCCAGCGTTGGAGCTGGGCGGAGGCGTTGACTGCGTACTGCAAACCTGCCTCAGAAGAGGGAAGAAGGTCCAACAATCGCTGGCTCACGGCATAGGCACGGCTAACCGCGCCCGCTCCCATCAGGCTCTTTATATAGGGTGTCGCAATCTCCTCATAGGAGCTTACGTACATAAAGCGGTCGAAACCATCGGTCGTTTCGTTGATTTCTTTCTCCAAGAAAGCAAGCGCTTGCTCGGTATGCCCGCGCTTTTCGAGCAGGTCGGCACGCTTTGCCACGTAGCCCGAACGCTCGGGGTACTGCTTGTGGAGCGTCTCGAGCGCGGTCTCGGCCGCGTCAAAACGGCGAAGTTCTATATTGCACGTGACAATACGACTGTAAGCCGACTCGCGCATATCTGTCTCGCTGCTATGCTCTGTCACAAAATTGAGCATATTGAGTGCCTCAGCGTACGCCCCGTCGTTCATCAGACGCGTAGACTGCTCCAGACGCACGCGGCAGAGTTCGTCCGCCACGTCGCGGTCCTGCGGGTTGCGCTCGTACAGTCGCGACAACATACTATTGGCCGCGCGTTCGTTGCCCATACGCTTGTTCACCACATACGCCTTGTAGAGCAAAGCGGGCGTATCCCCCTCGCGCTTGCGTGCCTCCGCTATATAATATAATGCGTCTTCGTAGTAGCCGCGCGATATGGAGGTGGAGAGCATATAGTCTAAAGCCTCCTGACTCTTGGAAGATTCGTACACTTTCCCGTAAAGCACGTACGGGTCGCGGCGGGCTTCGGCGCGTGCAGCGTCAAGTCGCAGCGAATTGTAGAAAGACGATAGCTGCCCGCTGTGGTTTTGCTTCATGCAAATCTCCACAAAGCTCATAGCCTCGCCGTATCTGTTTTCCTCGGCAAGTATGCCCGCCTTTTTCATAATAAGCGCGGTACTTCCGGGGATATAGGACACGCCGCGGTCTGCCACCTCAATGGCCTCGCTGCGGTTGCCCTGCTGGAGGAGCAAGTTACAAAGACTGAGGTAGTATTCTTCGTTGTTGGGCTCGTTAGCGACCAACTCGCGCAGGGAAGCGATGGTTTTGTCCTTGTCACCGCTCTTTTTCTGCTCGCGGAAGTTTTGCTCGAGACGGTAAGTATAGTCTTTCTTCAGCTGCTCGTCATCGGGGTAAATCTTGCATATACGGCGAAGGAGACGATCTGCCTCTTCGTCGTTGCCCTGCTTGCGGAAGAGCGAAATCTTCCTGCGCCACAGCCCTTTCCAATACGGGTTCACCTCCAAGAGCTCGTTGACGTAGCAAATTGCACTGGAATAGTTCTTCGTGTCTTCCTCTACGTTCACAAGCAGCTGCTTGGCCTGCACGTTGCCGTTGTTGTCGCGCACGGACTTTACCAGATGGAAGCGCGCGTCGTCGTACGACTTGTAGTGATAGAAATACTGTCCCGCAAGCTCGTTAAGCCCTGACACATCAGGGTAGTGCTTGAGTCCTTCGTCCAGGAGGCGTTTTCCACCCTCCCAGTCCTGCCGCTTGAAGGCCTTTCGCACGGTGTGCTCGTAGTAGTCCGGCGTATGGTATGACCCGTCGTCGCGTCCGGAACCCTTACGGTCCGTCGCGAAGAGACCGCCCGCGAAGAGCGAGACGGCAATGAGCGAGGCGGCAAGCAAGCTCATTAGTATTTTCCTTGATATACGCATAGATTACTATGTTTGTTTCCTTTTCATCGTCACTTCCTCACGCTTTTTGCGGGGAGTGACGTAGTCTCTTCCGTTTGTCAGACTGCGGCAGCGGCGTTTGCCACGCCGTCCGCGCCGCCATTGTTTGCAGTCGCGGAGCCGGCAGACTCGGCAGGCTTCTGCTGGAAGCCCTTTCGTTTCATCTCGCCCCATACGATGCGCTGCTTCATGATAAAGCGCAAGTACCCTCTCAGGGAGAAGAGCAAGATAAGCGGGTGGTATATGAACGGCTCCACCACGGCCGCCAGCACGAGGCGGGTATATGAGAGTATCTTATGGTCTTTGTTCTGCATATAGTCGTAGTATATCACCACGAAAGACAGCTGCACGCAGAATATATACATCACAGCGAAGATGATGTAAGCCGTGTCCCAGTTGACGCCGCCGGTGAAAGCGAGGTAGGTGAACGTGCCAAAGCCCACAAACTCTATGAGCGGAGCGAGGAACTCGAAGATGAGCAGATAGGGCAGCGTTATCATGCCGAGCTGGCGGTATTTCCGCTTGAATATCATTCGGTAGTACTTACCGAAAGTCTGTATCAGCCCGTGTCCCCAACGCGTGCGCTGTCGGTAGAGCTGCTGCAAGTTGCCCGGTCCCTCGGTGTAACAGCACGTGTCGGGTATCTGCACCACGCGGTACTTGCGGTTGAAGTCGCAGCAGTAGCCAATCATACGCGTGATCATGTCCATGTCCTCGGCAAGGGAGTCGGACGAGTAGCCGCCGGCAGATATAGCCACCTCGGTGTCAAACATTCCGTAGCCGCCGGAAACGTTAGGCATGGCGTTGATTGCGCTCCAGCCCATCTTTCCCACCATGAAGCTTCGCATATATTCCAGCGTCTGGAAGAGCGGGATAGGACTCCAAGGTATGCGGTACTCTTTGAGGACGCCGCGCTCCACCTTGCAGGCGTTGGAGATATTCATCACACCCGAGACAGCTATCACATCGTTCAGCTCAATCATCGGGCGAATGCACTTAAGTATGGCGTCCTTCGAGAGGATGCAGTCCACGTCGGTGTTGATAAAGTAAGGGTACTGCGCCACGTTAAGCCCGGCGTTCACAGGGTCGGCCTTGGTACCGCCGTTTTCCTTGTCCACAACGCGGAGACGGTGGTACTCCGGGTTTTTAGAGATGAACATCCGCTTGAAAGGCTTTGCGAGGATGCGCTGCCGGTAGCGGTAAGCCACCTCCACGAGCTCAAACTCCTCTATCATCTTTTGCAGCGTAGAGTCCTTAGAGCCGTCGTTGACGATGATTACCTCAAACTTCGGGTACTCCTGTGAGAGCAGCGAGCGGACGTTGTCGACGATGGTGTTTTCCTCGTTGTAGGCAGGGGCGACAATAGACACGCCGGGCGTGTACGGCGAGTGCTCGAAGATTTTCCGCACATAGCCGTCGCTCATCGTGGCGCGGTTTTTCTTCTGCTCGCGGTAGCTCAGCCAGATGAGTATCACGTACGACAGCATCAACGCCATCGAGTAGAAGAAAACCAAGTAGCCGTATGTGTATAGTATCAGCTCCTTCATGCGAGTTTCTTGTCGTTGTCGAAAGTGAAGGCACGCACCTGCTTGAAGATTACCTCGTCTTTTTTGTCGGCCTTTTGCTCGAGCCGCTCAAACTCTCTCCGCCCCTGCGAGTTATATCCCATAAGGCAGCGGAGTATACTGAACTTGGTTTGCTGCACCTCGCAGCTTTCAAAGCATTTCACGAAGAACGGCACGGCCTTGCCCGAGCCGATGCGCGTCACCGCCTCGCAGGTGGCCACGCGCAGGCTTTCGGACTGCATGGGGTATACCGCCTGCAGCTTGTCCTCGGCCTCTCTGCAGCGGGCTATGCCCATACACTGTATGGCGGCGAGCCGGAAGAGCGAAACCGGGCTTGAAAGGAAGCGCTCCATGCTTTTCACCTCCTCGTCCGAGCCCCAGTACGCCACCTCGCGTATGAGGCACGCCTTCATCTGCTCGTTGGGGCACTCGTTCACCACGGGCACAAGCGAGGGTATCTCTTTCCCCGCCCTGCGCCGCGCGCGCAGCAGGTGGTGCACCTCCAAAGCGTCCCACGGACGGTACTCGTAGTCTATCTTGGGGTCGTTGAAGAAACGGAACGGGGAGTAGTCGCTCAGCCAAAGGTAATACATTCGCACCTCCTTACGCATGGTGTGGTTGCGCGAGTCGAGCAGGCGCACGAGGATGGACTCGGGGAGATCCAGCATAAGGAACTGGGCGCACCTCAGCGACTTTATACGCTCTTTCGCCGTGCCGAAGGTCATCGTGTTTTCGAGGAAAGACTGCAGCCCGAAGACCCTCGCGGCAGCAATAATGTTTTCCTGCCGGTAGTCGTCGTATCTCTCGGCCTTGCAGTCAATGAAGAGCCTTCCGACCCCAAACATCTTCCAGCCTTTCCACTTTTTCGTCTCGCGCTCAGTAAGCCCCGCGCGCTCTTTTATGTCTATGTCCTCAAGCGGCCCTTCGGCGACGAAAATGTCGCTAAGCACATCGTGATATTTATTATAGAGCTTGACGCGGAAACGCCTGTGCCGGCGGTCTATGAGTTTGTCCACCACAAGCCGAACCGTAAGGAACAGCACGGAGAACATACACGCCAGGAGTATCAGCACCGAGATGCGCACCACCCAGGGGTACTCAATAAAGCCGTTCGCCCAAATCTTCAGGTAGTAGCCTATGTATTCAAATCCGGAAAACTCATACCCAGCCATACGCCCGGCAATGCTGTCTGCCGAAGCGGGCAGACAAGCGAGCATAGCAAGTGCCAGAGGTAATATTTTCCGTGTTTTGACCATTATACAATTACGCCTTTCCGATTTACACCGCCCTTTCCGTCGCGGTTTCACCGGCTTTTTCCGTTTTTCTAAATACGTTCAGTACCGGCTGTACGTCAAGAACCAATACATTTGTCTGATTGCCTTACACGCCTTGCCCGCGTTTCCACGTGCAAACAGCCCTTGGGGACACGCCCCACGAAAGTCTTCCGCAGCCTTATCCACTCGGCCGCTCCTTTTTAGTTTAGTCTTGTGCCGCAGGCGGTGTTTTACGCCCCGTCTTTCTCCGCTTCGTTTCCGTCCCCATACTACGTTCCGTCATTTTTCCACAGCACGGGGGTGAAACAGCGTTCTTTTTGAGGCGCCCTTACACGCCCAAATTTTCTGCAAAAGTACGGCGCTGATATTTTTCCGCAAACCCGCTCTCACAATAAATTCATCCCCCCCCTAAAAATAAACCTTTCCAACGCAAAATTTCCGCAGCCTTTTTTTCAGCAAAATATCAGCCAAAAACCTTAACAACTAATGCGGCAGGACAAAAACCGCCGATAACACAGCGGGAAGCCCCACTTTTCACCGCACCCCGTTTTCCATATTCCCTAATGCCGTTTTTCTTTTTCCAAAGGTCATTTATCATTTTCCAGAGGCCGCTACTTCGTTCGGCGACCAGGATGCCGCATTCTCCTACTACCCGCCCCCCGACTACACAATAAGACGCAAACAGCCCGAAAAAGGGCTTAGATGTACACCCTCCGGGAAAAAAGGACACCTTTAGTAATGTTAAGGCGATTTGGAAACGGCGCAAAAATTTTGTATCTTTGTGACAGAGAAGAGGGAAAACGTTGCCGCGTTTTCCCTCTTCTTTTCTCGTATTGATTATCAACAAATTACAAGCCTCCTATATATACATATAGCGCCGCCGGCATGTACATCCCGGAAAAACTCCAAGTATTCCCGTAGCTCCAGGGTCTATTTCCGTCGCCGCGAAGTGCCTTTCCCACACTCCAAATCCCCCATTCGTCTCCCCAGACACCCTTGCAAGAGCCGCCTTCCCGTTAAAGATTCGTAAATCTTCACCTCCTGAAGTGTTCTATTTTTCCTCTCCGTTTCCGCCATGTCCGAAGCCCTCGCCCTCCTTTATAGACACCCCGCCAAGAGAAAAACGGAAAATGGCGACACAAAACAGTGAGAAAAACGCAAAACACGGTTTCAACGCATTTTTATCCCCTACCAACTCCCCCAAGCACCTATGCCGCCGCACCAACCCAACCCGCGCCAATCCCACGCCTTAGCCCCACAAGCTAAAAAACGCACGCAAAAACTTGCACACGTCAGCTTTTATCCCCAACTTTGCAGCCGCAAGCGGGAGAGACCGCAAAAACGGACTTGTAGCTCAGTTGGTTAGAGCAACAGACTCATAATCTGGAGGTCCTAGGTTCAAGCCCTAGCTGGTCCACCATACGGAAAGCGGCAGTCGCGAAGTTCGCGACTGCCGCTTTCCGTATGGTGGAGCATAAACTATGCGCAAGCAAAACGCACGACCAAGGGATGTCTGCGCTACGTTTTGCCTTGGTTTACTGCGAGAAGCACAATAGGGGTCCGTCCCTATATTTACAGCAAGGGGGTCATATAAATAGGCAGAAAGGTGACACCGCCCTCTTCTTTATAGTCTGCGGCATGCAAAACGGTGGGTGCAGTCACGTAGCCCCCAAACTTCTTAACGCACTTTTCCAAAGAGGTCAACGTGTAATTCTTCCCGCTTTTCACCTCTATCGGACGGATGTTGTGGCGGCTGGTCACTTTGTCCTTTTGCAGCAAAAAGTCTATCTCCATACGGTCTTCCACTTTCTCCGAAGACTTACTATAGAAAAAGAGCTTGTTGCCGCTTGCTGTCAGCATTTGCGCCACGACATTCTCTACAAGCATACCTTCGTTCACCTCCAGCTTGCCAAAGAGCAGCTTCTGATAGACCTCGGACGAGACTATTCCCTTTTCATCGAAAGAATGACTGATTAGCAGACCCGTGTCACCCATATAGCATTTCAGCGTGGTGCGGTCTTCGTTCATCTTCAATCCGATGTTTGGCTCAGTCGAGTTATAGCAGATGTTCACAACCCGCGCGTCCTTCAGCCAAAAGAAGGCATCGTCCACATCACGATACTTTGCGCCAGGCTTCAAAGCCGACAAACGGAACTTCTTTTCATGCTTGGAAAGCTGGGACGGGATTTGGTCAAAGATGGATACCACCTTCTCGGCTATCTCACCCGCATAATTGAAGATGTCGTTACGATAGATGGTCAGCACATCGCGTTTGGCGGCATCTACCGCCTCGAAATCTTTCGTCTCGACATACTTCTTTACGGCTTGCGGCATTCCCCCTACTATCATATAGAGACGGAAAGCGTCCATAGCCTGACGATGGAACACCTGCCCCATAGGTTTCCGTTCCGCATACATTTTCCTTATCAAGTCCATCAGCATATCGTTGCCGGTAGCCCATAGGAATTCCTCAAAGTCCATAGGGTACATTTGTATCGCGCGTTCCTCAGACGGGAGAACAATGCCCTGCGTGTTCTTCTTGATGCTAACCAACGACCCTGTCTCTATATAATCATACCTCCCATCAGCCACCAAAAACTTGATGGCCGCCCTTGCACGGGGACACAACTGAACCTCGTCAAGAATAATAAGCGACTTGCGCTCATAAAGTTTCACCTTGTAGTGCTGACTCAGATAGAGAAACAGTGTGTCAAGGTCATCCAAATAGAAGTCAAACCAGTCTCTGACCATTTGGGGAGCTTTGTTGAAATCGATAAGTATATACGACTCGTATTCGTTCTTGCCGAACTCCTCCACTATGTAGCTTTTGCCTATGCGCCTTGCCCCCTCTACGAGCAAAGCCACCTCACCTTTTCTCTTCCCCTTCCATTCGAGGAGCTGCTGATATATCTTTCGTTTCATAGCTATACCGATTACACCTTTTTGAGATATTTTCCCGTCAGGCTATACTCCTTTTTGAGAATTTTCCACGGCACGAAAATACACCTTTTTGAGATTTTCCGCAAACTCTCCTTATTATTATCGCCTACAGAACCACACTCTTAACCTGCGGGGAAAGGACTTTGGGGAGAATGGACTATAAAGAGAAAACGAACTAAGGGGGATAGATTCCCCTCCCATACGTATAATAAAGAGGACATCCGTATGGAAGCTCACCCCAAAAGCGGGTGCACAAAAAAGTCCGCCGGACAATGGAGACACCCATAGTCCGGCGGACTGCGCAATGCAATCTTCGCAGCCACGGGGCGGCGAGTTTGCCGCCCGCGCCCGCTTTTCTTTATTTCGACATCATCTTTCCCGAGCGCACACTGCCGTCAGAAAGGTGCTGCGTGCGTATGTACACACCCTTGCCGTCGGGGGCAGAGACGCGGCGGCCGGAAAGGTCGAAGTACTGCGTGCTTACCACCGAAGCGGCGGACGCGCTGACGCCGGAGATACCCGAGGGGTCGTCGATGTAGACTATGTCGGAGGCGAGCTTGGTGTCTCCGTCAAGATAGAAAGCCTGCACGCCGACACGCTCCATGCCGCGGTCGTAAATCACGACACGGTGCTGCGAGCCGTAAGTCTGGAAGTCGTACATGGTGCTCTCGGAGAAATCGACAGGCACATCGGTCATTTCTTCGCTGATACCCTTATACTGGTCGGGGTAGAACGTCACCTTTTCATCGTCAAAGTAGACGTTATAGTACACGTTGGCGGCATCCATAAAGCTGTCCTGCACGTTGTACTTGCTGATACCGAATATGAGCCAGCCAGCAGACGAGCTCGCAGGCTCATACTGCACGATGACGGGGTTTTGCGGCTTGTCCACCACACCTTCCCAAGGCACGAGCGAGGGCTTCATAAAGACCTGCATCTCCAGGGCTATTTGCCGGTAGCCGTAGTTGGAGATGAAGCCGTCGCTCGTACAAGAGAGCGTCTGCTTCTTCGAGTTGTAGATGAAGTTCATCTTACTCAGGAGCTTGTAGTCCGTGGTGTAGGTGCTCTCGTTATACTTCACCGAGGCGGGGGTAAAGAACTTGTACGCGCCCTTTCCCTCGTTGAGCCCGAGAAACTGCATACCCGTGAACGTGGCAAGGCTTCCCTTTATCGTTCCGTGCGCCCAGGCGGAGGGAATGTCGGAGTCCACACCGTTTATATATATGTCCGAGCCCTCAATCACCACGTCCACCACCTTCTGGTGCGCGGACTGCTCGGAGGGGTAGTAAGTCATTATGTACTTCACCGCTTTCGAGGGGTCCTGCGGGGCTGCGTTGACAAACTTGTTCACTGTCACCTCGCACTCCAAGTCACCCAGGCCGTTCCAGCTTCCGCCCTCGCTCACCATGCCAAGGAGAATGTCCTTCTCGAGCTTAATGAGCGAGTCGTTGCGCCAAACGTACTTGATTGTCTGAGAGGCTGGGTCGGGCACGTATTGGTTGTTGCCGTCCACGAGCTTATACACCATGCGGTTGGCATAGTACTTCACCTTAGTGTCATCGCCGTTGTCGAGCAGGTAAATAAGCTGGGGCAGCTCCACAGCCACGGTGTCGCCGTTTGTCTTATGCCCCTTTATCCAAGAGTCGGTGTTCATGAAGCTGATGGGGTTCTTTATATACACAGAGCCGTCATCCGCCACTACGATGTCCTTTACCGTACCGTCTTTCTTCGCTTCGTAAATCATGCCCCACATACTCTCGAAGCCGTTGGCATAGGTATACATATTCTTGTAAAGCGTGCCCTCGGGCTGCTCGGTTATCAGCGTGGAAGCGTCAGCGGCCTTGTGCGCGGCGGGTGCGGCTGCCACGGTCTCGGCCGCCGCCGTCTTTCCCCACGCCGCAGCCGTGGGCGCGTCAGCCGCCGTCTGCGCGTACGCCGCGCCGGCGAAGAGGGATGCAACTACCGCAAGCGTAAAGTTTTTCATAAGCAGGATATTTTGTGGGCGGGACGCACGCATGCGCCGCCGCCCGTTGGTTAACATTTTGACGGGGTCTTTACTTTACAAGTATCTTCTGCGTGCGCCCGTCAGCCGTGCGCACAATGTTCACGCCGCGCTGCAGCGAGCCGGTGCGGCGGCCTGAGAGGTCGTACACGCTCACCGCACCCGCGCCCTGCGGCTTCACCGCCACAGTGCCTATGCCAGCGGACTCATCCTCGTACACTTTCGTCTGGGCGGCGTTGACCACCGCGCCCGTGCCCGTGTTGATGAGCAGAGCGACCACACGCAGGTTGTTCTTGTTCTGAACCACGGGGTCGAGACTCGTGTTCACCACGCGGCTGAAGGGGATGGTGGCGTCCGCCTCATAGCGTTTGTCGGCCTCCACTTGCTCGGGCAAGTAAGTGAGCCCGTTCAAAAGGCGCGTAGTGGCAACCACCACGTCGCTGAACTTTATGTCTGTCACATACTCCTCGCCGCTTGTGAACTTCTCAAACTCCGGCTCGGGGAACGTTCCCTGTCTTCCTTCGGTGAAATAGTTGCGCTGATACCAGTTCACCGTAGTGCCGCAGAGGCTGTCGGCAACCAGCACCAGCTCCACCGCGTACTTCGCCTTGTTGACAGCCAATGGGAACGTAGCGCCTGCGCTTATCTCCACAGCGGACTTATCGCTGTTGAGCCACGCCCGCACGTCGACGCCGCCCTCTGCCGCCATGTCGCAAGCGGCAAGCCACGCCTTGTCCATGCCAAAGGAAGTCGAGCCGCTCACACCGCCGTAAGCGTCGACGGCATACTGCCGGTCGAGATAGGCGGCGGGGAAGCCGCTAATGGTGTTGGGGTAATATTCCGCCGTGAGTACTTCCATCGGGTCGCCCTCGTGGTAGGAAAGCGCTATAAAGTCTTCCGGGTAAAGGCGGTGCATAACCTCGAGCCCCACAATGCCGCGCGGGCAGTAGCCGCACCAAGTGCCGGTGTACTCCTCCATGACTGAGAGGTGCTTGGGCACAACTTCGAAAATGCTGACATCCTGAGTGAGGCTGCGAGCCGCGTCATTGTTTTCCCCTCCGTTTACTTTTGTGATGGTGAGGTTAAGGGGATAGTAGGCCTTTGCCGTCACTTCGGGCAAGGAGAAAGAGAAGTAGGACGCTGCGTTGTACACGGAGGAGACGGGATAAACCAAGTCCGTGTGTCCCGCAAGCGTCTTGCCGTCATACTCATAGGTGTAGTCGATGTTGGAGATGCCTGCCGCGCCATGGTTCTCTACAAGGAAGGTGACGAGCGTCTTTTTCCCCACCGCTCCGAAGTAAGCTCCCTCGGCCGAAACGGCGGCGGCGTTTTGCGGGGCTCCGCTCAGCACAATCTCCATAATAGAGCTGCACATATCGGAAACATCAGTCCAGTTGCGGTAGCTGCGGGAAGTGTGTACAAAGCAGCCGCCGTCGTGCAGCTCGGTGGTTATCTTCACCGGCCGTTTGTTGGTGTCGTCGAGCGCGTCCATATTGAAGGAGTAACCCGCATAGATGTCCTCGCCCGTGAGCTGGTACGGCTCGGCGAGCTGTACCTCCCACCATCCGTCCTCACCCTCGTCAGCAGCCTCAGCCGCCTCCGTGACGATGTCGGCCGCGTTGGTCTTCTTGCCGTCAATAGTTTTGAGAGCGAGTTCTTTGGTGAGCCACACTTTCAGTCCGGAGAGATTCTCCATTTCCCCCATCGGCACGCGAACGGCCTCTATGTAAAGTCCCTTGAAGAGCTTTCCGTCAATTTTGGTCGCTACGTCATAGTCCTGTTTGAGGGGCGTGCCCACGCCGCCGAAGTTGCCCGTGGTGCCGCGCCCCGTGTCGCAGCTGTAGATGAGGTTTGCCCCGGAGGATTCCTGCCCCTCCTGCGCCACGGCCTGCGTCGCCGCGAAGCCTGCGGATATCAGCACGGCCAGTGCAGCCGCAAAAAGTCTCTTTCTCATAAGGTATGGTGGAAGCTGAATATGCCTGCCGTTTGTCAAGTCTGTGCCTGCGCCCAGCGCAATAGTGCGCGTGGGAGCGTTATCTGTGCAAGTGTCTTGCAAACTTAGGCTTTTTCTTTCAAAACATTAACAAGAGCAAAGAAAAACCTTTCCCGACGCAAGTAAAAACGAAGCAGCGTGCAACTCGCCCGCGTTTCGCCGCCACAATATAAGTGCTTCGCCAACGCCAAGCCCGCACTTCGCCGCCGTTATGCCGTTTGCCGAGAAGGCAGAGTCGTTTCTCAGAAAAAGATAAAGGGAAGCGGCGGCTTTCTGCAAGAGCCGGCTTCCCTGTTTATCTGTTCTTATCCCGCTGGATAAGGGCATCGGACTGCCGCGCCTTGTCTCTCGTCTTCCGCTGTCGCGGCGGCTGCAGGCTGTCCTTGGGTGTTTTAAAAATGCAAGTAGTTTTACTGGTGCGCCCCGCCTTTCGGGACGGCTGAACATATATATTGGTCTTCTTTTTCTCTGTCATTCGTCGACTCTACTCCGCCGAGAGGAGGCGGTGGAGAAAGTCCTGCGTCATATTGCCCGTAATGGAGATGACGCAAAAAGTGTCTCCGCTTTTCTTCACAAGCACCATCTCCAGCACTATGCCCTTTCGCTGGCGCGTGTAAACCTTTCCGTCCTCCGTGTCCGCCTTTATCTTGTAACGTGCGGCGTTTTGTTTCGCGAGCTTCACGGCTTTTTGGAAAAACTGCTCCGCTTCGCGTTTGCCGCCGCCGTATTCCACGATTTGCACAGTCTTTAGCTGGCTCAGCAGCTTCTGTGTGTCTTCGTCGCCTTTCACTTCCGGCAGCTGCAGCACCTGCCCCATCATGTCGGGGCTTACTGTGGAGCATTTCAGAGCCGGCGTTCCGCCGCCGTACAAAGCCATGAAGCGCGAGGCGAAATCCTGCTCGTTCTGCGCTCGCCCTGTCGTGGCGAGGAGAAAAACGAAGAGTGTGGCGAGGAGGTGTCTCATTTTTCTGCGTTCAGTCTTCCGTCGCCGCCTTGGGAGCGGCCTTGCCCGCCGCACTGTCGGCTACCGCCGTCTTCGGCCCTTGCTTGAACATGTTCAGAGCCTTCATTCCCGCCTCGTAAGCCTTTTCTGGGTCTTGGTAGGAATCTTTGTATGCGGCTTGGTTGTAGTCCCAGCCGTCCGAAACACCGTCTCCGGACGTACCGAACGAGTGCTGGGCGGCCAAGCCAAGCAGCGTGACGATAGACACAGCGGCCGCCGCGCGGAAGAGCGGGCGCAGGCGGGAGGCGAGCGTAATGCGGTGCGCCTCTACCACGAAGGCCGGCTTCTTTTCTTCCGTTGCCGTTTCGCCGCTCTCTTTTGCCGCGGCGTCTTCCTCTATGGCGGCGAGCACGCGGCTGTCGAAATCCGCGCCCAGGCCTATATGCGACTGCTCCTCGGCATACCCGAACAGCGTGCGGTAGCGGCGCAGCCCGGCGGGGATGTCCTCCTGACTGAAAAACGCCCGCAAGACGCGCTCCTCTTCTACGGAGGTCTCGCAGTCCCAATAGCGCTGCAGCAGTTGTTCGATATATTTGTAGTCCATAGTCCTCATTCTTTCAAGAGCGCCTCGCGGAGTGCTTTCCTCGCGCGGTGCAGTGTCACCTTAAAGTCCGCCTCGCTCACGCCCATAGCCTCAGCCGCCTCGCGGTAGGTCATTTCCTCGATGTCGCGCAACTGTACGGCGGTGCGCATCTTCTCGGGGAGGGCGTTAAGCGCCCGGTGCAAATGCCCCATCCTTTCGTCCCGCTCCATCCGCTCCTGCGCGGAGGGCGTGCTGTCAAGCGTTTCGGCTTCGCTGCAGTCAAGCTGCAGGGTGCTGCGCTCTTTGCGGGCGACGAGGTCAAGGGAAAGGTTGCGGCAGACAGTGACGCAGTAGGCTTCCAAATTGTCCACCTCGCCCAGCTCCCCGCGCTTGCTCCACACCCGCAGGAGTGTGTCCTGCGTAAGGTCTTCCGCCTCTTGGCGGTTAAGGGTGACGCGGAGCGCGAGTCTGAAAAGTTTGTCTTTCAGAGGGAGCAGGTCGCGCCGGAAGTCTGTCTCTTTCATCTTTGGCTCTCTATACGGAAGACGGGCGAGGCGGGGAAAAGTTACAGCCCTGCCCCTCTTTTTTTGAAAAACTTTATTCCGTGCGTGCCGGAGGGGCGCATTTCTCACAGCAGACAAGGGCGTGCCGCCCGTCTCGGAGTGTGGTGGCGAAGATATAGTCCTTGCCGCCGTCACGCAGTTTGAGCTTCTTGCGCAGAGCCTCCGCGCCGGTGGGGAAATTGCGTGTGGCGATGTTGGCCTGCGGCGTGGCGCGTCGCAGGGCGTTTATTTCTTTCTTTCCAAAGCCGTACACGGCTCTCACGGCAAAGGCGCGGCCGGGGAAGTCCGGCACAAGGCGGCCGGAGGTGTAGAGATGGGAGTTGGGGTGCAGCTTTTCGAGCCCGTAACGCGCGGCGCAGAGCTTGAAAGCCCCCGCTTTCATCATCGCCGCCCCGGGCTCGTAGAGATAAGCCCCCACCTCGTCTGCATACTCCACGGACGCCGCAGCCTCCTCTGCCGCTGTGAAGCGGAAAACGCTTCCGTCCTCGGCGGCGTACAACGCGGGACTATCACCCGCGCCCGCCCGCAGCACGAGCAGCAAGTCTTTGCACTCGCCGTCTGCCGCCACCACGTGCGCCTCGCTTACGCAGCCCAGCTCGCGGGCGGCTTCTGTGATGTCGAGCATCGGGGAGAGTTTCACCATCACCGCCACCCGCGCCTTCGAAAGCAGCAAGTCTTTCAGCCCAACAACGTCCGGCTCGCAGTCGGATATGCGCACGGTCTTCCTGCCGGCGGTGTCGCGGCGAGCGGGGTCTATATATATAATGTCCGCCGCAGCTATTTCGCGGAGGTAGTCCGCGCCGTCGCCGCACACCACCTCTGCTTCGGGCAAGCCGAGCAGGGGGAAATTGTGGCGAGCTGCCGCGCAGAGCGTTTCCTGCCGTTCCACATACACGGCGCGGGCGAAGTGGCGCGAGACGAAAGAGAAGTCGACGCCCATACCGCCGGTGAGGTCCACCAAGGCCGCGTCCCTCTTTCCCGCAAGAAGCCTTTGCGCCACCGAGGCTTTGTAGCGGGCGGCAGCCTCGCCCGAGCACTGCTCGAGCGAAAGGCGCGGCGGGTAGTGCAGCCCGTCCGTCTCCGCCCAGGCCGGCACTTTCGTCCGCATGCGCTGCCACCCCTCTGCCTGACGCAGGAGGAAATCGGCCTCGGGCTCTTTGCGTGCGGCAAGCAAAAGCGCGAGGCGGGAGACGGGAAGCCCGCGCAGTTTTAAGAACTCTGCCTCTTCCATGGCGTAGATGTCTTTTCTGTTTACAAAATCTCCCTTTCCATCGGCGAAACGGAACGGGAAAGCCGGCGGCAAACGGGGCTGACGGCTTTCACACAAAGGGAGAAGGGCGGAAAACAAACAGGAAGGGGCGCGTCGCATTCCTTTGACACGCCCCTTACTTGCCTATCTTGTGCCGCAAACGGGCGATGCCCGCCGCGCGGCGCTTATTTCACGATAATGAGGAAATAGTTTTTCTTGCCACGCTGCACAAGGAGATATTTCCCGTCCAGCAAGTCGCTCTCCCCTATCGTCTGGTCGAAGGCCTGCAGCTTCTCTTTGTTTAGGCTCACGCCGCCGCCCTGCGCCATCTTGCGCATTTCGCCTTTCGAGGCAAAGCATTTCGTGGTCTCGGCGAAAAGGTCTACGGCTTTCGCGCCAAGCACGCTGTCTTTCGCCACCTCAAACTGCGGCACGCCGTCAAAGACACTGAGCAGCGTGGCTTCGTCGAGCTTGAGCAGACTTTCTTTCGTGGCTTTGCCGAAAAGTATGTTGGAGGCCTCCACCGCCATCTCGTAGTCGGCGCGTCCGTGCACCATGCACGTCACTTCCTCTCCGAGGCGCTTTTGCAGCGTGCGGCGTCCCGGGTCGGCGCGATGCTCGGCAATGAGCGCGTCTATCTCTTCGTGGGAAAGGGAGGTGAATATCTTGATGTAACGTTCCGCTTCCTCGTCGCCCACATTAAGCCAGAACTGGTAGAACTTGTAGGGCGTGGTGTAGCGGCGGTCGAGCCACACGTTGCCTTGCTCTGTCTTGCCGAACTTTTTTCCGTCGGCCTTCGTGATGAGCGGGCAGGTGAGGGCGTATGCGTCTGCCTCCGCGCCAAGGGTGCGGCGGATGAGCTCGGTGCCGGTGGTGATGTTGCCCCACTGGTCGGAGCCGCCCATCTGCAGTTTGCAGCCCTCGGCCTGATAGAGGTGGAGGAAGTCGTAGCCCTGCAGCAGCTGGTAGGTGAACTCCGTGAAAGAGAGACCGTCGCGTGCCTCGCCGTTAAGGCGCTTCTTCACGCTGTCCTTGGCCATCATGTAGTTGACCGTAATGTGCTTTCCCACCTCACGGGCGAAGTCGAGGAAGGAAAAGTCTTTCATCCAGTCGTAGTTGTTGACCAGCTTGGCTGCGTTGGGCGCGTCAGAGTCGAAGTCGAGGAAATGGGAGAGCTGCTGCTTTATGCAGCTCACGTTGTGCCGCAGCACCTCTTCGGTGAGGAGGTTGCGCTCCGCGCTCTTGCCGGAGGGGTCGCCTATCATACCCGTAGCCCCGCCTACAAGCGCGAGGGGACGGTGGCCAGCCCTTTGGAAGTGGCGCAACATCATCACCGAGCAAAGGTGGCCGATGTGAAGCGAGTCGGCAGTGGGGTCTATACCCACATAAGCCGTCACCATTCCTTTGGTTAGCAATTCGTCCGTACCCGGCATCATTTGGTGGAGCATGCCGCGCCATTTCAGTTCTTCTACAAAATTCATCGAAGTATTTAAGTGACTTGAAAAATATTCTTTTCCTGCGGTGCAAAATTAGTGGAAAGGGGCTGAAAGGCAAAACAAATACCCTCCTCCGGCAAAAATTGCCGCCAATGGGGATTATGGCGCGTCACAATTGACCCCGGACGCGTGTATTTTTCCAGAAAAAAGCATTGCCGACCGCCCGCGATATGGGGCGGGGAAAAGAGGAAAAATAGAACACTAACGCGCACCGGCCGAGGGGTGCATTTTTATGTAAGTTTAACTATGCCGCTTGGCTTTGCGGACGCGGAAAGGCATCTTTTGGCAACGGGAAGGGGGCTTCTCGGGACGGAAATAGGCTCTGTAGCGACGGGAATACTTGGAGTTTTTCCAGGATGTACATACCGGCGGCGCGACATGTACATATACAAGCCGCGTAACTTGCTGATTTTCAACACAAGCAAAGAGGGAATACGCACGCTATGCATATTCCCTCTTTACGCTACACAAAGATAATACATTTTCTCCTCGTTTGCAAGAGGCCGTTAACACTTTTACATATTCCGAAAACCGACATTTAGAACACTTTTGGGTGTCTAAAACCCCAACGGGAAGAGCCCAAGAAGGGCTTAGACGGCTACACCGCGCTTTGGCGGTACTCTTGCGGCGTCATGCCCACGGCCCGCTTGAAGACGCGCGTAAAGTGCTGCGGATATTGGAAGCCGAGGCTGTACGCAACTTCGCTGATGGAAAACTGCGGATTAAGCACGCGCTCTTTCCCGAGGCTGACGATGCGGCGTTGGATGAAGTCCTGAGCCGAGCGGCCGGTCTCTTTCTTGATGAGGTCGCCGAAATAGTTGGGCGAAAGGCAGAGCGCCTCCGCGAAGTGGCGCACGGTGGGGAGTCCGTCACGCCGCGGCTTGTCGGAAGCGAAATACTCGTCGAGCTGGGTCTCAAAGCGTGTGAGTATGTCGCGGTTGACACGCTCGCGGGTTATGAACTGCCGCTCATAGAAGCGCAGGCAGTAGTCAAGGAGAAGCTCTATGTTTGTGGCGATAAGCCGCTTGCTCATGCGGTCAATAGCGTGGTCGAGTTCCATCTGTATCTTCTGCAGGCAGTCAAGGAATATTTCGCGCTCGCGCTCGGAGAGATGCAGCGCCTCGTTGGACTCGTAGGAAAAGAAGCTGTATTCCTTTATGTGCGAACCTAAGGACGTGCCGTGTATCAAGTCGGGGTGGAAGCACAAGGCCCAGCCCTTGGGCTGGAAGGTCTCTCCGTTGTCGCGCACGCCCGCCACCTGCCCCGGGGCGATACACACGACCGTGCCCTCCTGATAGTCGTAGAGCTGGCGGCCATAAACAAGGTCGCCGCACTTAACCTCTTTGAGGAAAATCACATAGAAGCCGAAGAGATGGCGGCTGTGGCGCACGGGCTTCGACTTGGAGAGATTTATCACGCTCACCAGCGGGTGCAGCGTTTCCAAGCCGAAATATTCGTTGTACTGGGAGATTGAGTCTACGGGGATAATGTCCTTGTCCATGGCGATGCTTTCGAGGCGGAACACGCACGCTCCGCGTTTTTCTTCCTTGCAAAGATAGGCACTGCGTCCCCAACTCGCCGCTCCGTCCCTCCGTTTCCCGTAAACGGGGGAGGCAATGGCGTAAAAATGGTAAGCGCGGCGCAGCAGCTCAAGCCGTCCGGCGCGAGCTGCTGCCTATGAGGAGATTGCGCACATACGCCACAAGCCCGAAGCTCTGCCCAAGTATCAGCACGGGGTCAAGGCGCAGCACGCCGTAGCTTACGATGATGAGCGCGCCCGTCAGGCTCATCAGCCAGAAGCCCGCCGGCAGCACCGACTCGCCCCGGTGGCGGGAGTAGAGAAGCTGGTAGACGAAGCGGAAGGTGAATATCACCTGCCCAAGCGAGCCCCACGCCACCATCCACAGCGGTATGTCGTCGTTGCGAAGGAAGTTTTCCACAAAGCCCGACGCGTCACGCGCCGCCCAGCAAATCGCTGCCACGGGGGTCAGCAACAGTACTGCGCGGAAAACAATGTGGAGTTTGTCCCAAATGCCCTTGGCGCGGAGATTCCAGAGATAGACATAATAGGAGATAAACTGCCCAAGCACAATGCTGAAGTCCGTACGCAGCCAGCCGTAAAGGCAAAGCAGGTAGGAGCCGCACAGGGAGAATATCCAAAAAACCGAGGGCGAGAGCACCTTGTGCGCCCTTTCGGTCATCACCCACTGCACGAGTATGCGCGCCGAAAAGAAGACCTGCGCCAGAAAGCCTATGGCATATATCAGAGCTACGGGCATAGGTCAGGCGGCGATGTCGTTTTCGCCCACTTGGTAGCGTATGTAGCGCTTCTTCATCCAGCGGTAGGCGAAGCAGTCAAGAAACGGGGACACCAGTCTATTCCAGAGATGGTACTTGGATACGCCCGCCGTGCGCGGGAAATGGCGCACGGGTATCTGCTTCATACGCCCCTCCTCCAAAAGGATAAGGGCGGGGAGGAAACGGTGCATGCCCGTGAAGAAAGGAAGCCGCTTTGCCACCGGCGTGTGCAGCACTTTGAGCGGGCAGCCCGTGTCACGCGCCGTGTCGCCCGTCATGTGCCGACGGAAGCCGTTGGCTATCTTCGACTGGAAGTTTTTGAAGAATGAGTCCTTGCGGTTGGCGCGGATGCCCATTACGAGCTCGTAGTCCCCGGCGTACGGGAGAAGCTCGTTGAAATCCTCCGGCGTAGTCTGCAAGTCGGCGTCTATGTACCCCACAAGCGGGGACTGCGCCGTGTCGATGCCGGCCTTTATGGCGGCGCTCAGACCGCAGTTCTTCACAAAAGAGATGTAGAAGAAATCGGCATTGCGCCCGCACACGTCCTTAATAAGCGCGAGGCTCTTGTCGCGGCTTCCGTCGTTGACGAAAAGCACGCAGGCCTTGCGCGAGCTTTTGGGCAGGAAAGCCGCAAGCTCTTTCTCGAGCCGAGCGATATTGTCCTCCTCGTTGTACACGGGCACAACGATGGTGAAGTCGTAGTTGCTTGTTACGTTCATTATATATAATGAGTGCGGGGCTGTTTTGCGATCCCCCGCAATTTGTTTCTGTATTCCTTACTTGCCAGCCTTCACGCAGAGGGTGTACGGCCCGCACGCGCTTTCTGCCCTAAGTCCCGGCACGCTCCGCAGCACGCTGTCTCTCTGCCAGTCTTTCGTGCGCACAATCAGCACCGATGCGGCACTGTCGGGGGCAGAAAGCGCCGCCACGTCCATTTGCCGCACGGAGTGGCCAAGGTACACGCTCATGTTCTCCGCACGCCGCACGTTGTAGGTGCGTATCTCGGCGGCATGGCAAGCGGCGGCGGTTTGCTTCGCCTCGGCGCACACCGCGCCATAGCCTATGTAGGGATTGAGACGGGGCAAATCCCACGATGCCACAAACAGGGCTGCCAGCAAGCCCGCCGCGAGAAGGCGCACCGCGCCCCGCACGTCGTGCCGTTTGAAAAGAATCCAAAACGCCAGCAAACCTGCCACGGACAAGAGTGCCGCAGCGGCAAGCACCAAAGGCGTGACAAAAGCCTCAGCCGCCACGACCCTCGCCGAGCAGAAAGCGGCGGCGGGCGCAGCCAAAGCAAAGGGCAAGGCGGGGACAAAGGCCACCACAGCCTCAGCCCAGCGGGAGCGGCGCGGAAGACGGTCTGTCCAGATGGCGCAAAGCGCGGCGGAGAAAGGAAGCGCGGGCAAGAGGTAAATGTCCACTTTCGAGCTGAAAGAGGAAAGCATCACAAACGTCACCACGCACACCACGGCGAAGAAACTCTGCAACGGCGCGCGCAGCCAGCCCCTCCGCACAGCAACCACGGCGCAGCCCGCCGTCAAGAGAGACCAAGGCGCGGCGACGTACCACATAGAGAGGGCGTAGTACCAGAAAGGACGGGCGTGGTGAAACGATTTCGCCGCCCTGTCCAATGTTTGGTGGAAAAGCAGGTTGTTAAGATATTCGGCGCCGCCATCGGCGTAGACAGCCCCAAACCACAGGGCGCAAAGCACAAGCAGCACACCCCACGTGCGCCAGCCCCAATACCGCCCGATGCTGCGCCATTCGCGACGGCACACAAGCCTGGCCACGGGGGCAAGCAAAGGCACGAGCAAGCCCACAGGTCCTTTGGTGAAGAGGGCAAGGAAGCAGTAAAGGGGAAAGAGCCACGCGTAACGGCGCGGTGCGTCTTTGCCCGCCGCGTGCCAAAGGTAGAACGTGCGCAAGGCAAGCACGATGAAGAGGCACATCAGCATATCCATCCGCAGCACAAGCGCAGAACCAATGAAGTACGCGCTTGTCAGCATCAGCCAGCGGGCGGTGTTTTGCCCCTCCAAGGAAAGTTCGTCCCTCATCCACCGGCTCATTACCGCCACAACGCCGAAGGCGGGCAGCAGCGAGGCGAGAGAGAGAAACCACATGCGATGCCCGCCCAGCAGCAAGCGTCCCGCCATCACTATCCAAAGGTAGAGCGGCGGCTTGTCGGCGTATGGCACGCCCTGGTTGGTGAAAGCGAAGAGGTGGCCGCCGCTTATCGCCTCGTCGGCTATATTCAGGTAGCGCAGCTCATTATCCGGCGTGAAATCGCGCAGGACAATCATAGGCAGCGCCATAAGGAGCGCGAAGACGTAGATATTGACGCGTAAGGGAGGTCGCTTCATAACAACAAGGGCAAAGCCGTCTGCCCCCCGCCAAGCCGTTTCGCCCAACGGGGGAAGTAGCCGCAAAAATAGTTAAAACGAGCCACTTCCCGCCGCATGCCTCCTTTCTTTCACGGGAAACGGCCCCGATGGCACGGAATTACGCCCAAAAGTTGTATATTCGCTGCATATTTATGCAAAAAGCACTTTTACAGCTATGAGAAAAGCACTCGTATCTTGGATAAACATTTTCCTCGGCTGCACGATAATGGCCGTGGGCTTTGTCTTCTTTATCAACCCCTACAACATAGTTCCCGGCGGGGTTTACGGCACGAGCATCGTGCTGCACAACCTATTCCCGTCGATACAGGTCGGCACTTTCGGGTACATGCTCGATATCCCGCTGCTCATCATCTCCGTGCTTCTGCTCGGCGCGAAGCTCGGCGGGCGCACAGTTGCCGCCGCGCTCACCACGCCTTTTATCATGAACGCGCTCTCCTGGCTTGCCTACCCCACGGAGGAGGCTCTCCGCGCGCTCGACCCCGCGCAGCTGCTTGGCGGGACGCTTGACCTGAGCAACGACCTTATGCTCACCACCATCCTCGGCGCGGCCATCATCGGCATAGGCGAGGGACTGGTGCTGCGCCAACAGGCCACGACGGGCGGAAGCGATATTGTGGCGATGATTTTACAGAAGTACGCGCACATAAAATTCTCTTCGGGCATCCTCATGGTAGACGGCGCGGTGGTGGGCTTCGGCCTGCTCGTGATTGGGTTTGGCCTTGGGCAGGAGGACGGCACGGGCGGCGGCTCTTGGCTGCTCTCCCTTTACTCGCTCATTGCCATTTACGTCTGCTCGCGGGTGCTTGCGCGTGTCATCAACGGCGCGAAAAACGACAAGCTGCTTTTCGTCATCAGCGACCATAACCTTGAGGAGCTGCACCGATACATCCTCAAAGACCTCGACCGCACGGCGACGCGCATCAAAAGCAGCGGGCTTTACACGGGCCGGGAGAAGGAGATGGTATTCCTTGTGGTGAGCTACAAGGAAGTAATGGGCGTGAAGCTTTCCATAAAGCAGGCCGACCCGCGGGCGTTTGTCGTCGTGACGGACGCATACGACACTTTCGGCGAAGGCTGGAAGCCGCTGCCCGACAAAGGGGACGTGCACCCCGAGTAGGGTCTTACTCTGGCGAAAAACAAGGACTCACGTCGCGGGGACAGACATTCCTCCAGCGAAAATATGCCACGCCCTCGCGGGGACAGACATTCCTTTGACGCAAAGCCAGTCTTGTTCTGCGCAAAGCCAGTCTTGTTCTGCACAAAGCCATCCTTGTTCTGCGCAAAGTATTCCTTTTAGGGAAAAACACGCATCCTCCGCACACGCCGCCTGTTTGTCGCATGACAACGGCCGTGTGCGGAGGATGCTCGGCTTAGGGGATTTTACGCTACTTACTTTCTTCTGAGCGTGAGGATATCTATTTCCGGCCACGCTCCAAGGCGGAAAGGCACATTGCTGCCTACGCCTGTGCTGACGTACAGTTGGCGTCCGCCCTCGGTGTACAGTCCGCCCCACTCGCGGTATTTCAGAGCCGAGGGGGAAACGTTTCCGATGCGCAGCTGCATAGCGTGCGTGTGTCCGGAAAGGGTGACTGCCACGTCGGTCTCAGGGAGAACACGCCGCCGCCAGTGCGTAGGGTCGTGACTGAGCAACACCTTGAAGATGTGCGGCGGGAGTCCGCGTGTGGCCTTGGGGAGATCGCCCTTTGCGGGGAACGGCGGCTCGCCGTCGTTCTCTACTCCGACGATGGCGATGCTGTCCGTGCCGCGACGCACTATGCGGCTTTCGTTGAGAAGCAACTGCCAGCCCATCGCCCGCTCTTTCCGCACCAGCTCGGCTACGGCGCGGGCGGGCGTGTCGGGCGGGGTGTAGCGGCGGTACGCGCAGTAGTCGTGGTTGCCCATAATGGAGAAAACGCCGTCCCGCGCTTTGAGGCGCGAAAGCACGGACTCGAAGCGCGTGACCTCGTCCGGGTCGGCGTTCACAAGGTCGCCGGTGAAAACCACAGCGTCCGCGTGCAGCGCGTTCACCTTTCCGACGATGCTGTCCACCACCCCGGGCGCGGCGGCATAGGTGCCGATGTGAAAGTCAGAGAGCTGGACGATGGTATATCCGTCAAAGGCTTCGGGAAGTCCGGGCGCAACGATGTCCGTCCGCTTTTCCACGACGTGCCGCCAGCCCACAGTGAGGCCAAGGACAGAGGCTGCCACCACCGCTCCGGCGACCGCAAGCCCCGCGCCGTTACCCCACGCCGCCGCGCTTGGGGCGAAATGGGCGACGCCGCGGCCTGCGAGCGAGCACAAGGCAAAGAGCCACGTGGGGATTACCCAACAGAGCGACAGAATCACGAGGAGGTAGAACGCCGTCTGCATGCCGCGCCCCGCAATCCCGCACAACGGGAGAAGAACAAGGAGCGCGAAAGGCAGCCAAAACAGCACCCTCCAAACAAGTCCGCTGCTCTTGACGAAGCACTGCCATATATACAGGTCGGGCAGTAGCGCAATCAGGACAAAAAGACCGATGTAGGCCACTTGGAAAAGACTTTATTTGTCTCCGCAATATCCGGGAAAAGCCTCAGGCGGTGACCATGCGGTCGTACTCGGGGGGCGTGTCCACGCCGTGGCGGGAGAACGTCTCGGCTATGTAATGCTGCTGCTCGGGAGTAATATTTTTCTCGCCGCTCTTCATACGGTAGTACAGCCCCTTGCCGAAGTGCTCCTGCAGCTCCGCCTTGATGGCGGAAGCGGTAGCGGTGTCCACGGTGTCGTAAATGTTAGACATTCCCTGCGCCAGGGCCTCGCCGGCGCTTTTGCTGTTTGTGTCCATGCTTTTAGTAGTTGTGTTGCGAATTGTTCGCGAAATTACTAAGAAAGTTCCATAATGCGTCCGCCCGCGTCCCTTTCTTCTACAAACGGTCTTACTGCGCCGTCAAAGACGCTGCGTCGCGAGCGGTATGCCGTCCATTCCGCGCACCGCCAGCACGCCGTCGTCGTAGGTGACAAAGGTAGGCGGGTTGCCGCCCTTGGGGAATGTGGGCGAGCCGGTGTTGACCACAGCGGGGCGCGAACCGTCCGCCGCTGCCGGCTGCAAGGTGTAGAGGTGGGTGTGCCCGTACACGAAGACGTCGCAAGCGGGACTCTCGGGCAGGCGCTTTTCGTTGTAGACGTGCCCGTGCGTCACGAAGAAACGGCGTCCGTCCACGAGCAGCAGGGTATAGTCTGCCTGGATGGGGAAACGCAGCAGCATTTGGTCGACCTCGGAGTCGCAGTTGCCGCGCACGGCGACAATGTCCGCCGCACGCGCGTTGAGCCGCTCTGCCACGGCTTGCGGGTCGAGCCCCTTGCAGAGGCCGTTGCGCGGGCCGTAGTTGAGCAGGTCGCCAAGCAGCACAAGCAGCTCGTAGCCGTTTGCGTCATAAAAGGACAGCACGCTCTCCAGCGCGGGGAGCGAGCCGTGGATATCGGAAAGGAAGAGAATTTTGGCCATGTCTGTTTTCGTTTCTTTCAAAACCAAGATAAAAAGCCCCGGGCACGATGCGAACGGGACTGCAAAGTTAGCGGAGACGGATTTTATCCCCAAACCAACCTTGCAGTCCCTTTTCCCGGCGAGCCAAGAAAGCCTTGCGCTTTCCCGCCCTCCGTGCCTGTCACTTCACAGAAATCTTTTCCGCACGCGCTTCCGCGTCACACACCGCGCTCACCACGTACACGCCGGGAGCGGCGGGGCTGCGGAGCGTCACTTCGTCGGACGCAGACGTGGCCTGCGCCACCACACGCCCGCTGGCGTCGCTCACAAGCACGCGTTTTTCGCGGCCTTTCGCGCCGCAGCCGGTCACGCGCATCTGTCCGTGCCGCACGCTCACCTTCAGCTTGCCGCCGGAGGAGACGGCGCGTGACACCTGCGCCGCTTCCTTGCCGCTAAGGCGGAACACACGCGTGGCGTGCGGCCGCACGTATGCGGTGAAACGGTCCATCACGTCGGAGAGCGTCTTCTGCGCCCAAACATCGCGGCAAGTGTATGCCTTTCCTTTCTCAAGCGCGGGTATGTCGGCAAAATTGAAAGTGGCCGTGCGCGAAACGGAGCCGAGATTGGTGGCGGAAAGCGCCACGTCGCCGTTCTCAAGGTCTTTTGCGAAGATGACGAAAGTGCCGTCCTCCGACACGAGGTCGGCTTGCTGCCCCATCGGGTCTTGGTTGAGCGCAATGAGTTCCCGGTTGAGCAGCATGCGCATGTCGTCTTCGTAGTTGGCATTGTCGGGGAACGTGCGGGGATCAAAGGTGAGAAGCATCGGCGAAGACCACATGCACCAGAGCGCAAACTGCGTGCCGTACTCGTCCTGCGTCATCCCCGGTCCCGTGAGACAGAGGTCGTTGGACGACTTACCCGTGCCATGCAGCCCAAGACACAGCATGTCCGCGTCGTTAAAGCGGTTCACGCCTTGCCATGCGGAGAGATTTTTCATCACATTAATGCTCTGCGTCACGCCCACGCCCGAGCCCGCGCCAATCCAGCAGTCGCGCACGTCCTGCGACACACGCCAGCAGCAGCCGCCCGCTTCCGCGCCCCATTTCCACGGTTCGCGCACGCCCCATTCGCACACATAGAGGCGTATGTCGCGGCCTGAGGCGCGGAGAGCCTCTCCCCATTTTGTATAGCGGGCGCGGCACGTCTCCATGTCGTCGGGGGCGTAGCAGTAGTCTGTTTTCACGAGGTCGACGCCCCAAGCGGCGTAGGCCTCCGCGTCAGTTTTTTCGTGTCCGTACGTGCCGAACGCGCTTGCGCAGGTTTTCTCGGCCACGTTGGTGTAAAGGCTGAACTGCATGCCCTTGTCGTGCAGGTAATCGCCCACGGCCTGCAAGCCGTGGGGAAAGCGCGCGGCGTTGGGGACAGGCTTTCCGTCCGAGGCCCGCTTGTCGGCGTGCCACCAATCGTCAAGCCCGATGGTGTTCCACCCGGCCTCGTACAGACCGCTCTCTAAGAAAAAGTCCGCCACCTGCCGCACGATGTCCTCGGAAATGTCGCTCTGCACGGCGTTCCACGACTGCCAGCCCATGAAAGGCGTGGGCTGCGGGAGCTTGTCGGAGACGGTGAAGGTCACCTCGTTGTCAGTCACCTTTCCGTCCTCTTCCACTTTTATTGTGTAGCGGTACACGCCCGTCTGGGCCGGCGTCCCCTCCACGGTCTGGCGGGCGGTGTTCCACGAAAGTCCGGCGGGAAGCCCCTCCACCGCCACCTTTGCGGCGGGGTCTACCGCGCGCACCTTATGCATAAAGCGCACGCCGGGCTGCGAATAGACCGTGGTGGCGCAAGCCAAGCCTCCCTCGAGCGTCTCCTCGGAGACGATGGCAGGGCGCGTAGAGTTTTGGTCCTGAAAAACAAGATAGGCGTTGGCCCAGTCTACGTGGTCGCAACTGTTACCGCCCGTGCCGCTCTCGTTTTCAAGGATGAGGTATTTCCACCCGTTCACGTCGACATCCAGCTTGGGGACCACCGCGTCGAAAACTGTGATTGTGCCCTCGGCCACCACCCGCGTCTCGCCGTTCTGCCCGCGCAGCGACACGCGGTACAGGCAAGTGCCCTGCGTGCGGTCGCCCGTGGCTTCGGAACGCACTTCGTCGTCTATGCCCACGCGGGCGCAGAAGCGCGTCACCGAGCCGTTAAGCTTCACAATTATTTTTCCGGGAGCGTGCGTCCCCACTCCGCTCGCGTAAACCGTGTCGCGCAAAGTGATGGGGTTGCCCTCAATGCTTTTGTCGGCTTTTATCGTGCCCCATCCGCACGCGGCTTTTCCAAATTCGAGCGTGCTGAGCGGCACGTTCTCCGTCCCCTCCTCGGCGGCGGGTATGCTGACTACCGGCAAACCGGCGGCGGGCGCGTGGGTCTGCGCCGCCCCCGCCATAGGCAACAGCGAAAGCGCCGCAGCAAAAAGGGCAGAGAGGCCTCTGTGTCGCGTCTTTTTCATAGTAGCTTGGGATTAATTAGGTAAAGAGTGGCACTATAAATTGCCACCGTGTATAATATGGACTGCCCGTCTCATGCCCTGTCATCTTCCGGCCTATTTCCCGTCCCAATTGCTTGCCCGCTCAGCCGCATAGCGTGCCATGCTCATTCGCTCTCAAACTATTTGAGTGAAAAACAACTACGAAATCCAACAAAACTGATTTACCGAACCGCCCTACGACAATAAGCGGAAAGCGGCTGCCGCACGGACAACCTGCCGCAATATAAGAAGATTTTTGCAATCAGCCCCACGCCGCGCGACTCTCCCCCACTCCGCGCGGCCAGCCGCGACGGCCTAAGGCGGGATGCGAACACGCAGAAAAGCGGCGGAAGTAAGCCGTATGGCAAACTTCCGCCGCTCTCTCGTTGGTGGGGTGCTTAGTGGGATTCGAACCCACGACATTCAGAACCACAATCTGACGCTCTAACCAACTGAACTATAAGCACCATCAAAACTCTCCCCGTTGGAAAAGCGTTGCAAAATTAAGTTTTTCCCCGAAACAAGCAAAACTTTGCGCCTTTTTTCTGCAAAAATATGGCTGAGAACGCTCGCCAGTCCGCTCAGAAAGCCCCCGCGCCGACCAATTCCGCGTCTTTTCGCTCCTCTCCCCCTCCCTGCCGCAGGGCGCTTGCCATGGTCTCTACGCAGACCGCTGCGAAGGACGGGGATTAACTATTCGGCCAAGACCACAACTCGTGCTTCTCCCCCGCCAAACGAGGTCTGTGGAAACACCGCTTATCGGACGCGGACGAGCGGATAAGGACGGGCGAAACGCCCCAGTCGGCGTTATGATTTTTTATGTTTATTTAAGGCGCAAGCCGGTGACGCTCTCCACTGAAAGGCACTTTCTGCGCACGGGAATAGGGCGCGGAGCGACGGGAATACTTGGAGTTTTCCCGGGATGTACATACCGGCGGCGCTACATGTACATATAAGAGCCGCGTAAACTATTGATAATCAGCAACACAAAAGAGGGGATACGCACGCGGTGCATATTCCCTCTTTTCTCTACACAAAGATAATACATTTTCAGCCGTTTTCCAAACGGAGAAGCCCGAAGTGTTAAAATCAAAAGTTGCTTTTCGCACCTTTTTGCGCCTTTGTTTTGCACCCCAAAAACCATTTTTATCACAAAAAGCGCCCTGCAAAACGCGCACGAAAAAGACGCCGGTGCGGCGCTGCTTGCGCTGTCCCGGCGTCTGCCATATTGTTTGTCTACGGCGGAGTGTTTTCCGCTCTCAAACCGATACTATAAGTTTTGACAGAGATACTGCCTTACTCCGCTATGAGCGTGAACTCTGCGCCGGAGGCGTAGTCCTGTCCGTTTTGCTCGCTAAGGGCGCGGAAGCGGATATAGCGCGCGCGGACGGGCTTGGCGAAGAGCACCTTCTTCAGCTCTGCGTTGCCCGCGAATGTGCCTTTCTGCACGGGTTCGCCCCAGCTCTTGCCGTCCTGGCTTACGTATATCTCGTAGTCCTTTACCCAGCCGTTCACGCCGGACTGGCGCGGCAGGAGCGAGAAGCCCTTCATCAGCTTCGTCTCGCCGGCGTCGAAGTCTATCCAGTGAGGATATTTGGCCTGGGTTATGGAGTACATGGTGTGCCATATTGTCGAGGGGTCGCCGTCTACGAGGTTGGCGGCGTCGCCGCTTCCCGGCTCCTGCGAGGAGGCGAAGACCACCTGCAAAGGCACGCTCTCTATCTTCTCATACGTCATCGATGTCTTCATCGCCGGGTTGTCCTTGTACCAAGCCGTGATGGTGCCGCCGGCACGCATATCCACGGGGGCGGAGTAAGCCACGCTCTTCTTGCCGCCGTTAAGCGAGTACATGATGACACGGCCCTTGGCGGGAGTGGAAAGCGAAACCTTGCCCGTGCGGTCGTGCGCAATGCTGATAGGTTGCTCGCCGGAGAGCGTCACCTTGGCCGCCGCGCCGGCGTCCTCGGAGGCAGCGAGCGGACGGATAACGAAGCCGAAGTTGTAGTTGCCGCTCTGAGCCTGATCCTCTGCGAACGGACCTCCCTGACCGCAGCTTGCGCCGCCAAGTCCCGTCACCTTCGCGTCGAGGTGCAGATAAGTGCCGTCGGAGGCGGGGAGCTGGTAGGGATGAGCCGCTACTGTGAGCTGCGGCTGGCTCCACGGCAGCGCGGAAGCCGACATCACGCTGTCGGCGGCAAAGACTGCGCCGAAGCCGGAAGCGTCGCGCAGGGCGCACCAGCGCACTTCCTCGCGGTTGCCCATAGACTGGGGCTTAGGGAGCATAATGTCCTGCTCGCCCACAGTGCCCTTGTGGCGCTCAACAAACTGTCCGGTCTTGCGGTCGGCGTAGTTGTTGACCGGGCCACGGCCGTAGTACTCAAACTGATTGTATCCGGCGGGAAGCTTCATAGCATAGCCCACGCGCGGAAGCGTCACGCCCGTGCGGCTTGCGGAGATGGCGCTCTGAAGCTCGACGGAACCGTCAGGATAAACGGTGTAGACTTGGTTGGAAGTGAACTTCAACGCACTCTCATCGGTCTCCTTCTTGCCCTTATCAAAGGTGTAGACCGTCTCAGGGCTGCGGTCGCGGTCACTGTACACTTGGCGACTGCCGTACTTGCCTTTGCTCTCCACCATAAAGCTCAGCTGCCATGCGCCGTCCTTTGTCTTGGTGACGGTGGGCTTGCCTATGACGCGGTGACCAAGGTCGTAAAGCCCGTCCTTGAACCACGTGTTGTGGAAGCCTATGCCCGCATCGTTGTCGGTAGGCGCGCGGAAAGCGTCGAGCTTCGGTCCGTCGCCGTCCTTGATGACAGTTTTGCCTCCATAGGTCAGCGAGTGGATTGCGCCGGTAGTTTTGTCAAAGGTCACGGAGAAACTCTTTCCGGTGAGCGTGAGTTTTCCGTCCGCGCTCTCAGTCTTGGCTACTGCGTCCGTGCCCTTGGCCACGTCTTTAAGGGAAGCGGCGGCTTTCTCCGCGCCCTTCACGCGCAGCTGCTCTTCCATCTGCACATAGCCTTTCTTCGCCCAAGGCATGTCCTTGCCTTGCTTGAACTGCACCTTTACGAAATACTCGGAGGCGGGGTCGAGCTGCGCGTAATTGTAAGGCAGCGTGTACTCCTGGCGTTCGCGCGGGCCGAGAATGTTTTTCGCTCCCTGCAGGGGCTGGTCGGCAAGGACGCAAGTGCCGTCCTTCCACAGCGACCAAACGGTCTGGTAGCCACGCAGCGGCTCAAAGTAGTTCTTATTGAATATCTCTATGCGTCCCTCTTTGAGGTCAACGGCTTTCACGCCTACGTTTTGGTAGACTTTCTTCACTTCGTAGTACTGCGCCTTCGGAGTGAGGTCGGGGCGCATTACGCCGTTCATGCAGAACATGCCGTCGTTGGGCTTGTTGTCCGCGCCGAAGTCGCCGCCATATCCCCAGAAGGTCTTGCCGGTCTTCTTGTCCACGCCGATAAGAGCTTGGTCTACCCAGTCCCAGATAGCTCCGCCCATGAAGAAGTTGGTACTCTCGATGGCGTTCCAGTAGTCGACGAGGTTGCCCACGGCGTTGCCCATGGAGTGGGCGTACTCGGAGATGTGGTAGGGGTATTTCAGTCCGTAGTTGCCCTTTACCGCGCCCTGCACCCAAGCGATGGAGGGGTACTGGTTAGAGCCCATGTCGACAATGTCGTTATTGCGCTCGTACTGCACGGGGCGGCTGGTGTCATAAGCCTTGATGGCGGCGTAGCAGGCCTTGAAGTTGTCGCCCGGGCCTGCCTCGTTGCCAAGGCTCCAAATGACGATGGAGGGATGGTTGACGGTGCTGTGCACCATTTCCATATTGCGTGCTACGTGCGCGTTCTTGAACTCGGGCACGTGCGAAAGGCTCTCCTTGCCGTAGTAGTATTCGTGGCTCTCGATGTTGGCTTCGTCTTCAAGGTAGATGCCGTACTTGTCGCAGAGGTAATACCAGTAGGGCGCGTCGGGATAGTGGGAGTTGCGCACATGGTTGATGTTGCCGCGCTTCATAAGGAAGACCTCGTGCTCCATCTGCTCGCGCGTGACGTAGTGTCCCGTCTCGGGGTTATTCTCGTGGCGGTTGACGCCCTTCATCTTGATGGGCTGCCCGTTGAGGTAGTAGTAGCGTCCCGCCAGGCCGAACTCGTCTTTCTCGGCCGGCGTGTCCTTTATCTCTATCTTGCGGAAGCCTACCACCGTGGAGAATGTCTCTACCGTCTTGCCCTTTTTGTCGAGCAGCTCGCCTACGAGCGTGTAGCGGTGGGGAGCTTCGGCGCTCCAAGGCTTCACCTTGTCGCCCGGCGTGAGCGTGGCGGTGGCGGTAAGCGTGCCGCCCGCCGTCAGGTCGCCCACCGCAGCCGTTGCGGTCACGCCCGGCACAAGGGTGTTTTCGTCGGAGTAAAGTTTGTTTTCATAAAGGGAGTAGCGCAAGGTGTAGCCTTTCGCGGCCTTCGCCGTCAGGTTGCCCACCACGGCGCTTACGGACAGGCTCGCCTGGGTATAGCTTGCGTCGTAGTCGGGTATTGCCTTCACGTCCGACACCTGTACGCGGGGCTTCGCCGTGAGGGAGACGCTGCGGAAGATGCCGGGGAGGCGGAACATGTCCTGGCTTTCGAGGAACGAGCCGTCAGACTGGCGGTAGACCTCTACGGCAAGCACGTTCTCGCCGCCTTTCGCGTTGAGGTAAGGCGTAATGTCGAAAGCGGCGAGATTTCGGGAGTTTTTGGAGAAACCCACGTAGCGGCCGTTGACATAGAGGTAGAAGAAAGAGTCTACGCCGTCAAAGTTGACGTATACCTCCTTGCCGTCCCAGTCCTTAGGCACGGTGAACGTGCGTCGGTACGAACCCACCTCGTTGCGGTTTTTGTACGTCATCCAGTCCTTGGACGGGGTGCGCATCACGCCGCCTTTCCAGTCGCCCTCGCGCACTTGG
Source organism: uncultured Oscillospiraceae bacterium (assembly GCA_963625935.1). Taxonomy (GTDB): domain Bacteria; phylum Bacteroidota; class Bacteroidia; order Bacteroidales; family Bacteroidaceae; genus Alloprevotella. The sequence goes on along the minus strand of CAVFVD010000002.1, from coordinate 71,368 downwards.
TGCTGGAAAATTACGCGCTGGTTTGAGTAAAGCGGCTCGCCGTACTTGAAGCTGCCGTCCGCCTGCCGCCCGGCCAAGTTCCAGCTCATCGGCACGTCTATGTCGTCCCAAGCCGAAACGTCATAGTCTGTCTTGAAAAAGTCGGTGGGACGCTCGGAAGGGTTCTTCGCCCAATGAAACTTCCACTTGCCGTCAAGAGACCGCCAGAGCGAGCTGTTTTCGGGCAACACCTTGCGCGCTTCGTCCGTCCCCGCGAAGGAGAAGAACCACGCGTGCGGCTGCAGCTTATTGTAGGCCACGGAGTCGGGGCTTTGCCATTCCCACCCGGTGGGGGCTGACATCTGCCCGTAGTAATAGCCTCCGAGCGGGGTCACTTGCGCCGCGGCGGGCGCGCAGAGCAGCACGGCGGCAAATAGGTTAAGTGTCTTTTTGCGCATCATATAGTCATTGATGTGTGTATAGTTTTCCTTAGTTTGCAAAGGTAGTGGAAATAATGCGCATAGGGGAACGGCGGGCGGGGCTATTCCTTAAAAGGCGGCAACTCCTGCGGAAGCGGGACGAATACGGCAGAAGAAGGATTTTGCCCCGATTGCGGAGCGTTTGTCTTACCTTTGCACGATACCATCAATATGTATATGAGAAATAAAAGGATTTTGGGAGCCGCCGCCCTATGGTGCGCGGCGTTTTGCGCCTTTGCCCAAGGGACGGTGAAAGGCCTTGTGAAAGACGGGGACGGACAGCCTGTGCCTTTCTCCACTATCGTGGCGGAGAAGCTTGGGCGCACTGTCAGCGCAAACCAGTACGGCGAGTACGAAATAAAGGACGTGCCGGCGGGAAAGCACAAGGTGCGTGCCTCGTGCCTGGGCTACAACGCGGTGACAACGGAAGTGACGATGGCGGGACAGGACGTGAGCTGCGACTTCGCCCTGCCCTCGCTCGACATCGCGCTCGGAGAGGCAGTGGTTGCGGGCACGGACAGAGTGAAGCTTTGTCTGGAAAAACTCTCAGAGACGCCCGCGCTGAAGAAAAGGGTGAAGAGCTACAAGTGTGAGGCTTGCTGCAAGGTAGAGTCGCTTGGAAATCTCTCGGACATGCCGAAGAGCTTCCGCAAGACTATCAATTTTGTCATGGGGCTGCTTGGCTACAAGAAAATATGGCAAAGCATGGAGCGCGAGCCGCATCTCATCGCGGACGTGCGCCAAAGCGTGAGCTACGCGGACGGCAAGTACAAGTACGGCGGAACGACCGTGGACGTGCAGCGCGGCACGCTGACGGGCGAGGAGCAGGAGGCGTACAAAAAGAAAATAGGGGAGTGGGAAAACCCTTACGACATGATTTACGACGCAGTGCGCGGGATGAAAAAGAGCTGGGACAAGGCGGCGGAGAAAGGCAAGCAGACGTCTCTCAAATACAAAGGCGACTACGAGGAAGACGGACACACGGTGTATGTCATAGCGACAAGCAAGATGGAGATGCACGTAGTGCCGGACGTGTGGCAGATTTCGCGCATTGTCAACCGCCAAGGCGACAAAGTCCTTATTGCTGAGTTCCGCGACATGGGCGGTGGCGTTTATCTCCCCGTTTCCGCCAACACGCAAGACCACTACACGGACGAGGAAGACCACGTTGAGTGGACGTGGGTGCGCACCAACGCCTACGGATACTCGGACGTGAAGCTGCAAGGAGAGTGACAGCGCGGCGCGGAACGCTTCCTGCGCCGATGCAAAATAGCGCCGCACGAAGACACAAGGGCTTCGCACAGAAAGCAACCAACTATGCACTGACAGCTAAGGGCTTCGCACAGAAAGCTAAGGACTTCGCACAAAAAGAGCCCAGCACCGCACAAAAAGAGCCGCCCGGCAGCACGACGCTGCCGGGCGGCTTTATTTGCAAGCCCTTGCCTCCCGAGTGGGAAAGCGGGGCTGTGGGGGCTTGGCTTATTTCACAAGCACCTTCTTGCCGTTCACGATGTTCACGCCCTTGGTGAGCTGCTGGAGCTTGCGGCCGTCGAGCGAGTAGATTACCTTGACAGGCTCTGCGCCCGTGGCGGAAACGCCGTCGATGCCGGAGACCTTGTCAAGCGTTACGATGATGTAGTTGATGTTAGTAGTGCCGGTAACCTCGAAAGCTACGCTCTTCGCAGGAGTACCCGTCCACACACCGTCCTCGCTCAGCTCGCCGCTCGTGGCAGTAAGGCTGAGCTTAGAGGTGTTGAACTCCACGCCCACAATATTAGCATCGTCCGTAGTGGAAAGCGTCAAGTCGGCGCCGTTGTATACGCGAAGCTGCAGACCACAGTTGAAGTCGTTCCACATACGGGTAGACGTGCTGCCGTCAGTAAAGGCGAGGCTCACGTTGCCCTCTACGATGGGAGAAGTCACCGCGTAAGTTGCGGAAGAAGTAGAAACGGGGAAGCCCCACTTATTTCCGGTGAAATAGTAAAGCACCTGCTTGTCGGTGACAGCGGGGGCAGCCTTGATCACATAGGTGGCGCTGCTCTCTGCGCTCTCCTTGCCGTCAGCAGTGCGCACAGCGATGGCGCGAACGTCAGCGGTTGCGCTGACCACGAAAGGAGCGGTGTAGAGCGTGCCATTCTCCGTGGTCACGGCCGTGCCGTCCGTGGTGTAGTAGATGCTCGTGCCTTCGGCGGCAGAAAGGGTCACCGTCACGGCTTCGCTGTATATGCCGCCTTCCGGGCTGAACACAGGAGCCTCGACAAAGTCGGGAGTCTCCGACGTGTAGCCTTTGATGAGGAAGTTCTTCACTTCGTACGTGCCCGCAACATCGGTGGTGGAGGTGTAGACAAAGGCTATCTGGATTTTCTTACCGTCAAACTCGGAAATGTCGCCGGTAGCGGTGACAAAAGTAAAGCCAGTGCCCGTAGCGGAATTGTTGCAGGAGAGCGTAGTCCATTCGCCGCCTTCCTCGCGAATCTTTACAGACACCATGCTGGCGAAGTTCTCTGTCTTGCTAAAGTAGTTGCCCGCGTTGTCAAAGGAGAGGGTGCAGTCCGTAGCCTTGGTAAGGTCTATCACCGGAGACACAAGCCAGCTCTCGGAAGCGTTCCTCTTACTGCTAACATAAGCCGTGGCAACAGCGCACTTATACTTGGAGTTGTACTGCCATACGTCGAAGGACAGGCCCTCGGTCTTCGTGTCCACGGTAAAGTCACCAAGGTCTGCGCTGAACGGCTCGCTGAAGAGGGTCACCGTCTCAGGCGTGGGGTCGGGCGTGGGATCGGGGTCGGGCGTGGGGGTCGGGTCCACGTCTCCGTCAGTGGTGACGACGATGTTGTCAAAGCAAAGCTGCCCGCCCTTTGTCTCTCCGTCTGTGCCATAGGTTGCCTTATCTCCCACAGTAAAAGTCACCGTCTTGGCGTCGCCTGTCCAAGTGACAGTCCAAGCCGTGTTGTCCACCACCGTGCTTCCCGTGTCAGAGGTTATGTCTGTCAAGCGGTATTTACCTTTGGTGGAGACAGCGAAGACAAGGCTCTTCATATTGCTGCCCGTAGTGCTGACCGTCACGGTGCCCTCTGCGTACACGCGGGCGTCGTTTTTGTCTGCGTTTATAGCGGGATTGGTCTTCCCGCCCTGCTTATCGAGCTTGACGGTGTAAACGCCTTGCGTGTACGTGAGGTCTTTCCAGTCGTCCGCAGATGTCCAGGAAATGGTCACGTCACCGGCAAAGGCGGAAAACACGGCGAGGAACGCCGTGAAGAGAAGTAAAAGTTTCTTCATTTTCCTTAGGTTTTGCAAGTAATTTGTTAGAAGTTGATTATGAATGTTTCTTTTCCTTGCAAAATTAGTGATATCGCCGTTTAGGTGTAAAGGGAAGTGAATGAAATTTTGGTGAATAGCGCGGCGCTTTGCGCGGTTTCCGCCACGGCTTGAGCGGTTTTCGCGGCGGAGAGGAGCGACAAGCGGACAACGGGCGTGGGGAGAAACTTGCCGGAAACGCGCGGAGCAGAGCCGAAAAACGCGACAGCAGGGAAAGGAAGGCGGCAGAACGGCCGAACAAGAGCGGCGGTGGGGAAGGAAAAACCGGCGGCGTTGAAAAACAGCGCGACTATGTGCCGCCACCCGCATAGCAGCGAAGCGACAAAGAGCGGCTGCGCGGCAAAAAAGAAAGAGTCCCGCGCAGATGTTTTAAGGTAAAAACGCGCGGGACTCGGGGGAAGGGGTTGTTGTTCCACTCCGACTCGAACGGGGACTGAGAGTACCAAAAACTCTAGTGCTAACCATTACACCATGGAACAATCCTTGAAAAGAAAGTGTCCCGCCCGCTGTCTCGCGGGTAAGACAATGCAAAGATAGCACACTTTCGCTTACGCGCAAAGCTCTTTGCGCCCTTTTCGCAAAAAGAGGGAGGCACGCCGTCTTTGCGCGGTGTGCCTCCCGTATTATTTTTCCTCAAAAATCGCCCGGTCTCCCCTTGCGGCGAACCTGCGGCGCGGCTTTTTAGGCGAGCTTGTTGACGTGCGTCATCAGGCTGCTCTTGATGTTGGAAGCCTTGTTCTTGTGGATGATGTTGTTCTTGGCCAGTTTGTCAAGCATTTTCTGGACTTTGGGCAGCAGCTCAACGGCAGCGGCCTTCTCACTCGTGGCGCGGAGCTTACGCACGGCGTTACGCATAGTCTTTGCGTAATATCTGTTGTGCAGTCTGCGCGAAGCCGATTGGCGGATTCTCTTTACAGAAGATTTGTGGTTTGCCATTTTTCTCTTTTTTCTTTGATAGTAGTCCCTAGGAGAGTCGAACTCCTCTTTAGAGAATGAAAATCTCTCGTCCTAACCGATAGACGAAGGGACCTCCCTAAAAATATTTTTGCCGTTTCGCGGCGAAGCACAAAAGACTATGCCGCAATTGCGACTGCAAAATTACCACTAAATTCCTATCTCGCAAAGCGTCCGCCCTTATTTTTGTCCGAAACGCGTAATTTTGCAAGACAAGGGGCGGCGGAGAGCGCGTTTTTGAGCCAAAACGGCATACAAATACATAGGGACACGCAATATTTATAAGCACACTCCCCTATCCTATTATATACGCCCGCGCCCGACTCCCGTATACAAGCGCCCGCAGCTTATACGCAAGCCCCCGCACCTATATATATAAAACCAACAGCTTACACACAAAGCCCATCCATGACGCGTTCAAGAGCCATAGTGCTGCACATACAGAGGTACAACGACGAGTCTGTGATTGCCGACGTGCTTACGGAGGAGCGCGGGTGTGTGGGGATGATGGTGCGGATTTCGCGCTCGCGCCGCGCCGCCGTGCGCCACACGCTCTTCCGCCCTTTGGCGGTGCTGGACATAGAGTGGGACGACCGCCCGCGCGCCTCGCTCCAACGCCCCCGCTCGGTGCAGACAGCACTTCCCCTGTCGTCCCTGCCCTACCATCCGCTCAAGTCGGCAATGGCTCTGTTTCTCGCCGAGTTTCTCCGCCACGCGGTGCGGACGGAGCGCGACTGCCGCGAGGTTTTCGGCTATGTGGCACGGTCGGTGGAGTGGCTCGACGCTTGTCCGTCGGGCTTTGCCAATTTCCACCTCGTCTTCCTTATGCGCCTGACGCGCTTCCTCGGCATTGAGCCCAACACCGCCGGCGCGGAGAGGGGCGGATTTTTCGACCTCCGCTCAGCCGAGTTTGTGCCGGCGCAGCCGCTGCACGCCGACTTCCTAAGTCCGGCGGACGCGCGGCTTGTGCCGCTCTTCATGCGTATGCGGTACGGCAACATGCGCGTTTTCCGTTTCAGCGGGGCGGAACGCAGCCGGCTCTTGGAGTATATCAACACCTACTACCGCCTGCACCTCCCCTCCTTCCCCGAACTGCGCTCGCTCGCCGTGCTTCGCGAGGTCTTCGAGGACTGAATTCCTCTTTGCAAAAACCGCCTTTTTCGCCACTCAAAACGGGAGCGGGAAAAGAGGAAAAATAGAACACTTCAGCACGCCGCGCCGAGGGTGCATTTTTATGTAAGTTTAACGCAGGCACTAAGGATTCGGGGTGAGTAGAACGCGCTCCGTAGACACAGATATAGGCCTTCATCCGACGGGAATAGGCTCTGGAGCGACTGGAATACTTGGAGTTTTTCCTATATGTACATCCCGGCGGCGCTACATGTACATATAAGAAGCACGTAACTTACTGATACTCAATAACGCAAAGGCGAGGGTACGCACAGAGTGCATATCCTCGCCTTTCTCTACGCAAAGATAATACATTTTCGCCCCGTTTGCAAGAGGGCGTTAACACTTATACACATTCCGAAAACCGACATTTAGAACACTTTTAGGGGCTTCATGGGCGGCAAAACGCACCTGTTTTCCGCCCCGCGCGATGCAGAATCCATAGCCCTATAAGGGAGCAACAAAAATCCCCGTCCGACTGCGTGCCGGACGGGGATTGGTTTGTCACAAGATGTTCCGCACCGCCGTGTGGCGGCACTTACGGCTTACTCCTCGGAGGGAGCCTCTTCCTCCAAAGGCATACCGCCCATCTGCTGCTGGTAGACTTGGAAGCCTACGCCGAAGGCCTCGGTCTTCGAAAGAGCCTCAAACTCCTTAAGCACCCTCGCATACTGCGCGTCGCCGCTTTGGCTGAGGGCGCGGACGGCTTCGAGCGCGCTGACCACGAGGAAGTAGCTTGTGCGCCCGTAGGTGGCCACCTTCTCTGAGCCGAACGAGTTGAGGTAGCGCAGGTAGTCGCGGTCGTACTCAAAGACAGCCTTCGCCACGCGTGCGGCCTCCTTCTTCTGGCCCGCCATCAGCCACGCCTTGGCAAGCTGCGAGTCGTCGTCGGTGTAAGGCACGTTGTAGGCGGGAATCTCCTTCTCGCACTTGCGCAGGGCGTTGATAGCCTCTTTCTTGCGGTCGGAGGCAAGCAGGCGGTTGGCCAGCATCACAAACATGCGGCGGTGCGTCTGGCACATGCGTCCCACGGTCTCGTCAATGTACAGACCCTTCTGCGACAGATTGCCGTAGCGGAAGCGGGTCATCATATTCTTGTACATGATGCTGGGGTCTATCACGCCAAGCTGCCCGTAGTTGAAGGGCGTGATGCGGTAGGCCAGACCTTCAAGCACAAGGTAGTTCTCCAACCCCGCCATGTTGTCCGTTCCAAGCGTGACGGTCATGTACATGGGCCGTTTCCAGTTGGAATGGGCAAGCATCTCGTATATCATGAGATCGGCGCGGTAGAGGCCGCCTTTCTTCTGGTAGGCGTCTTTAAGCGAGATGACCATGTGGTCGGGGATGCCGTCTTTCCCGTTGGGCAAGTACATGCCCGAGCGAAGCACCGCGTCCTTGTCCACCTTAATCACGAGGGAGTCGGTAGGTATGTAGCCGCCCTGCTCCTTCTTCGCGTAATGGTCTATCACGTAGGACACCTCGTAGGGGTCTATGCCCGGGTTAGCCCGCTTTATTGCGTCAAGCTCCTCCTTGCCCTCCGGACGGATGGGATAGAAGGTGTGCTTTCCGTTGTCCACATAGTAGAGGCGCTTCCAAGTAATGGGGAGCGCGGGAGAGTCGTTTGCCGGACGGCGCATCTGGTCGGTGTACCAGTCGGTCTGCAAGTACGAGAGGTTGCAGACGCGGGCATCGGTGCGCAAGCCCTCAGTCTCTTGGTTGTACCAAAGGGGGAAGGTGTCGTTGTCTCCGTTGGAGAAGATGATGGGCTTGCCCTCCGCCGGCAGCGTGTTGAGGTAGTTGAGACCAAAGTCGCGGCACATATAGCGCGAGGAGCGGTCGTGGTCGTCCCAAGTCTGGCTCACCATCTGCAACGGCACTATCAAGCCGATGACGGAGGCGAGGGCGGCGGCGAGGGCCGGACGCTTCTTCAAAAGCTTCTGCGCCCACTCGGACAGAGCCGCCACGCCAAGGCCAATCCAAATGGCGAAGGCGTAGAACGAGCCGGCATAGGCGTAGTCGCGCTCGCGCGGCTGGCTCGGCGTCTGGTTGAGGTAGAGCACGATAGCCAGACCCGTCATAAAGAAGAGGAAGAAGACTACCCAAAACTGCCTTACGCCTTTCTCGCCCCGGTAGGCCTGCCAGAAGAGGCCTATGAGACCGAGGAGGAGCGGCAGACAGTAGAAGACGTTATGTCCCTTGTTCTCTTTAAGCGCCTTAGGCAGGAGGCTTTGGTCGCCGTAGAGATGGTTGTCTATAAAGGGTATGCCGGTAATCCAGTTGCCATGCTCTGCCTCGCCCTGGCGGCTTGCTATGTCGTTTTGCCTGCCGGCAAAGTTCCACATGAAATAGCGCCAGTACATGAAGTTCACCTGATAGGAGAGGAAGAAGCGCAGGTTTTCCAACTGGGTCGGCATTACGCCCTGAACCTCATATCCCTCGCGGTCGGTGAAGGTGACGGGGTGCTTGTCGATATGCCCGCCGAGCCACTGCTCGTACTGTCCCGCGTGCGCCGCGCTCCAAATGCGCGGGAAGAGCATCTGCAAGCCGCTGGGGTAGTTTACCCCCGTCGTCTCGCGGATGTCCTCATAGCTGTCCTTCTCGTCGGGACTGGCTTTCTCCTTGCGCTGCGTGCGGTCGTTGTACTTATACTCGAGCGCCTGCGCGGCGTAGCCCTGCTGTTGCGAGCAGTAAGCCTCGCCCTTCAGGAGCGGATAGGAGCCGTACTGCTCGCGGCTCATATACGTGCCGAGCGTGAAGATGTCCTCCGGGGAGTTTTGGTCCATCGGCGGGTTCTGCGTGGAGCGTATCACGATTACGGCGTACGACGAGTAGCCTATCATCAGCACCAGCATGCAAAGCAGCGAGGTGTTGAGGAAACGCTTGCGGAGGAGGAAGTTGCCGTCCTTCGTCTTTACGCGCAGCAACGCCACAAGCGCGCAAAGCAGCACGACGCCAAGCGCCACGCAAGCCCAGCCGTGACCGAGGAACGGTATGCCGAGCAGGGCCACAGAGAGCACGTAGAGCGTGGAGGCCAACGTGCGGCGGCTTGTAGTGGTGCTCCAAATGGCGGCAAGCACCACGGCGATAAGCACAAGGATGTAAACGGCCATGCCCGTGTTGAACGGCAGTCCGAGCCAGTTCACGAAGAAAAGCTCAAACCATCCGCCCACCTTCACTATGCCCGGCACCACGCCGTACAGCACGGCGGCCACCAAAAGCATCGAGACGGCAAGTGCCACAAGAGAGCCTTTCAGCCCGGCCGCGGGCTTGCGCTTGTAGTAGTACACAAGGGCGATGGCGGGTATGCAGAGCAGGTTGAGCAGATGCACGCCTATGGAAAGCCCGGTAAGGTAGAAAATCAGCACAAGATAGCGGTCGGCGTGCGGCTCGTCGGCATGGCTCTCCCATTTCAGTATCAGCCAGAAGACCAGCGCGGTGAACATGGAGGAGTAGCCGTATACCTCGCCCTCCACGGCCGAGAACCAGAACGTGTCGCTCCAAGTGTAGGCCAGCGAACCCACAAGCCCGCAGCCCATAATGGTGACAAGCTGCGCCACGGTCTGTACCTTCCCGCCCTCGCATACCAGCATGCGCGCCAGGTGCGTAATGGTCCAGAAGAGGAAGAGTATGCACAACGCCGACAGCAGGGCTGTCATCACGTTCACGCAAAGCGCTACCTTGGCGGGGTCACTTGTGAACTGAGTGAAGAAGTTGGCAGTGAGCATAAAGAAGGGCGCGCCGGGCGGATGTCCTACCTCCAGCTTGTAGGCTGTGGTGATAAATTCCGGGCAATCCCAAAAGCTCGCCGTCGGCTCTACTGTGGAGCAGTAGGTAAACGCCGCCACGGCGAAGACGAGCCATCCGAGGATGTTGTTCGTCAGGTTGTAATGTTTCATTTGAGACTTACGCTGTATGAAGAAAGTAATGTTTGTTGCCGCTTGTCCTAAAAACAACTTGCAAAAGTAGCAATATATTTCTCTTTCGCCCGCTCAAAGCCGCGCAAGCCCCTGCGTGCAAGGTTTTTTAAGTGCTTTCCCCGCCGGCGAGCCTTGCGACCGGCGTGCCGGGAGACGCTGTTTGAGGCACGCGCTTCTATGCGAGGGACGGGAAAACTACTTGTATGCGGCTTGCAATACTTATATGTGAAACGCACTCCTTATATATAAATAGGTGTGGTCTATATATAATAGGCGTGACCCTATATATAATAGGCGTGGAAAAGCAATGCGGGCGGACAGGATTGCTCCCGCCCGCCCGCACGTCTGTCTAAGGACGCAGCGAGCCTCAGCGCACCTCGATTTCGTCCACGAAAAGGAAGCCGGGCTTGCCGTTCGTTCCGTGCCAAAGCGGCATGGAATGCTCGGAAAGCATCTTCACGCGTATGTACCTCGCCGTCGCGGCGGGGAAAGACAGGGTGTAGGTCTTTATCTCACGCGGGTCGTCCTTTTCCATCGGCGGGTAGCTTTCGGCTGCAAGCGAGGTGAAAGTTTTTCCGTCCTCGGAAGAAAACACCTCGAAGCCGCGCGGGGCGAAGATCCAGTCACTCGAGTCCACGTAGGCGCGGACTGTGACGGAAGAGAACGCCGTCGGCTTGCCAAAGTCAACAACCGCGTCGAGGTCACTGTCGTTGAAGCCCATCCAGCGGCCGGTGCGCGAGTTCATGTCGCCGTAGAGTCCGTCCACAAGCAAGGACGGGCCCGTGTAGGTGTAGCTGCTGTTGGTGGGCTGCAATAGCGTGATGGGGCAGCAGGCCGCTTTGTGGAACTTGAAGTCCTGTCCCACTTCCGGCGTGCGCCCAGAGGGGCGGAAGGCGGCGGCACGCAGGCGGCAGTCCTTGTCTATCACTATCGGCTCCGTATAGCGGGGCGAGGCGGCGGTGGGTTCCGAGCCGTCGAGCGTGTAGTGAATGGCGGCCTTGCCAAAGGTGGTAAGCTTCGCGAGCGTGGCGTGCCGCGCGGTGTCCTGGCTGTATGCCGGCACCACGTTGTATATCACGCGGCAGTAGTTGTATCCCTTGTTGTCGTACACCGGGGTGAGCCGCTGCAGTCGTTGCATGAACTGGGAAAAGTCCTTCTGCTCCGCCGCGCACCACTGCGTCTCGCTGAGCGCCGCCATACGCGGAAGCTCCATATACTCTATTTGGCGGTAGGTGGGCATGTACTCCGTCCAGCAATTGGCCTGCACCCCAATGATGTGCTTCTGCTCTGCGTCGGAAAGTCCGTCGGGCATCGGCTCATAGCTGTATACACGCTCTATGGGGAGGTAGCCGCCTATTGCGTCCGGCTCCGCCGCCGTGTTGTCAGTCTGATAGTAGTCAAAGTAAAGATAAGTATTGGGCGACATAATCACGTCGTGCTTCTGCCGCGCAGCCTCTATTCCGCCGCTCTCGCCGCGCCACGACATCACCGTCGCGCCGGGCGCAAGTCCGCCTTCAAGCGTCTCGTCCCAGCCTATCATACGGCGTCCGAGCGCGGAGAGCGTCTTCTCGGCGTGGCGGATAACGTAACTTTGCAGGCGCTCCTCGGCCGTGTGCTTTCCGTCCGCCTCAAGATGCTCGGCCTTTATTCGCGCCTGGCACTTGGGGCATTTCTGCCACTGCGTCTTGGGGCACTCGTCCCCGCCGACGTGTATGTACTGCGAGGGGAAAAGCTTCGCAACCTCCGCAAGCACGTCGTCGATGAAAGTGAAAACCTTGTCGTTGCCAGCGCAAAGCACATTGTCCGACACACCCCATTGCTCCCACACCTTGTAAGGGCCGCCCGTGCAGCCAAGCTCGGGATAGGCGGAAAGCGCCGCCTGCATGTGGCCGGGGAGGTCTATCTCCGGGATGACGGTGATATGGCGTTCGGCGGCGTAGCGTACTATTTCCTTTATTTCCTTCTGTGTGTAGAAGCCGCCGTAGGGTTTCCCGTCATACTTGCCCGAGTTGTGCCCTATCACGGTCTGTGCGCGCCGCGAGCCAATCTTTGTGAGGAGCGGGTACTTCTTTATCTCGATGCGCCAGCCTTGGTCGTCCGTCAGATGCCAATGCAGGCGGTTGATGTTGTGCAGGGCGAGCATGTCGATGAAGCGGCGCACAGAGTCCACGCCCACGAAATGCCGCGACACGTCAAGGTGCGCCCCGCGGTAGGCAAAGCGCGGCCAGTCGGCGATGTCTGTGCCGGGGAGGGTTATCCCCTTTATGTCGCCCTTCACCACGGGAAGTGCCTTGCGCAGGGTCTGCACGCCGTAGAACGCGCCCGCCGCGCTCGCGCCGTCAATAAGCACCAAGCCGTCATTCACCCTCAGGGTGTACGCCTCCGCGTTGTCGCTCTTCATACGGCAACTAAGCACGATGGCATTGGCAGGGGGAGCCTGCGTGAGGAGCGCAAGCTTCAGCCCCGTGCTTTCTTTTATGTACTCTGCAAGCAGTTCGGCGTTGCGCTTCATCTGCGCGTCGCCTTTCGGGTAAACAATCGAGGTGTACGGGTTAAGGACAAAATTGCCGTTCTTCGCGGCTTTCACCTCCTTGGGAAGCGGCACGACGTGGAAGTCCGCGCTTTGCGCCGCCGATTCCGTACCGCAAAGCGTGAGCGCAGCCGCTATCAGCGCGGCGGCTTTCTTTCTGAAAAGCATAGGGTTTGGGCTCTGTTGTTAGAGATTTAAGGTTTCTTCCTTGCAAATATAGCGCAAATCGCCGCACCCTCTTTGCGCCGCCGCCCCAAAACTCTAACTTTGTGGCGTTCCAGCCCGACAGTAAAAAGGGGGAACGGCTTAACGGCAATGGAAAACCTGCAATACTACATCTCGGTCATTGTGCAGAACAGTCCTCAAATAACCCGCGACTTCGGGATAAGGACGCTGCGCATCTTCGGCTCGGTCTCCCGTGGGGAACAAACCGAAGAGAGCGACCTGGACGTATGCGTGGAGACGGACACTCCCAACCCCTTTCTCCTTGCCGACTTGAAAGCGTATTTGGAAAGGCTTTTCAAACGCCCCGTTGACGTAGTGCGCTTTCACCGCAATATGAACGGGCTTATGAGAAAACGCATTGAACGAGACGGGGTCTATGCCATACGATAAGGAAATAGCTTTGGACATTCTTAGGCGGGTAGAACACGCGATAGGACAGATAGTGCTGCGCTCTGCCCCCTACTCCTGCAGCGACGACTTCCTGTCCAATTCTACGGGAATGGTGGTTTTGGACTCCATTTGTATGCAGTTCATCGCTATTGGAGAGAGCCTGAAAGGATTGGACAAAGTGACAGGAGGCACGTTGTTGCCGACCCATCCCGAAATTGACTGGAAAAACGTGAAAGGCCTGCGGGACATCATCGCCCACCATTACTTTGACGTGGATGCGGAACAGGTATGGTGGATAGTGGAAAACGAGATAGAGCCACTTCAGATGGCAGTAGCTTCCATAATTAAAGACTTGGAGACGGCGGAAAAGTAATTTGCTTGCTTTTCCCTTGCATATAAAACAAGTATTCCCCTTTGTCTGCGCGTCTAAACGCTTAATCGCGCTTGCGCTTTGCGTCGGTTTAAGCCCAAAACTCTAACTTTGTGGCGGTTTTGCGCGGGAGCGCGGCATTGTCCGCCGTCCCGCCGCACACACACCGCAATTATTTCTTCCCGATGATACTTTTACTCTTAGGCAGCGGCGGGCGCGAGCACGCCTTGGCTTGGAAAATAGCCCAAAGCCCGCGCGTTTCGAAACTCTACATTGCCCCGGGCAACGCGGGGACGGCTCTCGCGGGCGAAAACGTCGCCATCAAGGCGGACGACTTCGCCGCCATCGGCGACTTTGTCCTTGCCAACGGCGTGGACATGGTAGTCGTAGGGCCGGAAGACCCGCTTGTGAAGGGCATCTACGACTATTTCAAGGCCGACGAGCGCCTTTGCGGCGTGCCCGTGATAGGGCCTTCCAAGGCGGGAGCCGTACTGGAGGGGTCGAAAGACTTCGCGAAAGGCTTTATGAAGCGGCACAACATACCCACTGCGGCTTACGCCACTTTCGACGGGACGCAGGTAGAGGAGGGCTGCCGCTTCTTGGAGACGCTGCAAGCCCCCTACGTGCTCAAGGCCGACGGGCTTTGCGCCGGAAAAGGCGTGCTGATAGTCCCGACGCTTGACGAGGCGAAGAAAGAGCTGCGCGACATGCTCGGCGGTATGTTTGGCAACGCCTCCTCGCGCGTGGTGATTGAGGAGTTTCTCTCGGGCATAGAGTGCTCGGTCTTCGTTCTTACCGACGGCCGCCACTATAAGCTGCTGCCCGAAGCCAAGGACTACAAGCGCATAGGCGAGGGCGACACGGGCCTTAATACGGGCGGCATGGGTTCCGTCTCTCCCGTCCCGTTCGCAGACGCGGCGTGGATGGCGAAAGTAGAGGACGAGATAATCCGCCCCACCGTGGACGGACTCGCGGAAGAGGGGATAGACTACAAGGGCTTTATCTTCTTCGGTCTGATTAACTGCGGCGGGCAGCCTAAGGTTATCGAGTACAACTGCCGGATGGGCGACCCGGAGACGGAAACCGTGATGCTGCGCCTGAAGAGCGACATCGTCGACCTCTTTGAGGGCGTGGCGCAGGGCGACCTTGACCGCCGCGCGGCAGAGTTCGACCCCCGCGCGGCTGTCTGCGTGATGTGCGTCTCGGGCGGCTATCCCGGACACTACGAGAAAGGGTACGAAATCACGGGTGCGGACATTGAGGGCTGTGTGGTGTTCCACGCCGGCACGGCCGCAAAGGACGGAAAGCTCGTCACCGCCGGCGGCCGCGTCATTGCCGTCAGCTCCTACGGCGACACGCACGCCGAAGCACTCGCCAAGTCTATGGCTGGGGCTGAGCAGTTGGCTTGGGAGGGGAAATATTTCCGCCGCGACATAGGCAAAGACCTTTTCTGAGGCGAAAACTTACGCTGAACGGAAAACCTAACCCCGCGAGAGGGGCAAACAAACAGGACTGACTTTTGGGAAAAAGGCACACGAGAAGAGACCGCGTCGTGGGCAGCAACCTCACCCTCCCTGTGGTGGCGGTTGTGGCCTTGGCGTGCTGGCTCGCGCCCGCTCCGGCCGACTGGCGGCTTTGGGCGGGTGCCGGCGTGGCCTTGCTCTCCGCGTACGCGCTTATGGAGCTTAACAACCGCTTCACTCTCCTGCGCGTGCGCTCCCGGCTTGTGAGCGCCACCTACCTTGTGCTTGCGCTCTCCGTGCCGGCTCTGCACGCTTTCGACGCTTCGGTGTCCGTGCCGGCATTGTGCCTTGCGGCGTGCTATGCCGCCCTTTTCCCCGCCTACCAGTTGCTGCGTGCCGAGGGCTACGCCTTCCACGCCTTTCTCTGCATAGGTGTGGGCAGTATGCTGTTTCCGCCGCTGCTGCTCGTAGTGCCGCCGCTGCTTTTCTGTATGCTTGTGCGGCTGCGCTGCCTTTCCTGGCGCGTCTTCTGCGCTGTGCTTATCGGTCTCGTTGCGCCCTATTGGCTCTACGCCGGCTATGCCGTGTGGCAAAACCGGCTCGACACGGCTTTTCTCTATTTGGCGGAATGGCTCGCACCGGGCCTGCCAGACTACTCGGGCGTAACCCTGCCTCAGGCAGTGACGGCGGGCGTGTTTTTCTTCTTTTCCGTGGTGGCGACAATACACTTCCACCACACGGCCTATAACGACAAAATACGCACGCGTATGTATTTCCACGTCTTCGCCACGGTAGAGTTTTTCTTGTGGGCGGGACTGGTTTTGCTTCCCCAGCACTTCGGCAGCTGGCTCTCCTTGATTGCGCTCAACAGCTCGCCGCTCGTCGCCCACTACTACGCCCTTGGGCGCGGACGCGGCTTTGGCGTGTGGTTTGCCCTTAGCTTTGCCGTGATGGCGGCGCTTGCGGTCTTCGGCTACCTTGCGCTTTACGGCCCGCTCTCCCATTTGGAGAGCGTCATGCCCTTGGCGGGCGTCACGTTGTGGTAAGGGAGAGGAAGAAACAAAGCAACAAGGAAGATAGAGAATGGACATAATCATAGCGCAGCTTGCCGAGCACGGCGGCATAGGAATGTTTGTCGCCGCTTTCCTCGCGGGGAGCTTCGTCCCGTTCAGCTCCGAGGCGGTCATGGTGGGCTTGCTCGCGGCAGGCGCGTCACCCTCCGAGCTGCTGCTTTGGGGCACGGCGGGCAACACCATTGGCTCGCTCTTCAACTACGGCGTGGGCTCGCTCGGGCGACAGGACTGGATAGAGCGATGGACCAAGGTGAAGCCGGAGAAGCTCGAACGCGGCAAACGCTGGGTGCGGCGCTACGGCGCGTGGGCGGGCCTTCTGGCCTGGCTTCCGCTCATAGGCAGCGTGATAACGGTGGCTATGGGCTTCCTGCGCGTCAAGCTCTTCTACTCAATGCTTTTGGTGGCCGTCGGCAAGTACGTGCGCTACTGGCTCCTTATAAAAGCCTTTGTCCCGGCATAGGGGGCGTTTTCCCCGAAAACGGGATTTTTTAAGAAAAACTTACGATGAAGACACGCATACTACTTCTCCTGCTGATTTGCCCTTTGCTTCTCGCCTCGTGCGGGCGGCGGCGGACGGCGGAGAAGCCTACGCTCACGGTGAGCATTGAGCCTCTGCGCTACGTGGTGGAGGCCGTGGCGGGCGACCGCTACGAGGTGCGCACGCTGATGCCGAAAGGCGCGAGTCCCGAGACCTACGAGCCCACGCCGCGCCAGATGGTGGAGCTGGGGCACGGCAAGCTGCTCTTCGTGTGCGGCACGCTGGGCTTCGAGCAGACGCGCCTGCGGCAAATGGCGGAAGCCACTCCCGGCGTGGAGACCGTGCCTCTTTCGCGCGACGTGGAGCCGCTCGCCGGCGCGCAGGGCGGGGACGACCCTCATATATGGATGTCGCCACGCAACCTCGCCGCCATGGCCGCCGCAGCCTGTGACGCGCTCTGCCGCGCCGACAGTGCCAACGCCGGGGAGTACCGCACGCGCCTCGCCGCCTTTTCGCGCCGCATGGAGCACGCAGACAGCGCGCTCTCCGCGCGAGTGAAGCCGCTGCGCCACCGCACTTTCCTCATCTACCACCCCGCCCTCGGTCACTTCGCCCGCCAGTACGGCCTCAGGCAAATAGCCGTCGAGCAGGACGGCCGCGAGCCTTCCGCCGCGCGCATGCGGCAGATAGAGACGGAGTGCCGCGCGGCAGACGTGAAGCGTGTCTTTGTGTCCGAAGAGCACGCCGGACGCGCCGCGCGCCGCCTTGCCCGCAGCCTCGGGGCGCGTTTGGTGGAAATCAATCCGCTCGTCTACGACGTGCCGGCCGAGATGTCACGAATAGCCGATGCCTTGCAGGATGACTGAAGACGTATTGCTTAAAATAGAGGACATTTGCCTCAGCTACGGGAAGCGGCATGTGCTTTGCCACGTAAGCGGCGAGGTGCGCGCGCGTGACTTCATCGTGCTTTCCGGCCCCAACGGCGGGGGAAAGACCACGCTTCTGCGCCTCATGGCGGGCTTGCTTCCGCCCGTGGCGGGCAAAATTGTGCGCCGTCCGGGCTTGCGACTTGGCTACCTGCCGCAGTACCGCAGCATAGACCGCCAGTTTCCCACCACGGTGGGCGAGGTGGTGCTTTCGGGGCTTGCCGGCAGCAAACCGCTCTGGCGGCCTTTCACCGGCGAGCACCGGCGGAGGACGGCTGAGGTCATGGAAAAATTCCGCCTCGCGGGACTTGAAGACCGCCCCATTTCCGAGCTCAGCGGCGGACAATGGCAGCGCGTGCTGCTTGCGCGGTCGGTGGTGTCGCGCCCGCAGCTCTTGCTGCTCGACGAGCCGGAGACCCACCTCGACGCCTCGGCCCGCGAGGAGCTGCACGCGTTCCTGACCGACCTCCA
The DNA here is from genome assembly GCA_963625935.1 of uncultured Oscillospiraceae bacterium. Classification (GTDB taxonomy): domain Bacteria; phylum Bacteroidota; class Bacteroidia; order Bacteroidales; family Bacteroidaceae; genus Alloprevotella. The sequence continues at coordinate 53,625 of CAVFVD010000002.1, read as the reverse complement.
CCCCCACCGCGCCATCGTGGTGGTGAGCCACGAGGGCGAGGGCGCGTTTTCCTTGCCCGACCGCCGCGTGTGGCACGTGGAGGAGGGCAGCGTGACCGTCACGGGATAGCCCCCGCCCCGCTTTCGGCTTTATATTTTTTGCAGAAAAGTAAAAAAATCTTGCCCGCGCGTGCAAGATTTCGTCCCTTCCCCTGTTACCCCAACGAAAAGCACACGGCCTCAGGTCGGCAGAACCCCGAGCAAAGTGATCATCGAACAACCCGCCCGCTTCCTACGTTGGCTCTATCCCCACGCCCTTTGGCGCGTGAAGACGGAGGAGCGTGCCGTGTACCTCACCTTTGACGACGGGCCCATCCCCGAGGTTACGCCGTGGGTCTTGGACGTACTCGACCACTACGGGGTCAAAGCCACCTTCTTCATGGTGGGCGACAACATACGCAAGCACCCGGAGGAGTTTGAGATGGTGCGCTCGCGCGGCCACCGGCTCGGCAACCACACCTACAACCACATAGGCGGGCTGCGCCACGGCATACGCTCGTACGTGCGCAACGTAGACAAGGCCAACGAGTATCTGCACACCGACCTTTTCCGCCCGCCCCACGGCTGGATGAAGTGGGGGCAGTACATTATGGTGAAACTGCGCTACCGCGTCGTGATGTGGGACTTGGTGACGCGCGACTACTCCACGCGGCTCAACGGCCGGGACGTGCTGCTCAACGTGCGCCGCTACGCCCGCCCGGGCAGCATCATCACCTTCCACGACTCGCTGCGCAGCCAGGACAAGCTGCTTTACGCCCTTCCCCGAGCCATTGAGTGGCTCCAGTCGCAAGGGTACACTTTCCGCACTTTATAAGCCTGCGGCGGCTACGACCGTACGCATTACGCTCCCAAACACCCTTTTCACCTCTTTCGCCGTACCCTTTTTCTCGGGCGGCGGCTTTTCTTTTTACGGACTATAAACCAGCACCTCTGCTTTCGGCAAAAGGCAAATCGGGCAAAGAAAGATTTATGAATTTATAACAGTGCGCGAGAAACGGGAAAGGGGGTTCATTAGCACTCCAACGGACCCCCTCGCGCGTAGATGTACATCCCGCGACGACGGAAATAGGCCCTGTAGCGACAAGGTTGCTTCCAGTCGCGCCTATATGTACATATACGAGGCACGTAACCCGTTGATTGTCAACAATACAAAAGAGGAAGAACGCACACATTGCGCTCTTCCTCTTTTATATAACAAAGATACGAAATTTTTCCTCCTTTTCCAAATCCGCTTAACTCTTTTTACGGATTCGGTTTACGGCAAAGTGCAACACTTCCGCCGTTCGCTCACACCGCCGCGCGCTTGCAAAAACGCTCGCACTGCTGGCCTATGTCGTAGCCAAGCATCGCGCCGAGCATGAAGTCCTCCTGCGGCGTGAGCTCGCTCATAGCCTTGTGCAGGAAAGTGGAGACCACGCCAAGACAGCAAGCGTCGCCGAAGTAGAGGTTCACTTTTCCCTCGTCGACAGTCTGCGTGAGATGGGCAATTCCCTGCCCGTCAAGACGCTCGCGCATAAGGTCGGCGCACGAGGGCGGCATGGTGCAAAGCACAAGACGGCGCACGCCCTTGCGGTACTCGTATATCTGGTGCATGAAAAGCTTCATCGAGCCATAGCGGTGGAAGTCGTCAACAGACATAAGGGGGAGGTTTTCTCGTATTTCGGGGATAAAACTACTTTTGAGCCACAGCGGCGGAAAATGACGCCCGCCGCCCGAAGCGCGGAGCGTCACTTTACCAGCTCACACCAAGCGGCGAGGCGCGCCTGGTTTTTCGCGTCGTCGTCGGCCTCGTCAATGGCGAGCCCCACAAACTTTCCGTCGCGGCACACGTCGGAGTCGGTCACGTCGTAGTCCAGCGGCTCGTACGCGCCCACGAAGGTGCAGCCCGTGCCTTGCAGCGCGTCGTATATCTGCCCCAACGCGCCGCAGAAAGTGTCGCCGTACGACGAGCTGTCGCCGCAGCCGAAAAGAGCCACCCGCTTGCCCGAGAGGTCGCGCTCTTTCAGCGCGTCGAGGAAGTCATACCAGTCGTCCTGCAAGTCGCCGCAGCCCCACGTGGAAGAGCCAAGAAGCAGCGTGTCGTAAGCGTCTGTCTCGTCAGCCTGTGCGCTTCCCACATTATGCACGTCCGTTTCGGCCACGCCGAGCGCGGCTGCGATGTCAGCAGCCACGCTCTCGGTGTTGCCCGTCGTGCTGCCAAAGAATATTCCAGTCATAAGAAAACGATGAGTGTGTTGGTTTTTACCCTGAAAACCGCGCTTGACGCCCGAGCGGCGACGGCTTTCTTGTCGGTTGCAAAGTAAGTCCCGAGGACGCGCCCCCGCAATACCCGCGTTTAGGTAAAAACCCCGACCGCGCCGGAAGCCGCCGCGCCGCACGCGCCGCCGCACTGACCGCCCCACCCCGCCGCTCCCCACTACGGGGGACGGGCGGGGCGAAAAAAGAGGGCGGGAGGCGGGCGTTTCTCGCGCGATTGGTTACTTTTGTCCTATGGTGTCCCACAAAAGGGCACATTCTGCAAGAGACAATGGACAAGACCACACTGCCCGCAACAGACGACACCGCCGCTTGGCTGCGCCACGTGAAGCGTTCGCTGCACGGTATGATGAACGGGCCGGTCAGCGCGTCGATGCGCGAGAAAGGACTGGCATACAAAGTTATTTTCGGCGTGGAGCTGCCGCGCCTGCAAAATTTTTCCCACGACCTCCCGCACACGGCATCCCTCGCCGCCGCGCTGTGGAAAGAGGACATACGCGAGTGCCGCCTTTTGGCGGGCATGGTGATGCCGCCGGAGACGTTCGGGGCGGACTTGGCGGAACTTTGGACGGAGCAGATGCGCTTCACGGAGGAGGCGGAGTGCACGGTGATGCACCTCTTCTGCCGCCTGCCCGAGGCCTCGACACTTGCCTACGCATGGATTGCCTCCGACGACCGCATGCACGCGCTCTGCGGATACCTGCTCCTCGCACGGCTCTTTATGGCGGGGGCGAAACCGGGGCAGCGCGACGCGGACGAATTTCTTGACCAGACGCACGCGGCCTTGCTGGACGGCGACCCCGCCGTCTCCCGCGCAGCGGGAAAGGCTCTGCTGAAATTCATGGACTTGGGCGCAGGCCAGGAGGCGGCAGGGGAAAGGCTGCTTCGTGCGCTCGAGACGCACGGAGACGCAGCCGAAAACGGGAAGCACTGACCCGCGCGAGCCGTTTTCCCACCAAGAAAAACCACAAACCGACACACAGCATACATATACTATATGGAAGCACTGAAATTCCGCCCACTTCTCAAGACCACAATATGGGGCGGCGAAGAGGTGACGCGCCTCAAAGGTCTCACCGACGCTCCCGCTCACGTGGGGGAAAGCTGGGAAATATCGGGCGTGCCCGGCAACGAGACACCCGTAAGCGAAGGGCCGCTGAAAGGTAAGACCCTGCCGGAGCTGATACGCACCTACGGCGCGGCCCTCGTAGGGAAGGAGAATCTCCAACGCTACGGGGAGACATTTCCCTTGCTCATAAAGTTCATCTCCGCCGCCGACGACCTCAGCATACAGGTACACCCCGACGACGCAATGGCGCAACGCATGGGACACCCTTACGGCAAAACGGAAATGTGGTACATCGTCAGCGTAAAAGAAGGGGCTTCGCTCTGCTCGGGCTTCAACGCCGACTTCTCGGCTGACGGGTACACGCAGAGCCTCAGCGACGGCACGCTGACAAGCCACCTCAGCCGCCACGCCACGCACCCGGGCGACGTGTTCTTCATACCCGCCGGACGCATACACAGCATTGGCGCGGGCAACTTTCTCGTGGAAATACAGCAGAGCAGCAACGACACTTTCCGCGTGTACGACTTCGACCGCCGCGATGCCGCAGGCAACACGCGCGAGCTGCACGTGGCCGAGGCCCGAGAGGCACTCGACTACAAGGCCTACCCGGACTACCGCACGCACTACACGCCGCAGCGCAACGCTGCCACGCCCGTGGTGGACTGTCCGCAGTTTACCACGCGCCTGTACGACATGGACGCGCCCACGGAAGCGGACTACACGCAGACGGACTCTTTTGTCATCCTCATTTGCTTTGAGGGCGCGGTCGAAATAGCGTACGACGGCGGCACGACATCGCTCCGCGCCGGCGAGAGCCTCCTGCTCCCCGCCGACAACGCGCACGCACTCTTCCGCCCCGCCGCAGGAGGCTGCAAAATGATAGAGACTTTCTGCCGCGCATAACAGCCGGCGAAAGCCCTCACGCACTCAGAATCTTTCTCTAACCCTAAATCTTAATACGCTTATGACTTTCCAGGAATCAGTAAAAACAGTCCTCTCGAAAAGTACGCAACCTTCGAGGGACGCGCCACGCGCTCAGAGTACTGGTGGTACACGCTCTTCTGCATCATCGTAGCGATGCTGTGCCTGTTCTTTGGTCTCGTGCTCGGCACGCTGTTCGGCGGCGCGGCTGTGCTGCAAGACGCAGGCCATGCCTTAGACATGGGCGTTGCCGGCTTGGGCATCGGCTTCCTCATCGGCTACGTCATCCTGCTCATCTTCTACCTCGCCACGCTCATCCCCTCCATCGCCGTGTCTGTGCGCCGCCTGCACGACTCGGGACACAGCGGATGGTGGTATCTGATATGCTTCGTGCCATACGTGGGCAGCATAGTCCTCCTCATCTTTATGCTGCTCGCAGGACAGCCGGGCGAAAACAAGTACGGGCCCGAACCCGACAGCCCCGCGCCCGCAGCCGAGTGACACCAACCGCCCTTCCTAAGGGAAAACGCGCCCGCCACGCACGCGGCGGGATGCGACAGCGCACAAAGAGAGCGACCTTGCACCGCAATGGGCAAGGCCGCTCCCTTTATCATAATCAACTATGGCATGTCGGTCACCGCCTTGCGCATTCCGCCGCCCGGCGGCTGTGCTTGCCGTAACCGCTTGCAAATGTAATGCAACTATTCCAACCGCACAAACATTTGACAGTATTTATCGACAAAACCTTTCTTTTTGTCACACAACATCCCCGCCGCCCCGTCAAAACCTCATATATTTCCCCAAAAGGTGCTTGCGGATATCTGCAAAAGACAAACTGTCTTCCAGCTGCTCTGAAAGCCCGGTATTTACCACATACACAAAGGCCTCCTTGCGGTAAAAGTGTTCGCCCGCCGCGACAGATTTCTCTATCGTCCGCGATTTAGCCATAAGGCAAGTAAGTTGGTATTCCTTGTCAACTACCTGCGTGTTGCCTCCAGGGTGCGCTTTCTGGCGATGCTGACTGCTTGTCAACAAAATAAGGTTTTCATAGCAAGCGGAAATAGCAGGAAACTGCGACCTCGGGAATATATGATGTACCTCAGTAGCCACGCCCTCCGCAAGCTCATCACGTACCTCGCTCACATCGCCTTGCTGAGCCCGCACACGTTTGATGGCCTTGCTGACTTGGTACTCAATATAAAAGTTGGCGTTTATCTCCTCCGTCTCACACTCCGCCGCCTCACCGCGCGTCTTCGTTTTGTCCTTGCCTCGCCCCTTGTCACGCCAGTTCACCTTATTATACATAAGGTCACCCCAGTCCTGCATACGACCGTTGCTTCCGGGAATCATTTCCTCGTACGCCAACACATTGAGAACCTTGTGAAGCATACGCGTCGTGTCAAGCTTGGAGCGTGTGGGCGTGTTTGCGCTGACAAAGCGGTGGTACTTCTCATAAAGCTCGTATTTCGCAGCCTTTACCTCACTTGCTGAAGCCCCGGCGCACCGCTCTCTATAATCCTTAAAGAAGCGTTCTATGCCACTCTCCGCGATGACCTTGCGGAAAAACAAGCATAAAAACACAAAAGCATTTCGCTCTCGCGACGCGATGAATTCCAATAGCTCGACATTCTTGACCTGAAAAAGCTGCTTTCTTTCCCCTTCTTTTACTTCAAGAACATGGGCATAGGCAAGAAGTTTGAGAGGCTGCGCCAAAACCTTGTCGTACTCGCAGCGTGCGGACTTGTTGTCAGCAAAAGGCTTATGGAAAACTATGCGGGTATTCTCCACAAAGAAAGGAGTACGCCACAAGTCACGCACAGAGAACGGCTTAGTCGCACATTCCGTACTCAGTATACAGTCTGCGATGAAGCAGACCACGTCAGGGGTGCATTTCTGGTCGACATACCTGCAGTTATGGCTTTTCCTAATGTCGTAATCGCTGTAGCCGTCAAGATACGACCGAATATCCTCCGCTTTCATCTTCTACTGTTCTTTTTAAGCGTTCCAAAGAAGAAAACTGAATTATTGTCTATGTTCAAAGAGCGTGTGCCCCGGTTTCTTGCCACACTATAAAACTTCGAGAACTCCTCCGTCGCATAAAAAGCCAAATCCTCTGCGGTGATGTCTGCAGAAGACGCTTTGGGCGTAAGAATCGCAACAGATCCGTCCGCAATGCAATTGCCCGGCATAAAGCACGCTCTTGGATTGTAAGTGAGGTTAGGCAACAGGACGCATTTGTGGTTTATGTACTTAGCCACATCCAACCCGTCCAAATCGTCCACATAGCTGTCGTAGCCCGCTATGTCCACAATCTCGTTATCACCGATATTTCTCGATTTCAAGACCCTTACTCTACCCGACGGTTTGGTATGGCTCTTTGTTATCACGCGGTCTCTGTATGCCTTGAAAACCCCAAAATCCATCTCTTCTGCAACTTTGTCAAAGTCGCTGTCTCGGTATATAAGCCAATAAGGATATTCGCTGTCCGTAATGTAACCCTGCGGAAGTACACGCACTTGCCCCGTTATGTAAGACTCCACCTCTGTCGTTTCCGGCTTCTTACGAGTTTCAAGCTGGACACAGACTGTCTCAATCTTCACCCCCTTGAAAGCTTTCTCACCATAGTCAATGATGCGCGAAATGCGTTTTTCAGCCATCAGCGCCCTTGTCGCATTAAACTCAGGCGCATTTATGAGGCTCTTCGGCACAATCAACGAAACAACGTCACCAACCTCCATCATCCGCTCTATGAAGAAAGCGAAAATGTTATTGGTGTCCTTATTAGAAGCTTGCTGCTTGTACAGGGCAAGCCGCTGCTTGTCGCCCTTAATCTTCATATAAGGCGGATTTCCCACCACAATGTCGTATCTCTTTCCGAAGTCATACAACAAGGAGTCGGCAACAATGTAGTTTATATTGAAATTTGCCGGCACACCGACCTTTTCCATAAGCGTGCGGACTATGGGAATGCTGTTTGCATCAATGTCCACCACGTCCACATTTACCTCCGGCACATCTGCGTACTTCTTCAGCAGCGTAGGGAGGAAATTCCCCACGCCAACAGAGGGCTCAAGTATGTCAAGCCGCTTGAAGTTCTTCGCGTCAGGCAGTCTGCTGACAATGGCATAGCAGATATCCTGCCTCGTATAATAGGCGGCGTGGTCTGACCTTTGCGCATTGGCAAGTTCGGCTACCTTTGACAAGCCTGAAAAAGTGCGTGTTTTGTTTTCCCGTATATAGCTCAGAAGCTTTCCCGTATCGGAAAGGTTTCCTCTCTCTATGATTTTACACGCATCCTGCTCAGAAAGCGGCGCACGGAACAAAGCCACGCGCACTTTATGCGCTATTTGGCGGAAAATCACCGTGGGGACAGCCTCTCCAAGCGTCTGGCGAATGTTCATCTCCTCTTTTCTAAGAAAAGCCTCCTTCTCCGCATTTGACAGAGCGTTGAGACGCTCAAAAGGGATATCGCTCCACGCGAACGAGTCGGGAACGGACATCATAAGCATAACTTCCCTGACGCTGAAAACCCGGTTGTCCACGGGGTGCACGGTGTTTTGACTCGCAAGAATGTCATTGCGGGTATGTATGCAAGGGGCGACCTTGTCCCAGCACTGACGAGTGTACTTATCGCCATTCTTGCAAGCGTTGTAAACCACAACCCCGTTTCGGACAGTATGCGGAATACGGGCTGGATCTGCGTTGTCAAAAGCCGATTGCCCCTCCCCTATTTCAGAAATCCACGCCTCCATTCTCGGGTTATAACGACGGAAGCTATGATATATATCCGTTGTGGAAATTTCTCCCATCTCGCGCAAAGGCGGTAGGTGACCTATCACTTGGCGCAGGGTGCGCTCTGGTTGTTTGTCGGGGAAAACGTCATAGGGAGTGATTTCCTGCAAATCTTTCCTTACGCCGATGACAAGGGTACGCGTACGGCTTGACGGGCATCCGTAATCCTTGAAGTTCGCCACCTTGTAAAGAATGTTATACAAACCGCCAAGAGTGGAGTCTATCGCTTCCCTTATGCTCTTCTCCCTACCATCTACATCCGTACATACGCTTGAAAGGAAAGCACGCACGTTTTCAAAAACAAAGAACTTTGGCTTTATAGCCCGCGTCATACATATAGATTCCACAACAAGCGAGTTGCGCACAATTTCATCGCTTCGCTTTTTGTGATTGGCTACGGACATACCCTGGCACGGCGGAGTTGCTACAAGCACGTCAAGGTCTGTTACGTGAAAGCCCTTACGCCAAAGGTCAAGCTCGGCAAAGACCTTATCCTTGGTCTCCTGCAAAGTCATATCGCCACAGATATAGCCGCTTTCATAAACGCACTTGTGATTGTATTTCTGTATTTTCAAGCGCCGGGCAAGCATCTCTACAGTAGCAACGCAATAAAAGCCCTCCTCCTTGAAGCCATAGCAACCCACTCCCGCACTGCTAAAAAGGCTGACATAAGTGCGCAAACCATACTCCGAACGACTGTCAGCCACGACAGCCGCCCTCGTATCCTCTGGAAGTTCGTAATACCGTGGCATCTATCTATTCTTATCCCTAATAACTTTGCGGGTGCGCGAACCCGTACTTTATCCAATGTAGGGCAAAGTTGCGCATTTTCTTTCACGCTTCGGGCAAAAAGACGGGGAAACTGTAAATCTATGGATTGTCCCCATACGCCTAAAAGAGAACCTGCGTTTTCGCCCAAAGACACACCTATTATAATAGGTACACTTCCGCACCACAGCAAAGCATGCATTAGAGGCGCGGAAAATCCGTCCCCAGAAGCAGATGGGGAGGACAAGGAAAAGGCGTAGCACGCCCTTTCCGCCCGAAAGTCCGGCGGAATTACTACTTTTGTGAAACGAAGAAAGCCGGACGCAGACGGACGGCGGGAAAAGACGGCATAAGCCACGCACATGAAACAGCACACTTTCAAGAAGCCAGAGCACCTTTGTCTGAAAAACGAGATAGAGGCTCTTTTCGCCCCGGGCAGCCCCGCCTTCACGGTGTACCCCTTGCGGGCTGTGTTCCGCACCTTGGAATACAGCGGACACGGGCCAAGGGTGAAAGTGCTGCTCAGCGTGTCGAAGCGCAGGCTGCGCCACGCCGTAGACCGCAACCGCGCCAAAAGGCAGTTGCGCGAGGCGTACCGCTTGCAGAAGCGTCTGCTATGGGACGCGCTGCCTGCGGACACCGCCGCCCACATCGCTTTCATTTGGCTTGCCGACCATCCCAAAAACACCCAACGCATTCAGAAGTCTGTCGCCACGCTGCTGCTGCGGCTCGGCGAGAAAACGGCAGAGGCTGCAAAGGACTGAACCCAAACCGCAGCCGCTCCCACAAAGAAAGGCATGAAAAATCTGCTCACCGCGTTGCTGATAGCCCCGATACGCTTCTACCAGCGTTTTATTTCCCCCCTAACGCCGCCCGCATGCCGTTTCACGCCCACCTGCTCGCAGTACGCCGTCGAAGCCCTGCGCAAGCACGGCCCGGCGAAAGGGCTTTACCTCGCCGCGCGACGCATCCTTCGCTGCCATCCTTGGGGCGGAAGCGGCTACGACCCTGTCCCCTGAACACGAAAAGGCGCAAAAGCTCTGCATACGAGCAAAAAACACCGACCAAACGCCCTCTCTTTTAGAAAACCTATTACTTTTGCAAGACACAACCAACCTTAAATACGCACGCGCCACGTCTTTCCGGGACAAGTGAAAACGGCGCGCGGCGTGGAAAGTCTTGTCCCGCTTCTTATTTTGCCATGAAAAAGAAAAGCCACCCGCTTTACTTGCCTTTGCTGGCTCTGTTGGCCGCAGGGACGGGAGCCGCCACAACCGCACGCGCCGCCGTGGCGGAAAGGGCGGAAGCACAAGGCACAGCCGCCGTATGGCGTGCCACGGACACACAGCAAGCTAAAAAAGTGACGGGACGCGTGACCGACAAGCACGGCGAGCCTCTCGTGGGCGCAAGCATCGCGGTGCGCGGCACGAAAGCTATGACCGTGACCGACGCGGACGGACGCTACTCGCTCACCATCCCCGCCGGAAAGGACGAAATAACCGTCTCGTACATAGGAGCTAAGCCGCAGACCATAAAGATTGGCGGACGCGCCGCCGTGGACGTGACGCTGGACACAGACGACAGCGAGCTGGGCGAAGTGGTAGTGACCGCGCTCGGCATAGAACGCAAGCCGGACGAGCTGACCTACGCCACGCAGAAAGTGAAAGGCGACGAGCTCACCCGCGCCAAGGACGCCAACCTCATCAACTCTTTGCAGGGAAAATCGGCCGGCTTGGTGATCACCCCAAACGCCAGCGGAGCGGGCGGTTCGTCCAAGATACTCCTCCGTGGAAACGCCTCCATAATGGGAGAAAACCAGCCGCTCATCGTAGTTGACGGCGTACCTATGTCAAGCACCCTGCGCACCACGCAGATAACCGACGCGCTGCTCTCGGGCGGCAACACCACGGACGGAGGAGACGCTCTCTCCAACATAAACCCCGACGACGTAGACAACATCACCATCCTGAAAGGCGCAAACGCCGCCGCGCTCTACGGCTCAATGGCTGCCAACGGCGTGATAATGATTACGACAAAAAAAGGAAAGGAGGGACACGTGCGGCTCAATGTCTCAAGCTCCATGCTCATAGAGACTCCGCTCGTCACGCCTAAGCTGCAAAACAAATACGGGGCGGACGTGGAAGATTTCTCCAACACGTGGTTCGACCCCAATAACTCCTACAACGACCGCCGCCTTGGCATTTACTCGTGGGGGCAGCCCATCGGCCGCCTTTCCGACAACTCGCTCGCCTCAGTGCCGTACGCCCGCAACTCGGCGCAGGACAACATCGGCAACTACTTACAGACGGCGACGAACTTCAATAACACCATTTCGGCTTCGTTCGGCTCCAAACGCGCGGCAAACTACATATCGTACAGCAACACGCGCTCCAACGGCATGATGCCAAGCAACAAGTTCAACCGGCACATACTCACATTCAGGCAAAACACGAAGCTCTTCAACGACCGCTTGGAGATAAGCCTTGCGGGAAACTATGTCTACCAGGACGCAAAGAACCGCCCCGGCTCCGGCATCTACGGCAACCCGCTCTACGACCTTTACCTTATGCCGCGCAACGCGGACATCCGCTACTTCAAGCAAAACAGCGAGAGCTGGGGGCAGCTTTATTACATCAACCCCATTAACAATGTCTACCCCAAGGCTGGACCTAACAGCGACACGCAAGGCCCTATCCAGACTTGGCCTTGGAGCAACGAGGAAAACCGCAACTCGCCCTACTGGTACCAAAACCGCCTGCTGCGCGACCAAGTGCGCGAGCGCTTCTACGGAACGCTTGGGCTGAGCGTGCAGATTTGGGACGGCCTCTCGGCGCAGACTCACTTCAAGATTGACCGCACGAAGGACACTTACGAGAGCAAGACCTACCAAGGCACACGCGCGAAGACGTACTATAACTCTATCTACGAGTACTCAAAGACCGACCAAAACGAGATTTACGCCGACTTCCTCCTCTCATACACGAAGAAGGTGCGCGACGTAGACCTCACGGCAAACTTCGGCGGAAGCACGTGGAAGTTCAATACGGACGCGGCGGGCTGGAACTATTGGATGAACGACTCCACCAGCACTCCCAACGTCTTCGACCCCTCTAACGTGATTACCAGCAAGCACGACGGAGCCAATGTCCCCGTCACGAAGACCGTTTCGGAGGATTGGAAGAACGCGCTTTACGGAACAATTTCCGTCGGATACAAAGGACTTGTCTTCGTAGACGCTTCGTGGCGTGCCGACTGGGCACGCACGTACACGCAGTTCCACGATATGGGCGGCAGCAAAAAGTACTTTATGTACTACAGCGCGGGCGGAAACGTGCTGCTCAACAAGCTGCTGCGCCTGCCTGAGGATTTCTTCATGAATCACTCCAAGCTGCGCGTGTCATACTCCGAGGTGGGCAACGCCATGCCTAACCTTGACATTTACAGCCTTAAGAAAAGTCTGTCTACCGGCGGGCTGACCGCGTCGCAGTACCGGCAAATGAACCGCATAAAGCCCGAACGCGTGCGCTCCACGGAGGTAGGCGTCGACCTGCGCTTCCTGCAAGACCGCCTCACCTTTGACTTCACCTTCTACAACGCGCTGATGGTGGACCAGTGGCTGCCGCAGGCCGCCGCGACGGGAGGCTCTATCCCCGACATGACGGGACGCACGCGCAACCGAGGCATCGAGACGACGCTCGGATACAACCTCAACGTGCCAGCCCGCAACTTCTCGTGGCGCACCTCGGTGAACTATTCGTTCAACAAGAACAAAATTCTCCGAACCTACAACAACAACTCCACCTACAATAGCAACCTTGTCTACCAGGGCGGGCTCTACGTGCGCTACGAGGTGGGCAAGCCCTACGGCGAGCTTTACGGGCGAGGCTACATGTACGGCGAGGACGGCAAGATTAAGCTCGACCCCAACGGCGTGCCTATCAAGTCGTCCAACTACGACACCTACCTCGGCAACGCTAACTCCCCGCACCACCTGGGTTGGAGCAACACGTTCACATGGAAGGACTTCTCCTTCTATTTCCTTATTGACGGCAAGATTGGCGGCAACGTAATCTCCTACACCGAGGCTTTGCTTGACGCGTACGGCGTTTCGGAACGCACCGGGAAAGTGCGCGACAGCGGCGTGACCTACACCAAGAAGAGCGTAGTAGGCGGCGTGGAGGTAATGCGCCCCGTGGTCGGGCTGCAGCTCCCCGACGGACAGATAGTGCCCGCCGAGGACTACTACAAGGCAATGGGGCAGGGCGAGCCGCTCTTGGAGAATTACACCTACTCGGCCACCAACTTCCGCCTCCGCGAGGCTTCGCTCGGCTACACCTTCCGCAACCTTTTCGGCGAGCAGCGCGACCTGAGCGTCTCCTTCGTTGCCCGCAACCTCTTCTTCCTTTACAAGGACTCGCCCGTTGACCCCGACATCTCGGTGTCTACTGCTAACTCCTACAGCGGTATTGACGCTTTCAGCATGCCCTCAACCCGCAGCTACGGCATTACGCTCAAAGCCACATTCTAACCACCCACAGACAGAAAAGACACAAGATGAAATCCCTATACACATTTCTCTTAGGCGCGGCGTCCCTCGCCCTGGCAGGATGCTACGACTCTGTGATAGACTACGAGGGCAACGCAAGCGACGTGAATACGGGCGGCTCCTCTTCCAGTTCGAGCGAGCTGGCCGATGTCTCTCAGGCGGTGGGTTTCCTCAGGGAGGCGCAAATGCTTGTCATTGACGCTCGCGAGCACAAATACCAGTACCAGTGCAACTTCATAGCCGACGACGTGGTGGGATACATGTCCGTTCCCCACAATTTCGCCTCGCGCCTCGTCTCTACCTTGGCGTTCTACTCAGACTTCGCCACGGGTCCGCAGGCAAACATGGCGTGGGTGGCGCAACAGACCGTGCCGGTCGTGCGCTCGCGGGAGTCGCTGAAGATTGACCCTCTCGCGGCATTCGGAACGATTCTCTTCTGTGACGAAGCCTTGCAGTACACCAACACCCACGGACCGCTCGCCATTGATGACTACAAAAACCTCAAAGAGAGCCACCCGCTCAACTACCAAAAGCAGAGCGAGGTGTACACAACCCTCTTCAAGGACCTTATCAGCGCGGACTCTCTCCTTGCCGAGTATCAGAAAAACACCGACTCCACGCTTGACAACGCCATCGTAAGCACCGACCGCCTCACCCAACAGGGCAACGCGGCAAGCATAGTGAAGATGTGGCGCAAGTACGCCAACTCGCTCATCCTGCGCATGGCTATGACAGCCGTGGACGTAGACGGCTACACCGTCAGCACGGGCGGGGCCGCCAAGAGCGTGCGGCAGCTGGGCGAGGAAGCCGTGGAGCGCGGAGTTTTGCAGCCCGGCGACAAGCCCATCGCCTTGATATGCGGCTCGGGGACGGACGTAGGCTACCATCCCTTGTACAAAATTGCCAACAACTGGGTGGACGAGCGTCTTAACTCCAACTACCACAACTACCTCGTGCGGACGCAGAACCCTATCCTTGACTTCTGGTTCGCGAAGAACCAAGGCGAGGTGAAGAACTCCAAGGGCGAGACTACGGGAAAGGAGAGCAAGCACATGAGCATACGCTCCGGCATGACGCTCGACGCGCAAGGCGCGACCACATATACTTATCAGTACTACTCCAAGTTCAACCTTGAGTTCGCCGCCGAGCCTCTCTCGCTCTTCAAAGTGGAGGAGGTGCAGTTTCTCCTTGCCGAGGCGGCTCTGCGCGGCTGGAACGTCGGCGGAAGTGACGAGGAGTTCTACAACGCCGGCATACACGAGTTTTTCCGAAACCACGCGTTCTCCGACTCGCAGTATGAGGAGTACATGAGCTGGAAAGGAATGGGCAACACGGGCGTGGACGAGAGCCAGTATGAGGGGGCTGTGTACAAGGACTTCCTTAATAATGAGAACGACCTCCCAAAGTACAGCGGCTACTATAAGCTGAACAACTCCTATGGCCTGCCCGCCAACGCCGACACCAATCCTTACGTCAACGACTCCAAGGAGCAGAAGCTGCAGAAGATTATCACGCAGAAGTGGATTGCGCTCTTCCCGATGTCCATCGTTGCCTGGACCGACTACCGCCGCACGGGCTACCCCGTGCTTATGCCCTACTGCCCCTTCGCCTACAACTACTCGGACGGCTCATTGGAAGAGCCGCGCTTCAACTGGCAGACGGGCGACATAGTCTCCGACGGGGTCACCATTCGCCGCATCCCCTACCCCACGGGCGACACGGAGGTGGCGAGCGAGGTCAAGTTCACGGGCGAGAGCGCGCTTGACGCGGAGACCACCGGCGCTTCCCACGGCGACAAGCAAGGCACGCGCCTCTGGTGGGACGTTTTCCCGAAAAAGAAGCTGCAATAAAGCCCCAATCAGGAAGAACGAACTTGACAGAGAAACCAATTCAACTGACACGATAAGCCAATTCAACCGACACAAGATACCAATTCAACAGATACGGCAGCAATCCGGCTATAACGGAAAACAATCCGACTGAAACGAGAAACCAATTCCACTCAAACGGGGAACGGCCCAACTTATAAGGACACCTATTCTATATAAAAGGAAAGCAACACAAAGGGCGCAGCCAACCAATTCAGCTTTTGCAAAACGCCTTTTTCCTTTCACCAAAAAGCAATCTGGCTTTTAGAGAAGGCAATCCCCGCACACGGCAAACAAAACCTTTATCAATCATACTATGAGAACGAGACACCTGCTATTCACTGCGGCGCTGCTTGCATACGCGGCGGGCGCACAGGCGCAGAGCGTGCCGACGCACGAAATGTACGTAGACTTCGGCATCACGGACAAGGACGACCTTGTCTCCGCGCTCGACAAGTGGCAGCCCGGCTCCAAGTTCAGCAAGGACGCCGACTACACGGACGAAAACTTTTTCATTTCCCGCGTACCCCTGAAAAAGACATTCAGCAACGCCGCCACACAGGCCAACACGTCGCTGAACGCCGACAACGCGAAGAACCTCTGCTGGTGCAACCCAATCGGCGAGATGACCAAAAAGTGGGGACCGCTGCCGCGCTGGAACTTTGACGGCGACAACTTCAACATGTGGCAGTACATCAATATCCACGCCAACTGGTCCAACAGCTGGTGGCGCGCTCCGGGCGCGTTCAACGACGTGGCGCACAAGAACGGCGTGCGCACGGGCTGCCTCTACTTCATCGACTGGGGTTCGAGCGTGACGGAGTCCACCGCTGCGGGCAAGATGCTCGGACAGCTTTGCGCGAAAAACACGGACGGCACGTTCAAATACGCCAAGAAGCTGATGCAATTCCTGCGCTACTACGGCATAGACGGCATAGGCCTCAACCCCGAAGGCTCTTGGTCTACCACGCTCAACAACAATTTCTCCTCCTTCCTCGCCGCCTGTCACAAGGAAGCCGAGGCTATGAACTTCCCCTTCCATGTGGAGTGGTACGCCTATGTGTCCAACACGGGCAACCTCTCTGACAACGGCTGCAAACTCAGTGTCGGCTCCAACGACAAGTGGTTTCAGAAGGACGGCTACCCCGTCACGGACGTTTTCTTCCTCAACTACAACTGGGGCGAAAGCGCACTCTCCACATCGGTAGAGGCTGCGAAGTCTTTGGGACGAAGCTCCTTTGACGTGTACGCCGGCTTCGACCAGCAAGGCCGCGGCTACAACAGCGGCTCACAGTGGACCACGCTCATGAAATACCCCGTCAGCGTGGTGGTTTGGGGCGGACACGACCGCAGCCAACTCTACGCCGGCTCCACCGAGGGCGGCAACTCCGACCTCAGCGTGCAGAAAGAGTACCAGACAAAGCAGGAAATGCTCTTCACCGGCGGCACGCGCAATGTGCTCAACACGCCCGCCGTCGCCACAAGTACGGTCACCTCTTCCTACTCCACGCTGAAAAACTGGCACGGATACTCCAAGGCCGTGCTCGAGCACTCCACGCTGAGCGAGCTTCCCTTTGTCACGCGCTTCGGCCTTGGCAACGGGCAATGGCTTAAGAAGAACGGCGTGACAACCTCGGCCCACAAGTGGTACAACATAGGCATGCAGGACCTGCTCCCCACCTGGCGCTGGTGGATTGACAACGGAGACGGCCGCACAGTACCCGCCGACGCGATAGAGTGCGACTTCACCTTCGACGACGCCTACTGCGGCGGCTCTTGCCTCAAGCTGCACGGCGCCACAAGCAAGTCCAACATACGCCTCTTCAGCACCGACTTCACCGTGAAAGGCGGCGGCGACGCAATCTCGCTCACCTTTAAGGTAAACAACGGCACCGACCCGAAACTCAAGCTCACCGTATACAAGAAAGGCAGCGAAGGCACGCCTGTCTCCGTCGCCGTGCCCGCTGCGGGCGTGGAAACGGGCAAATGGCACACCGCCGCCTTCAAGGCGTCCGACTTTGGCCTCGCCGCAGGCGATGTCGTTTCGTGCCTCGGGCTTGTCGTAGAAGGCACGTCCGCCAGCTACGAGACGCTCCTCGGCGAGTACAGCTACGTCCCCGAGGGCTTCAGCGAGACGCCCGTGCAGCCTGTCATCTCGCATACCGAGGTGATGAAGCGCGTGTACAACCGCGCCGACTTCAAAGTAGTCTTCGACCTCCCGTTCAGCGGCACGCGCAAGGCGGAGTACGACGGCTGCCCCGTTTACAACGAGGAAGTGGGCGCATGGTACTATGAAATTTACGTGAAACAAGGAGACACGGAGACGCTCGTAGGGACAACCACCTCTTGGGCGGCTTACGTGGTGGACGCGCCGCTCAACGGCGTGGACCAGACCTTCCAGATAGGCGTGCGCACCGTGGGCCGCGACGGAAAGACCGAGTCGCCCATCACTTGGAGCGGCGAGCAGACGAGCGACCTCTCTATCATAGAGACCCTCACGCTTGACAAGGACGTGATAAAGCCGGGCGAGGACTTCACCCTCGGCTTTGAAGACCCCAACCACGCCACCTCAAAGATAGAGATACTCAACTCGCTCACCGACGAAGTGCTTGTGTCGAAAGACAACGTGCGCTCGCTCACCACGTCGCTGCCCGCCGAGGGCTCTTACGACGTGCGCGTCACCACGGGCGGCGTGACCACCACGAGCCGCGCCTTTGTGCTTGTCACGCCCGAGGCTACCGGCCGCCTGCCGCAGATAGAGAGTCTGACGGCGGACAAGACCGAGGTAGACGGCAACGAGCGCGATGTCAACTTCACCGCAGAGATAAGCAAAGGCACTACCTTCAAGCGTGCCGGAAAAGACGTGCCCTGCACGGTTTCCAAGTCTCTCTATATGAAAGAGCCCTACCAGCTGACGGTGGACTCCAAGGTGCTGAGCGCGTACAGCAAGACATCCTTCGGCATGTGGTTTAAGGTGGAGAAATTTGAGCATGCGTCGCTCGGCACATTGCTTATGACGAAAGTCAACCGCAACTACTCCGGCACATGGACCGAGAAAGTGTGGGGCGAAATGTGGACAGCCATCCGCCCGAAGGGCTTCGGCAACAACATGCCTAACCGCACGCACGTAGACAACGGCGAGAACGAGCTTTCCGTAAGCGTGGACGCTCCCGCAGCCGGCACTGCCTCCTACGAGCACAATATGGACGTAGACGGCATAAGCAAGGGCTACGAGCTCTCCCCCAACACGTGGTATCACTGCTGCGTCGTGAAGGACGGAAAGAACGTGAAACTCTACCTCAACGGCAAGTGCATCATCAACGCCACCAGCCGAGGCGCAGGTCCGAAGGACTGGAAGGGAGCCAACTTCTATGTGGGCGGCTCGATGACCAATCTCGCAAGCTTCACCGGCTGGGTGGACGAGGTGCAGATATGGAGCAAGGCACTCACGGAAGACGAGGTGCGCGAGAGCATGAACGGCTACGTCATCGCGCCCGACGACCTTCAGGGCTACTTCACCTTTGAAGACCAGCAGACCGACGCTGACGGACACATCTACTTCCCCAACCTTGGCAACGCGGCCGCAGCCGTGCCCGGCGCTTATATGACCACTGGCACGGAGAGCGGAGGCAAGAATGTCGACGTGAAGCAGAATCAGCTGACCACCGCGCTCGGCGTTCCCGCCATCGAGGGCACGCTCCCCATCTCCTATGAAAGCAGCAAGTGGCTCCTTGACGGCGCTACGCTCAATACCGCCACGGAGACGCAGGCCAACGCCACCTACAACACGGCAGGCACTTATCCCGTCACTCTCACGGTCACCAACTCTTGGGGTTCGGCTTCGAAGACCATCAACGACTACATCGTCGTAAAGTCCTCCACGGGCATCGACAACGTGAAAACCTCCGAGGGCTACATGATATACCCGCGCCCGTTCGAGGGCAAGGTTGCGCTGCTCTTCGCCGAAGAGGGCAACTTTGAGGTATCGGCTTACGACGCCGCAGGCCGCCTCGCCGCCCGCCGCGCCTACCAGGCTATGCAGGGCGAAGTGAGCGAGCTCTCGCTGCAAGGCGCACACGGCACCTACGTCGTGGTCATCACGAAAGACGGAAAGGCCGTGCGCTCCGTGAAAGTGAGCATGAAGTAAACAACCCCGCACCCGCCGGGAAAACAAAGCCGCGCCGTGCCTACGCACACGCGAAAGCACGGCGCGGCTCCCCTTTCCCGCCGCACGCGACACGGCAGTCCGCCCCGCCGAAAGGCGGACGCACAGAAAGACACATACACACATGCAGATACTAAGACCTTTTTGCCTCGCCCTCGCCCTTGCGGGCCTGGCGGCATGCTCTGACGACGACGACGTGGTAAAGCCCTCCTTCACCGACGGGGCGCAGCTCGTGGCGTACGACGCGGCCGCAAACTACAAAGGCTCGCACGAAGTGCTGCTCGAACGCTCCTCCGCCCTCACCTTCGAGGGACTGGAAGGCGTGCAGCCCACCGACGAGTTTGCCGCCCGCAACCGCGCCACGGGAGAGCGCACTTACCTCAACTGGGGCTACAAGTACGACGGCATCAAAGGCGACGAGCAGGGCAACTACCAGCGAGTCTACTACAACGACATCATACTCGTGGGCCTGGGCTTCGCCGACAACTGGCGCGTGGGCGACTACGACCTCGAGCTGCTCCGCGGCTCGGAGGCACAGCAGCTCGACCAGTTCCGCTTCGTCCTGCTCAAGGACATCGATACCGACGACTCGAAAGTGCAGGGCGGCGTCTTCGGCGTGAAGGCGAAAGGCTGGGACGTGCCTGGCACTGGCACGCCCATCGACACCCTGCAGCTCGTCGACAAGGCAAGCGGACAGACGGTGCAGAAAATGGCTTCCGGCTGCACGGGCGACGGCACGGAGTTTGAGATTGTGCAGTTCTCGCGCGACGGACTGCCCTCCGGCGACTACGAGCTATGGCTCGCGCGGTGGAACTTCGGCCTGAGGCAGAAGATTGGCGAATTCAGTTACTTCAACTACTGCTTCGTCGACTCCGACCCCATGGCCGTAGACAGCGAGGGCGACTATCTGCTCAAGTTCCGAATGAAAGAGGTCACCGACGACGCTCGCATCACCGTGACCACCGCTTCCCCGTACCTCAACTACTATGTCGACCAAAACGTGCCGCTTTCCGCCGACAACTACGACGCCTCCACGCAGGTGTACACCTACAAGCTCTCGGCTGACAAATGGCGGCGCGACCCCGTGCAGGGCATGACCTTCGCCGTGAGCATCAACATCGGCGGCGTGCGCACAAACGTGAGCGGAACGGCATCGCTGCCTTAAACCGCCGCAGCGCAACCGCGCAGCTTCTTTATAGAAAATAATTGCCCCCGCCCGCAGACTTCCTTCTGCGGACGGGGGCTTTCTCTTACCCAAGCCTAAGCCTCGGAAGATGTACACTTACTGCGCGGGAAAGCGCGGTGCGGACTAAGGGGAAAAGAGGAAAAATAGAACACTTTTGCAAGCCGAGCGCCAGACGAATTTTTATGTAAGTTTAACTACGAGCCTTAGCCTTGCGGCGACCAGAAAGCGTTGTCGCGAGACAAAAAGCGGACTTTCCGCCACGGAAATAGGCCCTGTGACGACGGGAATACTTGGAGTTTTTCCTACATGTACATGCCGGCGGCACTACATGTACATATCGGCGGCGCGTAAGTCGTTGATATTCAATACTACAAAAGAGAGGGTACGCACGGGGTGCATATCCTCTCTTTCCGACACACAAAGATAATACATTTTCTCCCTATTTCCAAATCGCCGTTAACTTTATTTATAAAAGCAAGGCCGGAAAAATAGAACACTTTTTCGGGCTTTTCTCTAACACATACAGGGCTAAGAAGCCGTGTCCGCGTCCGCCCCGTCACGCCGCCTATGGGTCGACCACAAGAAGCGGTTTTCGCACGGACAAACTTACACTCCCGGCGTAATTACGGGGAGGGCATCAGCCTTTGCGACCCTTGCAGTCGCCCCGCCGCCCTTATATTATTGGCGCGTCTGCCTTGCAAAATCGGGCGCAAAAGATTTTACTGAAAGAAAAATACTATTCGTTTACGAATTTTTACAATTGGGAGGGGTGATATTTACATTTGTTCGTACCTTTGCCCCCCAAGAAAAAGCGTGACAGTGGGAGTTGAACTTAGCGGGAAGCTTTTCCTTTTCTCCCAAGCCGGTCTTCATGCTTGGAATGCACTTGCACACTCAAAAAAGTGCCTTTTGCCGCCGGCGCGGAAAGCACGCCCAAGTCATCATGAAAAAGCTGTTATTATTCTTGGCCGCCTCTCTCGCAGTAGCTGCCTGCAGCAACGACGACGAAATGGCGACGTCCGACTACAAGAAAACGGACGCAAACACCGCAAACATTGAGGCAGGAAGCCTGGCCGATATCCAGGTGTACGCCAACAAAGCCCTGCTTAGCTCCACGCTTAGCGGAGCAGAGACCGTGACGCACTTTGTGTACAGCAAGGTGCAGGACCACGAAAACGTGACCGGCGAACAGCTGAAAATGCAGCTTGATGCCATCGACCCCATATACTACAGCGTATGGACTCTGCATCCCGAGAAGACCGACCGCAACGAGTCTGTCTCCACGGACGAGTACAACTACGTGATAAAGTATATGCAGGAGCACAAGGACGAGGGCTTCACCGACATAAACATTGACACGTACTACATACAGTATGTGGGCGGCGGCAACCACCGCTACGACGCCGGCAAGGACCACAACGGAGCGCAGCACTACGTAGACAACGGCTCCGCGCACATAGACTACATCCACTTCGGCGACATTCACGTCAACGACTACAACGCAAACTACGGCCCGCGCGCCTTTGTCAACGGCTGCAACCTCAAAGACAACGAGCCCTCCTACCACGAGAGCTGGGGCGACAAAGACCAGCAGAAGTACAACCACTACCAGTACTACTACATCACCTATAACGGCAAGAAGAACCTCTATCTCGGCTTCGACTACACCACGGAGAAAAACAGCGGTGAGAAGGTTGAGGGCGACGGCATCTACGACGACTACGTAATCAAAATAGTTGCGGCAAGCGAAGACAAGAGCCACCCGAGCCCTGCGCCTGCGCCCACGCCGACCCCGACGCCCGAGCCTACCCCGACACCGACGCCTGAGCCCACTCCTACGCCGACACCGGAGCCCACGCCTACGCCGACACCCGACCCCACGCCGGCTCCCACGCCCGACGACCCCTCGACGGACGCCAAGCCCAATGTGGAGGTTGACTTCAACGTGAAGCACGACAACGAGACCTACGGCCGCAACGAGACGAAGCTTTCCATACACGTGCGCGACACGGTGGACGTGGAAGTCTTCATACCGATAGCAAAGGAGTATTACTGCGAGAAGGACGACATGCTCATCGTGGAGCGTCACGAAGCAGGCTACTACGTACACAACGGGCAGATTGACCCCGAGACGGGCAAGGCATACAGTTCGGAGACGCTTTCCATGAACATCGCCGGCGATGACATCACGCTCACCATCTCTTACGAAGCGGACGGCATACGCGTCAAGACGAAGGGCATCGGCGCAAACGCGCTGAAATACTGCCGCGAGCAATTCGGAGACGGCATCACGTTTGAGATATCCAACTATTTCACCGGATTCAACAACGCCGCCGAACTCCTCGAAAAGCTGAAGAGCGGCAAGCCTTGGGCGAAGTTCTACACCACGGACGGCACACTCATCTCGGGCTACCAATACTATGACGACAAAGCCCTTTACGATGACGACAACGACATTATCGTAAAGCAGGCAGACTAACCCCAAAGCACTCGCCCCATCCCGCCCTTCCTTGCGGGACATGGCAAAAGGGAATAACTGCGGGCAGAGCAAGTCCGCGCCCCGACAAAACGAAAGCTCCCGGCAACCTCAACGGCTGCCGGGAGCTTCTGTTTTTGCCTTATTCCTCAGAAAGTAGCTCTACAAAACAACCTTGCACGCGCGGGGGATATTTTCCAAAGAAACCTCGTCTATGCATAAAAGACAGCGTACCTATATATAAAGGATGCCATACCTATATACAAGGACGCCATACCTATATATAATATGAGCTGAAAAAGGCGAGAACGCGGCTGTCACGGAAGAAAGTCAAAAGAGGACGGGGGCTCTTGGCAAAAGGGACGGGCTATAATGGAAATGGCGGCGATGCCCGCGCCACCGCACACCACCCCGCACACGTCTCGCCTGTCCGTTCGTGCCACAAACAAAGTTTCCGCCCGCCGGAGAGACATCCTCCTGCGGGCGGAAACCCTATTGCGTGCCAAAAACTCCGGCAACGCCAATATATATAATGCGTAAAACCTCTCAGAGCTTAGTGTTTTGCCCCCACTCCAAACGCAGCGGAAAGCTCGCACGCGGGGACACAAGACACAAAGCGCAGTTCTGCGAGCCTCAGCCTATGCCTGCGCCGAAGCAGGAGCGGAATGACCGTGTACGTACTTTGGGGACGCGCCATATTTGTTGGGCTGCGGCGTGCTGTCTTGGCACATCCACAGAAATATAAAGGTGGTGTAAACCCAATAGGCCGCCACAAGCACAGCGTAGACCGCAAAGAAGAGCTTGTACTTAGAGAAAAGTGCGGGCAGACTCGCGTCGCAAAGCGCCTCCCACCCTACTATAAGCATCGTGTCCAGGCCGTCACGGCCGGAGCATATTGCATCGGCAATGGGGACGCACATATAGTCCGTCACCACCACAAGCGCGAAGCACGAGCCAATGAGGAAAAGCACGACAAGCGCCGTCCAGTTCCATATAAGCCGCCAGCCGCTCCGTCCCGTGTCGTGCAGACGGCGCACGGCAAGCGGCACCATCAGCGCGCCCAACACCACGCCCGCCACAGGAGAGCACACCACGCCCGCCAGCATGCGCATACCCGCTACCCACCAATACTCGCTCCGGCGGCTGCGTCCGTTCAGCTGCGTGAACTTAGAGACTGCCTCGGAAAAAGCTTGGGACAAGGTGAGCGACGGAGTTTTCATATAGGATGTGTGTCGGGCTGAGGAGCGGTTTACCTCACGATAGTAGCTTCGCGGTCGGGCCCTACGGAGACGATAGCCACGCGCGTGCCGGTGGCCTCCTCTACATAGGCAATATAGTCGGCGAAAGCCTTGGGGAAGTCGCTCTCAGAGCGCACGCCGGTAAGGTCAGAAGCCCATCCGGGCAGCTCCGTGTACACAGGCTGCCACCCCTCGGTGTCGTAAGGCATTTCTGTCACGGTTACGCCGCCCTTCGTGTAGGCGGTGCATACTTTTATTGTGTCGAAGCCGTCAAGCACGTCGCCTTTCATCATCACAAGGTCCGTGACGCCGTTCACCATAATGGCGTATTTAAGCGCCACGAGGTCAAGCCACCCGCAACGGCGGTTGCGCCCGGTCACAGCGCCGTATTCGTTGCCGATGCGCCGTATGGTGTCCCCAGTCTCGTCAAATAGCTCCACGGGAAACGGACCGCCGCCCACGCGCGTGCTGTACGCCTTAAAGATGCCGAAGACGCGGCCAAGCGAACGGGGCGCGACGCCCAGACCCGTGCAAACACCGCCGCACGTGGTGCTGGAAGAAGACACGTAAGGGTACGTCCCGTGGTCAATGTCGAGCAACGATCCCTGGGCTCCTTCCGCGAGCACGCTTTTCCCTTCGTCGAGGGCGCGGTTTATCTCATACTCGGTGTCTGTCAGGCGGAACTTGCGCATATATTCCACACCCTCCATCCAGCGCATTTCCTCCTCGGAAAGGTCATAGTCGGTAAAGTGCATATCGCGCAATATCTGCTCGTGCTTCGCCTTGAGCGCGGCGTACTTGGCGGGGAAGTTTTCCAAGATGTCGCCCACACGCAGACCCACGCGGGCCGCCTTGTCGCTGTACGTCGGACCGATGCCCTTGCCGGTTGTGCCCACGGCGTTCTTTCCCTTGGCGGCCTCGTATGCGCGGTCGAGCACGCGGTGGGTGGGGAGTATGAGGTGGGCGCGGCGGCTGATGTGCAGTCTGCCGGTGAGGTCGTACCCAGCCGCTTCGAGCTCACGCGCCTCCGCCATAAAGAGGTCGGGGGCTATGACGCAGCCGTTGCCGATAATATTTACCTTGCCCTCGTCAAAGATGCCGGAGGGAATGGAGCGCAGCACAAATTTCTTGCCCCCGAAGATGATGGTGTGCCCGGCGTTGGGGCCGCCGGCGAAACGCGCCACAATGTCGTAGCGCGGGGTGAAATAGTCCACTACCTTGCCTTTTCCCTCGTCTCCGAAGACTATGCCAAGCAGCGCGTCTACTTTTCCTCTTTCCATTTTTGCTGTATGGTGTCTGTATGTTTGCTTTTTCTTGACTCCGCCCCCAGCCGCAGCGTCCGGGGCGTACTTTCTCGCAAAAGTAAGTTTTTTTGCAGGGAGGGCAAAACGCCCTTGCTTTTTCCGTACATTTGTCCGGCGTAATACCAAAATTATTAATGGAAAACGCCGAAACTGAAAGCCGCGCCCGACAAACGGCCCGCTTCGCCACGCGTGCCGCATGGCTGCTCGCGGCAGCTTGCCTGCTCTGCGCCGCCGCTTTTCTCTACGCGGTGGACCCCATGCAGAGCCCCCTCGCCCCGAAGTGCGTCTTCCACGCCGTAACGGGGTGGAGCTGCCCGGGGTGCGGGCTGCAACGCGCCGCCCACGCCCTGCTGCACGGACGTTTTCTCGAGGCGGCGGGATACAACCCGTTCCTCCTCCTCGCCCTGCCCTACCTGCTTGCCCTGTTTTGGGCGGAGCTTGTTCTGCGCGGCGAAAGGCGGCAAAAGTGGCGCGGCACGCTCGAAAGCCCCCGCGCCGTGTGGCTCTACCTCGCGCTCTACGCGGCGTGGGGCGTGGCACGCAACATACTGCACATTTGACAAACTCCTAATATCCCCTACCCTGCCATGGGCGCATTCGCATACTTCTACCTTGACGAGAAAGGCCAGCAGCAAGGGCCTGCCGAAGCCGCGCAGCTTGCGAGCTGCGGCGTGAACGCAGCCACGCTCGTCTGGCGCTCGGGAATGAAAGACTGGACACCGGCCGGCACGCTGCCAGAGCTTAACGGATTTGTGGCTCCCGCCCCGCCGCGCGGAGACGCGTCCGCCGCAAGCGGGCCCGCTTCCCAAGCCGCCCGGCCGCTACCGCCTTGCCCGCCTACCCACCTCGTTTGGGCGATACTCGCCACCGTTTGCTGCTGCCTGCCATTCGGCATTGTGGCGATAGTGAAAGCAAGCAACGTGTCCTCACTATACGCCCGGGGCGACTACGACCGCGCCCTGCTCGCCTCGGACGAGGCAAAGAAGTGGGCAATACTGTCCGTCGTCCTCGGTCTCGTATCGTGCTGCGTAGGCGGCGGGGCGCAATTGTTCAACCACTCGCTCGGACTGTAAAGAGAGTCCGGTCCTTTCAAAGCAAGCACCTAACCTTTTATGGAAGAAAACATATACGCGCCGCAAGGCGACAAGCCCACGGCGAACGAAGCCCACGACACGCACGTCCCCGAACGCCCCGACAGCTACCTTGTCTGGGCAATACTCTCCACCGCCCTATGCTGCGTGCCGCTCGGCGTGGTTTCCATCGTGTACGCCGCGCAGGTCAGCACGCTCTACGATACGGGACGCTACGCCGAGGCGCAGAAGGCATCGCAAGACGCCCGCCGCTGGGCGTTTTGGGCAGCCGTCACCGGCGGAGCGATATTATTGGTGTACGTCCTCGTAATATTGGTGGCAGTACTCGCAGACACCTTGTAGCGCGGCTCAATAAATTTGTTTTGCCGAAAAGTATTTCGCCCAAATACCGCACACCTTGCAGCGGCAATTTATAGAGATTTCCTATAACCAAAACCGCCGCCCAAAGCCGTAAGCCCCGCGCCCCCGATGTCCGCCGCCCTGCTCATGCCCGCCACGCTGCTGGCCTATTTCTTTTTGCTGCTTTTCGTTTCGCACCGCGCCACACGCAGCGGCGCGAAAGGCAATGACGCTTTCTTCCGCGCCGGTCGGCAGTCGCACTGGGCTATGGTGGCATTCGGCATGATTGGCGCGAGCATCTCCGGCGTCTCTTTCATCTCCGTCCCGGGCTGGGCGAAGACGACAGGGATGACCTACCTGCAAATGTGCATAGGCTTCGTGGCGGGCTACCTCGCCGTGGCGTTTGTGCTGCTTCCCGTCTACTACCGCCTGCGCCTGACCAGCATCTACACATACTTAGGCCTGCGCTTCGGGAAAGCCGCCCACCGCACCGGATCAATGTTTTTCGTGCTGAGCAAACTATGCGGCTCGGCGGCGCGCCTTTACCTCGTCTGCGTGGTTATAGAGCAATTCGCCGTGCGCCCGTGGCTGGGCGAGCAAGGAACGGACAGCGCGGCAGGCATCCTGTCCTTCTCCGCCGTAGCCCTTGGCGTGCTGCTGCTGATATGGCTCTACACGCGGCGGGGCGGCATTCAGACAGTAGTGCGCACCGACGCGCTGCAAACACTCTGTATGCTGCTCGCCCTTCTCGGCGTGACGGCGGCGGTGGCGACGCGGCTCAACCTCTCTCCCTCCGGCGTCGTGCGCACAATCTCCGAGAGCGGGATGTGCCGCGTATGGGAATGGGACTGGCGAAGCCCGCAAGCCTTTTGGCGGCAGTTTCTCAGCGGCATGTTCATAGTCATCGTGATGACGGGGCTCGACCAGGACATGATGCAAAAGAACCTCACCTGCCGCACCCTGCGCGAGGCGCAAAAGGACATGTGCTCTTACAGCCTCGCCTTCCTGCCCGTCAACGCGCTCTTCCTTGGTCTGGGCATACTGCTTTACACTTTCGCCGCCCGCCAAACGCCGCCTGTGACAGCAACCGGGGACGCGCTGCTACCCGCCTTAGTGGCGGACGGACTGCTCGGCACTTGGGTGGTAGCGCCTTTTACCATAGGCATCGTGGCGGCGGCCTTCTCCAGCGCGGACTCGGCCCTCACGGCGCTCACAACGACCGTGTGCATAGACATCCTTGGCATAGAGCGGCGCAAAGAGAGTTTGGAACAAAACAAACAAGGACTTGAACGGCCGGAACTGATTTCGTGCCCTCAGCCTTTGGATTCGACCCAACAAAAACAGAATTCAGCCCGGAAAGAACAGATTTTGCCCCAACGAGAGCAGGATTTAAGCCAACAGGGACAGACCTCAGAGCACCCAAGCCAAGCCCCATCGCACGCAAGACAAAGCGCGAAGCCTCGCGAATGGACTCCCGAGCGCGCGGCGGCGGTGCGTCGACGCGTGCACATAGGCATGGCGGCGGCTTTCTTCCTCTGCATCGTGGCTTTCCGCATCGCCGGCAGCCAAAATGCCCTTAACACGGTGTACGTGCTGGCTTCCTACACCTACGGCCCGCTTCTCGGACTCTTCGCCTACGGGCTCTACACGCGCGGCGTGCCTCGCGGCCGGCTCGTCCCCCTTGTCTGCGTGGCCGCTCCCTTGCTCTGCGGCTGGCTCGACCACGCCGCGCCGCGCCTGTGGGGCTACACGTTCGGCTACGAACTCTTGCTGCTCAACGGAGCTTTGACCTTCCTCGGCCTCGCCTTAGCCTCGGCGGGACAAGAAAAGCTCCCCGCCCGCACGCCCGCCGCAGACGCTCCCGCGCAGCCGCTTTTCACGGCTTTTTCCAAAAAGCGCGGGCGGCAGAGGCAAGGGCGGAAATAAATTGGTAACTTTGCGTGATTTACGAAAGGTAAAATATTTTCATAACTATCAACCAGATGAACGTGATTACAAAGACCGTCGCGCTGCCTGATGGGCGTACCATCAGCATCGAGACCGGCAAGCTGGCAAAACAGGCGGACGGAGCCGTTATGCTCCGGCTGAACAACACCATGCTGCTCGCCACCGTCTGCGCCGCCCGCACCGCACAGCCGGGCACAGACTTTATGCCGCTGCAGTGCGACTACAAAGAGAAATACAGCGCCGCAGGCCGCTTCCCCGGAGGCTTCACCAAGCGCGAGGGACGTCCCGGCGACTACGAGATACTCACCTCCCGCCTCGTCGACCGTGCCTTGCGCCCGCTCTTCCCCGCCGACTACCACTGCGAGGTTTACGTGAACATCACGCTCTTCTCGGCCGACGGCGTAGACATCCCCGACGCGCTGGCAGGCTTCGCCGCTTCGGCAGCCCTGGCAGCAAGCGACATCCCCTTCGACGGACCTATCTCCGAAGTGCGCGTAGCCCGCGTGGACGGAGAGTATATCGTTGACCCCACATTCGAGCAGCTCAAGAACGCTGACATGGACATTATGGTGGGCGCAACGGAGGAAAACATCATGATGGTAGAGGGCGAGATGGACGAAGTGCCTGAGAGCGCCCTGCTCGAGGCTCTCAAGGTAGCCCACGAGGCTATCAAGCCCATGTGCCGCCTGCAAAAGGAACTCTCCAAAGAGCTCGGCACCGACGTGAAGCGCGAGTACGACGACGAGGTCAACGACGAGGAGCTGCGCGGACAGGTGAAGGACGAGTGCTATGCGCCCGCTTACGCCATCGCACAGGCTGGCGACCACGACAAGCACCAGCGCGAGGATGCGTTCACGAAGATTCGCGAGGACTTCAAGGAGCGTTATGCCGCCGCTCACCCTGAGATGGCTGCCGACGAGCTTGAAGGAAAGAACGCCCTTATTGACCGCTACTACCACGACGTGGAGCGCGACGCCATGCGCCGTTGCATCCTCGACGAGGGCAAGCGCCTTGACGGCCGCCGTACGGACGAAATCCGCCCCATCTGGTGCGAGGCCGGCCCGCTCCCCATGCCCCACGGCTCGGCTATCTTCACGCGCGGCGAAACTCAGGCTCTCGCCACCACCACCCTTGGCACGAAGATGGACGAAAAGATGGTGGACGACGTACTTGACAAGAGCTACATGCGCTTCCTGTTGCACTACAACTTCCCCCCGTTCTCCACGGGCGAGGCAAAGGCGCAGCGTGGCGTAGGCCGCCGCGAGATTGGCCACGGCCACTTGGCATGGCGCGCGCTTAAGGGACAGATCCCCGCAGACTTCCCCTACACGGTGCGCGTAGTAAGCGACATTCTCGAGAGCAACGGCTCTTCCTCCATGGCCACCGTGTGCGCCGGCACGCTGTCCCTTATGGACGCCGGTGTGCCCCTCAAGGCTCCCGTGAGCGGCATCGCCATGGGTCTTATCAAGAACCCCGGCGAGGACAAGTACGCTGTGCTGAGCGACATCCTCGGTGACGAGGACCACCTCGGAGACATGGACTTCAAGACGACCGGTACGCTCAAGGGTCTGACCGCAACGCAGATGGACATCAAGTGCGACGGTCTGTCGTACGAGATACTCGAGAAAGCTCTTGCACAGGCTAAAGCCGGCCGCGAGCATATCCTCGGCAAGCTGACCGACACGCTCGCCGCTCCGCGCGACGACTTCAAGCCGCAGGTGCCCCGCATCGTGGCCTTCGAGATACCCAAGGAGTTCATCGGAGCCGTGATTGGCCCGGGCGGAAAGATTATCCAGGGCATGCAGGAGGACACCGGCGCCACCATCACCATAGACGAGGAGGACGGCGTAGGCAAGATACAGGTAAGCGCCCCCAACAAGGAGTCCATCGACGCGGCTGTGGCGAAGATACGCGCCATCGTGGCGATGCCCGAAGTAGGCGAGGTGTACGACGCAAAGGTTGTGAGCATCATGCCTTACGGCTGCTTCGTAGAGTTTATGCCGGGTAAGGAAGGACTGCTGCACATCAGCGAAATTGCCTGGAAGCGCCTCGAAAGCGTAGAGGAGGCCGGCATCAAGGAAGGCGACGCCATCAAGGTGAAGCTCCTTGAAATTGACGAGAAGACGGGCAAGTTCCGCCTCTCCCACCGTGTCCTCGAGGAGAAGCCCGAGGGCTGGGAGGACCGTCCCGCACGCCGTCCGCGCCGCGAGGGCGGTGAAGGCCGCGGCCCGCGCCGTCCGCACCACGACTAAGCAACCCACATCGAGCCGCGACCGGGGTCAGAAGACCTGACGCGCAGCCCGCACGCATACACAAGCCGCCCGCTTGCAGCCCCTCCAAGGGGCGCAGGCGGGCGGCCTTTCTTTGCACACCCCGCCATTAGCCCCTTTTTTCTTAACTTTACCGCACAAAACGCCTGCGGCGGGGTGAAAGCACCCGAGCTGCGGACGCAAACGAACCACAACGGGGCAAAACGGGCAAAGCCCGACACTACGCCCCATAAGAAAATATCCCTCTGATGCGCCATATAATCCCCGCCCTGCTCGTACTGCTGTCGCTGCCCCTGCGCCTTGCCGCGCAGCCCAAGGTAGAGTTTGACCAAACCATACGCGATATGGGCACGCTCATCTGGCAGCAGCCCCGCGCCGCCGTCTTCCAGCTCACCAACAAAAGCACAGAGACCCTCTACATAAAGGACGTGGAGACCGACTGCGGCTGCACGCTCCCCGAGTGGACAGACAAGGCGATAGAGCCGGGAGGAAAAGGCACTGTCAGCGCCACGTACGACGCCGCCCTGCTTGGGCACTTTACCAAGAACCTCTTTGTGCACACCAATCTCTCCTCCACCCCGTTCCGCCTGCAAATATCGGGCGAGGTGGCTATGAAGGAAAAGACCCCCGTCGGCGCAGGCTATCCGTACAAAATAGGCAGCTACGCGCTGAGCACGGACGAAATAGAGTTTGACGACGTGCGCAAGGGCGACACGCCCGAGGCCACGCTCTACGTGTACAACGGAAGCCAAAAGAGCTACCGCCCCGCGCTGATGCACACGCCCAAATACCTCACCGCCACGGCTGAGCCGGAGGTGGTGCGCCCCGGCTCTACGGGGCGCGTGACGCTGCGCCTCAACAGCCACGCGCTCAACAGCCTCGGACTGACGCAAACCAGCGTCTACCTCAGCCGCTTTGAGGGCGACCGCGTAAGCCACGAAAACGAGATAGGCGTGTCCGTTGTGCTTCTGCCCGAAGTCACGGAGACTCCCACCGCCGACAGTCCGCGCCTCGCTTTGGAGACCGACACGGTGACCGTGACGCCGTCCGGGCGCAAAGGCGCGGCGGGACAGCTGCTGCTGAAAAACGAGGGCAAAAGTCCGCTCGTTATAAGCATGCTTCAAGTCTACCATCCGGGCATCAGCGTCAGCCTTTCCAAGCGCGTGATTACAGCAGGCGAAACGGCGAAACTTAAAATTAAGCTCAACGACTCGGCAGTGAAGAAGGGGAGAAACCGTAAAATTCTCCTCCTTACCAACGACCCGCGCCAGTCAAAAACCACCATCGCCGTGCGCATTGCGGAGTGAGGAAAAGAGAGCAAAACAGAGCAAATGCGCCCGCCGTCTGACGGGCGCATTTTTATGTAAGTTTAACTACAAGCCTTAGCCGCGACGACACCACAAGGGGCATTTCGAGGGACAGATATAGGCCTTGGAGCGACGGGAATAGGCCCCGGAGCGACAGGAATACTTGGAGTTTTTCCTACATGTACATACCGGCGGCGCTACATGTACATATAGGAGCCGCGTAAGTCGTTGATAGTCAGCGCAAGCAAAAAGAGAGAAACGACAGCCGCCGTTTCTCTCTTTTCACTACACAAAGATAATACATTTTCCGCCGTTTTCCAAATCGGCCTTAACACTATTTACCAGAGCGACTAAGGCAAACCGGGACGCTTATCTGCTTTTTCCGCACCGATAAGCCGCCACTTTTTCTGCGGCAAAGCGACATTATTCTGCACAGTTTTGGAGGAAAGCACAGGAAAAAAGACGCAGGGAAAATGCGCCCGTCCGGAAGCGGACTGGAGACAGACATACCCACACGAAAAACGCCGGCGGCGTGTCTCTTGCCAAGACACACCGCCGGCGCAAGTCTTTTACGCGCGGCTCACTCCGCTGCCACGCGCTCGTAGTCGGCAAAGGTGAAAGGCGCAACGTTTTTCTCGTCCGCCTCATGCCTTTCCTCCGCCGCCAGCCGCCAGTGGACGGCATCGAAAGACGGGAAGAAAGCGTCAGCCTCAGCCGCCGAGGCGTGCACATGGGTAAGGAAAAGGCGCGACGCAAGCGGCAGCGCAGCCGCATAGACGCTCTCGCCGCCGATGACAAAGACCTCCTCGTCCGCTGCGCACGACGCGAGCGCGTCCTCAAAGGAGGAGAACACCTCAATGCCCGGCGCCGTATAGCCAGCGCGGCGGCTTATGACCACATTGCGGCGGTCGGGCAACGCGCCCTTGGGGAGCGACTCAAACGTCTTGCGTCCCATCAGCACGGTGTGCCCCGTGGTGAGCCGCTTAAAGCGGCGCAGGTCGGCGGAAAGGCGGTAAAGCAGTCCGCCTTTATAGCCTATGGCGCGGCGCTCGTCAAGCGCGCAGATGATAGATAGTTGCATTATTCCTTATGTTGTTATTCCTGTAAAAAGGGTTATTCGTCAAGTATGCGCAGTTCCTCCTCAGTGAGCGGCTCTCCGGAAAGCACGGTGAGGTTGTCGGCAAGCTGCTCTACGCGGCTTACGCCCACGATGACGCTCGTCACCTCCGGTCGCTGCAAAACCCAGCGCAGAGCCACGCGGGCAAGCGTCTCTCCGCGCTCGCGGGCAAGCGCGTCCCAGCGGCGCAAGCGGGCGAGAAGCTCGGGCGTAAGCTGGCTCTCGGGGAGCGTGACATCGGTGCGCATGCGCGAGTCGGCGGGGACGCCGGAAAGGTAGCGGTCGGTAAGCAAACCCTGCGCGAGGGGCGAGAAAGCCACAAGCCCCGTGCGCAACTCGCGCACGGCACGCAGCAGTCCGTCCCGCTCCATAGAGCGGTCGAGCAAATTGAGCCGGCCTTGGTACACCAGCACCGGCACATCGCGCTTGCGCATATACTCGCAGGCATAGCGCGTAGCCTCCTCCGGCCAGCGCGAAATGCCCGCATAGAGTGCCTTGCCCTGCCTTACCGCGTCCACCAACGCTTGCAGGGTTTCGTCGAGCGGGGTCAGGGGGTCGAAGCGGTGCGAGTAGAAGAGGTCAACATAGTCAAGCCGCATGCGGCGCAAACTCTGCTCAAGGCTCGCCATGAGATACTTTCGCGAGCCCCAATTTCCGTAAGGGCCGGGCCACATGTCGTACCCTGCCTTTGTGGAGACAAACAGCTCGTCGCGGTA
Organism: uncultured Oscillospiraceae bacterium; assembly: GCA_963625935.1. Taxonomy (GTDB): domain Bacteria; phylum Bacteroidota; class Bacteroidia; order Bacteroidales; family Bacteroidaceae; genus Alloprevotella. The sequence goes on along the minus strand of CAVFVD010000002.1, from coordinate 19,210 downwards.
AGGGCGGAACGAGCTGTCCATCACGCGGCCGAAGGTCTCCTCCGCCGTACCGTAGGGCGGCCCGTAGTTGTTGGCGAGGTCGAAGTGCGTGATGCCGTGGTCGAAGGCGTAACGCAGCGTGCGCTCGCTCTCCGAGAAAGGGCGGTTTGCCCCAAAGCCTTTCCACAGCCCCAGCGACACGCGCGGCAGCAGCACGCCGCTGTCCCCGCAGCGTGCGAAGAGCCTTTCTGCGCCGTCGTAGCGCGTATCCGAGGCACGGTATTCGAGATGGTTCTGCATATATTATGTACGGGTTGTTTTACCTATTTTGAAACGCGGGAAATAACGGTTATTGCCCGTCTGCCCCTGCGCCGGACTTCCAATTGACGAGGTAGAGCCGCCCCGTAGTGCGCGTGAAAGCCGTGTAAAGCCAGCGCAGGTAGGGCAGCCCGGCCTCCTCCTCGGGCACATAGCCTTGGTCGACGTACACGCGCTCCCACTGTCCGCCCTGAGCCTTGTGGCAGGTTACGGCGTAGGCGTATTTCAGCTGCAGGGCGTTATAGTATTCGTCCTGCCTTATTGCCTTCATGCGCTCGCGCTTGGAGGGGATGTGCATATAGTCTTCCAGCACGCCCTCATAAAGGCGGTGGCTCTCCTCACGGGTGAGCGAGGGCGACTCGGACGTGAGCGTGGAGAGCAGCACGCGGCAGTCGGCCTCGAAGTCGTCATAGTCGGGGAAGCGAAGCGTGGCGTCGGCGAAGCGGAAGCCGTACTGCTCGTGCACGTTATGCACCCGCACCACCTCGGCGGTGTCGCCGTTGGCAATGAAACTAAGCGGCAAGCGCTCGCCCGCAGGCAAAGTCTTCGCCAGACGCTCCGTCCAGTAGTAATTGTTCTTCACCGCCATGACAAGGTCGCCGCGCGTGAGTTCTTCCGCGCGGTCGAAGATGCGGCTGCGTATGCCGTTGTTATATATGTTTGCGCGTTTGTTGGAGCGTGTTACCACTTTCACGCCCTCTGTGCCGCAGTCGCGGTAGTCTCCCTCCAAGGCCTCTACAAGCTCCCCGCCGGGCAAAGCCACGACCTCGCCTTTCGCGTCGGTGCGTACCGGAGGCACGCCCGCAAAGCCCTCTGCCTGCAAGCGGCGGATGAGCGTGGCTCCGGCGAGCACGCCGCTCTCGCTGTGCTGGCGCACAACCTCGGTGAGGTCCGCGCTTCCCACAAGCAAGCCGTAGCGGCGCAGCACGTCCTCGCAAAGGGCTGGACTTTCGTCCTCGCCCACCGGCGGAAGCTGGGCGGTGTCGCCCACAAGCAGAAGACGGCATCCGCTGCCTTGGTAAACGAAGGAAATGAGATCGTCCATAAGCTCGCCCGTGCCGAAAAGCGAATCGCCCATCACGCCCGCGCCGCTGGCTATCATCGAAGCCTCGTCGACAATGAAGAGCGCGTCACGCAGTCTGTTGAAGCCTAAGGAAAAGCGCGTGCCCTCGCCGTTGAAGGTGTCCTGGCGGTATATCACGCGGTGGATGGTGTAAGCCGGCTCGCCCGCGTGGCGGGAAAACACCTTCGCGGCGCGGCCCGTGGGGGCGAGCAAGACTACCTCGCGCCCGAGCTTACGCATCACACGCACCAATGCGCCGACAAGGGATGTCTTCCCCGTACCCGCGTAGCCGCGCAATATGCACGCCGCCTTAGGGCGCGGCGTGGTGGCAAAATGGGTGAGCAGGAGCGCCGCCCGTCCCTGCGAGGGGGTGAACGGAAGTCCGAACTCTTTCTCAAAAAGCGCGTATACCTCTTCGTTGGACATGTTTTCTCCGCTTGCGCAAGCCAAGGCTTCCGACTTCGGCGAATACGTTTTCCGCCGCCTGCGCCTTAGCTTCTGTTTTGCAAATATACGGAAAACGCGCCGCTAAGCGGACGGAAGCCTCTCTCCCCGCCGGCCGCTGCGGCAAAACACCTTGCAAAGGGGGGGGAACAGCCGCACGAATAGGAGGCCACAGCCCGCCCCTAACCGACTTTCCCAGCTTCCTTGCACGCTTTTTCGCCAAATGCGCTTTGCGAAAGCCCGCCTTACACCGCATTTCCTTGCTTTTGTCGAGAAAATGAATGCTTTTATCTAAACAAGAGCCTAAACGTTTGGTTTTATAAAATGGACTTGCTACTTTTGCAGTGTAAAAAGACGGACGACGGTTCGCCACCCAAGAAAAACAGGAAAAGACTGATAAGAAAATCTGACGGGACTCGGTTGGGAAGGGTTACTAAAGCCGAATAAAAAATCCCCGAAGAGACGAAGAGAGCCAAGACCTACGAGGGCTGGCAATCTTTTGACAATAGCTATAAGGTAATAGTGTTTTTTAGGTAAATGACGAAAGGGGCAGTTCATGTCGTGAGACAAGGATTGCCCCGCTTTTTGTATCTGCGCAGATATTGGGGCGGGCATCCGCCAACGGGACCACCCTGCACCACCCCGCACATCAATCCTCACATAATCGCTTTCAGGCGCGGCAAACCGTATTTTCTGGCACGCCACGCCCCGTTTGCTTGCGAACGAAGCCGCACTGCTTGCTGCCGGAAAACGAGCTGTTAGGGAAGCATAAGCACAGGAAACGGGCGGACTTGCCGCGTTGACACCGCTACAAGTCCGCCCGTCGCTCCTTTTACTTGCCTCCGTAGCCCCACTTGGCTATCATGCACTGGCTCTCAATGCTCTCTTCCTTCTCCCCACGTTTCGAGAGGTTAGGGAAAAAGTTTATGCCCGTAAGCTCTTCAAGCCTGTTGATCGAGACAGCGTGCTTGTATATCTCGGAAGCCGGCGCCGGGTCTTTATAAGTATAGCCATACTCTTTCTGCTCCATATAGAAGCCAATGGAACTATAAACGCTGTTTTTCACCGACAGCAAAGCCATAAAGTAATACTTAGGCACGGCGACTTTCAACCCGTTGTTGCGCGTCACATAGCCAAGCTGCTGCCCCAGCGTGCCTCCTTTCACCACGTAAAGCGTGTCGGAGAAATCTTTGCTTCGGCCCAAACTCTGCACAATACCCTCGAGCGTCACCCAGTACCCTTGGTTGAACGAGGAAATCATAGGCGACATATTGGACATATAGTATGTGACCATATTGGCCGCAACGGAGTAGATACGGTCAGCGGAAGCGCACAGGTGCCCGCGGTTGTAGCCCCAGCCAAAGCCATCCGTGCCAATGCGCAGCGAGGAGGGAAGGTCGGGGTCGTCCGACCATGCTTCCGTACGCCCCGTGACACTTCCGCGCGTGATGCCGTCAAAGCGGAAAGCAACCCACCGGGAGTGGTTTTGGTTCTTGTCATATTCGAGGCAATAGGTCATCACCTTCTTGCCGTTCTCTGTCGTGTAATGGGAAAGCTTTACCGTGGAGCCGTCCGTAAGCAATTCGGGACACTCCATACGGCTTACGATGTCGGCCGAGGCGTCCGGCATCTCGCCGCTGCTTGCCTTGCCATACTTTACCCCGTTGTCGTCGTCACCGCAAGAGAAGAAGAACGCGGCGGAAAGGGCAAGGAGAAAAAACTTTGCGTATTTCGTCATCTTATGTCTGTATGCGTAAAGCAAACCGCCGCCGCAAAAAGCTTGCGGCAGCGGCTTTTGTATTCTTTGGACGCTTCCGTCCTTACTCAGCGTAGTAGATGGTGAACGACGGGAAGCGCAGCTGCGTAGCGGCGCCCGACCCCGTGTTGGAGTTGGTTATGAGCGTCTCGGTGTTGCCTATGCTGTAAATCCACACACTCACTCCGCTTGTGTACACCTGCCCCGGCGCAACGGTGAAATTGCCGCTCGCGTTGTAGAGGTCGGTACCCACTTCGTCGCAGTCAAAGACAATCGAGTTGATTTTCTTGCTTGCCGACTTCACCGCAATGGTGTTGCTCGGATAGATGCGTATGTTGGAGCCGTTGTCGTAGTACTTGGGGGCATTGGAGCCCGCGCCCTTGTCAAAAGTGAGGGTCGTGCCGTCCGAGAGCGTAAGCGTGCCGGGATCTGCGCCGTTGGCAAGACCGAAGTCAGCCACCGTCACCTTGATGAAGTCCTTAGTCACCGCGCCAGAAGGTCCGTCCGGCTTCTCGTCGCCGCCGGGTACGCCCGCCGTGACACTGAAGTTTTTCACCTCCCAAGTAGAGCCGCTCTCCGCGTTGGTGTTGTAGCGGAACGCAAGACGTATCTTCTTGCCCATATACTCGGAGGGAATGACAATTTGCGCCTTGGAGAACGTGCTCCAATCAGAGCCCTCGGTGTGGGTTTGGTTAAGCAGCGTCCAACCGTTGGCTGCGTTGTTCTCGTCAAAGCTCTCGGTGATGAGAAGCTGCTGATTCTCGTCTCCCTTGTTATAGCGCAGGATGTACTGGTAGTCAATGTAAGCGGCAGTCTGACCCTCCAAGGAAATCTCAGGACTGACAAGGTTGTAAGTGCCCGCCGTGGTGGTCTTCGACGTATTATCGTAGCCGGTAGCCTTAGCCGTGCTGTAGTCAATGGTCCAAGCGCCCGAGCCGCTCGTCAGGTAGCTCTTGAATGAGCCAAGCGTGGAGGAGAACGTCTCAGAGTAAGGAAGCGTCTTCACTGCCGACGGGTCGTCGTCGTCCGCGCTTGCTGCCTTGCCCGGAAGCACCTTGAAGTTTTTCACCTCCCAAGTGGAGCCGCTCAGGGAGTTAGTGCTGTAGCGCAAGGCTATGCGCACGGTCTTGCCTATGTACTCGGCGGGGATGTCGATATCGTTGGAAGAGAAAGTGTCCCAGTCCGAGCCCTCGGTGTGCTTCTGCGTAAGCACCGTCCAACCGTTGATTGGGTTGGAGGAATCGAAGTCGTCGGTAATGAGAAGCTGCTGGTTTTCGTCTCCCTTGTTGTAGCGCAGGATGTAGTCGTAGGTGATGTGCACGGCTTCCTGCCCTGCGAGGGAAATCTCGGGGCTTACGAGGTAGTAAGTGCCTGCCGTGGTGACTTTCGACGAATTGTCGTAGCCGGTGGCCTTTGCCGTGCTGTAGTCTATTGCCCACTTTCCGGAGCCTTCGGTAGTATAGTTGGTGAAGCTGCCGAGCGTGCTGGCAAACGACTCCTCGTAGGGGACAGTCTTAACGCCGCCCTGGTCGCCTCCGTCGCTTTCTCCGCCGGTATAGATGCCGTAAGGAGCCGGCACGTCCTCGCAGGCCGTGAAGCCAAGCGCGAGAAGCGCGGTGGCGAGGGTCAGAATGTATTTCTTCATCTTTTTGCGTGTTATGCTTTTCTGTTGTTTGTCTTTCCTATGGTAAGATCTTTTCTGCGCAGGCTATGCTTTTTACTGCGCGGAAATATCCGTCGTGTCGCGGAGCTGCACCTGCCAGTTGTCGTAATAGGTCACAACGCCCGTGTAAGTGCGTGCGTCCTCGGGAAGTTCGAGGTAGGAGATGGCGTTCTTGGTGGAAGTGCGCAGCGCAACCTTGCTGTTGTTGCTTGCAAGGAGGATGGTGCGGTCCACGCCGTATCCGTCATCGTGCAGCTCATAGGGAGCGAAGATTTTCTTCCCGGCGGCGGAGAGCGTCTCTACCTTGTTGAGCACATCGTCCTGCGTGCCCTTGTCATAGCTTGTCTTTTTGTCGCCCTGAACCTCGTCAATGAGCCCGCGCACCTTGGCGAAGATGGGGGTGTTCTGGTAGTTCTTGTTGGCGGAAGCCCTCAGCCACGCGTCGCCCGCCGCGTCCGTGAGGTCTATCGGCGTGAGCTCGGGAGCGGAAGTGTCGGGCGTGCCGACGAGCTGCACGTTGGTGGAGAGAAGCTCAAAGAGCATGGGACCGAGGTTAAGGTTGCCGTAGGACGACCTTGTGGGCTGGCCGATGCGGGGAACTTTGCTGTACACGCCGCAATAGAGCCCCTTGAGATTAACCTTAACGCGCTGCCCAAGCTTAAAGTAGGGATAGAGCGCGGTGTTCTTTATGCCGAGGATGATGCACTGGTCGCGGGCGGGGTCGTCCGTTCCCTTCGTCCCGTCAATGCTGCGCAGGAGAATGGTCTGGTAGAGGTTTCCGCTCACGTCGTTTGCCACCACCACGCCGGAGATAATCACGTCCTCCTTCACCTTGGTGTAGAAGTTGCTGGCGTTGCGCTTGTAGTCGCAGCCCTCACTGCTGGCGCAATACTTCTCCTTTACGTCGAGAATGGTAGCGTTTACCTCGCCAATGTCCTCCTTGCTGGTGACGCTGTACGCGGAGGTGTCCGGCTCGTCGTGGTCGTCCATGCAAGAGGAAAGCGACACGGCCATCCCCATAGCCACGGCGGCAAAGACGGAGAATAATCTGTATTTCGTAAACATAATTGCCTTTTTGTCTGTTATGGGTAGGATGGGTCAGAACTTAAAGCCTATGTTGAGGAAGCCGTTGATGGAGTTGGCGTAATAGTACTTGGAGTTCTTCGAGAAGTTATAAGCCCTCTTCTCGCCCGTGGAGTAGTTGTCGTCGCGATTCTGCTCGTAGCCGCCGGTCTTAAGGTTGCGGTTGTTGGTGATATTCTGCACGGAGAGATTGATGCTTAGGCTCTTTCCTTTCTTAAGGCGAATGTACTTGCCGATAGAGGCATCGAGCATGAAGCCGCCTTTCGCTTTCTCCTGCTTAGGCGTGTGCGTCTCCACGATGTTGAGGTCGCGGTCGAAGAGTATGGCTCCGTTCTCCTTTACCGCTTCGGGGGTCATGGAGAAACGTATCTCCTCGTCCTCGATGCTGTTGTTGGAGATTTCCCAAGTCTTTCCGTAGTTGTTCTTGTTGGTCATCACGCTCGAGAGGCGGCGGTACTCGGAGAAGTCTATGTACACGCGGTCGTAGTAGTTGAGGTTTGCACTGAAAAACCAACCTTTGACGTTGTAGTCAAAACCGAGGCTGACGGCGGTGAGCGGCGTTCCGCTCTCGCGCATACCCTTTGCGAGCACGCGCAGCGGGAGCAGCTTCTGGCTGGAAGCGTCGGTGGCGATGCTGCCGTTAGCGTCCACGTACGTCTGAGTTACTGTCCACTTGTTCAGGTCGCTGGTTGTGCTGGCGTCCATACCCTCATACGCCACTTGCGCCAAGGGGTTGTTGACGTACTTGGCTTCGCTGTACGTGCCGATGAGGTGCACGGAGAAGTTGGAGGTTATCTGGTAGTTGAACGCTGCCTCTACGCCGTAGTGCTCGCGCTCTACGCCGCTCATGGTAAGGTATGTGAAGCGCGACTCCTGGTCGTTGTAGAAAGCCGTCTGCTCCACGCCGCCGCCGAAGTGCGAGTAGTAGCCGCCCACCTTGCCCGAGAAGTTGCCAAAGCGGAAGGTGTAGGAAAGGTCGGCGTGGAAGATGCGCTCGTTGGTGAGGTTGTTGACAAAGTCGTTCTGTATGCGTGCGGCTACAAAGGCGTTGCGAGCCAGCGGGGCGTTGCTCTCCGCGCCGAAGTTAAGGGCGAGGGTGTGCGAGCCGTTGGGGCGCAGCATAAGTCCGAAGCGCCCGCCGCCGCCGAGGAATTTGGCCGCGCCGCTCTTGCCGAGCGAGTTTTGCGGGGCGCGTCCGTTGCGCATCAAGCCCTCACGCTCTATCGTCGTGCCCTCTCCGAATGCGGTGAGATTGTACTGCCACATGCCCTGGTTGTACTGATACAAGCCATAGGCGCGGGCTTTGTTGACAAAGATGTTATAGTTGTAGCCGAACTTGTCGTCAACGCCAATCTGACGGTTAGGGTTGTCGAGGTCGTTCTGCGCCTCTGCGCTGCCTTCGCCGTAGTCGTTGGCGGCAAACTTGTCAATGTCGGTGTAGCGCGTGCCGCCCAGGAGGTCCGCCATCGTTTTGTAGTGCATGCCCTTCGTTGTGTTGAGCTGCAGGCCTACGGTGTATTTGTGGTGGGGATTGACGCTGTGGTTGAAGGCCGTATTGAAGGCGAACGCCATTTGGTCGTTGTGGCGGCGCTCCTGATAGTAGAGCGTCTCACCGCCGGCCGCCTCGTTCTGGCGGTTGACGTAGTACATGCGGTCCCAGTCTATCTGGCGGTTTGCCTTGCTTGACGTCCAATAGTCATAAAGCGAGTTGTACTGGTCAACAAACCACGGTGTGTTGGCAAGGCTTCCGGGTGTGTTCGCCCCGCCCTCGCCCGTGTCGTAAACGTCGAAGATGGAGCTGGGAAGATTCTTGTAGTAGTCGGGACGCGGGTCGTAGGCGTCTCCGCTCCACCCGAGAGCCGTGCTGCTGTACTTGGCGTACTTGAAGCCGGCAGACGTGGTGAGCTTCATATTGTCGGCGACCTTCCAGTCCCATGTGAGGATGGCGGTCGGCTCAAAGTCGTTCACCACGCGCGAGTTGCGACGCTTGCCGCCTTGGTAGCCCCAGTTGGGGTTGTAGTAGTGCGAGTTGGCAAGCCAGTAAGCCTCCTCCGTGGACGCGCCCTGCTGTCCGCGCTCGGTAGGCGAGCCGAAAGTCACAAGGGAGAGGGCGTGCTTGTCGCCGAAACGCTTCTCGGCGGAAAGGAAGTAGGAGAACGAATTGTAGAACGTGCCCTCGATGTATCCCCTGTTGGCCCAGCGGTAGCCTACAAGCCCGGCGAAGGCCCAGCCTGAGGGCAGCAAGCCCGTGGCGTAGCTGTACATGCCGCGAGCCACGTAGTTGCGGTTGCAGCCGGAGAGGGTCAGCTTGTTGCCGCGTGCAAACTGGCTGGCACGCGAGTTGACGCTCGTCGAGCCGCCAATGCCGCCCACACCGACGTGGTTGAACTCATAAGCCCCGAGCCCCTCCTGGTTGCGCGTGGCATCGTTCATGCCGCCCACCATTCCGTAGCTGAAGCGCCCCATCTCAAGGTCATTGAGTTGGAGGCCGTTCATGTAATAACTGCTGTACTGGTTGTCGTAGCCGCGGACGCGGAAACGCATCGGGCTGAAAAGGTAGCCCACCTCGGAGAGATAGGGGTCGCTCTTCGCACCGGTGATGGTCGACACGGTCTGCGCCGCGTCGTTGTCCTCGTCAAGCTGCGACTCCGTAAAGGTGAAGTCGGAGTTGTCAGCCTGCAGGGTGTCAACCGGCTGCTGCGCGTACGCCCCGGAGGCGAACAAGAGCGCGGCGGCGGTGATTCTTACACCTTTGCTCATATAAAATAAAACAAGAAAATCGGGGAGTCTATCCCCTTGATTGCCAAATTACGCGTGCAAAAGTAGGGGAAAAGCCCGAAAAGTTTTTTACGTTTTTGTGAAAAAATGCTTTTGCCCGCGCCCGCCCCGTCTCCGTTTAGAAAAATAATTAAGAAATTTGCAGCCGTCTGCGCCGCACGGTCTCTTGGTCTGCGACTTGCGGCGCGAAGCCTGTTTTCACAGAAAAGCGGCATACACCTTATAATATATACACTCAGCACTGATGAAGCGATTCACCCTCTCACTCGCCCTCGCGCTCCTTGCGCTTTCCACGCTCTCCTCTTTCAGCGGGAAGCCCTCCGGGGACGCGGCGCAGCAAAAGCGGTACGCGCTCTACGGCGTGGCTTTCTACAACTTGGAAAACCTTTTCGACACGCTGCACGACGCGGGGAAGAACGACTACGAGTATCTCCCCAGCGGCACAATGAAGTGGGGCAAGATGAAATACGAGGCTAAGCTGCACAACATGGCGCGCGTGCTCTCCGAGCTGTGCACCGACAGGCTGCCCGCAGGGCCGGCGGTGATAGGCCTCTCCGAGGTGGAGAACAGCAACGTGCTTGAAGACCTCCTGCGCCAGCCCTCCCTCGCGCCGCGCGGCTACAAGTATGTCGACTACCCCGGAGCCGACCGCCGCGGCGTGGAGTGCGCTTTTCTCTACAACCCGCGCTTTTTCCAACTTGAGGGTTCGATGATTGTGCCCTACTACTACAAGGACGCGAAACAGCCCGACATCGACCTCGGCTTCTATATGAAAGACGGCGAGGTAGTGCCTTACACCGAGCTGCGCGGCGACACCACGCACATCACGCGCGGCTTCCTCGTCATGCACGGCCGTCTGGCGGGCGAGGAGATGTATTTCATCGTCAACCACTGGCCCTCGCGCGGCGCGACGAGCCCTGCCCGCGAGCGCGCGGGCTACCAAGTGCGCTGCCTGAAAGACAGTCTCCTGAAATACCACCCGGGGGCGAAGATGATGATAATGGGCGACATGAACGACGACCCCGGCAACAAGAGCATGACCGAGAGCCTCGGCTGCTTCTCCCGCCAGAAGGACGTGAAGAAGCCTGCCGACCTTTTCAACCCTTGGTATGACACGCTCTACAAGGTGGGGCAAGGCACGCTGCTCTATAACGGCAAGTGGAACCTCTTCGACCAGATTGTGCTGACGGGCAACCTGCTCGGCGCGGACCGCAGCACGCTGAAATACTACAAAAACGAGATATTCATGCGCGACTACCTCTTCCTGCAGGAGGGCAAGTACAAAGGCGCGCCGCTCCGCACCCACGCGGGCGGCGTGTGGCAGAACGGCTACTCCGACCACCTGCCCACGTACGTCTACCTCGTCAAGGAAATGCAGTAAAAACAAGGAAAAACACACATTATATATATGGCACAGAAACCCGGAATACCCAAAGGCACGCGCGACTTCGGCCCCGTCGAGATGGCGCGGCGCAATTACATATTCGACACCATACGCTCCGTCTACTCCCTCTATGGCTTCCGCCAGATAGAGACACCCGCGATGGAGAACCTCTCTACCCTTATGGGCAAATACGGCGAGGAGGGCGACAAGCTGCTTTTCAAAATTCTCAACTCGGGCGAGTTCAAGTCCGCAGTTTCGGCTGAGGAGTACGCCGAAAAGACTTCGCCGCAGCTCGCCTCCCGCCTTTGCGAGAAAGGCCTGCGCTACGACCTAACCGTGCCGTTTGCCCGCTACGTGGTGCAGCACCGCGAGGAGCTGCAAATGCCTTTCAAGCGCTACCAAATACAGCCCGTGTGGCGCGCCGACCGTCCGCAGAAGGGCCGCTACCGCGAGTTCTACCAGTGCGACGCTGACGTGGTGGGCTCCGACTCTTTGCTCAACGAGGTAGAGCTTATGCAGATTGTCGACGAGGTGTTCACGCGCTTCGGCATAAGGGTCGCGATAAAGATAAACAACCGCAAGATACTCTCCGGCATAGCCGAGGTGATTGGCGCTGCCGACAAAATTGTCGACATCACCGTCGCCATCGACAAGCTCGACAAGATTGGCCTCGACAAGGTCAACGAGGAGCTGCTCGCCTCCGGCCTGAGCGCCGAGGCGGTGGAGCGCCTGCAGCCCGTCATCTCTCTCAGCGGCTCCAACACGGAGAAGCTCGCCACCATGCGCAAGGCGCTCGAGGGAAGCGAAACGGGGCAGAAGGGACTGGACGAGGTGGCTTTCGTGCTGTCCGCGCTCGAGGAGAGCGGCCTGCACAACGCGCTCGAGCTTGACCTTACCCTCGCCCGCGGCCTCAACTACTACACGGGCTGCATCTTCGAGGTAAAGGCCCTCGACGTGCAGATAGGCTCCATCACGGGCGGAGGCCGCTACGACAACCTCACGGGCATCTTCGGCATGCCCGGACTGAGCGGCGTGGGCATCTCTTTCGGCGCCGACCGCATTTACGACGTGCTCGAGCAGCTCGGGCTCTACCCCACCGACACCGCTTCGGGCGTGCGCGTGCTCTTCTGCAATTTCGGCGAGAAAGAGGCTGCGCGCTGCCTGCGCCTTGCCGCTGCCGTGCGCAAGGCGGGCTTTGCCGCCGAGGTCTATCCCGACAGCGTGAAGATGAAGAAGCAGATGGCATACGCCAACGCCCACAACGTGCCCTTCGTAGCCCTCGTGGGCGAGACAGAGATGGAGCAGGGCACTGTTTCTTTGAAAAACATGCAGACCGGCGAGCAGCGCACCGTGCCCGCCGACGAGCTTGCCGAAGCGCTCAAATAAGGCTCTTCACGCCGCAGGCGCGGCACGCAAAAAAGCCCGGATTTTGCCCATTTTCCCGCTTCCGCATTTTATAAATAACGTTAACGCGGATTTGGAAAACGGGAGAAAATGTATTATCTTTGTGTAGCGAAAAGAGGGAATATGCACCGCGTGCGTATTCCCTCTTTTGCTGTATTGAGTATCAACGAATTACGCAGCACCTATATGTACATGTAGCACCGCCGGTATGTACATGCAGGAAAAACTCCAAGTATTCCCGTCGCTCCGGGGCCTATTCCCGTCCCGAAAAGTCCCCTTTTTGTTGCCCGAAAAACCTTTTCCGCGTCCGCAAGCCTTAGTGCGATAGTTAAACTTACATAAAAATTCACCCTCCAAACGGCGGGCTAAAACACCTTGTTTGCACCCCATTTTTCCACTCTCCGAGACGCGATTATCGAGGCTATAAGACCGCCATCCCGAAGACCTGTTTTTCTCCAAAAAAAGTCCCTCAAAATTTTCAAGAGGTCGCTTCCTCCCCACCCGCGCCACCGCCCGCCGACACACGCCGCCGCAGTGCGCGGCAAATCCTGCGGAGGGCGTGCCGCCCCCAATTCGCGCCGAAATGGTATCTTTGCCGATTGAAAAACAGAGAACAGCATACACATGAGCTTACAATGCGGCATCGTGGGCCTGCCCAACGTGGGAAAGTCCACCCTCTTCAACTGCCTGAGCAACGCAAAGGCGCAATCTGCCAACTTCCCCTTTTGCACCATAGAGCCCAACGTGGGCGTGATCACCGTCCCCGACGAGCGCCTCACCAAGCTCGCCGAGATAGTGCACCCTGGACGCATCGTCCCCACCACGGTAGAGATTGTCGACATCGCGGGCCTGGTGAAGGGCGCGTCGAAAGGCGAGGGCCTGGGCAACCAGTTCCTCGGCAACATACGCGAGACCGACGCCATCATACACGTGCTGCGCTGCTTTGACGACGGCAACGTGGTGCACGTCGACGGAAGCGTTGACCCCGTGCGCGACAAAGAGATTATCGACACCGAGCTGCAGCTGAAGGACCTCGAAACCGTGGAAAACCGCATGAAGCGCGTGGAGAAAATAGCCCAAGTGGGCGGCGACAAGAGCGCGAAAACCGAGTACGAGGTGCTGCAAGCCTATCGCGAGGCGCTGCTGCAAGGCAAAAGCGCCCGCAGCGTGCAGTTTGACACCAAAGAGGAGCAGACTGCCGCCCGCAACCTCTTCCTGCTCACCTCCAAGCCCGTGCTCTACGTGTGCAACGTAGACGAGGCCTCCGCCGCAACGGGCAACCACTACGTCGACGAAGTGCGTGCCGCCGTAGCCCCCGAGGGCGCGGAGGTGCTGGTGCTTGCGGCGCAGACCGAGGCCGACATCGCCGAGCTCGGGACCTACGAGGAGCGCCAAATGTTCCTGCAAGACGTGGGACTGGAAGAGAGCGGCTGCAACCGCCTCGTAAAGGCCGCGTACAAAATGCTTGACCTCGAGACATTCATCACGGCGGGCGAGATGGAGGTAAAGGCCTGGACCTACCGCAAAGGCTGGAAAGCGCCGCAGTGCGCCGGCGTGATACACACCGACTTTGAGAAGGGCTTCATACGCGCCGAGGTGATAAAATACGAAGACTACATACGCCTCGGCTCTGAGAGCGCCGTGCGCGACGCCGGCTTGCTGCACGTCGAGGGCAAGGAGTACGAGGTGCAGGACGGCGACATCATGCACTTCCGCTTCAACGTGTAAACTACAGACATCCCCACCCTTTCCGCCATGATATACTGGAATCCCTCGGTGACGGCATTCTCCATCGGCGCGTACGATGTGCGCTGGTACGGCGTGTGCTGGTGTCTCGCGCTGGCGCTTGCCTACGTGGTGGTATACCGCCTCTACCGCAGGCAGGGCATACCGCAGGAAAAGTTCGACCCGCTCTTCCTCTACTGCTTCGTGGGCATACTCGCGGGGGCGCGCCTTGGGCACTGCCTCTTCTACGAGCCGCAGTACTTCCTCGCCCACCCGCTGGAGATGGTGCTGCCCGCACGCCGCGCCGCCGACGGCTCGTGGCACTTCACAGGATACGCCGGTCTGGCCTCGCACGGCGGCACGCTGGGGCTTATGATAGCTCTCTGGCTCTACGTGCGCCGCACTAAGGTCAACCTTATGCGCGTGCTGGACAACATTGCCATAGCCACGCCCGTCGCCGCGTGCTTCATACGTCTCGGCAACCTGATGAACTCAGAAATCGTAGGCAAGTACACCGGCGCAGACTACGGCTTCGTCTTCACCCGCCTCGGCGACATCGAGCCGCGCCACCCCGCGCAGCTGTACGAAGCGGCGGCCTACCTGCTCTTCTTCCTCATCGGCTTGCTGCTCCACCGCCGCTGGCCGAAAAAGGTAGGCACGGGCTTCTACTTCGGCTACTGCCTGACAAGCATCTTCGCTTTCCGCTTCGTCGTGGAGTTCTGCAAAGAGGTGCAGGAGCCGTGGGAGCAGAAAATGGTTGCACTCATCGGGCTCGACCAAGGGCAGCTGCTCAGCATACCCTTCATACTCCTCGGCCTCTACTGCGTCTTCGGCGGCAAACTGTGCCGCCGTTTGGGCGAGAAAGCCTAAGACACAGCGCGGCGGAGCGGCACACGACTTGGCAATTCGTTAAAAAGTCGCGACAAAAGCCAACGTTCTGTAATTTAAGCAGAAAAGGCGTTCCGCAAGGTGCGGCGTAGTCATCGCTTTTCCTACCTTTGCCGCCGCAAAAAGCCATTTTGGCACGAACAAAAACATACCTACTATATGCGAAGCAACTTCTATCTGACGCTGGCGGCGGGCTCGCTGCTCCTCGCCTCCTGTAGCAAGCTTGGCGAACTCTCCGCCGACAACTTCACCGTGACCCCCTCGCCCCTCGAGGCAGTCGGCGGCAAAGTGCCCGTAACCATCAACGGCACCTTCCCCGAGAAATACATGAAGAAAAACGCCGTTGTGACCGTCACGCCCGAGCTGCGTTCTGCCACCTCCACGGAGACCGGCAAGAGCGCCACTTTCCAGGGCGAGAAGGTGCAGGGCAACGACCAGGAGATAAGCTACAAGCTCGGCGGAAGCTACACAATGAAGAGCACTTTCGGCTACACGCCCGCAATGGAGCGCAGTGAGCTTTACCTCAAGTTTGCCGCCCGCGTGGGCAAAAAGGAGGTGAAAGTACCCGAAGTCAAAGTAGCTGACGGCGTGCTCGCCACCTCCGCGCTCGTCTCCAAGACCGCCGCATCGGCAAATACTGCTCTGGGGGAAGACACCTACCAGTACGCCGTGAAGCAAACGAAGAAGGCGCAGATAAAATACCTCATCCAGCAAGCCAACATACGCAACAGCGAACTGAAAACCACCTCCGTGCAGGAGTTTGTGCAGACGCTGCGCGACATAAAGGCAGACCAGAAAGGCCTGATGCTTGACAACATCGAGGTAGCCGCTTACGCTTCCCCCGACGGCGGTCTCAAACTGAACAAGACCCTTGCCGAGCAGCGCGAAAAGTCTTCCTCTCAGTACGTGGGCAAGCAGCTGAAGAGCCTCAACCTTAACACGGATGTCGACACGCGTTACACGGCGCAGGACTGGGAGGGCTTCCAAGAGCTGGTGCAGGCCTCCAACATGCAGGATAAGGACGTGATTCTCCGCGTGCTTTCCATGTACCAGGATCCCGAAGAGCGCGAGACGCAGATACGCAATCTTTCCAAGGGCTTCGGAGAGCTGGCTGACGAAATTCTTCCCGAGCTGCGCCGCGCCCGTCTCACCATCAACTACAACCTCATCGGCCGCACCGATGACGAAATTCAGGAGCAGTACAAAGCCGACCCGACGAAGCTCTCCGTAGAGGAGCTGCTTTACGCCGCAACGCTGACCGAACGAACCGCCGAGCAGCAGGACATCTACGCCACCGCCGCAAAGCAAAACCCCACCGACTACCGCGCGTTCAACAACCTCGCCGCACTGGCTTTCGCGAAAGGCGACACGCAGACGGCAAAGCAGCAGCTCGAAAAGGCTGCCTCTTTGAAGAGCGACGCGCCCGAGGTCAACGCCAACCGCGCTCTCATCGCTCTCACCGAAGGTGACGCCACGACGGCGCAGAACTATCTCGCGCAGGCTACGGCGGCGAAAAACTACAACGAGGTGCTCGGCAACCTGCAAGTGGCCACGGGCAACTACGCGCAAGCCGCACAGAGCCTGAAGGGGACTAACACCAACTCGGCCGCTCTGGCGCAGATTCTCAGCAAGGACTATGCCTCCGCAGCCAAGAGCCTTTCCGGCGTAGCCCTGCCCGACGCCTACACCGACTATCTGAAAGCCGTTCTCGCCGCACGCACAAGCCGCAGCAAAGACGCGCTGACGAGCCTGAAAGCGGCCATCGCGAAAGACAGCACGCTGAAAGACTACGCGTCAAAGGACTTGGAGTTTGTCTCCCTGTTCAACGACACGGACTTCCTTAACCTCGTGAAATGACCGCCGCCCGCACGGGCCGCCAACCATAGACGGAGAGAATGCGCCCGCCCCCGGACATCGACACGGGCGGCACGCATTCTCCCTTTTTGTTTCTTACCATAAAGAGAGGAAAGCTTCCCCAAGACACATGAAAGCGCACGTCTCCCGCCCCATCCGCACCGCGTTCTCCCAACTCCTGCCCTTAGCGCTCGCCGCCCTGCTCGCCGCCGCGTGCGGACCGGGGAAAGGAAAGGCAAGGCTTGAAGGAAGAATAGACGGAATATCTCAGGCCGACATCTACATATACACCGAGGACGCGGCAGACGGCAGGGTGGACACCGTACGCATAGAGGACGGACGCTTCACCTACGAGCGCGACGCCACGCAGCCCGTGCTGGCCACGCTGCTCTACCCCAATTTCACGCAGACAAGCCTTGTGCTTGAGCCCGGAGAGACTGTGCGCATGCGCGGCGAGGCTTCGCACATCGGCGTGGCCGAGGTGAGCGGCACGGAAGAGAACCGTCTGCTCTCCGACTTCCGCACCGCCAACAACGCCGCACCCGCCACCAACCAACGCCTGGCGGCGGCGCAGCTTGTGCGCGACCATCCCGGCACGCTCGCCGCCGTGGCTGTCTTCAAGAAATACTTTGAAGCACCCGAAAAAACTGACGCGCGCACCGCACGCCACTTGCTCGAAGCGCTGCACAAGGCGCAGCCGTCCAACCCCACCGTTTCGCGGCTCTACAGCCGGCTGCACGAGCGGCTGCTCTGCGGCGCGGGCGACCGTCTGCCCGCTTTCTCCGCCACGGCGCTTGACGGAAGCGCGGTTTCCAACGCCACCTACGCCGGCCACCGGCTTTACGTGGTGTTCTGCGCCTCTTGGAGCGGAGAGAGCATCCAGCTGCTGCGCACCCTTGACCGGGACATACGCGAGGGGAAACACGGCGACTGCCGCCTGCTCGCCGTCTCGCTCGACCCAAGCACGGATCAGCTGCGCCGATGTCTGGATGCCAACAGCATAGAAGCCACCGTGGTGTGCGACGGAAAGGCCTTCGCAACGCCGCTCGCCCAAAAGACGGGACTGCGATACGTCCCCTCCGTCTTCTCCGTAGACAGCCGGGGCGTGATAGAGCGGAGGGACATCACCGCCCTTGCAGACATTCCCGCCAAATAAGCCGACCCTGCTGCCCATTCCCAAGCCGATAACCCCAGAAAGCACCATGCTCGTAAAAGTAAACACCTCCGCCGTCAACGGCTTAAAGGCAATGCCCGTCTTCCTTGAAGTGAACATGCGCCCAATGGCTCCCTCTGAGGACACGCCTATGTTCCTGATGGTGGGACTGCCCGACAACGCCGTGCGCGAAAGCCGCATGCGCGTGGACGGAGCTTTCCAAAACAGCCAGTTCCGCCTCCCGCCGCGCATGAAATACACCGTCAACTTCGCGCCCGCCGACGTGCGCAAAGAGGGCTCAGGCTACGACCTCCCGCTCGCCATAGGCATGCTCGCGGCTTGCCGCGAGGTGCCGCCCGAACAGCTCGAGCGCTACGTCTTCGTAGGCGAGCTGGGGCTGGACGGCTCTCTGCGCCCCGTGAAAGGCGCGCTCTCCATCTCCATACAGGCGCGGGCGATGGGCTTTGAGGGACTGATAGTGCCGAAAGCAAACGTGCGCGAAGCCGCAGTAGTCAACCGGCTGAAAGTATACGGCGCGGAAAACCTGCGCCAGGTTGTCTCCTTCCTGCGCGGCGACGAGGACGCGCTGCGCCCCACGGAGATAGACACGCGCAAGGAGTTTTACGCCGCGCAAGCCAACTCTCCGCTCGACTTCGCCGACGTGAAAGGACAGGAAACCGTAAAGCGTGCCTTCGAGGTCGCGGCGGCGGGCGGCCACAATATTCTGCTTGTCGGCTCGCCCGGCTGCGGAAAGAGCATGATGGCGAAGCGCCTGCCCTCCATCCTGCCCCAGCTCACAATGGCAGAGAGCCTCGAGACGACGCAAATACACTCCGTGGCGGGAAAGCTCGGGGCGCAGACCTCTCTCGTGGCTCAGCGTCCGTTCCGCTCCCCGCACCACACCATCAGCGACGTGGCGCTCATCGGCGGGGGTACGCAGTGCAAGCCGGGCGAAATAAGCCTCGCCCACAACGGGATACTCTTCCTTGACGAGCTGCCCGAGTTCAGCCGCACAGCCTTGGAGACCCTCCGCCAGCCCTTAGAAGACCGGGAAATCACCATCTCTCGCGCGAAATACACGGTTACTTTGCCCTGCTCTTTCATGCTTGTGGCTTCGATGAATCCCTGCCCGTGCGGCTACTACAACCATCCCACGCACAAGTGCAAGTGCACTCCGTGGCAAATACAAAACTACATGGGCAAAATAAGCGGGCCTTTGCTCGACCGAATAGACATACAGATAGAGGTGACCCCCGTCTCCGTGGACGACCTCGCCAGCGCGCCGGCGGGAGAGCCCAGCGCGGTGATACGCGAAAGGGTGATGGCCGCGCGGGCGATACAGACCGAGCGCTACAAAGACGACAAAGGCGTACACTGCAACGCGCAAATGTCGCGCCCCTTGCTTGAAGCGCACGCGCACTTAGACGAAGAGTGCGCCCGGACGCTCACGCAGGCCATGAAACGGCTTGACCTCTCCGCCCGCGCCTATGACCGTATCCTGCGCGTGGCTCGCACCATCGCCGACCTTGACGGCTCGCCCGACATCCGCCGCCCGCACATAGCCGAGGCCATAGGCTACCGCAACCTCGACCGGGGCAACTGGGGCGAGTGACCTTTCCACAGACAAGCCTCCCGCTTGCCTTGGGGACAACATCTTGGAAAGTATTGCTGTCCGCTAAAACTCAAAAGACCATAAAAACTCCTCCCGAAGTCCTTTA
>CAVFVD010000001.1:0-173579 GCA_963625935.1 uncultured Oscillospiraceae bacterium | reverse complement strand
AGTTTAACGGGGAACCTAAGCTTTGCGGCTACGCAAAACGGCTTTCGTGGAAAAACAAGGGGCTTTGTCGGCACGGAAATAGACCCCGGAGCGACGGGAATACTTGGAGTTTTTCCTACATGTACATGCCGGCGGCACTATATGTACATATAGGCGGCGCGTAAATCGCTGATATTCAGTAATGCAAAAGAGAGGGTACGCACGGGGTGCATATCCTCTCTTTTCTCTACGCAAAGATAATGCATTTTCGGCCGTTTTCCAAATCCCCATTAACACTATTTACCAAAGCGGAAAGGGAAAAATCGGACACTTTTAGGGGCTTTCGCAGTGGGCGGAGCAAGGGCGTAAAAAGAGCGTGCGCCCTCCTCAGCAGGAAAGCGCACGCAGGTGTGTGCGAGCCGGTGTGGCGGCGGCGCGGAGTGTTATCGCGCTATTTTCACGCTCTTTTCCCCGACGCGCAGGATGTACGTGCCGGGCGCGAGGGAAGAGGCGGGCAGGACAAGGGTGTCCGTGCCAGCGGCGCGGGGAGCGAGGACGGTCTGCCCTGTGGCGGAGTAGAGCGCCACGCGCGTGCCGCTTGCGTCCTGCGGCAGCCATACCTCGATGTCACCGCCCGGGAGACGGCGCACGCTTGCGGCGGTGGCTGCCGACGAGGCGGGGGCGGAGATGCCTGCGGTGGCGATGACGTGTTTCAGTCCCGCCCACGCGTCCAGCTTGCCGTATCCGAGGTGGGGGCGGTCGGCGGCCGCCGCGTCGCTCTCGGCGGCAGTGGCGGCAAGCGTTTCGCGCACCTTTTCGGGCGTAAGCGTGGGGTCGGCCTCAAGCCAAGTGGCGAGCGTGCCGGCCACAAGGGGCGACGACATCGACGTGCCTTGCATGTAGCCCCAGACGCACGTGTGGTCCTCCCACGTCACGGCTTGGGCGATGGGGTAAGAGGAGAGTGAGGTGTCATTGCTTGACAGCGCGGAGACGATGTAGCAGCCCGGAGCGGAGATGTCCGGCTTCATGCGTCCGTCAGCCGAGGGGCCGGCGGCGGAGAAAGACGACACTGCGCCCACGGTCTCGTCGAGCGTGGTCTCCGAGCCGCCTTGCGGCGTGTAGGCGGCACGCGTGGTGTACGCGCCCACGCTGATGATGCGCTTGCCCGTTCCGCCCAGCTCGCCGATGGTCTTCTTCGTGTCGCCGGCAGTATATCCCGCAAGGTCGTTGTCGGCGAGCTGCACTTGCAGGTTGTCCGCCCACAGGTCTACGTGGCTCTCCGCGTCGGCGGGCGTGACGATGAGGGCGAGGGCGTGGTTGTAGCGCACGTTGGTCACGTTGAGCTTGACGAGCGTGTGCGGCTTGTTGTTGACGGGGTTCACTTCGGAAGTGATTACCACGCTGCCTTTGCTGTTTTTGGTAAGCTCGAAAGTGACGTTGCTGCCCTCGCTCAGCGCGGCGTCCACTTCCGGGGAGGCGATGACCGTCTCGCCCGTGGAGAGCTTAATGAGCGCCACTTGCACCTTGTAGCCGCTGCCCGCGCTGCCCCAGATGTCTACCTGTCCGCCCGTGTTGCTCTCCGAGGGCTGGCTGGTGAAGTCTATGAAAGTGCGCAGTGTCTCTCCGCCCGTGGCTTCTGCGTGTATGGGCGACGCGCCGTCGTTGCCTGCCGAGCCTACGAGCAGGCAGCCCTCGCCTTGCATGGCGTCGCAAAGGCGGTCGAAGGCCGACGTGCCGTCGTGCGGGCCGGTCTGCGTGCCGAGCGAGAGGTTCACCACACAGGGCTTGCCCTGCTCTTTCGCGTAGGCGTAGATATAGGCCACGGCATCTGAGATGGCGGCATTGTCGGGCGTGTCGCCGTCCATACTCACCATCACGATGTCCGCCTCAGGAGCCGCGCCGCCGTACCCGTTGCCGCAGTCGCGGCCGGCGGCGATGGCGCTGACGTGCGTGCCGTGCGAGTTGGAGCTTACGTCGCCTTCGGCTGTGAGTATGTCAGCCGGCTCGGTGAGTTCGCTTCCGTAGGCGAAGTCCTGCGGCGGCGTGCCTTGGGCGTAGGTCTGCTCCCACACGCGGCGTATGCGCAGCGCGTTGTCGTCGGAGGGCGAGCGGAAAGCCGGCTGGCGGTAGTCGAAGCCCGCGTCCACCACGCCCACTATCACGCCTTTGCCCGTGTAGGCTTGGGGCAGTCCTGTGCCGGAGAGTATCTTGTCTGTCCCGCATGCGGCGCGTGCCTTGTCGAGCGCGGGGCGCACGCGCGTGCCTCCCTCAATGTAGCGCACGCCCTCGGCCTTTGCGGCTGCTTCAAGCAGCGCGGCGGGGATGCGGGCGGTGAAGAGCGTGTCGTTGCCCGCTCCCGTCTTTATGCCCATTGCGTGGAGCGCGGCTTTTGCCTGCGGCCCGGTGGCGTAGACAAAGGCGGGGCAGGGCTTCTCGGCGGCTTGCATGCCTTTCGCGCGGCGTGCGACGGCGGCTTGCTGGCGCAGCGAGGGCGATAGCCGGCTTTGCGCCGCCAGTGGCGCAGCCGTCAGGGCGAGAAGCAGGGGGATGTATTTCTTTTTCATAGGTGTGCTGGTGTTTTTGACGCAGAGCGTTGCTCTTTTCCGGCGCAAAGCTCGGATTTTCTGACGCAGGGCGCAAATGTTATTGCCGTGTTTGGCAGAAATTGTTGCTTTCCCGTTTTACTGAAAAACCGCCCGTCGGCAAGAAAACGGCGCATGGCGTCGCTCTTTTGCCAACGGGCGGTCTGGATTTTGCCATCGGCCGCCAAGGGGCAGCCGGACTGTTCGGTTTTCTTAGAAAGCTCCGTTGACCACCACCTTGCGGGCCGCTCCGCCGTCTACGCGCACGAGGTAGACGCCGGCGGGGAGCTGCCCCGTGGAGGCTTCGCCCGTGAGGGCGGCCACTTGCTGCCCGGCGGTGTTGTACACGCGGGCGGCGCGGAAGTCGCCGGAGACGGAGATGCGTCCGCCCCGGGCAAGCACTTGCGCCTTGTCCGCGCTGCCGTCCGCTACGCCGTGTATGCCGTCAGCGTTTTTGCTGAGCGGGAGCGTGGCGGCGTTGTACACGGGGCACTGTGTGGGAGAGGCGGTCACGCCGCCCACGAAAGCCACAATGTTCATGTCGGCGGGCACGGCGGCGGGCGTGTAGAGGGGAATATATTCTTCCTTTATCTGGCTCTTGTCCCAGTAGGAGGCGAAATAGCCCTCGGGCACCTCGTACTCGTAGGCACGCGTCACAGGTTCGCCCTCGGTGAGCGCTACCTCCTCGCCCCAGTCGCCCGTGAGCGACGCGCGGAAAACGTGGTTATGCACGTAAGTGTCGCTGCCGCCGCTCTGGTAGCCTATGAGCTTGTCCTGCGTCAGCCACACGTTGAGCGTGTGCTTCATGTCGCCGGAGGGCGTGTTGTAGGTGGTGAGCGTGACGGTCACCTTGCCTTTGCGCGTGGCGGCGTCGTATTCGTTGGCCATGTCTACCTTGACATAGGGCTGCGAGGGAGCGACCACGGAGAGCGCGTTGGCGAAGTTCTGCGTCGTGGTTGTGTTGTTGATGCCCGGACCAAAGACCGGCGTCGACTGCCCTTGCAGGAAGATGGAGCGGTTGAGCATAAAGGCGGGGGCGTACATGCTTCCCGTGCCGTAAAACCACGTGTACTTGCTGTCTTCCGCCATTGTGTAGAAGTCGGGGTTGTAGCCGGCGTGGTGCGCCACTATGACGTAGTCGTCCTCCGCGCCGGAGACAAACGACTGCATGTCTGTGTCGCCCTGCGGGCAGTTGCCGCATTGCTGCCCGGTGAACTTCTCGATGAGATACTTGCGGGTCATGTCGGCGGGATATATGCACACGCTGCTCTTGCTCGCGTTGTCTGCCGGGGCGGCGTCGGCTTTGCCGTTGACGGCGTCTACCGAAAGCTCGAGCGCGTAGTGTCCCGCCTCGCTGGCGGTAACGCCCGGCATCGTGTAGTCGTACGCCGCGCCCGGAGCGATGGAGAGGCCGCTGACGGTTTCGCTTGTCTTGGAGATGTCGCCTACTTTGGCCGTGATGGTGAGCGAGCTTATGGTCTCCGTGCCAAAGTTGAATATCTGCGTCGTTGCGGGGAAGTCCTCGCCAGCCTTATAGTAGCTGTCGGTGACAAAGGGTTTCACCACCACGTCAGCAAAGGAGGGCGCGTCGGAGACCAGCATGCGCAGGATGGGCGCGCCGAGGCTGTAGCCGGAGATGTCGGTCCATCCGTCGCCCGTATATGCCCACGACGTGCCGGCGGCGAGGTCGGACGTGCGGTCGTAGAGAAGCGGCAGGAAGTCGGCGGACGGGAGCATGAGGGTATAGCCCACGTAGAAGTCCTCGCCGTCCAGCGTCACAGGGGAAGAGAAGTTGAAGTTCTTCGCAGAGGTGGTGGCGCCCGTCACCGCAGCCTCGGCTATCGGCGTGCCGCCCAGCTCGCGCGTGACAAATATCTTCATGTCCTCGACGTGCTTTGTGCCGAAGGCGGCGCGTATGCCCGTCAGCGTGCAGCCTTTCAGCAGCGCCGCTTTCTCCTTGCCGATGTGTATGGCAACGCCTTGCATCATGCGGCTGTCTGTGTCGCTCGCCGGCTTGCTGTTGAACATCACGCCGTTGTTGCGCTGGTACTGGAATGTGGTATAGCCTATCTGCGCCGCGCTCTGCGCAGCGGCGGGGATGGCGGGGAGCGTCAGTGCGAGCAACGCTCCCGCCAGGAAATGCTTGTTTGTCATTTTTCCGTTGTCTCAGAAAAGTTTAGAAAGCAAGTTTCCGCGTGTACTCTTTGCCGTCGGCGGCCGTCACGCGAAGCACGTAAGAGCCGGCGGGGAGCTGCGACACGCCGAGGCGGCCGGTCGCGCTCTTGGCAGCAACTGCTCCGGCGGCGGTGTAGAGCGTCATGTCCTTGACGGAAACGCCCTCAATCTGTATGCTCGTAACGTCGCGGCTCACGCGCAGTGCGGAGCTTGCTTCGACGCTGTTGATGCCGGCGGTGGGGTTGATTGTGAAAGTCACTTCGTCGCCGCTGTATTCGCCTCCGTACTCACCTCCGTACACGGCCCATACGCGCAGCTTGTGCGTGGCGGTTTCCTCTGTGCCGAAGTCATAGGAGAATTCCGTCTCGCTTAGGGGCGCGTCGTTCGCTTTCTTGTCGTCGAGGTACACGTTGTATCCCTGCAGGGGCAGGGCCGTGCCCTCGGGCGTGCCGAGTACGAGGCCCATCATCCAGTTGGCGTTGTTGCCGCCCGCGTCGGCAAGCGAGGTGAAAGTCTCCCCGTTGTCGGAGGAGTAGAGGTCGGACGTGCCGCGGCGCGCCCACTGGTCGTCCATGCCCAGAGCCTTGTCGGTCTTCGCCACGTCGTAGCAGTCGAGAATGAGGCCGTACTCCGCGTTGCGGCTGACGGTGACAGGCTCCTCGAGGCTTACTTCGTTCCACTTGTTGAGTGTATAGCTCTCCACGGGCACTTCGGCGACAGTCTCGCCGTCCTGCTGGATGTAGAAGGTGAAGTCGGCGTCTCCTGTCGGGTAGAAGCGCACGCCCTTGATTTGGTAACCCTCATAGCTGCGCGTGTCATCACCGCTGTAGAGGGCTTTCACCATCACAGAGCCTTGCACGCCGCCGGCCTGCGTGTCGGAAGAGTAGGTGAGGACGGAGCGGTTGTCGTCTGCTGCGCACGAGTTCCAAGAGGCTTGTATTGCAGAGCCGTCCACTTCCACTTTAGTGTTTTGCGGCTCGAAGACGCTTGCTTCGAGTTCCACGTCCACCGTTGCGCTTGCCTCCGCGCCGTTGCTGCCGTCTGCGTAGGCGGCGGACAGCGTGTAGGTGTGCGTACCCTCGGTGACGCCCTTAACAAGCATGGTCGTGCCGTCCGTAGCGCCCACAGCCTTGTCTCCCTCTTTCACGTCATAGCTTGTCACCGTGCTCGCGTCGGACGCGCTTGCTGTGCCAAATGCCACGTAGATGGGGAACGCCGTCTCGTACATCATCGAGCCGTCCTCGCTTTCCAGCATGCGGTCGTACATAGAGTAGAAGTCGGCCTCCGCGCTTGCGCCGCGCTGGCGAATAAGGTCGCTGTAGCCCGGGTCGCACTTGCCGAAGGTTTCGCCCATCACCGTGCTGGCGCTTGTGCCGTTGGTGAGGGTCACCTCTATGCCCACAATCACGTCCTTGCCGTCGGGGGCGGCGAACGGCGTGGTGAGCTTCACGCGGTTCTTTTCTCCGTACACGAGCTTGCTTCCGTCCACGTCTTGCGTATAGAGCGGCGTGGCTACGTCGTCAGCTGCGTAGAAATTCACTTTGAACGTCGCGCCCGCGCCCATCGGGTAGAAGTACACGTCGCTTATGTTTTTGCCCTCGCCCTTGTATGCTGCGAGCAGGGACGCACGCAGGCGCACGGCGCTCTCAAAGTCGACGTTGCCGCCGCCCATTGCGTACACCTTCTGTATACTGTCGGTGTAGGCGTAAGTAGGAAGCGTGGCGTCGGGAGCGTCCCAGCAGAGCTGCACATTATTGAAGCCGCGCTGCGTCGCGGTGAGCTTGCGCACGGCCTGCGGAGCTACGGGCGACAGGGTTGCGGACGCTGCCTCCGAGGCCTCGCTCTCGCCGCTTTCGTATACGGCTTTCACCGTGTAGGCGTACGTGCCGCCGTCGGTGAGGCCGGTCTCCGTGAAGCGGCGCTCGGTGAGTGCGGCGGCGTTGAGCTTCTTTCCGTCGCGGTAGACGTTATATCCGGTCACCTGGGAATCGCCTGCGAGCGGCGCAAACCAAGTCAGCTCCACCGCCTTTGCGCCGGTGAGGGCGCGTGCGCTAAGTCCGACGGGCGCGGGGTCGGTGGTGTTGGCGTCAAGCTTTATGACGAGCGCGCGCGGGATTTGGTTCTCGTCGTACGCCATTGCGCTGAATGTCTTCTCGTCGTTGCTCAGCGCTTCGGCTTCAAGGAGGCTGGGGTACTTGGAAAAGTCTGCGCCGAGCTTTTCAAGGTACTCTTTGAGCGCGTAACGCACTCCGTCCTTTATGATAGTGGCCTCGGCGAGCTCGCTTTCGCTTTTCTGCGTGTAGCCAACGATGGTCTCGTCGTCGTTTATCTTGTAGAAGTCATAGGAATAGAGACCGTCCCAAGAGATAAACTGCTTCTGCGTGCGGGTGGGGATGTCGTAGATGGCGTTCATAACGACCGCCTTTGTGCCGTCGGGGCTGATGGAGCCTGCCACGCTGAACGGGCCGGACTCGTCAAGGCGCGGCAGAATGGTGTCGGTGGCGGAGAGCCAGATGCACGGGGTGCGGTTGGCTTTCTTGCCGTATATCCATCCCACGGCCGTACCGTTGTCGGCTATGCCAAGGATGGAGCCCACGTTTGCCCCGCGCTTGCCGGCGTACTCAGGGAAGGGGTTGTCGTAAAGGTAGGTTTGCGACTTTCCTGTCTCCAAGTTCCACACCACGGGAGCCCATTGGTTTTTGCCCACGCAGGCGATTCCGGCGGCCAGTTTGCCGTTGGGGCTGATGGCCTGTACCTGCGAGCCGGCGGTGTCATCGGTGGGAAGCGAGCCTCCCTCGGTGTCGAGGTGGTGCCACTTGCCGTTTTTGTAATATCCGCCGTTTTCCACGGTGGCGTGGTTGGCTGTAGCGTCGTCGTCCATAAACGTGCCGACGACGGTGCCGTCATTTGACACGCTCAGGGCTATTGTCTTGTCGCCCTGCGGGGAAAGCTCTGTGAACTCGCCCGTGGTGAGGTTCCAGAGGAAGCCTCGGTAGTATCCGTCGTTTATGTTGCCGCAGGCCCATTTGCCGTTGGGCGAAAGGCTTGCCACCTGATATTCCACGTCCACGTTGGGGGACTGGAGCACGAGGGGGTTCTGCGCGTTCAGCGCGCCGGCGATGGTGAGGCCGGCGGCGCACACAAGCGTAAGTCTCTTCTTCATTTTTGTGTCTATGTCTTTTCTTGTTTTGTCTTTCTTGCTTTTACCGCGCAAGGCGGCGTGCGGATTTTCCCCAGATTTCCCTTTGGGAGAAACTCGCCCGCCACCTTGTGCTTGGTGTGTCGCGGATTATTTGTCGTGTCCTGATGCCCGTCGTTGGCGTGCGTCAGTCGTTCACCACTTTGAGCGTCTCCGTGGTGCCGTCCGCCATTGTGGCTCGTGCCACGTATACGCCCTTGGGCAGCGAGGAGAGGCTGAGGCTTTCGCCGCCCCTTGCGCGTCGCGTGCCGTCTGCGGAGTAAAGCTCGATGCTGCGGCAGCCCTCGCCGCCGAGTATTGTCGCGCCGTGCTTCGTCAGACTGTGTGCGGCTTTGTCCGCCGTGGCGGAGCTTATGCCGCTGAACGAGTCGTCGAGCGCGTAGTGGAATGCTTCCGAACGCTTGCGTCCGATGTTGTAAACTACTTCTATGTAGACATCCTTTTCGGTGTCGCCGCCCACAATCCAGGCCCAGTCGTACGCGGGCTCGGTGAGGTATACCTTGTCATTGTCTGGCGCGGCGTTCTTCGTATACGAGGGGATGTCGGAATAGACGTTGTAGCCCACGACGGGGATGTCGGTCTCGGGAGCTTCCCACGCGAGGTGCAGGTGGAAGTACTCGCTGTCTTTCGTCTTGGTCTCCTCCGTGATTTTCGTCACGGCCGGAAGCTCGGTGTCTAAGGTCACGCTGGCGGGCGTGGTGACAGCGGGGACTACGTTGGCTGTGGCGTTGTCAGCCTGTATAAAGTAGTCCCACGTGCCGTTAGGCACAGCCTTGTCCACGTATGTGAGCTGGCGGCCGGTGCTGTTCACCGTCGCCTTACCAAGGCATACGCCGTTGCGGTAAACGAGATAGGAGGGGCTGCCCCAGAGGTCGGTGTTGGCGGTTGCGGTCAGCTTCACCGTGTTAAGCTGAGAGTCGTCTTTCGCTGCTGCAAACTTTGTGGCTGCCGTGCCGCTGTATACGGTCTTGTAGGTATTGACGTACGGGCGGCCGCTTTTCCAAGAGCCGTCAGAGTAGGTGTACGTCGTCTCCGTCTCTTGCTCGTAGCCCTGCACGTACTCCGTCTTCGAGTAGTCGGCGAAGGCAGATGCCGTGGCGTTCCACTTCTGCTTGGTGTAAAGCGTCAGAATGCCGTCGGCGTAGGTCCATGCCTCGCTGTACTCGGGCGTGCCTTTCGTGACGCTGGTCACGTTGCCGTCGGTGTCGCGTGTGGCTTCGCCGTACTTGTAGGTCTTTTCGGTCAGCTTGTTGCCGTCCGCGTCGTAGGCGGTCTCAATGACGCGCTGGTTGGACGTGTAAGTGCCGTCCTTTATGGTGAGCTGCGGGAGATTGGTCTTCCCTGCCACGAAGTCCGAGAAGGTGAGCGTGCAGCTCAGGCTGCCGGTGCTGGCAATGTACTGCTGCTGCTTCACGAGATTGTCTCCGTCCCACGTGTTGACGTAGCGCTTGCTGCCGTCTTCCCACTCCGTGCAGTGGTTCTGCGCGTCGTATTTGTACGTGCTTACGGTCTCGGCGTCGCCCCAAGCGAGCTGGTAGCCCTGATAGAGGCCATATTTCGTCTGGGTCACTTCCGTGAGGTTTCCGTCCTTGTCGTAGACGTACGACTTCAGGGCGTCGGGCTGGTAGTCGCCATCCTTTTCCACCACGTCGGGTGTGCCTTCATCGTCGCCTGTGAGGCGGTGCGACGTGATTTCGCGCACGATCCGCTGGTTGTCGTCATAGTAGTAATGCGTCACCTTGCTCGCCGTGTTGTCTGCGGTCTCGCCGAGCGCGTCCCCCATCTGACTGCGGCTCTCCATGGCACGCGTGCCGGTGCCGCCGAGGTTGACCGTGACGGGGATGCTCTTCACGCGCCCAAGGCCGTAGACAGCCTCCACGTAGATAGTGTGGAGCGGGTCGTCGTCGGCGTCCCAAGAGACGGTGTAGGAGGTGGTCTCCGGCGAGAGCGGGTTTGCAATCACGATGCCGGACGACTGCACCTTGTCATTGGCGGGCGTGGGGTAGGGGTTGGTGTCGGAAACGTCGCACAGTACGTTGTAGCTGACGAGATCCAGTCCGTCCACGCTTTCGGGGGCTTCCCAGGAGACGGAGACCTTCCATGTCTTGCGCGAGGCAATGCCCGAGAGCGTCTGCGAGGTGATGCGTACATGCTGGGGCGCGGGGTAGCTGTAGCTTACCTCAGCCTTTGCGGGCGCGGACACATTGGCGTGCGTTGCGGCGTCGGTGACGTGCTCCATAAAGTAGGTGTAGGCGCAGTTGTGCAGCCCCGTGTCGGTGTACGATGCCGTTCCGTCTGCCACTGCCGCGTCGGCGAGGTACTCGCCGTTGCGGTACACTTTCCACAGTCCGCCGTCGGCTCCGTCTGTAGCGCAGGACACGGTCACGCCTGTGCCGTCTGCTGTCGTGGAGACGGCGGTGGCAGCCGGCGCGCTGCCCTTTGTGTAGGCGGCGTTATACTCTTTGCTGTATGAGGCGAGGCTTGTCCACTTGTCCGCGCCGCTGTTGTAGCTCAGCTGGCATACTTTCCAGCTTCCGTCCTCTTGCAGCTCGCGCGTCTCCTTCGTGTTTTCGACGAAGGCAGCCTTAGAGTTGTTCCAGTAGTAGTCGGTTGTCGCGATGAGGTTGCCCGCTTCGTCGTAGGTGTACTCTTTCTTCGAGTAGGGCACGTCGGCGAGAGTGATGTCGCTGAGATGGTGTGTGTCGGGGTCGGCAGTGGCTTTCTTTATCTGCGTCTGCGTGTATGTGAGCAGCTTGCCTGCTTCGTCGTAGGTGTACGTGCCGGCAAACATCTGCTTCCACTTGGAAATGCTGTAGTCGCTCTGGGGCAGATTTTTCTTCCCTGCGACAAAGTCAGCGAAGACAGTGGTTTTGCTCCACGACCCGTCGCGTGCGGTGGCGCTCTGCTCTACCATGTTGTCGCCGTCCCAGGTGTAGCGCGAGGCAGTCCCGGCCGAGCCGGTGGTGTGCAGCAAGTGTCCGGCAGCGTCGTAGGTGTTCACCTCGTCGGCCACGGGTTCCGTCCACGTGCGCATACTCCAATCGTACACGCCAAACTTACTCAGCTCGGCACGCACCATGTTTCCGGCCTCGTCGTATATGTAGCGGGTGAACTCCGCCGGCTTCTGGTCGCCCTCTTTCTCCACCTCGTCGGTGGTGTCGTCATCGTAGGCGAAATTCTGCGCCTTCATCTTGGCGACGAGGCGGTTATCGTTGTCATAGAAATAGTAGAAAACGCCCGTGGGCAGCGGCGTGGAGGGCTCTGCGCCGTTCCAGTCGCCCCAAATCTCCGAGCGCTGTATCAGCGACTCGCTTGCCACGGCAGCCTCGCGTGCGTGGCGGGGCAGCGGGTTGTTGAGTCCCTGAGCCCCGGCGGGGGCGGCGTAAAGCAGGGCCGCCAGTGTGGCCGCCATCGCTGCGGTGTATCTCTTTTCCATAAGCAGGTAGGTTTTTGCAGATAAAGTCTCGCCGCGCCTTTCGCGGGAGGAAAGCATCCTTAAAAGTCACGCTTTGTGCGGATATTCGGTTCTTAGTGCTTGCAAAAGTAGTGTTTTCCTTTCTTTCTGCCCAATTCGCGTGTGCGTGCGGGCTTTCAAATGCGACAAATGCGGCGAAAATGCAGACAATTGCCGCTTCTTTCGGGACGTGGCGCGGCGGACGGCGGGCTTGCATGCTTTGTGGCCGCTCCGTTCCGTCTCTCGCGTATATATAAATAGGCGTACCCTGTCTTTATTGCACGCCGTATCCGTTGGGAGCTTAGGCGTTGGGAGAATTTAAGTGGCTTTCGGGGGAGGAAAACTGTTTTGCAGAACGCCCCAAAACGGCTTCCTAAAACCTTGTTGCGTACTAAGGAAAAAGAGGAAAAATAGAACACTTTTCAGAGCCGTCCTGAGGGCGAATTTTTATGTAAGTTTAACGCGAAACCTTAGTATACTGCCCACGCAAAACGACTTTTTCGGCCCAAAAAGCGACTTCCGTGGCACGGGAATAGGCTTCGGAGCGACGGGAATACTTGGAGTTTTTCCTATATGTACATACCGGCGGCGCTATATGTACATATAGGAGGTATGTAACTTGTTGATATTCAATATAGCAAAAGAGAGGGTACGCACGCGGTGCATACCCTCTCTTTTCTCTACACAAAGATAATACATTTTCCGCCGTTTTCCAAATGACCATTAACACTATTTACCAAAGCGAAAAGGGGAAAATCGGACACTTTTCATGCTTTCGCGCGTTGCAAAATGGGGCGTATGGCGTGCGCCGTTGTAGCGAAAAAGCCGTGCATCGCTTGGGGACGGAAATGCGGCTATGCCAGCACGCAGCGAGACCTATTTTATGCCGCCCGCGCGGTGGATAGCTTTTACTGTACTCGGGAAAAGCAGTCCTTGCGCTATGCCGCGCGTGGCGAGGTAGGCAAGGTAGGCGAGCCAGAGGGCGTGGTTGGAGGACGGGAAGAGCTTTTGCAGGGCGAAGAAAACCGCTGTGGCTGCCGCCATGCTAAGCAGCATGAAGCCCGTGCGCGTGGCACCGATGAAAAGTCCGTCAAAAAGGAAAGCCGCAATGCCCGCCAAGGGGATTGCCGCCGCGTAGGGGAGGTAGGAAAACGCTTCCGCCACCACCACCTTTTCGTCCGTAAGCAAGGAAAGCAGACTTGCGCCGCCGAGGGAATAGGCGAGGGAGAAAAGGCAGGCGGTAAGCGCTCCGTAGCAGAAAAGGCGGCGCGTGAGGGCGCGGAAGCCCGTCGTGTCGCCCGCGCCGCAGCAGCGCCCGCCCAAGGCCTCGCCCGCGTAGGCCAGGCCGTCGGAGACGTAGGAGAAGATGTAGAAAAACTGCATCAGCAGCGTGTTGGCCGCCAAAGTGAGGCTGCCGTGCGAGGCTCCGGCGGCTGTGAAATAGGAAGAGACGGCGATGAGGCAGAGTGTGCGCAGGAAAATGTCGCGGTTGACGGAGAAGAAGCGGGCCAAGGCTTCGCGCCGCAGCAGTGCCGCACGCCCCGCCCGCGTCCAGTATGTGCGGTAGCGCGAGAGCCAAAAGGCGGCGGCGAGGGCAAGACCGGCGTACTGCGCCACAAGTGTGCCGGCCGCCACGCCCTCAATGCGCAGCCCGAAGCCCCAGACGAGCGCCACGCTCACGGCAATGTTGGCCACGTTCTGCGCCACGGCGACGTACATGGGAAAGCGGGCGTTTTGCATTCCCACAAACCAGCCCGTCACGCTGTACATAGCCAGCACGGCCGGCGCGCCCCATACGAGGATGTCAAAGTATCGGCGGGCGAGCGGGGCTATTTCGCCCGAGGCGTTGAGCAGGGGGAAAACCGCGTCTCCTATGGGGCGGCGCAGGGCTATTATGACCAGGCCCACAAGCAGGGCGAGCGAGAGCGAGCGCAGAAGCACGCGCAGGCTTTCAGCCTTGTCGCCCGCGCCGCAGCTTTGCGCGGTGAGTCCGCCTGTCCCCATGCGCAGGAAGCCGAAGAGCCAGTAAACCATGCTGAAAGCCGTGCCGCCCAGAGCTACCGCGCCGATGTACTCCACGCGCCCCATGTGTCCGGCTATGGCGGTATCGGCCAGGGCGAGAAGCGGCACGGTGATGTTGGAGACGATGCTGGGCAGGGCGATGCGCAGTATTTGTTTGTCGAGCGGGGACATAGAGCGTGGCGGTTTTTCTTGGATGTCTATTTTACGGGACTTGGCGCGGTGTCATCGGGCAGGGAGACAAAGCGCACCTCCTTGAAGGCATAGCTGCGCTCGCGCCCGTCCTCGTCGGTGAGAGTCAGGACACCGAGCGGGGAGATGGCGGAGACGCGGGCGAGGAAACGGCCGTCTTTGTCTTCAAACGGGAAAAATCCGTCTCCGTGGTAAAGCCGGCGCATATAGCGGGCGTGCAGCGCGTCGAAGCCGCCTTTTTGCAGCAGCCGGAAGTTTTCCTCAAAGGCCGTGAGCGTGTCGCAAAGCAAGGCGGCGCGGTCTGTGCAGCGTCCCGTTATTTGCCGGAGCGAAACAGGGTTGGGCGCGTCGCTGACGAAACGGCATTGGTTGACGTTCAGGCCAACGCCGGTGAGCGTGCGCTCTATCGCGCCGCCTTGCAGCCGGTGCTCGAGCAGCATGCCGCATATCTTTCGCTCCTTATAATATATGTCGTTGGGCCACTTTACGCAGACATCGCCCGTGTGTGCGCCGAGCGCGTCGGCCACGGCTAAGGCGAGCGCCTCGGAAAGGGCAAACTGACGCGCGGCGGGTATGCCCTCGGGGCGGAAAGAGAAACTGAAAAGGAGGTTAGCCCCCGCCTCGGCCTCCCACGACGTGCCGCGCTGGCCGCGCCCCGCACTTTGGTGGTCGGCGGTCAGGAGCACAAACTCCTCCGCGCAGTCCGCATAGCGGGCGGCGCGTATCTCTTCCATAGTGGAAAGGGTGGAGGGGAGGTGGAAATGCCGCCAGTTGCGGGGAAGGCGCAATGAAGAAAGGGACATCTTGGGATAAATCAGGAAGAAGAACGGGAAGCGCGTCTACCGCATGGCGGTGGGGGAGTAGGCGCAGCGGTAGTGGGTGACGGCAAACGGGGAGGCCGCGCCCACGACGGTGATGATGTCAAAACGGAAGGGGCGGCGCTCGCCAAGGCGCAGCATGTACTCGCGCGCGGCTTGCACGATGTTTGCCTTCTTAGCCTCCGTGACGGCTTCGCGTGCCGGGGCGAAGCGTTCGTCACGGCGAGTCTTCACCTCCACAAAGACCACCTCGCCATACCATTCGGCGACGATGTCCACTTCAAGGTGAGCCGTACGCCAGTTGCGCTCCAAAAGCGTATAGCCCTGTCGCACCAGGTAGCGGCAAGCGGCTTCCTCGCCCTCGCGCCCAAGCTCGTTGTGCAGCGCCATAGTCAGCGTTTGCGTTTGAAGAAATCGCGCATCAGCGCGGCGCACTCCTCTTCGAGCACGCCCGCCGTCACCTCCGTCTTGGGGTGCAGCGCCTTGGGCGCGAAAGCGGCGTAGCCGCGCTTGGGGTCGGACGCGCCGTACACCACACGCCCCAGTTGCGCCCAGCCTAACGCTCCGGCGCACATCACGCACGGCTCCACCGTGACGTAGAGCGTGCACGTGTCGAGGTACTTGCCGCCAAGCGCGTCGGCGGCGGCGGTCACGGCCTGCATCTCGGCGTGCGCCGTCACGTCGTGCAGGGTTTCGGTGAGATTGTGGGCGCGTGCTATGATGCGGTCGCGGCATACCACCACCGCGCCCACGGGCACCTCGTCGCGCTCAAAGGCCTCGCGGGCCTGGTCGAGGGCGCGGCGCATATAGTCTTCGTCTGTCATTGCTTTTGTCCTTATGCTATTGTTGCTTGGAAATAAGCTTGAGCGCCACGCGCCCGCGCTCCTCGTCGATGTCAAGCACGCGCACGGTCACTTGCTGCTGTATGCGCACCACGTCGGCGGGGTCTTTCACAAAATGGTCGGAGAGCTGCGAAATATGCACCAAGCCTTTCACCTTGATGCCCATATCCACGAAGCAGCCAAACTTTGTGATGTTGGTCACCACGCCGGGCACTTCCATCCCCTCACGCAGGTCGGCAAGCGTGTGAAGCCGCTCGTCGTAGCTGAAGACCTTTGCCGTGCCGCGCGGGTCGCGCCCGGGCTTGGCAAGCTCTTCCATGATGTCGCGCAGCGTGGGCATGCCCGCCTCTTGGGTGCAGTAGCGGTTGAGGTCGATGCCAGAGCGCAGCTCGGGGGAGCTTATGAGGTCCTTCACGGAGTGTCCCGCGTCCCGCGCCATGCGCTCCACGAGGGCGTAACGCTCGGGGTGGACGGCGGTGTTGTCTAACGGATTGGCGGCGCCGGGTATGCGCAGGAAGCCCGCGCACTGTTCAAAGGCCTTGTTTCCGAGGCGCGGCACTTTCAGCAAGTCGCGGCGCGAAGAGAATGCGCCGTTCGCGCTGCGGTAGTCTACTATGTTTTGCGCCAAAGCCGGACCCAGTCCCGAGACGTAGGTGAGCAGGCTCTTAGAGGCCGTGTTGAGGTTGACGCCGACGCGGTTCACGCAGCTCTCCACCGTGCGGTCGAGCGTTTTGCGCAGTTCGCCTGGCTCCACGTCGTGCTGGTATTGCCCCACGCCTATCGACTTGGGGTCTATTTTCACAAGCTCCGCCAAAGGGTCGGCAAGGCGGCGGGCTATGCTCACCGCGCCGCGCACGGTCACGTCCTTGTCGGGGAACTCCTCTCGGGCGAGCTTCGAGGCGGAGTATACCGACGCGCCGTCCTCGTTTACGAGAAAAACGTCCACGTCCCTTAGGTGAAGGCTCTTCACAAGCTCCTCGGTCTCACGCCCCGCCGTCCCATTGCCGATGGCAATGGCTTCGATGGCGTAGTCCTTTACGAGCGAGGCGAGCTTGAAGCCGGCGCGTGCGTACTGGTTCTGCGGCGCGTGGGGGAAGACGGTAGCGTAGTGCAGCAAAGCTCCTTGCGCGTCAAGGCAAACCACCTTGCAGCCCGTGCGGAAGCCGGGGTCGATGCCCATGATGCGCTTTTGCCCGAGCGGCGCGGCAAGGAGAAGCTGCTGGAGGTTGGTGGCGAAGACGGAGATTGCTTCTTCGTCGGCACGCACTTTGCTTGACGCGGCAAACTCGGTCTCTATGCTGGGGCGCAGAAGCCTTTTGTATGCGTCCTCGGCGGCGATTGCCACCTGCTTGCCGGCGGGGGTGTGCCGCACAAAAGGCTGCTTGACGCGGGCAAGCACGTCCGCGTCATCGGCGGGACTGACGCTCACGTGCAGCAGTCCCTCTGCCTCGCCGCGCCGCATAGCCAGCAGGCGGTGGGACGTGCAGCGCGCGAGCGGTTCGCACCAGTCAAAATAGTCGCGGTACTTTCCCGCTTCCGCTTCGCGGCTCTTCACCACGCGGGAGCGTATCACGGCGCTGCGCTCAAAGCACTGGCGCACGGTTTGCCGCGAGCGGCTGTCTTCGCTGATATGCTCGGCGATGATGTCCCGCGCCCCTTGCAGCGCGGCGTCTGTGTCCGCCACCTCGCCGCCTACGAAAGCGCGGGCGGCGTCTTCGGGACGCGCGGCGGGGTCGTTGAGCAGTCTTTCCGCGAGCGGGGCGAGCCCGAGCTTGCGGGCAGCCTCCGCCCTCGTCTTGCGTTTGGGCTTGTAGGGGAGGTAAAGGTCTTCCAGCTCCGTCGCGTCCCAGCACGCGGAGATGCGGCCGCGCAGCTCGTCCGTGAGTTTGCCTTGCGCCTCGATAGTTTGCAGTATATACTCGCGGCGGCGCTCGAGCTCGGCAAGGCGTTCGCTCAGCTCCATCACCTGGCCCACTTGCACCTCGTCAAGGCCTCCGGTGGCCTCCTTGCGGTAGCGGCTTATGAAGGGTATGGTTGCGCCCGCCTCCAATAGTTTCACTGTGGCCTCCACCTGCTTTGGGCGCAGGTGAAGCCTTTGGGCTATGATGTCGGTGGCGTTCATCGTGTCAGTCGTCAAGCTTGCGGTAGCGGATGCGCTTAGGCTCTTCAAGACCGAGACGTTTTGCCTTGTTGGCCTCATAGTCCGTGTACGAGCCCTCAAAGAAGAAGACGTTGCCGTCACCCTCAAAGGCGAGAATGTGTGTGCAGATGCGGTCGAGGAACCACCGGTCGTGGCTGATGACAACGGCGCAGCCGGCGAATGCCTCCAAGCCTTCCTCGATGGCGCGCAGGGTGTTCACGTCGATGTCGTTGGTAGGCTCGTCAAGCAATAGCACGTTGCCCTCTTGTTTGAGGGCAAGGGCGAGCTGCAAGCGGTTGCGTTCGCCGCCGGACAGGACGCCGCACTTCTTCTCCTGGTCCGCGCCGGAGAAGTTGAAGCGGCTGAGATAGGCGCGGGCATTCACGTCGCGCCCGCCCATTCGCATCAGCTCCGTGCCGCCGGACACTGTCTCGTAGACGGTTTTGGCGGGGTCGATGTCGGTATGCTGCTGGTCGACATAAGCCACTTTCACCGTCTCGCCCCGCTCGAAGGTGCCGCTGTCCGGCTGGTCGAGACCCATGATAAGGCGGAAAAGCGTGGTTTTCCCTACGCCGTTGGGCCCTATCACGCCGATGATGCCGGCGGGGGGCAGGGAGAAGTCGAGGTCGGAATACAGAACTTTGTCGCCGAAAGCCTTTGCCACGTGATGAGCCTCAATGACCTTGTTGCCGAGACGCGGTCCGTTGGGAATGAAAATCTCCAAGTGCTGCTCCTTCTCCTTTTGGTCTTCGTTGAGAAGCTTGTCGTAGGAGTTGAGTCGGGCTTTTCCTTTCGCCTGGCGGGCTTTCGGAGCCATGCGCACCCATTCCAGCTCGCGCTCCAAGGTTTTGCGGCGCTTGCTGGCCGTTTTCTCCTCCTGCTCCATGCGTTTGGTCTTCTGCTCGAGCCAAGAGGAGTAGTTGCCCTTCCAAGGGATGCCCTCGCCGCGGTCAAGCTCGAGTATCCAGCCCGCCACGTCGTCGAGGAAGTAACGGTCGTGCGTGACAGCAATCACGGTTCCCTCGTACTGGTTAAGGTGCTGCTCGAGCCAGTCTATACTTTCGGCGTCGAGGTGGTTGGTGGGCTCGTCGAGGAGAAGCACGTCCGGCTTTTGCAAGAGCAGGCGGCAGAGCGCTACGCGGCGGCGCTCGCCTCCGGAAAGGTGCTCTGCCTTTTGGTCGGCGGGCGGACAGCGCAGGGCATCCATTGCGCGGTCGAGGCGGCTGTCGAGATTCCATGCGTCGGTCGCGTCGAGCAGGTCCTGCAACTCTCCCTGCCGCGCGAAGAGCGCGTTCATTTTGTCCTCGTCCTCATAGTATTCGGGCAGGCCGAATTTCTGGTTTATCTCTTCGTATTCGGCGAGCGCGTCGACTATTTCCTGCACGCCCTCCTGCACGATTTCGCGCACCGTCTTCGTGTCGTCGAGGTGCGGGTCCTGTGGCAGGTAGCCCACCGAGTATCCCGGCGAGAAGACCACCTCTCCCTGGTAGTCGGTGTCCAGGCCCGCGATGATTTTCATTAGGGTGGACTTGCCCGCGCCGTTAAGGCCGATGATGCCAATCTTGGCCCCGTAGAAAAAGGAAAGGTAGATGTCCTTTAGTATTTGCTTGTTGGTCTGGCGGATGGTCTTTGAAAGGCCAACCATTGAGAAGATAATTTTTTTGTCGTCGGTCGCTGCCATTATGGGTAGTGTGTGTGGTTTGTCTCCGCCCTTTTGCGTGCGGGCGGAAATAGTTTCCAAATTTACGAGAATGCTTTTTGGTTTGCGCGGAGTGCTTTCCTGATTGCGCGAAACATTTTCCAAATTTACGCCAAATAGCCCGAACGCGGCGGAAACGGGCGCAAAAAAGCCGCCCTTGCTTGGGGCGGCCTCTTGTCTTGCGGTTTCCCGCGTGCGGGATAGTCTGCGTATGCGCGGGGTCAGGCTTTCTCCATCCTCGCCCTGAACTCGTCCGAATTGTAGTCAAGCAGCTTGAAAATGCGCATAAAGTAGTCGCTGCCGGTCTTGCTTGACGGGATGAACTCAATATTGCACCACACGCGGCGGTCCGTGTACACAAACTTTGTGACGAACTTCTCGGCGTTCAGCTCGTTGCAAAGCGTGAGTATCTGCAATGTGTCGAACTCTTCCTTTGGGGTTGTCAGCACGGATATCTGGAGAAATTTCGTCTCGCTGCGGAGCGAGAAATAGTCAATGCCGTGGAGGGAGAATTGGATGACGTTGCCGTTCTGCTTGTGTCGGATGTTCTCCTTCTCCAAAAAGGCAAGAAGATATTCATATCCTTTCATAGCGTAATAGAGGAGTGTGTCTCTGCCGGCTTTTGCCGGGTTTTGGCTTCCCGCTCCTATGTCGCGTCGGACGGGGATGGTAAGTCGTAGCTTGGTTAACGGGGCAAATGTAGTCCTTTCCTAATATATAACGGACGGGAAAGGGATTTTTTCTTCGTGTCTTGCCGCTTTTGTGCTCAGAAATAGGTTTTTTGTGCGAAGAATGTCTTTTGATGTGGACGTACTGTAATGTTTGTTTTGCGAATAGGGGGGGGTAAATTCGTAAAAAGTGTATATTTCTTGCTGCTCGGATGCTCCTTGTGGCTGCTCGTAGTATGATTATGGCTATGATGTCGCGCTTGCTTCTGGTTTTCGTATTCTCTGCGAGCCGCGGGCTTATGCAAGGAGGGGAGGTGTCTTTGCTTCTTGGGTCGGTGTCCTTGCTTCTTGGTGCGGGGCGGGGATAGGGTCAGGATGGGGATGGCTTTCGTGGCGCGGTGTTTGTTGTTTGGGCGGCAAGGCTTACTTTTGCGGCGGGCGGACTTATGGACTTTTCTCCGCCCTATGGCTTATGATATTGGACTCTTTACGCAACGCTGGCCGTGTGTCGGAGCTTTTCCCGGCTCTCCGCCCGCTTTTTTCTTTTGTCTTGTCGCACGATTTGTCGGGGGCGCAGCCCGGGCGCATCGAGATAGACGGCGAGCGGCTTTTCATAAATGTGGACGACACGGAGCTGCTTCCCGCCGCCGAGCGAAAGCTTGAAGTGCACCGCAAGTACGTGGATGTGCACATCCCGTTGTCGGGACCGGAGACGGTGGGTTGGAGAACCTTGGCGTCACTCCCGTCCGAGGGCGACGCGCCCTTTGATTTGGAGCGCGACTTTATGTTCTACTCGCTTCCCGCCTCGGTTTATTTCACTGTGAGACCGGGCGACTTCTACGTGATGCTGCCGGAAGACGCGCACGCGCCGGTGATAGGCGAGGGGAGGATAAGGAAACTGGTGGGAAAACTACTTGTGGAGGATTTCGGCTGAGGCTCTGCGCTTGGCGAAACAGGAAAAACGCCGCCAAAGGTATTTGCAGTGTACCTTTGGCGGCGTTTTCGTTGCGTGGCAGTCGGAGCTTTCTACGGCATCCGATATTTTCTTGTAAAACGGGGCTGCGGCGTGTGCCGCGCTTCCCCTTTTTGCGTCAGAATTTGTAGCCGAGCGTGAAGACGGCGTTATGGCGGTTGAAGTCCACGCCTTGGCCTGCGAGCCGGTTGGTGATGAGCTGGTCGGAGTCTTCAAGGTAGTTGAAGGCGTAGGCCGTGCCTTTCTGCGTCTGGTACTGGTAGGCGGCGTCGAAGAAAAGGTGCTTTCCGCTGTATCCCAAGCCCACTGTCACGCGGTGCGTGCCGCTCAGGTTGATGTAGTCCGTGTTGGTGCGGGCGTAATAGGATGGGCTGCTGGTGAAGAGGTTGAGGTAGGCGTTGTCCTTGAAGGGCGAGGAGACGTAGTTGTATCCCACGCGTGCTTTCAGCCCAGGCGCGAGGTAGAGCTCCGCGCCCACGCGGAAGGTGTGCACGGGTTTGAGGCGGGCGCTTACTTCGTCGTTGAGGTACTTGTCTTTCTGGGTGGACGAGGTCCATTCGTCATAGTAGTATCCGCCGTCCCCGCTGGGGTAGCCGAAGCTGCAGCCGGGGTAGCGGCAAAACTCGTACTCGGCGTCAAGGGCGAGGTACTTGTCGACCGTTGTGGCGACGCCCACGTTCACTTTCCACGGCGTGCGCAGGCGGTAGTCGTAGTCGCCGGCGTAGAAGTGTGAGGCGGTGTAGGTGTCGTCGCCGGAGGAGTAAGGGTGGTACTTGGTCACGTCCTCGCCTTTGAAGGGCAGCGTCGAGCGGAATGCCACGTCAGAGTTGCTTGTGAGGTCGTACCACGTGGGCGAGCTGACGGCGAGGCCTATGCGCAGCGGGTTGTTCTCTATGGGGCGGAAGATGAAGCCCAGTTTCACGTCCACGCCCGAGCCGGTGAGGCTCTCCTCCTGCGCCATGCTGTACGCGCCGCTGCCGGCCGAGTAGCCGAAGTTTTCGGCGTAAAGCACGCCGGAGTGCATATTCACGTTGTAGAAGCCTACGGTGAGGCCGGCGTAGTAGCGGTCGTTGCCGTTGACGGACAGGTTGAAGTCGTACTCCTGCACTCCGCCCCACTGCACGCGGCGGTAGTCGTAGCTCTGTCCGTTGAGGTCGCGGTAGCCCGTTATTTTGTTGTTGGCGTCGGTGGCGGCCTCGATGAGCTGCGCGTCATATCCGGCGGCGGCGACAGGCATTGTGTACTCGCGGTCGCCGTCGTTGGCAAGGTCGAGCGCGCCGGCCATCTGCCTCAGCTCCCAAGTCTGCGAGAGATTTCCGGAGAGCAGTGCGGACGCGGCGGCGTAGTTTTTGAAGTTGCGCCGTTTCTGGTAGTTGAATCCGAAGTTGAGGTAGCGCACGCTCTCTCCGCCTATCTTCGCGGAGTATACGAAGCCGCCCTGGTCGAATGTCCCGCGCGCCTTGCTTACGTCGAACATTGTCGCTGCGCCTTCCTGCGCCGTCACGCCGCCGGTGAGTGCGGCTTGGCTGCGGCGGAAGAGGCCCGTGGCGGCGGGGTTGACGCCCATGGTTGAGAGGTCGGCTCCCAACACGTTCATTGCGCCGCCCATTCCCACGTATCGGGCTGTGCCGGAAAGGTCGCTGCCGGTGAGGGCTTCGGCCTTGTATATGTCTTGCGCGCTTGCGCTGCCGCAGACTATCAGTGCGGCGAGCGTAGCGAGGTATGCTTTCTTTGTCATATAGCTTTTGGGCGGGCGCGGCCGCAGGGGACGTGCGCCCGTTTATGGGATGTTGGTCTTATGCGAGGGGCGGATTTTTATGGAAAAACATTCTCCGCCGCCCCGCTGTGTAAACTCTCTCGCGGGGAAACTGCTTTAGCGTCCTCCGATGCGTCCGCCGCGTCCGCCGCCGAAGCCGCCACCGCCGCCGCTGCGCGGGGCTGAGGGCATGGACGAGCGCGAGGGCGCGGAGAAGGAGCTGTTGTTGTTGAAGGAGCGTTGCGGCGTCACCTGCATGGAGCGGTCGATCTGCCGGCCGGCGTTGTAGTTGGTGGTGCTGTTGTTGAAGACGCGGCTGCCTCGGTTGGTGTTGGTGAATGCGCCGTCAAGCGTGCGCCTGCCGCCCTGCACCACTCCCTGGCGCGAGCCGCGCGACGGGGTCGTGGTGTTGTTGGATACGCTGCCGCGCGACGAGCGCGAGCCGTCCCACGCCCTTGCGCCGCGCGAGGTGTTGGTGAAAGCGGGGCGTGCCGTGCGCGAAGTGTTGGCGAAGAGCGCGGGGCGGTTGCCCAAGCGCCAGTTGCCTCCGCTCGCGGGCATGGGTTTGCCTCCCCAGCCCCATCCGTGCGGGTGGTGGTAGGCATATCCGCCCCATCCCCACCATGGGTCGCCCCATGCGCCCCAGCCGTGCCACGAGCTGTAGTACGGGCGCCAGCCGTACCACGAGCCCCAGCCGTACCAGCCGCTCCATCCCCAGCCCCAGCCTGTGCCGTATCCGCAGTAGAAGGGGTCGTAGGCGTAGTCGTACCAGTCCCAGTAGTAGGGGCTGCTTACGCATACGCCGACGCGGGGCGAGTAGAAGCGCACGAGGCGGGAGGTGTAGAGCCCGTCCTCATATCCGTCCTCATAGCCCTCATCGTAGGCGGCGGGGGCTTGGACTGTGTCGCTCGCGCCGTAACGGTAGCTGGCGCCGCGCCGGTTATACTCGTCCACGTCGCGCCCGCAGCCTTTGCGCCCGTCGGCCCAGGTGTCGTGCGCCGTGGCGTCGTCGTCGCCCGCAATGGCCGAGTAGCTGGAGCGTCCCGCCATGGAGCGGGGCGAGGCGGTGTATGTGTCGGTGCTTTGCGTCTTGCTTTTTGCGGACGGCACGAAATACACGTCGTCGTCCTGCGCCTGCGCGCCGAGTGCGGCGAACAGGGCGGCGGATAATAGCAGAAGTGTCTTTTTCATAGTCAGTCCTCCTTCTTTCCGTTATGCTTTTGTGCTTGCTCCGCGCCTTGGCGGAGTTTTCCCTATGTCTCTATTTGCAAAGTTAACGCCTTTTTCGCGCAAACCTTGCTTTCCTTTCCGCGCCATAGGGGGAGAAAACGCGGTTTTTACTATTATTTATGACTTGTGTCGGAATTTCCGCGCGGGGAGTGCTTGGACCTTCGCGGCGTGCGCCAGTGCCTTCGCTACATATGCTTGTGTCTTCGTGTCATGCGCTTTGCCCTTTGCTTTGCCTGCTTGGGTCTGTGCGTGCAGCCGGTTTTCCGCGCGTTGGCTCTATCTTTTTGTGGGGGAAAATCGTCACTCGCTCTTGTCTGCCCTTATTTCCCGAGCGCCGGGAAACGTCTCAGGCGTGGAGGGTCGCGCCGTGCGGCCCTTCACGCCTGAGTGTCCGTCCCCCGTGGGGACTTTGGTGCGGGGTGCGTCCGCTTGCTTTTGCCGTGTGCGCCGTTATTGTGCGGCGGGAGGGCTTAGTAGCGCAAAATCTGCCCCGTGCGTATGCGCGACTTTGAGGTAAGGCGGTTGTTGCGGGCCAGCTCGTCGGCCGTCGTGCCGAGGCGCTTGGCGATGGTGGCAAGGTTTTCCCCGCGCTTCACCTTGTAGAAATGGGTGGCGGTCATAGCCACTTCCTCGCTGTCCTTAGGCCCTGCGGCAGCGGCCACCTCGCGCGTGGCTTTCTCGCGGCTCGCCTTGCGGAAGGTGTAGAAGTCCGCCGTCACGTCCTGCGCGGGGAAGTCGAAGAGCAAGGCGGGGTCGATGGCCTCTCCCGCGAGGCGCGTCTCGAAGTGCAGGTGGGAGCCGAAAGAGCGTCCCGTGTTGCCGCCCAGGCCTATTGGCTCGCCGGCGCGCACGTCTTGGTCGGCCT
This sequence comes from uncultured Oscillospiraceae bacterium, assembly GCA_963625935.1. Lineage (GTDB taxonomy): Bacteria > Bacteroidota > Bacteroidia > Bacteroidales > Bacteroidaceae > Alloprevotella. The sequence continues at coordinate 148,988 of CAVFVD010000001.1, read as the reverse complement.
CGACGAGCTGCTTGGAAAGGTGGCCGTAGATGGTTTCAAGTCCGTTGCGGTGGCGTATCACGACATAGTTGCCATATCCCCCGGCGTCGTAGCGCACCACGCGCACGCGTCCGTCAAAGGCCGCCACGATGGTGTCGCCGGTGTAAACCTTCACGTCAAGCCCTTTGTGCACGCGGCGAAACGCGGGGCGGTAGCCGAAGTTGGAGGTGATTTGCCGCGAGGGGGTGGGCATGCAGAAGCCCCGCAGGTCTATGCGGAAGCTGTCGGGCACCTCGTCGCTGCTGTACGGGTGGGCCTTTGTGGTCACCCAGCTTGTGTAAAGCTCGTCGTGTGTGTAGTCTTCGGCGGCGCTGCGGTCTACGGCGCGCTGTATGGAGATGGAGTCGACGGCGCGTAGCCGGCGGTCGACGGGGGCTTGGCGCGCTATGAGGTCTTGGGCGGCGGAGGCGAGCGCCGTCCCGCAGAGCAGTAGGGAGAGGGCGGCCCGCCGCAGTGTGTGTATGGTCATTATGTGGTTGAGTGTGTCTGTGCTTTCGTGTACGCGCGTCTTTCCGCCGGGGAGGGCTTGCCGCCGCTTCCCCGTGTGCCGGCACGCGTGTGCCTTGGGAAGACGGGCGGGGAGGCTGCGGCGCAGGCTTGCTTGCCCGGGGCTTTCCCGTGCTGTCTTCCAAGGGTGGGGCGGCGCGCTTGGCGCGTCTTTGTGTGCCCCTGCTTTTTCGGTACGGTGGCAAAGGTAGGGCTTTCTCTGTGGTCTAAGGCGGCGGATTTGTTAAATGTTATGAATCTGTCGCGGATTGGTTTCCGTTTTGCGGCGAAACGGCGTTTTTCGTAAGCATTTTGCCATTTCTCCGGGTGGTGTGCCTTTGCGTGCGAAAGAGGAAAAATAGAACACTTTTGCGAAGCGTCCGATGGGCGAATTTTTATGTAAGTTTAACTATAAACCATAGCTTCGCGGCTGCGGGAAAGGAATATCGCGGGACAAAAAGGGGGCTTCTCGCCACGGAAATAGGCTCCGGAGCGACGGGAATACTTGGAGTTTTTCCGGCATGTACATCCCGGCGGCGCTACATGTACATCTTCGGGCTTCGTAAGTCGTTGATACTCAATACTGCAAAAGAGAGGGTACGCACGGGGTGCATATCCTCTCTTTTCGCTACACAAAGATAATACATTTTCTCCCCGTTTGCAAGAGGCCGTTAAGGTTTTTACACATTTCGAAAACCGACATTTTGAACACTTTTCGCCGTCTTTTGAGGGCGGAAACGCGGGGTGTTGGGGGGACGGAACGGGTTTCGATTTGTAAGTGGCGTTTGGACGGGATTTTTGTTCCGTGAGGTGGGAGGCGGGGGCTTTGCGCGGCGAGCGGCGGACGGGATACAACGTGCGGCGGACGGGCAGAAAGCCCCAAAAGAACATAGCCCAGGGCATCGCCCTGGGTAGGGCATCGGGTGCGGATTGCGCTCTGAAAGAGCAAAAGAATGTCTGTTTTGTCTGTAGCCCTATTTCGGAAAAGCGGAAGCCCCGCCGCGTGACACGCACGCTGCGGGGCTTCCCGTTTAGTCGTTTTGCGGGGGCGGCTTTATTCTTCCATCCATTTCCACACATTGGTCACGTCGTCGCTCTGTCGCTCCTCGCTCCACTGGCCGCCGCCGTTGGCCTCGGTGTCGGCGGTCTCGCCGTCCTTGTCGTGGAACGATGCGGCCATCATGCCCTCTGTGCGGAGGCGCACAAGGGCGCTCGCGGGGCTGGCGTATGCTGTTTTCTTCATAGTTTGCTTAGTTGTTGCCCCCGCCCCTATGTGAGGCGGCGGAGGGGTAGTTAGGGTGTTTTGTGTTTCGGTTTTGTCTCTTCGCGCAGCGCGGCTGTCTTACTTGACAATCACCTTGCGTCCGCCCTGTATGTACACGCCGCCCTTGGCGGGACGTGCCACGCGGCGGCCGGAAAGGTCGTACACGGCTGCTTCCGCGCTCTGCCCGGCGGAGGTTGCGGCGGTGGCGATGTCCGTCGGCGTGGGGCTGGGGCTGATGGCATAGCCCTCCACGTCGGCGTCGGCGGAGGTGGCTACGACGTAAGCCTTGTTGGCGGAGAGCTTGGTGGTGGAGGAGGCGGGGTGGTAGAAGCCCACCACCGTGCCGTGCTTGGAGAAGACGTACACGCCGTCGGCGGTGAAGTCGGTCTTGTCCGTGAGCGTGCCGGTGAGTATGTTGGAGAGGCTTGTGCCCTCGCTCTCGGCGAGCGTGAAGGTGGCGCTGGACGTAGAGCCCTTGATGAGCGCGCCCGTGTTGGCGGGTATCACGCCGTCAAACTCTTCGAGCAAGGCTTGGCCGTTGTCGCCGCGCGTCACGGCGTAGGCCTTGAAGCCCTCGGGCACTTTTGCGGCGAAGGGGAGGTAGTAGGTGGCGTAGTAGTCGGTGCTGTCCGCGCTTTTGAGCGTAATGGCGGGGAGCGCGTCCTCTACCTTGATGCCGCAGCCCGGGTCGTTGTCCACATTGCTGAACTCCGTCACCCAGAAGCCGGCGTATCCGTCGCGGCTGTTGACAAACCACGTGTCGTGGTCCTTGACTTGCATGATGAAGCCGCCGCCTGTCTTCGTGCCCGAGTTCTTTTGCGGGGCGCGGAGGACGAAGCTCTCGTAGCCCGAGCTTACGATGAGGCTGCGCGTCTGTATGCGGTCGGTAGCCGCGCCCGACAGTCCTTGCGGCGCGTACCAGCGGTAGCTGTTGTCGGCGCTTGTCACGGTCCAGCCGTCAAACTGGTTGCCGCTGAATATCCATACGCCCTTTTTCGAGGAAAGGTTTTTGGTGTGCGTGCCTGCGGCGAGCGCGCCGCCGTTGCTCTCGGAAAGGTAGCCGTAACGCCCGCTCACGTCCTCGGAGGCATCGTATGTGGCGTAGGGAAAGGCGAAATGGATGAAGTAAGGCTTTCCCGCCGTCACCGGGCCGGTGTAGGTGCACTGTATGTTGGCTGTCACGTCGCAGGTGACCGTGCCGGAGGGAACGGCAGAGGCGGTGACGTAGTCGGGCAGCACGTCGCCGTACTCGGGATATGCAGCGCCGTCCTGCACGGTGTATTCCTTGCTCATCTTCTTCTTGCCGTCAAGGTAGAAGTCGTAGGTCACGGTGTGGTTGCTTGCGTCCGTGGCGGCGAAAAACTTGAAGTGGGCGACAGCCGCAGCGTCGCCGCTGTAGTCCCAACCCTCCAAGGTGCGGCTATCACTGCTGCCATGGCCGATGTATGAGGTGGTTTGTTTGTACGAGAACGTTTGCCGATATTTCGTAGTCCCCTTGAACATTATCCAGCCTGTATAGTCGGACAGGGTGGCGTCTGCGCCCGTGAGGGTCACGGTAGAGGTAGTGCCGGCGGAGCTGCCGAGCGAGAAGCCGTGATAGTCGAGCACCCATTTCTTGCTTGCGTCATTAAGGAGCTGTATGCCGAAGGTGCCGTCGGAGTTCTTGGTCACCTGCCAGAGGTAGTTGGCTTTCTCGGTGGCAGAGATGGTTGTGCCCTCGAAGTTGTTGGAGGAGTTGCTTGCCAAGTCGGTCTTTCCCATCGTGCCGTTGGCGTAAAGGAAGCGGCCGTTGTTGTCCGTGGAGCCGTTGCTGCCGCTGATGTTTTTGTCACTAAGCACACGTATCAGGTACGTGCCGCTCGTCAGGTCGCTGAGCGATGTCGCCGCGCTTGCCACGCGGTACTGGCTCTGTGCCGCCGCTCCGAGTGTGAGGGAGAGCGTTGCCGCCAAAATTGTGAATAGTCTTTTCATAAGCCTGTTGCTGTTTGTGTTTTCGGAACGCGAAGTTAGCGGCAGAAAATCTAACAGAATGCACGCGGGGGGGGGTAAAATCGGCATTTTTGCTATTCTTGACCGATTTTGCTTGCGCTTACCGTTTCTTTGAGAAGCGTGTTTGGCAAAAACAGGGCGTTTCCTCGCAAGTATGTGCGGCATGTCTGCCGCGCTTGGAGGGAGTTTGCCGGCACGAGGTGCGGGAGTAAGGGGCACGCGGTGGGGGGAAAAGAGGCGCGAGGCGGGGAAAAGAGGCGCGAGGCTGGGAGCGGCGGCGCAAAAAAGCACGCACGCCTTAGTGTGAGTAAGGCGTGCGTGGTATGTGATAGGCCGTGTGCCGTTTTAGCCCATGGCGTGCGCGGCGTGTTGCGTTCTTCCCTTATATGGGAATAAGGCGTGCGCGGAGATAGTCTGTTTCTGTCCTAATATATAATAAGGAGTGTTCGGCGCGGGGCGGATTTTGCTCTATATATAATAAGGTGTGTGTGGCGAGGGCCTGTTTCCGCCCTATATATAATAAGGTGTGTTGCCCGCCGCCGCGTGCTTTGTCCGCACGGGCGGCGGGGGAGGCGTCACTGCGGCAGGGTCACTTTGAAGAGGTCGCTTTCCACGTGCTGCTGGTTTATTATCTTTTTCAGCTCCGTCACCACTTCGGGGTACTGGGAAGCGACATCGTTGTCCTCGTGAATATCCGTGGCGAGGTCGTAAAGGTGGCAGACGCCCTTTATTACGACAAGCTTCCAATTGCCCTTACGCACGGCGAGCTGGTTAGTCTCATGGAACTCCCAGTAAAGGAAGTCGTGCTCCTCCTGCTCTTTCGCGTCCTTGCCGAGAAGCGTCGGGGCGAACGAGATGCCGTCGAAGCCGTCACCCGAAAGCGAGGCGTTGGTATACTTCTTGGCAAAATCCTCCTGGTCTATAAGGTCGCAGAAGGTGGGCATAATGTCGTAGAAGGCAAGTTGGTGGTCGTTGACCGCGCCCGCCTTGACGTGCCCCGGCCAACGCACGATGAACGGCACGCGAATACCGCCCTCGTAGCACGAACGCTTCAAGCCGCGCAGCTTCCCGTCGCGGCCGAAGAAGGTGGGGTCTGCGCCGCCTTCCTCGTGCGGCCCGTTGTCGGAGGAGAATATCACGATGGTGTTTTCGTCCAAGCCTTTCTCGCGCAGCTTGGCGAGTATCTCGCCGACGTATGCGTCGAGGCGCGTGATCATCCCCGCAAACTCGGCGTGCACATGGTCAATGGGGTTATAACGGTCGCCGTCTCCGCCGTAGGACTTATCGTCACAAAACATTCCCTTGTATGCCTTGAGGATGGAGTCGTCAGGTTGTACCAGCTCGGCGTGGGGCAGCGTGTACGTAAAGAAACCGTAGAACGGCTTGCCCGCTTCCTGACGGTCGAGCCAATCCATTGCTTCCTTGTGAATCATATCTGCGGAGTACTGCGTCCGTTTCTCGTAGCCCGTGCCGTACATGGGGTGCTGCGTGTTGTCGGTCAGCTCCTGGCGGATAACGCCCGTGTCGCCGCGCCGAGGGCTGTAGCGGTTGAGGAAATTAGGGTAGTAGAGATGGGCCTCGTACTGGCAGATATAGCCATAGAACTCGTCGACGCCGCGCTTGTCCGGCGTGGAGACCGAACCCTCGTAGCCGCCAGCCCACTTGCCGAACATGCCCGTGGAATAGCCGTTGTCCTTCATAATCTCGGGCAAGATGGTATGCTGAGGGTCATACGGCTCCTGGCCAACGACAGCGTAGTCGGTATTGTCGCCGTATTTCACGGTTCCGTAGTTTTTCCAGTACTCCTTGTTGCCTCTCACGTGCGTGTGGCCGGTGTGCTGTCCCGTCATGAGCGTGGCGCGTGACGGCGCGCTTACGGGGCTGCCGGCGTAGGCCTGCGTGAAGCGCATGCCCTCGGCGGCCATGTTGTCAATGTTGGGCGTGGAGATGTAAGGCTGACCGTAGCAGCCGAGGTCGCCATAGCCCATGTCGTCGCAGAGTATAAAGAGTATGTTGGGCTTCTCCGCTTCTTGTGCGTGGGAAAGCGCGGCGGCGGACATCGCCCCGCCTAAAAGCAAAAGTCGTGTATATAGCATAGTGTGGTTGTCAATAGGTTTGTGGGGGTTGGGCTTATTTTGATTTCGCTTGGGGCTTATTCCTGGCTGGATTTGGCTTGTTCAAATTTTTCTCAGGCTTATTCGGATTCTGTCCCAACTTATTCAGTTTTTGCCCCGTCTTATTTTGATTTCGCTCGGGGCTTATTTGCGTACGCGCTTGCTGCCTCCTTGTATGTAGACGCCGTGATGGGTTTTCACGTCGGCTATGCGGCGGCCTTTGAGGTCGTAGGCTCGGTCGTCGCGAGTCTTGGCTTTGGCGGACGGGAGCGCGTCGATGGCGGTGGTGACCGTATTGGGCGAGAAGAGAGCCGTAAGCGTGGCGTTCTGCGTGGCGGAGAAGTCGTACGTCGCGCTGGTGGAGACAATCTGCGAGCCTATTTGCCAGCCCTTGAAGACCGCGTTTCCTTTTGCCGAGGCTATGGCGCGGAGCTGCTGTCCGTATTGGCAGACGAGCGAGGTCGCGCTGCCGTCCGCCGCGCCGTCAGAGAGAGGCGCGAGAGCCGCTGTGCCGCGCGTGCTGTCGCACGACTGCACCGACACCGTGCGGCTTTGCAGGTCGGAAGCCGCGGCCACGGTGAGCGGGATGTCGTAGAAGAAGCCGTTCACGTCGTCTTCCGCGCCCGTCATGCCGTTGTCGGTGAGGCGCAGGCGCAGGCGTGTCTTGCCGGTCTTGGCGTCAGCCGGCACGGTGAGCTTCGCAGTGCCGCCGGATACCGGGGTGAGGTCCGTCGGGTCGCCGAAGACGCCGTCTCCGTCCCAGTCCGTGTAGAGCTGCAGCGTAGTGGCTGACCCCGCGCCCGTCACGTTCCAGGAGAAGGTCGCCTCTCCGCCCGGCGCAGCAGAGCCTTCGTAGTTGCGCAAAAGGTTGAAGTACTGCGAGGGCTTGGCCGAGGCGGTGTAGTCCACCTCTCCCGTCACGCCTTCGCCTTTCAGCGTGAGCGCGGAGGCGTAGGCTGTGCCGGCAGCGCCGCAGGGCAGCAGGTACACGCCCAGCTTCTTGGCGAGCGCGGTATGCTCTGTGGCAGCGGGAGCCTCATAGTCGTACGCCGTCTCCTTTATTTCCCAGTACGAGTTGCCTCGCCCGGTCTTGATGTAGTAAGCCACGACGGACGACTTGTTGGCGCAGTTGAGCCCGAGCGTGCCGTCGGTGGCGTTGCTAATAGTGCCCTGGTCCGTGCTCGCCATGTAGTAGAAGCCCTTAGTGGCTGCGGAGGCCGTGTTGTCGGCCGCGATTTTGTACTCAACGGGCTGCGTGCCCCAGGCCACGGCCGAGGAGAGCGAGATTTTGGACGTCTGCACATAGTGCCCCGTTGTGGCGTTCTGGATATAGTAGCAGTCGGTGTTGCCCGTAGGCACGAGCCGCCAGTATTGGCGGTGCGTGTTGTCGCTCGCCGAGAGCGAGATGCCGCTCCCGTTTTCGTACATGTGGGTGTCGGTCTGCCCGTTGCGGTAGATAATGTAGTACTTGTCGGCGCTGAATGTCTGCGCTTCGGCGACCGTCCCGCTGCCGAGGCACGCAAGGCCCAGCAGCGCGGAGCTTAGGAGTGTTTTTCTTGACATAGGCTTAGGTTGTTTGGTGTGCGTCCTTGTCTGCGCCAAAGGTACGAAATGTGTGCGAAACCCGGCGCGTTTTCTTGTATATTAAGCACTTGCGCCCAGCCTGCTCGGCGTTTGATGGGCGCGGAAGCCCCCGCGCGTCGGCGTGTCTTGCCGTCCCGCGCGGGGGCTTCCGTGTCTTTTCGCGTGTGCCGTATTTGTTGGCTGCCCGCACAGTATTTGCGTCCGCCGTGTCCCTATGCCGGCGGCGCGGGGAAGTGTCCGTTTTTTTACTCAGCCCCCTCTTCGGCAGCTGCGTCCCCGCTCTCCGTGGCGGCTTCCTCGTTTGCCTCCACGAAAGAGGTATATCCGCCCTCGACGAGGATATTGTACCATTGCACCAGCTTCTTTATGTCGGAGAAGTGCACGCGGTCGCGGTCGTAGTCGGGCAGTACGCTTGACATGAAGTCGGCGAGCTCCTCCTTCGATGCCTTGCGGAAGTCAATGGAGGCCGTTTTGCCGCCCTCTTTGTCGGCTATTGCTTGGAAAATCTCCATAAGCGGCTTGTCGTCTTCCGTAGTGTACATCGACACGTCGTTAAGCGAAGTGACGCGGTCACGCGCCCCTGCCGGCACGCGGCGGTGCGCAGCGTCTACGGTCTCTACGATGAGCATGCCGCGTCCCTGGGAGACGAGGCGGTAAAGTCCGGGCTTGCCGGATATAGCCAAGATGGTGTCTTTCATTTTTCGTTTTCTTTGAGTGTGAGCCTTATGGCGCGGCGGCGCGGGCCGGTTTGCGCGGCGCGTCGCTTGTTTCCCTTTGTCGGGGAAAAACGCCATAAACGGCGCAAAAGTAATGCAAACGCGCCGTAGTGCGAAGAAAAACGCAGCGTTTTTGGTTTTTCGGCGTACTGCGTGCGGCTTTGCGGCGCGGCGGCGTGCGAAAAAGCCGAGAGAAAAGCGCGTCCGCCGGCCGCGCCCAGACGCAAGTAAAGCGCCAAAGCACGTCCGCTTGTTGAAAAACGTGTAAATTTGCGCGGAAATATAAAATGCGGGCTTGGGAGACTGACGCCGCAGGGCGAAACAGCCTTTCCCGCCGCTCTTCCAAGCCCAAAACACACAAGCTTCAAGCAGCAATGATGACAGCCAACGAAATCAGGGAGTCGTACAAGCATTTCTTCGAGACAAAAGGCCACACCGTCGTGCCCTCCGCGCCGATGGTGATAAAAGACGACCCCACGCTGATGTTCACAAACGCCGGGATGAACCAGTGGAAAGATATCATCCTCGGCACGCGCGACCCTGAGCCGCGCCGTCGCGCCGACTCGCAGAAGTGCCTGCGCGTCAGCGGCAAGCACAACGACCTTGAAGAGGTGGGGCACGATACTTACCACCACACCATGTTTGAGATGCTGGGCAACTGGAGCTTTGGCGACTACTTCAAGGAGGGGGCTATCGACTACGCTTGGGAATATCTTGTCGATGTGCTGCACCTCAATCCCGCCGATCTCTACGTCACCGTCTTCGAAGGCTCGGCGGAGGAGAATCTCGGCCGCGACGATGAGGCCGCCTCGTACTGGCTGAAGCACGTGCCCGCCGACCACATCATCAACGGCAATAAGCACGACAATTTTTGGGAGATGGGCGACACCGGCCCCTGCGGCCCCTGCTCGGAGATTCACCTTGACAGCCGCACGGAAGAGGAGAAAGCCAAAACTCCCGGGCGCGAACTGGTGAACAAAGACGACCCCCAAGTCATCGAGATATGGAACATCGTCTTCATGCAGTACAACCGCAAGGCCAACGGCTCGCTTGAGCCGCTGCCGATGCACGTCATCGACACCGGCATGGGCTTTGAGCGTCTTGTCCGCGCTCTTCAGGGCAAACACTCCAACTACGACACCGACATCTTCCAGCCCATCATCCGCCGCATCTGCGAGCTGTCCGGCTTTGAGTACGGCAAGGACGAGAAGACCGATGTCGCCATGCGCGTCATTGCCGATCACCTGCGCGCCATCTCTTTCTCCATCGCCGACGGGCAGTTGCCCTCCAACGCGAAAGCGGGCTACGTGATACGCCGCATTTTGCGCCGCGCCGTGCGTTACGCCTACACCTTCCTTGGTCAGCGCGAGGCCTTCCTCTGCAAGCTCGTCCCGACGCTTGTCTCCGAGATGGGCGGCGCGTACCCCGAACTTGTGGCGCAGCAGACGCTTATAGGCCGCGTGATGCAGGAAGAGGAGGAGAGCTTCCTCCGCACCCTCTCCACCGGCATCAGCATGCTGGAGGGCGTGATTGCCGAGACACGCAAGGCAGGCAGCGACACCGTTGAGGGTGCAAAGGCTTTCACCCTTTTCGACACCTACGGCTTCCCGCTCGACCTCACCGAGCTGATTTGCCACGAGCACGGACTCTCCGTCGACGGCGCGGGCTTCGACGCCGAGATGCAGAAGCAGAAGGAACGCGCCCGCAACGCCGCCGCCGTCGAGACAGACGACTGGGTGACGCTCGGCGAGGGCGAAACCACGTTCTGCGGCTGGGACGAGACGGAGAGCGACTGCCACATACTACGCTACCGCCGCGTGCAGCAGAAGAAGCAAACCTACTACGAGCTTGTCATTGACCGCACGCCGTTCTACGCGGAGATGGGCGGCCAGGTAGGCGACAAGGGCGTGCTGCTTGGCGAGGGCGAAACCGTGGAAATATTCGACACGAAAAAGGAAAACAACCTCCCCATACATCTTACGCGCGAATTGCCCGCGCATCCCGAGGCGGCGTTCCACGCCGTGGTCGACGCGCGCCACCGTCGCGGCAGCGAGGCCAACCATACCGCCACGCACCTGCTCGACCAGGCCCTGCGCGAAGTGCTCGGCACGCACGTCGAGCAGAAAGGTTCGCTCGTCACGCCCGATTACCTCCGCTTCGACTTCTCCCACTTCCAGAAAGTGACACCCGAGGAGCTGCGTCAGGTAGAGCGTATTGTCAACCGCCGCATACGTGAGGACATCCCCTTGCAGGACCATCGCGACGTGCCTATGGAGGAAGCCAAGAAGCTCGGAGCCATAGCCCTCTTCGGCGAGAAGTACGGCGACAAAGTGCGCGTCGTTCAGTTTGGCGACAGCGTAGAGTTCTGCGGCGGCTGCCACGCCAAGAGCACCGGCCGCATCGGTCTCCTGCGCATCGTCTCCGAGAGCAGCGTCGCCGCCGGCGTGCGCCGCATCGAGGCCGTTACGGGCGAGGCCGCCGAGGAAAGCGTTTACGCTCAGGAGGACGTATTGAACGGACTCAAGGCATTCTTCAACAACGCCAAGGACCTGACCGCCGTCATCCGCAAGACCATCGAGGAGAACGACGGCCTGCGCCACGAGGTGGAGGGCTACGTAAAGGAACGCGTGGCGCAGATGCGCGACAAACTGGTAGCCAACGCCGAGGACTGCGGCGGCGTGCGCCTTGTGCGTGCCGTAATCCCCACGTCGGTGACGCCCGACGTAGTGAAGGACCTCGCCTTCCAAGTGGCGGGCGCACTGCCCGAAAACACGCTTTGCGTGCTTGGCAGCTCGCACGAGGGCAAGCCTTTGCTCACGGTGATGATAAGCAAGAACCTCATCTCCGCACGCCAGTACAACGCCGGCGCGATGGTGCGCGAGGCGGCGCGGCTCATCAAGGGCGGCGGCGGCGGCGCGCCCCATTTTGCCACGGCGGGCGGCAAGGATGTCGCCGGGCTTGAGGCGGCCGTGCAGAAGGTTGTTGAGCTTGCCGGACTTTAAGCGGCGAGCGGGCGGCGCACGCCTTATATATAATGGCGTGTCCGTATTCTGACAAATGTGCTGCGTGAGTGCACCCACGCACGCAGTGCACACACAAAACGCGGGACGCGTTGGCGGGAGCTTTCTCCGCCGGCGCGTCCCGCGCTTTTTGCGCCAATGATGTGCAGTCCGCGCGATTTTTCACCCGGGGTGTTGCCTGGGGCTATGAGCTTGCCGGACTTTCAGCCCTTTCTCTTTTTGCGCTTTTTGCTGCGTTGAAGGCCTTGAAATAGGGCGGGGGAAAAGAGGAAAAATAGAACACTTGAGCGTGCCGTTCCCCGCACGAATTTTTATGTAAGTTTAACTAAGAAACTAAGGGCTGACGGGTGCGGAAAGGCACCCGCGAGGCACAGATATAGGCCTTCCGCCGACGGGAATAGGCTCCGGAGCGACGGGAATACTTGGAGTTTTTCCGGCATGTACATCCCGGCGGCGCGATATGTACATCTTGTGACTCGTAACTTGTTGAAAATCAATATAGCAAAAGAGGGGATACGCACACGGTGCATATCCCCTCTTTTCTCTACACAAAGATAATACATTTTCCGCCGTTTTCCAAATCGCCATTAACACTATTTACCAGAGCGAAAAAGGAAAAATAGAACACTTCTCGGCTTCTTGGCGAGGGGAAAATGCCGCTCGGCGGGGGTGTACCGCTATAAATTTCGCGGGGGGATAGAGTGGCGATTGGGAAGAGTGGGGCAGGGGAAAAATAGGTAGCGGGGAAAGTGCGGAAGATATAGGCAAAGCCGTTTTACTTGCGGAAACGCGAGAGGGCGGAGCGTATTTTCCCAAGCACAAAGGCACGCTCCGCTTGGCGCATCCCCAGCGCCGCGACGGCGGCGAGTACGGCGAGGGCAAGCAGCAGGCACGAAAGCAGGAAAGAGCCCAACGTGTCGCCGTGCGGCAGCAAGCGCTCCAAGAGAAAGCATACCGCCGTCACCGCCGCGAGGGGGACGACAACGGAGCGGACGTAGCGCATAAGCGGCAGGCCTATGCGCGGCAGGATGAAAAGCACGCGGACGCACTGCGTGAGCGTTTCGGTCAGAAGCCAAAGCGCGAAAACCGTTTCGGCCGCTATCCCGCCCCATTTCAGGGCGCAGTAGGCGAGCGGCAGCGCCAAAAGCCGTGCTGCCGCCTCCGCCGTCTGCGCGGCGCGAATGCGGCCCGTGGCGTGTATGGCCGTCAGCACGGGCGCGTCAAGGCATTGCACAAGCGAGACAAGCAGCGTGAGGCGCACAAAGGCCGCCGTGTGCTCCGGCACAGAGCCGAGCCATAGGGAGAGGACGTAGGGCGCGTTGGCGTAGAGCGGAAGCGCCACGAGCAGCATTATATAATAGGAGTATTTCGACCCGTAAAGCACGAGGCTGTGCGTATGTCCGTAGTCGCCGGCGGCAAGCGACTTCGTGATTTGCGGGTTGAGCGCCGTCTGGAAGTTGGCGCAAAACTGCTCGACGGCGTTTTGCACCTGCACGGTCACGGCGCGGGCGGCGTTGACCGCCGGGCCAAAGAAAAGGTTGAGCAGCACGTTCAGCCCCTGCGTGCTTCCCACCAGCGCGAAGTAGCCAAACGAGCACCACGCCGAGTACGACGCCATCTCGCCCAGCAAGCCCCGCTCCCAGCGCGGCGCGGCCATGCACTCCGGGAAGTGGCGGCGGCAGTAGCGCACGTAGAGGGCGCGCACGCCCACTTGCAGCAGCATGTACAGCGCCCCGTACGCCACCATCGCGTCCAAGGGCGAGAAGGTGAGGCAAAGCGCGATGGCGAGTTTTGCCCCCGTCTCGAAGAGCGAAATATAGGCGAAAGCGCCCATGCGCTCGTGCGCAATGATGAGCGCGTTGTACGGCACGCCCAGCAGAGAGGCGCAAAAGGTCACGATAGAGAATTGGTAAACCCACAAGGCCGCGCCCATGCGCTCCGGCGGTATGACGAGCTTGTGCGTCACCGCCCACAGTCCCGCCGTCTCGGCGGCCACCACCACCAAGGCCGCCATCAGCAGCTGCACCGTGCGTGTGGCGGCGAAGACGCGCCGAAGCTCCTCCCCGCCGCCGTGCCCCAGAGCCACGGTGATGTAGCGCGAGGCGGCGCCCGCCATGGGCCCGGTGACGCAGTAAAGCAGCGTGACAAGGCCCGCCGCCACGTTGTACACGCCGAAGTCCGTCACGCCCAGCGCCCCAAGCACCACGCGGGAGGTGTAGAGCGAGATGAGCATGACGAGCGCCATACGCGTGTAGAGAAGCAGCGTGTTGTGCACAAGGCGCTTGCTGTCGGAAGAGCTGGCGGGCATCGTTGTGGCTTTTTGTGCGGGATTGGTGTCCCCCGCGTGCGGAAGAGTGCGCACGCTACCGCGAATTTAGCATTCTTTGAGGAAAGTCGGAGAGCGAAACGCCGAAATGGTGGTAACTTTGCGGCGATGAAAGAGAAAGGCACAGAGACGAAGACAGACCAATTCAACACGCTTGCCGAGAAACCCGTGGGCGCGCTGCTGATGCAGTACGCCGTGCCGGCTGTGGTGGCTATGGCCGCCTCCTCGGTGTATAATATCATTGACGGCATCTTTATCGGGCAGGGCGTGGGGCCCGAGGCCATCATGGGACTTGCCCTGACGGGCCCGTTGATGTCGCTCACCGCCGCCTTCGGCGCTATGGTGGGCGTGGGCGCGGCCACGCTGATGAGCGTGAAGCTCGGGCAGAAAGACTATGCCACCGCCAAGAACATCCTTGGCAACGTGGTGCTGATGAACCTCACTATGGGCGTTGCGCTCGGAGCCATACTGATGTGCTTCATAGACCCCATCCTGCGCTTCTTCGGAGCGAGCGACGCGACGCTGCCCTACGCGCGGCAGTTTATGAGCATAATCCTGGCGGGCAATGTCGTTACCCACCTCTACCTCGGGCTTAACGCCATGCTGCGCTCCACCAACCGCCCGCAAAAGGCAATGTTTGCCACGTTCGGCACGGTGCTGCTCAACTGCTGTTTCGCCCCCATCTTCATCTTCGTGCTGGGGTGGGGCATACGCGGCGCGGCAGTCTCCACCATTATGGCGCAGGGCGTGATGCTGATGTGGCAAATAAGGCTCTTCTCAAAGCCGGACGACCTCATCCATCTCGAAAGGAAGCGGCTGCGCTTCAATGGGAAAATTGTGCGAGAGTCCCTCCTTGTGGGCCTTCCGCAGTTTCTCATCAACCTTTGCGCCTGCCTCGTGGCCATCGTGATGACCCGCTCGCTCACGTCCTACGGCGGCGACGTGGCGGTGGGGGCTTTCGGCATTTGCAACCGCCTCCTGCTCTTCATCGTGATGGTTGTGATAGGCATCAACCAAGGCATGCAGCCCATCGCCGGCTACAACTTCGGCGCGAAGCGGTACGACCGTGTGCTGGGCGTGCTGCGCCACGCGCTCGTCCTTGGGACGATAGTCACGGGCACGGGCTTCGTGGTGGGTACGTTCTTCTCCGAACCCTGTGTGCGCGTTTTCGCAAAAGACGCGCCCGAGCTTGTGGCGATGGCCTCGCACGGGCTCTCGTGCATGGTAATGATGTTCCCCATAGTGGGCATACAGATTGTCTCCACGGCCTTTTTCCAGAGCATAGGCTACGCGGCGAAGAGCATCTTCCTCTCCCTCACGCGCCAGCTTATCTTCCTTGTGCCCGCCATTGTCATACTGCCGCACCTCTACAAAGACCCGCTTGAGGGGCTGTGGCACGCCGCCCCCGCCGCCGACGCGCTGGCCTCCGTGCTCGCCATAACGCTGCTCGTGATGCAGGTGCGCAAGTTCCGCCGCCGCGCCGCGGCCTCCCTTTCCAACCCTAACGAATAACCCGCACATGGACACTCCATACGTCATCAACATCGGGCGCCAGCTGGGCAGCGGCGGCCGCGCAATAGGACACATCCTTGCCAACGACCTCGGCATCGCCTACTACGACAAAGAGATACTGAGCCTCGCCGCAAAGGAAAGCGGCCTGTGCCAGGAGGTCTTCGAGAAAAGCGACGAGCGAAACCGCTTCCTGCGCACGCTGGGCAACATAATCCCCTTTGTGGGCGGCGGAGGCACGTACTACAATAACGAACTCTCCAACGAAAACCTCTTCCGCATACAAAGTGAGGCGATACGCAAGGCGGCGTCGGAGCGCTCGTGCCTTTTCTTAGGTCGCTGCGCCGACTACGTGCTGCGCGACTTCCCGCGCTGCGTCAACGTGTTCATCTCCGCCGACCACGAAGACCGCGTGCGCAACGTGTGCCGCCTCTCCGGCTGCGACGAGCGCAAGGCCGAGGCACTCATTGAGCGCGGTGACGAGCAGCGGGCCGACTTCTACAATTTCTACAGCTCGGGCACTTGGGGCGCGGCGGACACTTACCATCTTTGCGTCAATTCCTCCGTGCTTGGCATCGAGCGCACGGCGGAGCTGATAAAGCACTTCGTAGCTGCGAAGCTCGGACTAAACCTCACGGCGGAGGGGAAAATATCCGCTCAGTCCCACACAATATCAAACGAATGAAGACAAAGCACTTCCTGCGGCTGCTCGCCCTTTTGCTCTGCCTCTCCGCCACGGTTGGCGCGGCGGCGCAACAGAACAGGGAGCTGCAGCGCAGCAAGACGATTTTCCTTTTCCCAGAGTTCAGGGAAGCGAAAGTAAGGCAGACCTTCGGCCGAAGTGTCACGGCGCAGGCCAACATATTCCTCAAAGACGGCTCGCTATGCTTTATGGAAAACGGAAAGGTGAAGCGAGCCTACACCCGCGGCATACTCGGCGTGGACTTCGGAGACACGCTGCGGTATATGAAGGTAGACAGCGTCATGGGGCGGGTAGTGGCGCAGAGAGGCTATAACTATCTGCTCTGCGTCACTTCCGTCGACCGCAAACGCTATACCGAGGAGACCACGGGCGGGAGTCACATGAACTTCTTCGAGATGTCGGAATTCAACCTCTTTATGCAGCTCGACGGACAAGAGCGCGAGGAGGACTTCGGGCTGCCCTTGCAGGAGAAATACTATTTCAGCATAAGCGGAAAGATTATCCCCGCCGGCGAGAGCCAAGTGAAGAAGCTCATCCCGCAGGAGAAGAAAAAGGCTTTCAGGAAGATGACCGAGGAAGACCGATGGTGGAGCTGGAACGACCCCAAGTCGCTCGAAATGCTCTTTGACCTGCTGCCCGCAGAGTAAAGCCGAAAAATGGAAAGCGTAAGGAAAAACTCCCCCAAGGCGTGGCTGCTGGCTGCGCGTCCCAAGACGCTCACCGCCGCGCTTATCCCCGTCGTGACCGCCTCCGCGCTCGCGGCGGCGGACGGCGTTTTCCGCGCCGCGCCCGCCCTGCTCTGCTGCCTCTTCGCCGCGCTGATGCAGGTCGCCGCCAATTTCATTAACGACCTCTATGATTTCCGCCGCGGCACCGACCGTGACGACCGCCTCGGCCCCGAAAGGGCGTGCGCCCAGGGCTGGATTTCGGAACGCGCAATGACGGCGGGCATAGTCGTCGCCCTGGCACTCGCGGGCGCGGCAGGCTTGTCGCTGCTGCCCTACGGCGGATGCACGCTTATATATATAGGTGTGGCGTGCATGGTATTCGCTTTCCTATACACCACGCTATTGAGCTACGTGGGCTGCGGCGACGTGCTGGTGTGGGTGTTCTTTGGCTTCGTCCCGGTGGGGGGCACATATTTCGTGCAAAGCGGCTCGCTCCCGGCGCAGACGTGGCTGCTCGGCGCGGCGTGCGGACTTGTGACCGACACGCTGCTTGTGCTGAACAACTACCGCGACCGCGAGCAGGACAAGCTCTCAGGAAAGCGCACGCTCATCGTTGCGCTCGGCGAGCGGTTCGGTTCGCTTTTCTACCTGCTGCAAGGCGTGGCGGCGGCGCTGCTTTCCGCTGTCCTGTTGCTGCGTTACAATGGCGCGGCGGCTGTTTTGCCTCTCCTCTACCTCCTGCCGCACACACGCACATGGCGGGAGATGACCCGCATAAGCTACGGGCGCGGGCTGAACCGCATACTCGGGAAGACCTCGCGCAATATGCTGCTCTTCGCACTCCTTACCGCTGCCGCCCTGCTCTTGGCGTAAGGCGGGAGGCGCAATAAACGTTTTACCCCCAAACCTAATAAGAGAACGACCTATGTATTTCATACTTTTCATCGCGATAGCCCTCGTGAGCTATTTTGTGCAGGCCAATCTCAAGCAGAAGTTTGAGAAGTTTTCGCGCGTGCCTATCGCTTCCCGCATGACCGGGCGCGAGGTGGCCGAGAAGATGCTCCGCGACAACGGCATTTACAACGTGACCGTCACAAGCGTTCCCGGCACGCTCACCGACCATTACAATCCCGCCACCGCTACGGTGAACCTCTCCGAGGGCGTTTACAACAGCTGCTCGGTGGCTGCCGCCGCCGTCGCGGCGCACGAGTGCGGACACGCCGTGCAGCATGCCACGGCCTACGCCCCGCTCTCGCTCCGCTCCGCCCTTGTGCCGGTGGTCTCCTTCGCTTCCAACTGGGTGCAGTGGGTACTCCTGGCGGGCATCATCCTTGTGCAGACGTTCCCCGTCGTGCTTTTGGCGGGCATAGTGCTGTTTGCGATGACCACGCTCTTTAGCTTCGTCACGCTGCCCGTAGAGATAGACGCCTCGCGCCGCGCCACCGCGTGGCTGCAAGGGGCGGGCATCACCTCGCGTGACGACCACCCCATGGCGGTGTCGGCTTTGCGCTCCGCGGCCTATACCTACGTGGTGGCGGCGCTTGGCTCGCTCGCTACGCTGATATACTATGTGCTGATATTCCTCGGAGGGTCGCGCAGCGACGACTGACGCGCGTGCCGCTCCGAAAGGTTTGAAAACAAGTTGACCTAAACATATCCTTATGAAGAACCGTTTACTCAGTCTGCTGTTGCTTGCGCTGGCTCTGCTGCCGCTCGCTGCTTCGGCAGACAACTTCGTCAACCTCACGCCGCGCCCGAAAAGCATGACCGTGCAGGGCGGCACGCTCACGCTGCCGCAGACGTTTGTGATTAACTGCGCCGGACTGCCGGACGAGATGACGGCCGAGGCCACGCGCTTCGCCGAGGCGTTCAACGCCGCCACGGGCTACACAGCCACGGTGGCGGAGAACGGGGACGCGTCCGCCCTTTTCCAAGTGAAGAAAAGCGCGACCGCGCTCGCCGAGGGCGGCTACAAGCTCACGGTGACGGCTGACGGCGTGGCGATAGAGGCTTCAGAAGTGCTGGGGCTGTACTACGCCTTCCAAAGCGTGAAGAAAATTCTCCCCGCAAACGTCATGGCCGGCGCGAAAGACGACAAAGTGACCGCCTACACGCTTCCCCTTGTCACCGTAGACGACGAGCCGCGCTACGGATACCGTGGCTTTATGCTCGACGTGGCTCGCCATTTCTTCACGGTGCAGGAGGTGGAGCGCATGCTTGATGTCATGGCGTACTACAAGATGAACCGCTTCCACTGGCACCTTACTGATGACCAGGGATGGCGGGCTGAGATAAAGAAGTACCCTAAGCTTACCACCGTCGGGGCAACCGCGCCCAACAGTCGCTTTACCAGCATGACGGACGGGGCTTACTGGATAAACAAGCCCTATGGACCTTACTTCTACACGCAGGACGAGATGCGCGAGGTAGTGGCCTACGCCAAAGAGCGCCATATAGAGATAATCCCCGAAGTAGACATGCCGGGACACTTCTGCGCCGCGCTCGCCGCGTACCCCGAGTTCAGCTGCACGCCCGACGCGAGCCACACGGTGATGACCGACGGAGGCATCTACTCGGACGTGCTTAATGTCGCCAACCCCGCCGCCGTGCAGTTCACAAAGGATGTGCTGGAGGAGCTGATGGACATTTTCCCGGGCGAGTATATACACATCGGCGGCGACGAATGCCCCGTGACGGCGTGGAAAAGCAACGCCGACTGCCAGGCGCAGTACAAAGAGCTCGGGCTTACCGACTACCGCCAGCTTCAAAGCCACTTCATCAAGGAAATGGCCGACTTTGTGAAGTCGAAAGGCCGCAAGCTCGCCGTCTGGAATGAGGGGATCACCGCCTCGGGCGCGGATCTCGACATAATGAAAGAGACGGGCGCGATGGTGTATTGCTGGACGAGCCCCCGCGCCGCAGCCCAGAAGGCGAAAGAGCTAGGGATGTCAAATATCTACACGCCTTGGGGCCCGTACTACATCAACCGCAAGCAGAGCGCAAACGCTGACGAGCCCGTCGGAGCCGGTGACGGAACCGACGACGTGAAGAAGACTTACGCCGAAGTGCCGCCCACGGAGACCGATGCCGGTGTGCAGGGCACTTTCTGGACAGAGTTTGTCAACGATCGCGAATACATGGAGTACCTCGCCCTGCCGCGTCTCATCGCGGTGGCTGAGGCTGGCTGGACGCCGCAGGCCCGCAAGGACTTTTCCGATTTCCAGCAGCGCATGTCCGCCGACACGGTTTTGCTCAACTATGGCGCGTACCGCTACTGTAAGTATTACATGAACGAGACAGTAGTTATGCCCAAAGTCTCTACGGCCGAGGAGAGCCACTGGTATCGCCTCGTCTCCGGCGCTACGGTTGCGCCGCGCAAGGGACGCTGCGTGGAGCTCCTCTCCGCCACCTCTCCGCTCATAACTACCTACTCCAACTACAAGGCCGCCGAGGGCTTGCTCTGGACCAACGAGCAGGCCGCCGAGGGAGCGGACAACTACGACTACCAATGGTGGCGCTTGGAAGAAAGCGCCGACAAGCCGGGACACTATGCGCTTGTCTGCAAGGCTTTCCCCGACGGCTCGCTCAGTCCGCAGCCTACCACCACCTCCACAAGCGGGCGCTGGCAGTACGACAAGGCAGCCAAGCACTACAGCTTCGTGCTTGGCGACAAGGCTTACGGCACTGTGGGCAGCAACCGCTATTACTCCATCGCCTCCGATGAGGTTTCGGGCAAGTGGCTTAATTCCGCTATGGCCGGACAAGGTCTCTCCGTAAACGTCTACACCAGTCCGACGGACGGAGGCGGCGGACAGTGGGAGTTCCAGCCGATGGAGGCCGAACCCACCCCGCCCGCGCCCACATTCGTACCCTTGCAGGAGGGACATACCTACACTTTCACCAACGCGGTGAACGGCTTTGACGCGACGGCGCTCACAGACGGGGGCAAGAACACCTATGCCCAGCACTCCACGGACGCTTTCGCCAACAACGCATGGACGGTTGCGACCGCCGGCGAAGAGGCAGACGGGGCGCAGGCCCTGACTTTGAAAAACGCAGTCACGAATCGCGCTTTCGCCTCAAAGGGCGACTTCGCCTCACGCGCCGCCTGCACCGTCACGATGGGCAGCAAGTCCGCAGAGCTTACGCTCAAATATGTTTCTGCCAATAACACCTTCCGCCTCCAAATAGGCGGAAAGAGCCTCTTCCCCATGCCCGCCACCACATACCCCGGGACAGTGAACGCCGGCTCTACATTCAACGCCGACCAGGACGCGCCCGCCATGCAGGGAGCCGAGTGGAACGTCACCGAGGTAACGGTCGTGACCTTCGTGTGTGCCGACAGCGAGGGTAACGACTTAGGCACATTCACGCGCAGCCTGCCCATCGGGACGGAAGTGACGGCGGAATACTGCCCCGAGTTCAAGAACCTTTCCGTGGAGAAACTTTCCAACAGCGAGGGCGACACTTACGCGGTCACCTACAAGCGTTCGGCCTACTCCGTCACCTATGACTGCCGCGACAGCCACGGGGCGCTTGTCGGCACAAAGGAAGAGAGTGTGCCCGTCGGCGCGGAGTATACCGTGCAGCTGCCTGCCTTCAAGTACTTCACCCTTGAAAGCGCCGCGAAGGAGGAAGGGGAGAAATTCACCCCCGCCGCCGACACCGAGATATCCGTAAGCTACACCACCGATGCCCTGTCCGGCGTGAGCGAGCTTGGCTCTGAGGTGGAGAAACTCACCGCCGGGCGCAGCTACGTGCTGTATGACGCAGTGACGGGAGCCAACGCCAGCCGCGCGGGATACCGCCGCGTGAACGCTAACTCGCATGCCGTCAACAAGAGCAGCAGCATTGAGGGCGCAGACCCCACGCACGTGTGGACGCTCGAGGCTTCGGGCACGGGCTCGCGCTTTAAGGTGAAAAACGAGTATACTGCGCTTTACGTGCCGAAACTTGTGAAGTCCACCGCCACTACGGCCTCCACGTCGGGTGACACGTTCACTTTCACGCGCAACGCCGACGGCAGCGGCTGGACGGTGAAAGGCACCAACGGCCTCTATTGGGACGGTCTTGACAGCGGAGACCTTGTGGGCTGGGACAAGAACAACGGCCACCCCATCCGTGTGTACGAGTACTACGTGCGGCCTTATTTCCTCGTCACCATCAACTGCGTCGACGCGGAGGGCAACACGCTCACATCGAAAGAGGAAGTAGCCCCCGCAGGCGAGGCCTACACGCTCATCGCCCCGACCGTGAAGGGATACAGCCTTTCCGACGTGGCGTACAGTCCGGCTTTCTCCGGCACGCTTGAGACCCACCTCACCGTGACCGCAACCTACAAGAAAGACACTGACGGCATCGGCGCGGTGAAAACGTATGAGGCGGGCGCAAGCCGCAGCGGCATCTACGACCTCTCGGGCCGCCGCCTTGACCGCGTAACCCGCCCGGGCGTGTATATAGTGGACGGCAAGAAAGTGCTTATCGCCCGCTGACGCGCAAGCCTCCCTCGTCCCGGCGGGACATACCTCCCGCCACGTTTGAGGCTCTTTGAGAAAATCCCCTTGCGGACACGCTCCGCAAGGGGATTTTCTTGTGCCTCGCGTGCCCGTCTGCGCCGTCCCTGTCCGCTTTTCCGTTCACTCTTCCCCGTTCGGAAGCGGGGCAGGGCGGGGGAGAGGTCGTAAGAAACACCAAAAAATTGTAAATTTGCGCCGCAAAACGTTTCCGCATAGCCTGTCAGCGTGCCGCTCCGCCTTGGCGCGGCGCTCACTGGGCGGGGAAACGCGCGTCCCCGCATAGGGGAAAACTCCGAAATCACGCGACAACTGTCCCGGGCGCTGCACTCCGCCGCGCCGGAGACGGCGCATAACCCTAACCCAAAGCCCGTATGACAACCGAAGTCACACCCGCCCCCGCCGGGGAAGAGATTATCATCCGCCACAAGCTTGACCTCCTGCTCCGCGTAGGGCAACTGCTTGTAGAGAGCGCGGCGGACACCAACCGCATCCATCGCAACATGAGCCGCGTGGCCGCTTTCCTTGGCCTTCCGGAGGAACATCTGCACATCTACGTGCAGTACAATATGCTCATGGTCAATCTCAGCGACGACGAGCACTCTTTCACGAAGTTTCAGCGCTGCACGAAGCACGGCATCAATATGACGACCATCTCGCTCATAAGCAAGCTCTCGTGGCGTGCCATACGCGAAGACTACAGCATAGAGCAGTTTGCCGCCGAGGTCGAGGAGATAGCCGCCCGTCCGCGCAACTACACTCCTTGGCAGGTGGCAGTCGGCACCGGCTTCGCCTGCGGCGGCTTCTGCATACAGTTTGGCTGTGACTGGATAGCCTTTTTCTACGCCTCCCTCGCAGCGTGCCTGGGCATGCGCCTCAAGGGAGTGCTTGCCGAGAAAGGCATCAACGTGTATATGGCAATAGCCACGTCCGCCTTCGTAAGCACCATGATAGCCTGGGCAAGCACCTTCCTGCCCGCATGGACGAGCACGCCGCTCCACCCGCTCTTGGCGTGCGCCCTCTTCATAGTGCCCGGCGTGCCGCTCATCAACTTTGTGGACGACATGCTGGACAATTACATCTCCGTCGGGCTTACCCGCGCCATCAACACGTTCCTCATGCTCGTGGCGATGTCTTTCGGCATAGCCTTCTTCTTGAAGATTTCCCACTTCGACCTTTCGCAGTTCCAGCACATCTCTATGACGCCGCACAACAGCTATTTCAGCTACGCGGCGGCCGCAGCCATTTCGGCGATGGGCTTTTCCATGATATTCAACATACCGCGACGCCTGCTCTGGGTGGTGGCCATTGGCGGCATCATCGCCGTCTGCACGCGCAACTTCGTAAACCTCGGCCCGTCCAACAACAACGTGGGGCTTGACATGGGGCTTGCCATCGGCTCGCTCGCGGGCAGCACGCTCGTCAGCCTTATCTGTGTGAAGGCGGTGCACTGGGTGCACGCCCCCAACCACGTGCTCTCCATCCCGAGCGTCATACCTATGGTGCCGGGCGTGCTTATGTACCGCGCCATTGTCGGGCTCATTGAGATGAACGGCGTTGTGGGCGAGCTCACCGACGCTTGGAAGTTTCTTATGGGCTCGGCCATCACCATCATGTGCATATCACTCGGCGTGGCCATCCCCAACGTCTTCGCTCGCCGCTGGGTGGCGAAGGACAGGGAGCGCAAGCTGCGCCAGCTCATCGAAGAGCGCCGCCAGCGCGGGCACTTCGTGGAGCTGAGCAAGATATAAACGGTGCGGCGTGAAATATATGCCGCGTGCCGCGAAAGACAATCGGCGCGGCGCGTCCCGCTCATTCTTGGGAAAACAACACTTTGAAAACAACTACTCCTTAAAGCCCTCTGACCTAAATGTACCAGGAAGAAATCCCCGCCCTGCGCGGGCGCATCGAGGTGATATGCGGCTCGATGTTCTCCGGCAAGACCGAAGAACTCATACGCCGTCTCAAACGCGCGCGCATCGCCCGCCAGCGCGTGGAGATATACAAGCCCTCGCTCGACACGCGCTACTCCGAGGAAGAGGTTGTGTCGCACGACGCCAACAGCCTTTCCTCCACGCCCGTCGACTCCGCCCGCAGCATACTGCTCCTGGCCTCGGAGGCGCAGGTGGTAGGGATAGACGAGGCGCAATTCTTCGACGCGTCGCTCGCCGACGTGTGCAACGCCCTCGCCTCCGTCGGCAAGCGCGTCATCGTGGCGGGGCTCGACATGGACTTTACCGGCGCGCCCTTCGGACCTATGCCCGCGCTTATGGCGATAGCGGAGGACGTCACCAAGGTACATGCCATCTGCGTGCGCTGCGGCCATCTCGCCCATGTTTCCCACCGCATCGTCAAAGACGAGCGTCAGGTGTTGCTCGGAGAGAAAGACGAGTACGAGCCGCTCTGCCGCTGCTGCTATGAGAAGGCGCGGACAGAGGGGACGAAGTAGAAGAAAAGAGAAGAATAAAAGAGAAGCGGGAGCGCGGACTTACTCCGCCCCGGGCGTGGCTGTGAGCGGCTGCGCCCGGGGCGGATTTTTTTGCACGACATTATATAATTATTCCACGCTCGCCGCTTCGCGTTTTCCGTTTCTTCGGAATGTGTGTTCGGAAAGTAGGGCGGGGTCGGCTCGCCGGTAAGATATTTTTAGATTTTATTTGCTTGCACATCCCCGTTTAACTACTTTTGCAGTGATAGGGACGATTAATGACCAAAAACTGTCTACGAAAATGAGAAGATCAATAGTCCTTTGCGGGCTTGCGCTGCTTGGCGTGTCCACGATGTCGGCGCAGAAAGTGGAGAAGTACGACTTCACCCAGGCTCGCGCGCTTGACGTGGAGGCTGCAGCCTATGTAAAGCCGCAGATAGCCGATTTGAAAATTCTCTACCCCAAGCGCCAGAAGTTTGTCTGCGAGCTCACGGCCGAGGAGGTGCAGTCGATGGGCGGCATGGTAGACGCCCTGCGCTCCCGCGCCACGTTTGACGCGTGCGAGAAGTTTGACTGCGACGTCATCGTAGCCTCCACTTTCCGCGTGCGCAACCACCCCGACCAGAAGAAGTTCCCCGGCGGCGCGATGGTAGAGGTCATCGGCTTCCCCGCCAACTATGTAAACTGGCACGCAATCACCTCCGCCGACACAGAGTGGTTTCGCGTAGAGAAGACCGGCAAGACTTCCACGGCAGAAAAGACCAGTGCCGTGAAGAAGTGACGCTTGCAGCGGAAACAAAGCAACGTGGGAGACATTCCAACTGAGAACATCTAAAACAACACATTATTAGTTATGAAGAAATTTATTCTTTCGCTTCTTGTCGCATTCTGCGGCATGAGCGCCAGCGCGCAGATTGTGAGCTCCACCAGCCGTAGCGTGAGCTACACAAAGCATGAGAAGACCACCACTTGGTATGGCAAGGTTGGCCTTAACGTGAACGGCCTGGTTGGCAAGGGCGCGTCGGACATGGACGCAAAGGCTCGTGCCGGCTACGACCTCAACTTTGGCTTCCAGAAGCCTATGGGCAGCGCCGGTCTTTACTGGGGCATGGAGCTTGGCCTTACGTCGCGCGGCTTCAAGCAGAGCGTGTCAGAGGGAAATGCTTCGGTTACTGAGAAAGAGCTGCGCCATGACGTCATTTTCTCGCCGTTCACTTTCGGTTTCCGCAAGAACCTTGTGGGCGACCTTGACATCGACGCGCACGTAGGCTATTTCCTGAGCTGCGACTATACGGGCAAGGACAAAATAACGGCTAAGTTGGGAAGCCAGAAAGCCACAGAGTCCACGTCTATGAGCGACTGGGACAACTACAACCGCTTTGACACGGGCTTGAAGTTTGGCGTTGGCCTTTGGTACAAGCGCTACAACCTCGACCTTTCCTATCGTCAGGGCTTCGTGAATATGTGGGGTGACGGCGATAGCGAGACCAACCTCTCCGGCAACTTTATCGTCTCCCTCGGAATCGCTTTCTAAGCATAGAGAGGGTGCAAGCGCAGACTTGCATAACGACAACCAATACAAGGGCGGGGCGCGCATGCGCTGCCGCCCTTTTTTCGTGCCATGCGGCAAGGCAAAAAGTGTTCTAAATGTCGGTTTTTGAAATGTGTAAAAACCTTAACGCCCTCTTGCAAACGGCGAGAAAATTTTGTATCTTTGTTATAGGAAAGAGGGGATATGCACCGCGTGCGTATCCCCTCTTTGCGTATGTTGATTATCAGTGCTTTACGCGGTCTGTATATGTACATGTAGCACCGCCTGGGTGTACATGTAGGAAAAACTCCAAGTATTCCCGTCGCTACTGGGCCTATTTCCGTGGCGAGAAGTCCCCTTGTTTTTCCCCGAAAGCCCTTTCGCGTGGGCGCGGGGCTAAGTTTTATAGTTAAACTTACATAAAAATGCACCCCTCGGTCGGTCGGAGGAAGTGTTCTATTTTTCCTCTTCTTTCCGTTCCCCCAATGCTGCGAAAAACGGCTACACGGAGCGGCGTTCGGATTGCGTCAGAGGTAAAAATCGCGGCAAAGCTCGGCATACTGTTCCGAGCGCCCGCCGTCGTCGCCCACAAGCACGAGCGTGTCCGTTATGGGCGGCGCGGAGAAAGAGCGGCGCAGCTCCAGCAGCACCCGCTTCGCCGGCTTGCCCGGCCGTGTCACCACCTCCGTGCGCCGCGCCAGCGAGAGGCCGTGGCAGGCAGCGAGCGCCGTGAAATGCGCCGCCGCCGCTTGCGGCAGCACCACCGAGAATGCCGCCCCCTCGTCTGGGGAAAGCAGCGCGTCCACCGAGCGCAGCAAAGCCTCGAAAGTGAGTCCGCCCCCATCCGTGTGCCTTGCCGCCGCCCGCGCGGCGGCAGGCGGCAGGAGCGTCTCCGCGTGGTAGGGCGGGTTGGAGACAATGCAGCCGAAGCGCCGCCCGCCGAAGTCAAGGCGCGTCACGTCACCCTCCACTATCTCCACGCGCGGGGCAAAGGGCGAAACCGCCGCGTTGCGCCGCGCGTCGTCCGCCGCGCCGGGGGCAATTTCCACCCCCGTCACCCGCGCTGTCGGGAAACGTTGCGCCATCATCAAGGCCACGAGTCCGCAGCCGCAGCCTATGTCGAGCACCGCCTCCGCGCCGTCCGCCCGCGCCCACGCGCCGAGCAGCACGCCGTCCGTGCCTACTTTCATCGCCGAGCCCGCGTCGTCTATGTGAAACCTCTTGAACGTAAAAGCCATAGGTCGTTTCCCTTTTTTCGTGTACCGTAATTTTGCCTTGCCCGGTTGCGGTGCGTCCTCGCTCCGTTGCAGCCCCTTAGGGCATGCGGCGGGAGCGTTTTTGCAAACCGCCTAAGCCTTCCGCTCCGCGCGGGCGGCGTAAAGTTAGCAAGCGGGCGCGTCAGCGTGAGTGCCGTGTCGGAAAAAACTCGTAATTTTGCCGCGCATACATATAAGAATGCGCCGCGCCCCCGGCCCGTCGGGCTGCCGAGCCGGCGCAGACAAAGCATCTGTACTCAGTATAAGGAAATGAAAAAGACCATCTTGGTGACCGGCGGCACGGGCTTCATCGGCTCGCACACCACCGTCGAGCTGCAAAACGCAGGCTACGATGTGGTAATCGTTGACAATCTCTCCAACTCCAGCGCCTCCGTGGTGGACGGAATAGAGAAGATAACCGGCACGCGCCCCGCTTTCGAGCAGGTGGACTGCTGCGACTACGCGGCGCTTGAGGGCGTCTTCAAGAAGCATCCCGGCATCTGCGGCGTGATACACTTCGCTGCGAGCAAGGCCGTCGGCGAGAGCGTGGAGAAGCCCCTCCTCTATTACCGCAACAATATCCTCTCGCTCATCAACATCCTCAAGCTGATGCCCGAGTACGGCGTGAAAGGCATCATCTTCTCTTCCTCCTGCACCGTGTACGGGCAGCCCGACCCCGAGTTCCTCCCCGTCACCGAGGAGGCCCCCATCAAGAAAGCCGAGAGCCCTTACGGCAACACGAAGCAGATAAACGAGGAAATCATACAGGATTACATCAAGAGCGGAGCCAACGTGAGCGCCATCATCCTGCGCTACTTCAACCCCATCGGCTCGCACCCCACCGCCATCATCGGCGAGATGCCCAACGGCGTGCCCGCCAACCTCATCCCCTACCTAACGCAGACCGCCATCGGCATACGCCCCTGCCTGAAAGTCTTCGGCGACGACTATGACACGCCCGACGGCTCGTGCATACGCGACTATATCTACGTGCTCGACCTCGCCAAGGCGCACGTGGCAGCTATGGCTCGCATCGTCGACGGAAAGAACGCCGACCCCGTGGAGATATTCAACGTGGGCACTGGCAACGGCGTGAGCGTGCTGGAGCTTATCCACACCTTCGAGAAATGCACCGGCGTGAAGCTCAACTACGAGGTAGCTCCCCGCCGCGCGGGCGACATAGAGAAAGTGTGGGGCAACGTCGACAAAGCCAACAAGGTGTTGGGCTGGAAGGCCGTGCACACGCTCGAAGAGGCCCTTTCCTCCGCATGGAAGTGGCAGCAGAAGCTGCGCGAGGACGGCGTGATGTAAACGCGCCGGCGCGGCGCTGAGCCACGCGCAAAGACACCGCCCCGCGCGGGGCGGACAGACCGGGGACGAGACGGCTCGCCCCTCCCTCCACGCCGGACGGGGTGGGGGAGGGCGGCAGCCGGTTCGCCTCCGGCTTTTGGGTAAAAACGACAGACACCAAGACAAAAGGAAAACAGCATGGAAGAGACGCTGCGGGCGTACGGCGGGATAGCCTCCCCCGCCTACATAGTGGAGGAGGACGCCTTGCGCAAAAACCTCAGCCTTATCAGCCGTGTGGCGAAAGAGGCGGGCGTGGACTTCATTCTCGCCTTCAAAGCCTACGCCCTTTGGCGCACCTTCCCCATCTTCCGCGAGTACATAAGCCACACCACGGCCTCCTCGCCCTTCGAGGCAAGGCTCGCGTACGAAGAGTTCGGCACGAAGGCGCACACCTATTCGCCCGCGTACGAGGAAGAGAGCTTTGACGAAATAGTCCGCTGCTCGGAGTATGTGACGTTCAACTCCCTCAGCCAGTACGCCCGTTTCAAGCCCCTCATAGACAAGGCCGGAGCCGCCGCGCCCTCTATCGGCTTGCGCGTCAACCCCGAGTACAGCGAAATAGCCACAGCCCTCTACAACCCCTGCGCCCCCGGCTCGCGCTTCGGCGTATTGGCCGCCGACCTGCCCGACGAGCTGCCCGACGGCATAGAGGGCTTCCACTGCCACTGCCACTGCGAGAGCGACTCGCACGCGCTCGAGCACACGCTCGAGCATTTGGAGGCAAAATTCGGCCGGTGGCTGCCCCGCCTGAAATGGCTCAACCTTGGTGGCGGACACCTCGTCACGCGCGAAGGCTACGACACCGCCCACCTCGTCGCTTTGCTGCGCGGACTGCGGGCGCGCTACCCGCAGCTGCGTGTGACGCTCGAGCCCGGCTCCGCTTTCGGCTGGCGCGTAGGCGTGCTGAAAGCCCGCGTGGAAGACATCGTGGCTAACGGCGGAATAAAGACCGCCATCCTCAACGTGAGCTTCACCTGCCACATGCCCGACTGCCTTGAAATGCCCTACCACCCCACTGTGCGCGGCGCGGAGACACTGCCCGACGCAGCGGAGCAAGGCCTCCATCTCGCCGACAACGTATTCCGCCTCGGCGGCAACAGCTGCCTGAGCGGCGACTTCATGGGATACTGGCGCTTTCCGCGTCCCCTGCGCGTGGGCGACGAACTCGTCTTTGAGGACATGGCGCACTACACCACCGTGAAGACGACCATGTTCAACGGCATTCCGCACCCCGCCATCGTGTTGCTGCACTCCGACGGACGGGCGGAGACACTGCGCAAGTACGGCTACGAGGACTACCGCGACCGCATGGACTGAGCAAAAGCGGGCGCGTACGGCGCAGACCCGCCGTTTGACACAAAAAAAGACATTTCCCCGTGATATACGTCCCCGAAGGGATGCCCTCCGCCCAAGCGGGCGGCGAGCAGGCACGCGCGTACCCGAAAGGGCAATGGGAGACAGCAGCCTCGGGCGCGGCACGCGTGCTTTTCCTTAACCTCATGCCCGAGAAAGAGCGCACCGAGCGCGACTTTGTCCGCACCCTCGCGGCGGCGGACACGGACGTTGTGCTCATACCCTTGCGCATACCCGGGCAAAAGTACGCGCACACGCCGCAGGAGTACGTCGAGCGCCATTACGTCAGCACGGACGAGGTGGCAGAGGGGCGTTTTGACGGACTGATAATCACCGGCGCGCCGCTCGAGCAAATACGCTTCGAGGACGTGCGCTATTGGCGGCAGCTCTGCGCCCTTGCCGAGTGGGCAGACACCCACGCGGGAAGCACCTTATATATATGCTGGGGCGCGCAGGCCGGGCTTTACTGCCATTACGGCATAGACAAGCGTCCCCTCGCGGACAAACTCTTTGGCGTTTTCCCCCAAAAAACGCTCCGCGCCGCACATCCCCTCATGTGCGGCTTGGGAGAAACGTTCCCAATGCCCCACAGCCGGCACACAGGGCTTGACGACGCCGACATACTGCGCCGCCCCGAGCTAACGCCGCTCGCGGGAGGGGAGGAGAGCGGGCTTTCCGTAGTGGCAGACGAGGCACACCGCCGCGTCTTCGTCACGGGCCATCTCGAGTACGCCGCCGACACGCTCCACCGCGAGTACGTGCGCGACCTTGGAAAAGGTCTGCCCATCTCCGCGCCCCGTCACTACTACAAAGACGGCGCGGAAGAGGGCGAGCCGGACTATCGCTGGGGGCAAGCCGCCCGCGACTTCTACGCCAACTGGCTGCGCTACTGCCGCGCGGCGGCGGGAAAGCTTTTTGGGGAAAAGGCACAATAAGCCCGCCGCCCGCTACGTTATGTAAAGAACGGGGCAGAGCGTGCGCCCTTCCCGCCGCCCGGAAGCGGGAGAAACCAACATACACCTAACACGGAAGCCACATGATAGAATACATACGCGGCATAGTGGACGAACTCACCCCCACGCAGGCCGTCATCGAGGCGCACGGCGTGGGCTACGCCCTGCTCATCACACTGAACACCTACACCGCCATACAAGGGAAAGGCGAGGTGCGGCTCTTCGTGTACGAGTCCATACGCGAGGACGCGTACCAGCTTTACGGATTCCACACGCGGCAGGAGCGGGAAATATTCGCCCTGCTGCTCGGCGTGTCGGGCGTGGGCGGACAAACGGCCCGCATGGTGCTTTCCGCTTTCACTCCCGCCGACATCGCCGGAATCGTGCAGAACGAAGACGTGCGGGCTTTGAAGAGCGTTAAGGGCATAGGTCCGAAAGCCGCGCAGCGCATCATCGTCGACCTCAGCGACAAGATGAACATACTGCTCTCCAACGCCGGCGGCGCAGCCTCTACCGCAGCGGGCGCAGCCACGCCGGCCGACCGAGAGGCCGTGGAGGAAGCGGTGCAGGCTCTCTCGGTGCTGGGCTTCCCGCCCGCCGCAGCGCAAAAGAGCGTATTGGAGATACTCAAAGAGCAGCCCGGCGCAGCCGTGGAGTTGCTCATAAAAGAAGCCCTGAAAAGAATGTGACTCCGCCGCCCGACCGGACGGCCGACGTAAAACAGCGCACAGACATTTGCGGAAAACAGTAGCGAACATACTCACCGCCGCCCTTCTCCTCACGCTCTCCGGCGTGAGTGCGGAGGGCTACGCCCTTTTCCTGCGCCATGTGGCGAGGGGAAGCGGCCGTGTCGCGCCTGCCGAGCTGTCAAGCCGCGCAGACGCGCTTGCGCTGAGCGCCGCGCCGCCCGACACCGTGGCTCCGCGCTTCAAAGTGCGCGAAACCACTACGCAGGGCCTCGACGACGAGCAGCCCTCGGCCGACTTGAAAGACCCGGAAAACATAAAGCGCGGCGCGGTGTATGACGAGAAAACAGGCTCGTACAAATACGGCACGCGCCTCGGCGAAGACTTCTTGGAGACGCCGTTCGACCTCACGCCCGAGGAGTATATGCGCCTAAGCCTCCGCCAGTCGCTCGCCGACTACTACCGCACGAAAAACGCCGAAGAGTACAAGAAAAACGGCAAAGAGAAGTTTGACTTTACCGACATGCACTTCGGACTCGGTCCGGCGGAGAAAATCTTCGGGCCGGGCGGCGTGCGCATCAAGACCCAAGGCTCGGCAGAGCTTAAAATAGGCGCCAACACGCGTTTCACCGACAACCCCTCCCTTTCGCAGCGCAACAGAAAGGTCTTCGGCTTCGACTTTGACGAGAAGATCAACCTCAGCCTTAACGGCAAGGTGGGCGACAAAGTGAACATGGACTTCAACTATAACTCGGAGGCGACCTTTGACTTTGACACCCAAAACCTCAAACTGCGTTACGAGGGCAAGGAAGACGAGATAATAAAGCTCATAGAGGCGGGCAACGTGTCCATGCCTACCAACTCGGGGCTGATACGCGGCGCAAGCTCGCTCTTCGGCATAAGAGCCGACATGCAGTTCGGCAAGCTGAAGCTCTCCACCGTGGTTTCGCAGAAAAAGTCAAGCTCGCAGAGCGTAAGCTCCTCGGGCGGTGTGCAGCTGACCGACTTTGAGTTCTCCGCAGACGCTTACGACGAAAACCGCCATTTCTTCCTCTCCCACTTCTTCCGCGACCGCTACGATGACAATATGAAGCAGCTGCCCACGATTGCGTCGGGCGTGACGGTGAACCGCGTGGAAGTTTGGGTCACAAACAAGAACGGGACTACAACCAACACCCGCAACATAATAGGCTTTACCGACCTGGCCGAGCACGACCATATCTCCAACCCCGCATGGGGGGCTGGCACGGACGCAAACCCGAGCAACCAGTCAAACACCCTATACTCCACGCTCGTCACGTCTATGGCCGAGGCGCGTGACATATCGCAAGCCACCAGTGTGCTTGACGGAGCCGGGCTGGAGGGCGGAGTTGACTACGAAAAGCTTGAGTCCGCCCGCAAGCTCTCCTCGTCCGAGTACACGCTGAACGCCAGCCTGGGCTACGTCTCACTGAAACAGACGCTGCAGACCGACCAAGTGCTCGCCGTAGCCTACGAGTACACCTACCACGGACAGACCTACCAGGTAGGAGAATTCTCCACCGACCGAAAGGAAAACAAGGAGGCACTCTTCGTAAAGACACTGAAAAACACAGCCTGCACCCCGGCGATGGGAAACTGGGGGCTGATGATGAAAAACGTGTACTCGCTCGGCGGCACGTCGGTGCAGAAAGAAAAATTCAAGCTCGACGTGAAGCTGCTCAGCGACACCTCGGGCGTCTACCTCTCTTACATTCCCGAGGCGGGGCTTAAAGGGAAGAAGATAATTGCGCTCATCGGAGCCGACCGCCTTGACAACAACAACCGCGTCGGGGCTAACGGCACGTTCGACTTTGTGGAGGGCTACACCGTCGATGCCTCCACCGGCCGCGTCTTTTTCCCTGTTGTCGAGCCCTTTGGCAAAAGCCTGCGGAAAGCATTGGGCGACACGGATATTGCCGACAAATACGTCTTCCAAGAGCTTTACGACAGCACGCGCACGGTGGCGAAGCAAATTGCAGAGAGAAACAAGTTTGTGATAACGGGGCAGTACAAAGCCTCGCGCAACGACGAGATACAGCTCGGCGCGATGAACATCCCGCGCGGCTCTGTCGTGGTCACGGCAGGCGGACAGACGCTCAGCGAAGGCTCTGACTACACCGTAGACTACAACTCCGGCATCGTGAAGATACTCAACAAGAGCATCCTCGACGCTGGCACGGCTGTCAATGTCAGTCTTGAGAGCAACACCGACTATGGCATGCAGCGCAAGACTATGTTCGGCATGAACTGGGAATACGACTTCTCAAAAGACTTCCAGATAGGCGGTACTTTCATGCACCTTGGCGAGAAGCCGCTCACCACGAAAGTGACGATGGGAAGCGAGCCGCTCAACAACACCCTATGGGGACTCAACATCTCGTGGAAGAAGCAGAGCCAAAGGCTTACGGACTGGCTCAACAAGCTGCCGCTGCTGCACTGCACCGCGCCGTCGAGCATCAATTTCACGGCAGAGTTTGCGCAGCTCATTGCGGGCAAAAACCGTGGCACGCAAGCCAATTCGTCCTACATAGACGACTTTGAGAACTCGAAGAGTGAGATTGACATCTCCAACCCTGTGGAGTGGAACATTTCCTCAGTCCCGTCCATGTTTGACGAGTCCAAGTACCTCAATGACGTGCGCTACGGCTACAACCGCGCACTCCTTGCGTGGTATTATATCGACCCGCTCTTCACGCGGCGTTCGTCTTCGCTCACGCCGGGGCACATCAAGGGCGACCTCGCTCAGCTTTCGGACCCGGACGTGCGCGAGGTGTACAAAAGCGAGCTCTTTCCCAACAAGAGCGTGAACATGCGCGAGAGCAATACGCTCAACGTGCTCAACCTCGCTTTCTATCCCAACGAGCGCGGTCCCTACAACCTCGACCCCTCGCTCGACAGCGACGGACACCTTACCGACCCGCAGAAGCGCTGGGGCGGCATGATGAGAAAGCTTGACACGTCCGACTTCGAAACGGCCAACATCGAATACATAGAGTTCTGGCTTCTCGACCCCTTTATCAAGGCGCGGCGGGACGGCTACACCATAGACGGAGACCTGTACTTCAACCTCGGCGAGATAAGCGAGGACGTACTCAAGGACGGAAAGAAATTTTACGAGAGCGGTCTCCCCGTCGACGACGACCCCACGCAGTACACCGAGACCGTTTGGGGACGCGTGCCGACGCAGAATACCGCCACCTACGCCTTTAACACGTCCAGCGGCTCGCGGCAGAAGCAGGACGTGGGCTATAACGGCCTGACGAGCGAACAGGAGGTGACATACCCGGCATACGCCTCGTTCCTCCAAGCCGTGCAGCCGAAGGTGCGCCCCGCCGTCTACGACTCTCTCCTCCTTTCCCCGTCGGCGGACAAATACCACTACTTCCGCGGGACTGACTATGACAACGAGCAGCGCTCTATCCTCGACCGCTACAAGTATATCAACAATCCTAACGGAAACTCAGTAGACTCCGACCACTCGCCGGAGAAATACAGCACAACCTATAAGACGACGCCCGACGTAGAGGACATCAACCAGGACTATACGCTCAACGAGTACGAGAAATACTACCAGTACCGCGTGCGCATATCCGAGGACGCGCTGAGCGTGGGACAAAACTACATAGTAGACAAGCGCGTGGCGCACGAACAGACCCGCGACGGACAGTCCGCCGACTACACATGGTATCTCTTCCGCATACCGGTCGACCAATACGAGAAGCGCGTCGGGGGAATATCCGACTTTTCCAGCATCCGCTTTATGCGTATGTTCATGACCGGCTTCTCCCGCCCTGTCGTGCTGCGAATGGCGACACTCAACCTCGTGCACGGAGAATGGCGCGCTTACGAGCAGGCACTCTACCAAGGCAAAGCCCCCGAGGTAAGCGGCACGCTGGAAGTGTCGGCGGTGAACTTTGAGGAAAACAACGAGAAAGAGCCGGTCAACTATATCCTCCCGCCGGGCGTAAGCCGCGTGATAGACCCGGGACAGGACCAGGTGCTGCAAAACAACGAGCAGTCGCTCGCGATGACGGTGAAGAGCCTCGCAAGCGGCGACGCACGCGCCGTATATAAGAACACCACGCTCGACCTCCGCCGCTACAAGCACATACAAATGTTTGCCCACGCCAACTCGCTTATCGGCGAGACGGCCGTAGAGGACGGGCAGACCTCTATCTTCATCCGCCTCGGCTCAGACTACAAGAGCAATTTCTATGAGTACGAGATTCCCTTGAAGATAACCCCCGCCCGCAACAGTTACAGCAACACCGAGAGCGACGCGCGCATTGTCTGGCCGACAGACAATATGCTCGACCTCGACTTCACCGTCCTCACCAACGCGAAGAGAAACCGCAACAAGCAGAAGTCGCTTGGCCTGGCATCCAACTCCCAACTCTATTCGGAGTATGACGCGGACCGTCCCGCCAACAAGATAAGCGTGATGGGCAACCCCTCGCTCGGCGAGGTGCGCACAATAATGATAGGCGTGCGCAACAACTCCCGCACCGTGCAGAACGTAGAGGTGTGGGCCAATGAGCTGCGCCTACAGCAGTTCTCCAACAAGGGAGGCTGGGCTGCGCAGTCACAACTCGACATACAGTTGTCTGACCTCGCCAGCGTAAACCTCACCGGGCACATAGAGACCGACGGCTTCGGCGGACTTGAGGAGAGCGTGACGCAGCGCCGCGACAACAGCCTCTACGAGTACTCTGTCACCACTAACGTGCAGGCGGGAAAACTGCTCCCGGAGAAAGTGAAGCTCAACGCGCCTATTTACTATTCGTACTCGAAGCAACGCACCTCCCCGCGCTATAATCCCCTTGACACCGATATGGAGCTTGACGAGGCTCTTTCCGCGCTCTCCACAAAAGCCGAAAAGGACTCGCTGCGCAACATCGCCGAGAAGGTGGTGGTGAACAAGAACTTCAGCGTCTCGGGCGCAAGGTTCAACATCTCCACAAAGAACACGCCGATGCCGTATGACCCCGCAAACTTCACGTTCGGCTTCGCGTACTCATCAAAAAACACCACGGGGGAAACGACAGCGTGGGAGAAGGACCAGAACTGGAAGTGGAACTTCGGTTATTCCTACACCACCAACTTCAAATCCTTTGAGCCGTTCAAGAAAAACAAGAGCAAGTCGAAATGGTTTAAGATTCTCAAGGAGCAGAGCTTTAATCTTGCCCCGCAGAATATTGCCTTTAACTCTGACATAACGCGCACCTACTACGAGTTGCAGGAACGCGACATAGAAAACCTCAACAGCACGGACCTGCCCCTCACGTGGTCAAGTGACTTCCTTTGGAACCGCACGTTCCAACTTCGCTGGGACCTCACAAAGAACATGCACATGAATTTCTCCTCGGGCACCAACGCGGAGATAGAGCAGCCGTACACGGCGGTTAACAAAGACTTGTACCCCGACCGTTACACGGCGTGGAAAGACAGTGTGTGGCACAGCATCAAGCAGCTCGGCCGGCCCTTGTCCTATCAGCAGAACTTTGACTACTCTTGGAAGCTCCCGCTCAACAAGCTCCCGCTCTTCGACTGGCTGACCGCTGATGCCACCTATAACGCCACGTACAACTGGGCACGCGGCGCGGAGCTCGAAAGCGGCACTACGCTGGGCAACACCATAAGCAACTCGCGCAACATTACGGGCAACGGCCGCCTCAATATGGAGACGCTGTACAATCACAGCAAGTTCCTCAAAGAGGTCAATAAGAAGTTCTCCTCGTCCTCGCAGAAGAAGAAAGAGCAGCCTAAGAAAAACTTCATGAAAGAGCTTCGGCTCAGCGCGGACACGGTCACCGTCTTGCAGCATAACCAGAAAAACAAGAAGGTGCGCGTGACTGCGTTGCGTGCGGACGGCTCGCGCTACCCGCTGCGCTATAAGGTGGACGACGCCAACAAGATTACCATCCTCTCCCAAGACACCGCGCGGCTGAAGATAACCGTCGCGCCGCGCAAGCGCAAGGAGGACATGGGCTGGTACAAGGCCCTGCAGCTGGGCACCCGCGTGCTGATGATGGTGCGCAGCGTGAGTGTGAACTATTCCAATAAGTTCAACATGAGCGTGCCGGGCTTCCTCCCGCAGGCGGGCGATGTCTTCGGTCAGCGCTCGGGCGGCGGGCTCGCGCCGGGGCTTGACTTCGCTTTCGGCTTTACGGGAGAGAAATTTATCGACAAGGCGGCGGACAAGGGGTGGCTGCTTATGTCGGACAGCGTGGTTTCGCCCGCTACGAGCAACCTTTCCGAGTCTTGGCAGATACGCGCCACGGTGGAGCCGTTCCGCGACGTGAAGATAGACCTTAGCGCGAGCCGCACCACCACGCGTGCCCGCAGCGTGCAGTATATGTTTGCCGGCCGCCCCACTACGCAGACGGGCTCTTTCAATATGACCACAGTCTCCCTCAAGTCGGCTTTCGAGAAAGTGGGCTCGGCTGACAAGGGATACAGCAGCAAGTCGTTCTCCCGCTTCGTGTCCTCGCTGGAAAGCTATCGCCAGCGTGTGGAAGCGTTGTATAGCGGCGCGTCCTATCCCGAGACCTCTACGCTTGCGGGACAGACTTTCGACCCCGCCAACGGCACGGTGAGCCAGTACTCCTCCGAGGTGATGATACCCGCCTTCCTCAACGCCTACACGGCGGGCGGCGGAAAGTCGCTTGACATATTCCCCTCGCTCGCGCGGTTGCTTCCCAACTGGACCTTCACCTATGCCGGGCTTGCCAAGCTGCCGAAGATGAAGAAAGTGTTCAAGAGCTTCAACCTCAACCATTCCTACAAGAGCATCTACTCCGTAGGCTCGTACAACACGTTCAGCAGTTATATGGAGTATATGAACGGCTTTGGCTTCGTCAATGACGTGACGACGGGCAACCCCGTGCCGAGCTGCATGTACGACATCTCCACAGTAAGCATCAACGAAAGCTTCTCGCCGCTCATCGGCGTGGATATGACGTTCCAGAACAGCCTCACGGCGAAGGTGGAAATGAGGAAAACCCGTGTTCTTTCCCTGAGCATGACCTCGCAGCAGCTCACCGAGACGCGCAGCAACGACTTTGTGGTGGGCTTCGGCTACAAAATCGCCGACCTCAAACTCTTCGCGCCGAAGAAATACGTCCGCGCGAAGACCAAGCGCAGCCCGAAGACCAACGACCGCGCTTCTGCCACCACTACAAAGAGCAACAGCCGCGGTTTCGCCAACGACCTCAACCTTAGGCTTGACTTCACCTTCCGCAACCAGAGCGCCATCAACCGCGACATACTCACGCAGCTCTCGCAGGCCACGAGCGGAAACAAGGCAGTGCAGGTGTCTTTCTCGGCGGACTATGCCCTGAGCAAGTACCTCACGCTTACGGCGTACTACGACCGTCAGATGAACAAGCCGCTGCTTACCTCCAGCTCCTATCCCGTCACCACGCAGGACTTTGGCGTGAGCATCAAGTTCATTCTTAACAGGTAGTCCCCTCGGGCGCAGGCAAGCGGCAAGAGAGACAGAGACGATGAAGATATTCCTTACAGAGAGCCCGTGCGGGGCTATGGATAATAAAACGGCGGACGGCGCGTTATATAATGAGGTGCATTTCAGTCTGCGGCTTCTGCCGGACACGGCGGTGCTTGGCACTAAATGCCCGTTCTTCGTGCCCGACTTCGCCACGCAGTGCCGCGCCACCTTGTGCGCCGCCCTGCGCGTGAGCCGCCTGGGGCGCAGCATCCATCCGCAGTTTGCTTCGCGCTACTACGACAGTCTGACTGCGGCTTTGCACTTCACGGCTCACCCGCTTTTTGAGCGGCTCGTGGCGGACGGACTTCCTGCCGACCGCGCCTGCGGCTTCGACGGCGCGCTGGCTTTGGGGTGTTGGGAAGCCGACGCCTCGGACGCGCTGGCGGCGGGGACGGAACTCGTCGCGCGTCTTGGCGGGCAAACGGCGGCGCATATGCTCGCTCCGGCGGCAGAGACGGCGGACGCGGCTCTTTCTGCCGTCAGCCGCTACTACACGCTGCGGCAAGGCGACATACTCCTGCTTCCTGTCGCTGCGGCGGACGCTTTCCCCGTCGCGATAGACGACCACATCGACCTGCTGCTGGGCGGCGAGCCGGTGCTCTCGTTCAATGTGAAGTGAGGCTTGCTGCCCGCAGGCGCGTATTCGCTCACTTCCCTCAATCCTTTCCCTTTCGGCGTTACACTCTATGCATAAGAAAATCCCAATCCTTGCCCTTCTCCTTTCGCTGACGCTTTTCCCTCTCACAGCCTCCGCGCAGAGCTTCGTGCAGCTTAGTCTTGCCGACTATCTTGCCGGCGACAGCGTGTGCGGAGAGTATGCCGCCCAGTTCGCAATGGGGAGGCTGCTCCCCACGGACAGCGTCGCGGTGGCGGTGGAATACCCCGAGTACAAGCCCCTTACGGCCGCCCAGTGCCGTGTCCTCGAAAAAGCCGGCGTGGCAAAGCGCGGCAGTGTGCAGCCGTCGGTGTGTGTAGGGCTTTCGCGCGGGAATGCAGTGGCAGAGGTGGGTTTCGTACCCTTTGTGTGGCGGAGTGGAAAATACTACTTCCTTGAAAGTTTCAAAATAACCCCGCGCGTGGCGGGCGTGTCCGCGTCGCAGTCTTTCCGCAAAGCCTACGCCGCCGCCGCGTCCGTGGTTGCCGCCAACCGCTATGCCGGCAATTCGGTGCTTTCCTCCGGGCGTTGGGTAAAAATACGCGTCTCCTCGGAGGGACTTTACCAGATTAGCGACGACGAGCTCCGTCAGATGGGCTTCTCCGACCCCGCGCGGGTGAAGCTTTACGGATATGGCGGACGCAGACTGCCGGAGAATTTCACTTTCTCCGGCGTGGACGGCTTGCAGGACGACCTCCCCGAGGTGCCGCTCTACCGCCGCGCAGGCAGTGTGTTGTTTTTTGCCGAGGGCACGGTGCGTTACAAAAGCGACGGCACGCACACGCAGAACACCTATTCGCTCTATTCCTATTATTTCCTCACCGAGGGCGACTCCCCCGCCGTTCTTTCCACGCTCTCAGCTCCGTCTGCGGCAGGGACGGAAGTGACGCAGGTGCGCCAGCACGCGCTCTACGACGGCGAGAGCTACTCGTGGTACTCGGGCGGCCGCGACTTTTTTGACGAGACCGACCTCTACACTTCGGGCAAAACCTTTACGCTCGCGCTACCCGGGCTTGTGCCGGGAAGCGCCTCTACGGTGGTGTGGGAGGCCTCCGCTTCCAGCACGTCGGGAAGCACGCGCGTGCAGCTCTCTTCCGGCGGCACGACGCTCCACAGTCTGAGCGTGTCGGCCTACGGCTCTAACGAGAACGCCCGTGCTGCCCGCGGACGCTTCTCCACCTCAGCCCTCTCCGCGCCGTCCGCAACGCTGAGCCTCGCGGCCACGCATTCCGCGCGGCTCAACTTCGTGCACGTGATTTACACCCAAGCACTCTCCGCCGCCAACACCACCCAGCCGTTCAGCGTAGAGAACGTGACGGGCAACTTCACGCTTGCCGTAGCCAACGCCACGGCTTCCACCGCCGTGTGGCAGCTGCCCGATGCCTCGCACACGCTTGCCGCGCTTCCCGGCACGCTTTCCGGCGGCGTTTACCGCGCTTCCGGTTCCGACGCCACGGCGCGTTATCTCGTCGCCGACCTTTCCGCCGCTTATCCTTCGCCGGAGGTAGTGGGCGAAGTGGCAAACCAAAATCTTCACGCCGACGGCGCGGCGGACTACGTCATGATTGTTCCGTCCTCGGGCAAGCTCACCGCCCAGGCCGAAAGGCTCGCCGCCTACCACGAGGGCAAGGGGCTGCGCACGCGTGTGGTTCGTGCCGACCAGCTCTATAACGAGTTTTCCTCCGGCACGCCCGACGCTTCGGCCTACCGCCGCTATATGAAGATGCTCTACGACCGCGCCGCCACGTCTTCCGACAAGCCGCGCTATCTCCTGCTTTTCGGCGACTGCATGTGGGACAACCGCCAGGTCACCTCGGATATGAAGGGCTATGACGCGGCGGACTTCCTCCTCTCCTTTGAGAGCAACGACGCGGAAGACTTTTCCAATACCACCTATTCTATAGGAACGCTCAACAGCTTCGTCACCGACGACTACTACGGACTGCTTGACGACGGCGAGGGCTCGGACATGAGCCGCGAGAAGATAGACCTCGGCATCGGTCGCTTCCTCTGCCACGACGCAGAAGCCGCCTCCTACCTCGTCGACCAAGTCCTTGCCTACGGGGACAGCACGCAGAGCGGCTCGTGGCAGAACATGATGTTTGCCATCGGAGACAACGGCGACAACAACCTGCACATGGAGGACGCGCTCGCCGTGGCCAAGCAGGCCAACACCTCTTCGTCCGACCACTTCCTTGTGCGCTATCTCTTCCAGGACTTTTACACTGCCACGCGCTCGGCGAGCGGGCTGACCTATCCGCAGGCCACGGCGAAGCTGAAAAGCTACATGCAGCAGGGAGCTCTGATTTTCAACTACAACGGGCACGGCTCGCCCGACCAGCTCTCCCACCGTTTCCTTATAAAAAAGGAGGACTATACCGCCAATATAAGCACCGCCCGCCCGCTCTGGCTCTTCGCCTCCTGCGAGATAGACCCCTACGACCAGCTCGTGGACAACATAGGGCAAAACATACTCTTCAATCGCAACGGCGGCGGCATTGCTGTCATCTGCGCCTCGCGCACGGTCTACTCCTCCTATAACAAGGCACTCAACGTGGCTCTTGTGAAATACCTCTTCCGCAAGGACGCTGACGGAAACCGCTACACGCTCGGCGACGCTATGCGCCTTGCCAAGTGTGATATGCTCGGCGCGTCTTCAGGCGGCGGGCGCGACTACACCATCAATAAGATGAAGTACGCGCTCTTTGGCGACCCCGCCCTCGCCCTTGCCTGGACCGAAGACGGCGTGACCCTCGACAGCATCAACGGCGAGCCGCTCACCGCGTCCTCTTTCCACAGTCTGAAGGCCGGCGAGACGGTGCGCTTCAGCGGGTATGTCAACGCCGCCGGAGCCGTAGGTCCCGACACGTCCTACGAGGGCACGCTCACGGGCGTGCTTTTCGACCGCCAAAGTACGCTCACCTGCAAAGGCTCGGGCAACACCACGGCCTCGCCCTTGCAGTACAGTGACTACACCCGTATGCTCTACCGCGGCTCGGTGGAGGTGAAAAACGGCCGCTTCGCTCTTTCGCTCATCGTGCCGCGAGGCATCAGCTTCAGCTCAGAGGCGGGGCTGCTTAACCTCTACGCCTGCGCGAAGGGCGGCGGCGCGGCGCTTGGCGGGCAAAACCGACAGTTCTGCTTCAACGGCACTTCCGACGACGCAGAGCCGGACACCATTGGCCCGAGCGTGTACGTGTACCTCGACACGCCCGACTTTCCCGAGGGCGGGACGGTAGGCACGTCGGCCGACTTCTACGCCACCGTGCAGGACTCCACGGCCATCTCCATTATGAGCGGCAATATGGGGCACGACATGACGCTCACGCTTGACGGGGCAACGTCCGACGCGATACAGCTTAACGATTTCTTCTCCTTCGACTTCGGCTCCTATTCCTCGGGCACGGTGCATTATCCGCTTTCGGGGCTTAGCGAGGGCAAGCACACGCTTTCCTTCCGCGTGTGGGACGTGTACGGCAACTCCACCTCCCGTTCGCTCACTTTCCTCGTAAGCGCTTCGGGAAAATCGGGCTTTGACGTGCAGAGCACGGACAATCCCGTGCGCTCCGGCACTACTTTCGCCACCTCCTATCCCGAGCGCGACAATGGCGGAGTCAACTCCGTGCGCACCGAGCTTTACTCCGTCTCCGGTCAGCGCGTATGGTGGGCAGAGACCGCCACGACGGGTGGCTACGCCTCTTTCAGCTGGGACGGACGTACCCGCGCCGGCGCGCCTGTCGCTCCGGGCGTGTATCTCTACCGAAGCGTGGTGAACGGCAAAAACACCAAGACGCACAAGCTCATCGTGATGTAAGCGGGGCTTGAAAGCCTGAAAACACAATCAGAATAGTAAAAAAACGACATCAGATAATGGACAAGCGATTTATCCCAATAATGGCAGCGGCAGCCCTTTGCGCGTTGCCGGCAATGGCAGACGACGACGTGCGAGACGACTTCAACCCCGTCATGACGGCCGTAACCTCGCAGAGCATTGCCCCCGACGCGCGTGCCGGCGGTATGGGCGACGTGGGCGCGGCCACCGACCCTGACGTGCACTCGCAGTACTGGAATCCCGCCAAGTATCCCTTCACCATTTCCCGCGCCGGCTTCGCCATCAACTACACGCCGTGGCTTCGCAAGCTCACTACGGGCATCGCCCTGCTCGACGCTGCGGGTTACGTGCGCATCGGCGACTACCAGGCCATAAGCGCGTCCCTTCGCTACTTCACCCTTGGCGAGGTGCAGGCGGGCACGGACATGACGGTGAAGCCCTACGAGATGGGCGTCGACATCGCTTACTCGCGCATGCTCAGCGAGCGCTTCTCCGCCGCAGTCGCTCTGCGCTACATCTACTCCGACATCACGGGGCACTACGACGACAACACGACGGCGGGCTCGGCTTTCGGGGCGGACATCGCGCTTTACTATAACACCTACCTTATGATGGGGCAGCGCGAGTGCCAGTTGGCCTGGGGTTTGAATATAAGCAACATTGGCAGCAAAATCAACTACGGCGGCGACTACTCTTACTTCATCCCCACCAACCTGCGCCTCGGTTTGAGCTACATGATACCGCTCAACGAGTATAACCGCATCTCTTTCTCCGCCGACGCCAACAAGCTGCTCGTCCCCTCAAAGCCGTTGCAGCAGGACGGGGAGACAAACGAGGCCTACTCGGAGCGTCTCCGCAAGAAATATTATGACATGTCGTCCATCTCGGGCATGTTCAAGAGCTTCGGCGACTCGGAGCGCGGCTTCAAGGGCGAGATGGAGGAGATACAGTGGAGCGTCGGCGCGGAGTATACCTACAACGACAAGTTCTCTCTCCGTGCGGGCTACCACCACGAGAGCAGCATGCAGGGCAACCGCAAGTACGCCACGGTCGGCGCGGGCTTCCGCATGAACGTGATGGCCATCGACGCGGGCTATGTGATAGCCACGCAGCCCTCCAACCCGCTCGACCAGACTCT
Organism: uncultured Oscillospiraceae bacterium; assembly: GCA_963625935.1. Taxonomy (GTDB): domain Bacteria; phylum Bacteroidota; class Bacteroidia; order Bacteroidales; family Bacteroidaceae; genus Alloprevotella. The sequence continues at coordinate 104,347 of CAVFVD010000001.1, read as the reverse complement.
GCGCGTCTCTCTCACCTTCGACTTTGACGGCATACGCGACCTCTTTGGCCGCCGCCGCTGACACTCTGTCTTAATAACAAAACAACACGATATGAAGATACGCGTGGGAATGGGCTACGATGTCCACCGCCTTGTGCCGGGGCGCGAGCTGTGGCTCGGCGGCGTGCGTATAGAGCACGAGCTTGGGCTTCTCGGACACAGCGACGCGGACGTGCTGATACACGCCGTGTGCGACGCGCTGCTCGGCGCGGCAAATATGCGCGACATAGGCTACCACTTTCCCGACACGGCGGAGGAGTACCGTGGCGCGGACAGCAAACTGCTGCTGCGCGACACCGTCGCTCTTCTGCGCGGCGCGGGCTGGCAGGTGGGCAACGTCGACGCGACGGTGTGCGCCGAGCGCCCGAAGCTGAACCCGCACGTCGAGGCAATGAAGCGCTGCCTCGCCCCGCTGCTTGGCGTGACAGAGGCGGACGTGAGCGTGAAAGCCACCACCACGGAAAAGCTCGGCTTCACGGGGCGCGAGGAAGGCATTTCGGCCTACGCCGTCGCGCTTATTGAGCGGGCGGAATAGGGACAGAAAGCGTGACGCGCCGGGAAGACCGCGCGGCACGCTTTTTGCTTCGTAAGGAATGGGGATAAAAAGTTGTTACCCTCCAACAAAAACCTACTACAATGCTTAGCAAGAAAATTGAAGACGCGCTCAACGAGCAAATCAACGCCGAGTTTTGGTCGGCCTACCTTTACCTTTCCATGTCCGCCTGGTGCGCCCGCGAGGGAAAGCCGGGAATGGCGCACTGGTTTGAGGTGCAGTTTCAGGAAGAGCAGGACCACGCCCGCATTCTCTTCAACTACGTGCTGCAGCGCGGCGGCCGCGTGCAGCTGAAACCCATCGCCGAAGTGCCCACGGAGTGGAAGTCGGCCCTCGACGTGTTTGAGTCGACGCTCGCCCACGAGCAAAAGGTCACTTCGCTTATCAACTCGCTCTACGCCCTTACGCACGAGGAGAACGACTACGCCACGCAGAGCATGCTGAAATGGTTTGTCGACGAGCAGGTAGAGGAGGAGGAGAACGCCTCCAACCTCATTGACAGCCTGCGTATGCTTGACGGCAACGGCTACGGGCTCTTTATGCTCGACAAGGACCTTGCCGCCCGCGCTTACACGCAGGCCGCTCCGCTCGCCGCCAAGGCTTGACGGCGTAGCGCCGCAAGTCGGTGCAAGAGAAAACACAAGGGAAGCGCGGCAGTGCCGTTGCTTCCCTTTTTTGTACGTGTGCGATAGAGCGCGGCGGCTTTGGCGCGGCGAGTTAGCTGCTGTCTTGAACGTTTGTGCCGGTTTTTGCCCTTACAAACTGCATTGGGCTGACAACCCGCCTAAGGCTCTTTTCCGCCGATTGGGCTGCTGTTTTTGGCAGAAAGTGGATGTGTTAACGACTTTAACATTTTCGGCGTGCTTAGAAAGCGTTTTGCAGCCGCCGGAAAGGGGCGCTTGTCGCCTGAAAGGGACTTTCTCGCGACGGGGATAGGGCGCGGAACGACGGGAATACTTGGAGTTTTTCCTGCATGTACATCCCTGCGCTCCTATATGTACATCTCCGGGTGATGTAAGTTATTGGTAATCAGCGTAAAGATAATGAGGGCAGAAGCGGTGTCGCTCCTGCCCTCATTACAAACAAAGATACGAAATATTTCTCCGTTTTCCAAATCGCGACAAAATAGTGTTAAAGAAACGCTGTCTTTTTGCGTCACTGCGTGTCACTTCCGTGTTTTGTGACAATCTGTGCAAGCGGACGCGGCGATATCGCTCGTTCGGTCGCGGAAAAATGGGATTTTTCGGGGGATATTTTGTCTGTTTCCCCGCATCGGCACTTACTGACGCAAAGGCGGGCAGTCGTGCAAAAAGTGACGGGCGGCGGGGCGTAACCGGCAGGGTTGCCGGCGCGCCTCCGCCGCCCGTGTATAGGGGGTGCGGACTTACTGCTCGTCCTTCGGAGCCTCGTCGATGAGGTCCATAAACTGGTCGAGCTTCGGCGTGATGATGATTTGCGTGCGGCGGTTCATCTGCTTGCCCTTCTCCGTCGTGTTGGAAGCCACGGGGTTATACTCGCCGCGGCCGCCGGCCGTCAGGCGCTTCGGGTCGACGCCGTACTGGTTTTGCAAGGCCTGCACCACAGAGGAAGCGCGCAGGGCGGAAAGGTCCCAGTTGTTGCGGATGTTCTTCTGCGAGATGGGCACGTTGTCCGTGTTGCCCTCGATAAGCACGTCGTAGTCCTTGTAGTCCTTTATTATCTTCGCAATTTTCGAGAGCGTCTCGCTGGCGCGCTCGCCTATCTCGTAGCTGCCGCTCTTGTAGAGCATGTTGTCGGCGAGGGAGATGTAAACCACGCCTTTAAGCACCTGCACGTCCACGTCGTTCATCTCGCTCTGCGTGAGCGAGCGCGTCAGCTTGTTGGTAAGCGCCTGGTTGAGCGAGTCGCTCTTGCTCTTCGCGTCGACCAATTGCTTGATGAATTTGTTGGAGGCATTTATCTCGTCCACCAGCTTGGAGATGTTCACGTTGCCCTGCTGCACGTTGCTCTGGTAGGAAGTCTGCAGCTGGCTGTATGCCTCTTTCATTTCCTTGTTTCGCGCCTGCTCTTCAGCCAGGCGTGCGGCGAGGCTCTTAGAGTCGGAGGTGTACTCGGCTATTTTTACCTTCGCGTCGTTGTAGTCGTTCTGCAGCGTGGCGTGCTCTCCCTGCAGTGTCTTGTAGTTGGTCTGCAGCTCGCTGTACGCTTTCTTGCTCACGCAGCCCGAGAGCAGCAGCGCGGCCGCCGGGGCTATCAGTAAAATGGCTTTGATTCTCATCGTTGTGTCTTTGTTTTCTTTTGTGTGTCGTGTTTCTTCGCGGGCAAAGGTAGGGCTAAGTTGCGGTTTCGGCGTACTTTAAGGCATTTTTAAGGGTTTTGCGGCTTCTTCTTGCTGGTGTAAATGTCGCAGGAAAGTGATTCTTTTCCTATTAGAAACGGGGGGATGGCTTTCTTTGCCTTTACTGGTTGTTTGCAAGTGGGGCATAGAGACGGCGTGCCGGCTTATGTGCGTGCAGCCCACTGTTAGAGGTGCATATTAGAACGCTTGAAATGCGCATTTCTTCTTATTTGCACAAATCAATGCAAGTTAAGCACGGTCAGAAGGTCTTGTTCTGCTTAATCTTGTTACTTTTGCCCGTAAATAAATGCCTTATTCGCTATGATGTACACGGACCTTTTGGAAAAGCAAATTATAGGAAGACTGCGTGTAGACAACCCGTGGTGGACGGAGAATGCCATTCCCGACTACTACCGGGGCATGAGTCCGCGGCTGTACCTAAGTGTGTTTTTGCCTCTCGTGCGAGCCGCAGACCTAAGCCGCGCCCTTATACTTATGGGACCCCGGCGTGTGGGCAAGACAGTTATGATGTACCACGCCATACAAGCTCTCATCGACGAGGGCGTGCCGGCGCAGAACATCATATATATATCGGTGGAGACGCCTATATACAACAATATTTACCTCGAAACGCTTTTCCGTCTTGCGTGCAAGGCTCTGGGGCGGGAAGATTTCCCGCAGAGGGAGCAAATGTATGTATTCTTTGACGAGATACAGTATTTGAAAGAGTGGGAAGTCAATCTCAAGTCTTTGGTAGATACCTACAAGACGGTGAAGTTTGTGGCTTCGGGCTCCGCTGCGGCAGAGCTGAAGAAAAAGAGTGACGAGAGCGGTGCGGGGCGCTTTACCGACTTTTCCCTCCCGCCGCTCACTTTTTTCGAGTACATACATCTGAGGGGATATGCGGGCATTATGCGCGAGAGCCGGCTGCGTATGTGTGGCGCGGAGGTGGATTGTGCCTCGACTATAGATATAGACAAGCTGAACGGGCTCTTGCTTGACTACATCAACTACGGGGGGTATCCCGAAGTTGTCTTTTCTGAGCGGATACGCGGTAATCCCGGACAGTTCATTCGCCACGACATAATAGACAAGGTGCTGCTTCGCGACCTTCCAAGCCTTTACGGCATAAGCGATGTGCAAGAGCTGAACTCGGTTTTCACTATGATAGCCTACCACTCCGGCGGGCAGTTCTCCTACGAGGGCTTGTCAAAGGAGTCGGGGGTGCGCAAGGACACGTTGCGCAAGTATGTGCGATACCTTGAGGCGGCTTTCCTTATAAAGGTGATACACCGCACGGACGACACGGCTAAGAGTTATCAGCGCGAGACGCAGTTCAAAATCTACCTCACCAACCCTTCGCTGCGCTGTGCGCTTTTCCAGCCCATCGGAGAGAACGATGAAGAAATTGGGGATATGGTAGAGACAGCCGTGTACGCGCAGTGGTTTTCCAGGGCGGGGGCTTCTATCGGATATGCCAATTGGAAAATTGGCAGGTCGCAGGGCGAGGTGGACATCGTCGGTCTCGACACGGGCAGGCAAAAGCCCTCGTGGGCCGTTGAGGTGAAGTGGACGGACCGTTTCTATGAGAGGCCGGGCGAGCTGGCTTCGCTTAAATATTTCTTGGCTAATAATGGTTTGGAAGAGGCGATTGTCACTACGAAGACGCAGGGAGGAAGCGTCGGCGTCGGGTGGGGGACTTTGCACTATATTCCTGTGGCGTGTTACATATACACCGTGGGGAGAAACACTTTGCGGCAGGAAAAAGAGAAATACGGACTGTGATTTTTCCGCCGCTCGGCGTGTGCGGTGCAAAAGAGATTTTGGGGAAGACGCGGCATGTATGTGCCGCGTCGCTCTTTTTTGCGCCGGTATGTCCTTAGTGGCGGGCGGTGTTGCAGCGTGAATATGGGTGCGGGGCGCCGGCGTGGTGCGGCTTCCTTGCTCTCCTGTGCGCGTTGTGTCCAGTCTTTTTACTTTTCTGCCACTGCGTGGAGCGCGGCGGAAAGGGCTGCCGACGCGGCAAGGGCGAGTGCGGCGGAGAGCCACGGGCTCTGCCACCATCCTGCGTGCTGTGCCTGTGCGGCGCATTGCAGAAGCGGGAAATGCACAAGGAAGAAGGCGTAGGAGAGGTTGTTGCGGTTGAGCCGGCTCGCGCTTTTTGTGCAGCCGAAGCCTACGAGCGCGGCTATGACGGGGGCTATGGCGAGGGCGGGCTCAAGGCTTGGCAGCGCGAGGCATACAGCCCATCCCGCCGCGCCCGCCGCTCCCCACAGCCAGCGCGAGGGGCGCGAGCATAGGCTCAGGCTGGCGCAGAGCGCGCCGCCGCTGTACATTTGCAGACACCATATATAATGCGTCGCTTCCTTGGGCAGCCGTCCGTCTCCGCCGGCAATGAGCGCGGTGGCACATAGAGCGTAGACGAGGGCGGGGGAGACCCACGGCCGGCGGCGCGGCGCGGTTTTCGTCAAAAGCGGGGTGAGGAGGGCGAGGGCTATTTCCACTTTCACAAACCACAGCGCGCCGTTCACCGCGCCGCCCGCAGCCGCGCCGTCAAATACGCCGGGGAGCGTGGGTTGCAGGAAATTGAGCGTGAGAAAGTTTGCCGCAAGGTAGCGCGCCCATTGCGCGGAGCCGAAGAACGCGGCGGGGGAGAGCGTGGAAACGGCGGCGAGCGCAATGGCAAAGAATGCCACCGAAGTCCAATAGGGAGGAAGAAGCCGCCGTCCGCGCCGAAGCAGATAGGCGGCGGGAGTGGCGGCGCGGCGTGCGCCTTTCCAGCCGAAGTAGCCGCTTAGCGCGAAGAAAAGTCCCACGGCGAGCCGCACGGGCACGGGGAAGTTTGTCCCCACAAGCACGTCGGCGTGGCAGACAAATACGGTGAGCGCGAGCAAGTACCGCAGCAGGCCTATGTTGTTGCGGGGCACGGCGGACGGCGCGGGGAGGGGAGGGGTCATTGCTTCACCTCGTCAATTTTCACAATGCCGTTGACGATGGCGTAGATGGTGAGTCCCGCCACGGAGTGTATGTTCAGCTTGCGGGCGATGTTTTTCCGGTGGGTGAGGACGGTGTTCAGCGAAATGAAAAGGCGGGCGGCTATCTCCTTGTTGGAGAGTCCGCACACCACTTGGTGCACTATCTCGCGCTCGCGCTCGGAAAGCGCGTCGCTGCGTCCGGCGGCGTTGTCCTTCTCTTCGCTCTCCTGCGCCGCGCTCTCGCGCTCCACTTTCCTTTCAAGCAGCTCCACGGCCGGCACAAACAGCTCGTCCTCCACTTCGCAGTGGATGCGCAGGTCGGTCTCGCAGGTGAAGATGTCGAAGAGTACGGAGTTGAGCAGCTCGGTCTGTTCGGTAGGCGCGTAGTACTTTATGATGATGTTCTTCAACTCTTGCAGCTTCGTGTCGATGCTGTTGTGCCCGCGCGAAAACTGGCGTATGCAGTAGTCGTCGGCGAGCCGTCCGGCGAGCAACTGCTCCACGTAGCCGAAGACCTTGCGGTTTTCGTGCTGCATGTGCTTGCGCACCTCGCCCATGTACTCGTCGTAGAATTTTATAATAAGGTAGGGCACTTCGCCCGGCTGCGAGCAGTCAATGGCTTCGAGCAGCTTGCGGCGGATGGCGGGCAGCTGGAAGTCGAGAAAGTAGATGTGCGCCTGTTTGAGGTAGGTAGTGAGCCCTACCACCGACACTTTCTCCACATACTCCGAGGCGGCGCGCTCGCCGTGCTTGATGAAATTGGCCACAGCGAGGAAAGTGGGCGCGTCCACGTTGTGCGCCTCGCACACCTCGCGCACCGTCTTCTCGCCCACGCCGAGGGGGATGCCGAAGCGGCTCATCATTTGCAGCAAAGACGGCTCGTCGCTGATGACGTCGCACATCTTCGAGTTCTCGTTATAGTATATCGCCATAGTTTTGCGTGCTTTCGTGTGACTGCGCCCGTTTCTGTGTGTCCGCCCCCGCGCCTCGCGGCGCAAAAGCCCGTTTTCGCGGGTACACGCCCCAAAATTAGTGATTTCCCAGCCGCCAACCGTTTTCGCAGGGTCACTATAAGTGGGTATTGTGTCTTTCTTAGGGGGTATACGCAAGGGCGAACGGGCGTTAAGCGGGTGTGAAATATCCAAAAAATAGGGTATTGCCGCCCCTTGCGCCGCTCTCTACCTTTGCACTCGGAAAACAAGGGGCGGCGGGAAAGCACGCCGTGCCCCGGATTTTACTTCCCATCCCGATGAAGAATATTTTGCTCAAACTAAGCCTCGGCGCAGCCGCGCTTGCGCTGCCGTGTATGCTCGGCCTCACCGCCGCCACAGCCACCGCGCCCGCCGCCTGTGTCGACGCGTACACTTGCGCCACGCCGCCCGTTACGCCCGCCAAGAGCGGAAAGACGGAAAAGGCGAAGACAAAGAAGCAGGGAAAGAAGGGCAAAACGGGAAAGCGGAGCGGAAAAAGCTCGAAGCCCACATCCGCTCCCGCCGACAGCCTCGCCGCTGCGGCTCGCGCATAGGTGGCTCGCTGCGCGGCACGCAATTAAAGCTCCCTGCACGCAATTAAAAGCGGCGTCCGCGCAGGGAAAAGCGTGCGGCACGCGCGAAGATTGTTTGAAGCACAAAAAAGACAAGGACAAAACATAATAAACTTAGCTAACGTGTATTCACCGATGAAACAAAAGATCGCTCTTCTCGCCTTTGGCGCGCTGGTGGCCGCTTCCGGCTACGCGCAAGAGCCTTGCTGCGAGGGCCGCGCCCCGCTCAAGACGGCCTCCGACTCTCTCCGCGCCCTCTCGCGCCAAGTGGAGGACTTGCGCCGCCAGCTCTCGTCCATGCAGAACGCTCCCGCTCTGATGTCCGGCAAGCCCGGCCACGGCGGAGACAAGCCCTGCTGCGGCGAAGGCCAGCCCCAGCCCCCCATGCCTTGCTGCGGCAAGGAAGGAGGCCCGAAAAAGAAACGCCTGAAAGCGGTCTCCTCAGACGAGGACTACAACAAATTCCGCTTCGGAGGCTACGGCGAGATGGTGGCAAGCTTCAAGGACTACGGATATAACCGCTTCTCCGGCACGTCTTACGGCAACACGAAAGAGCACCGCGCCACGATAGCCATTCCCCGCTTTGTCTTCGCTTTCGACTATAAGTTCAACTCGCGCTGGTCGCTCGGCAGTGAGATAGAGTTTGAGTCTGGCGGCGTGGGCATAGAGCAAGAGCTCGAGCCGACCGAGAACCTCGAGTACGAGTACGAGCTTGAGAAAGGCGGCGAGGTGGCTTTGGAGCAGTTCCACCTTACGTTCAAGGCCTTTGATTGGTTGAACATCCGCGCCGGCCATATGATAGTGCCCCTGGGTCTTACCAACTCCCACCACGAGCCCATCAATTTCTTCGGAACTTACCGCCCCGAGGGCGAGACAACCATCATCCCCTCCACGTGGCACGAGACCGGCTTCGCGCTCTTCGGCTCTGTGGGCAAGGGATACGCCAATTTCGACTACGAGATTATGGCTGTGGCCGGTCTCAACGCTGACGGCTTCGGTCGCGACAATTGGGTTGGCTCGGGAAAGCAAGGCATTTTCGAGGCAGACAATTTCTCCTCTCCCGGATACGCCGGACGCATCAACTACAACGGTGTCCCGGGCCTGCGTGTGGGCTTCTCCGCCTACTACTGCGCCGATGTGACGCGCAACGGAGACAAGCCGTACAAATACTCAACGGTTGGCAACTCCTCGCTCCGCATCTTCTCGGGCGACGCCCAGTACAAAAACCGCTACGTGACGGCCCGCGCCAACGTGATATGGGGACAGCTTGAAAACGCCAACAAGATAAGCGCCGTGAACACCAGCTCGCGCTTCAACAGCTACGCGAGCGGCAAGTTCCGCTCTACGGCTAAAAACGCGCTCTGCTATGGCGTGGAGGCCGGGCTAAACATCGGCGCGTTCTTCCGCAGTCCGAAAGCCCCGGCGATATACCCCTTCGGCCGTTATGAGTACTACAACCCGCAGGAAAAGGGAGAGAACGGCGTCACGATGGACAAGCGTCTCAAGGTGGCTAAGTGGACGGGCGGCATCAACTGGTACGCGCTCCCCAACCTCGTTGTCAAGGCCGACTACACTACGCGAAAGATTGGCACCAACCGCATCTTCGGCCACTCGCCTATGAACCGCGAAAACGAGTTCAGCATTGGCATCGCATACGTCGGCTGGTTCACCAAACGATAAAGCAAGCAAAACATCAAACAAACTATACACAACACCACAAACACAATGAAGAAGAAATTTCTTTTCGTGTCCCTCCTTGCCCTCGGGCTTGCGGGCGCGCCTGTGACGCTCACTTCCTGCTCGGATGACGACAACAACTCGACGCAGACCGAGGACAGCGATCCCTATGACTACGGAACGGACGATGTGACGGCTGACGACGCCAAGGCGGCCGGTCACGCTTTCACGTGCGTAGAGCAGATTCTCGACGGCTGCGTTGACATTGCCAACGAGGTAGGAGAGAGCAAAATCGGCGACCCCATCTCCAAGTGGAACAACGGTCAGCAGACCGAGGCTCTCTATGCCGTTGAGTCCTGGTACAGCTTCCACTCGCGCGAGGATTACAGCAACAACATCCTTTCTATACGCAACGCCTACTTTGGCACGCGCGACGGCTCTGTTTCCACTACTTCCCTTTCCGCGCTGATTGCAGCCAAGCGCCCGCAGATGGACGTGAAGGTGAAAGAGGCAATAACCAACGCGTACAACGCAATACTTGCCATCCCCAATCCGTTCCGCAACAACATCAGTTGCCAGGAGGCACTCGTGGCTCAGAAGAAGTGCGACGTGCTGAAGACGGTGATTGGCGACCTCAAGGGTTACATTGAGAAGCACGGAAGCATCAACCAGGACGAGAACCTTGACCCCATCATCTCCGCTTATGTGGACAAGGTGGTTCTTCCTACTTACAGCGACCTGAAAGACGGCAACGCCGCGCTCTACGACGCAGTGGTGACTTTCCAGAACACCCCGTCCGACGCCAACTTCAAGGAGGTAGCAAACGCTTGGCTTGAGGCTCGCCAGCCTTGGGAGACGAGTGAGGCGTTCCTCTTCGGCCCCGTGGACGCGAAAGGGCTTGACCCCAACATGGACTCCTGGCCTCTTGACCAGTCAAGCATTGTGAACATCCTCAACAACGGCGACCTTGACAAAGACCTCAACTGGGAGGACGGCGACTCCGACGACGACGTGGAGGCAAAGCAGGGCGTGCGCGGTTTCCACACGCTTGAGTTCCTCACGTTCCGCAACGGCGTGGCACGTACGCTTAACGACGTGGCCGCTTCTGACGACGCAGCCGACTTGGTTTACAACTCCGCCAATGCAAAGCGTTGGGCCAACTATATGAGACAGGTAGCTTACCTCCTCAAGAAAGACGCGGCTGACCTCTACAATTATTGGAGCGTGAGCTATGAGGGTGGCGCAAGCTACGCAGAGCAGTTCAAGTCGCACGAGTTCTAAGGAAGTCGGCGCAAGACTTGACAGCATAAGACACAGGCTGTAAAAAGCCGGAGAGCAGGGCGGCCTTGGTCGTCTTGCTCTTTGGCGTAATAGAAACCAAACACAAAGGCTATGTCATTATTTCCCAAACTAAAATACGCGGCTTTGCTGGCTATGCTCGCTGTCGCGGCCTCTTGCGAGGACGACGGCGGGATAGTGGCCAGCGACATTGAGGTGCCTGACGGCTACGCCCTTTCGGCTGGCACGTCCACCGTTTTCACGCAGTCCACCTTTGCTTACGACAGCGACGCGGACTGGCTCAGCGGCGAGTACTCCACGCGCTTCAACCGAGGCGACCGCCTTTACAAAAACGCGCGCGTAGGCGGCAACGGCTACGGCGCGGGCCTGGGGCCCGTGTACGCGGGCTACTCGTGCGAGAGCTGCCACCGCAACAGCGGCCGAACCGTCCCCGCCAACAACTGGAAAGCCTGGAACGACGGCGCAAAGGACGAGGAGGGCTACTCAATGGCCTCGGGCAGCACGGGCTTCTCTTCGATGCTTGTGTACATAACCCGCACCAACGGCTCTTTCTTTTCCGACTACGGGCGCGTGTTGCACGACCAGGCGATAGAGGGCGTGAAGCCCGAGGGAAAGCTCAAGGTGAAATGGGCTGACGAGGAAACGGTCACCTTCCCCGACGGGGAGGTGTGCAGGCTCACTTACCCGATGTACAAAATCACGGAGTGGTACACCGACGGGCGGCACAATTACGGCGAGCCTACGGCCGAGGCCGTGCGTCCCGAGGACCTCATCATCTCCGTGCGGCAGCCGCTGCGCCACGTCGGCATGGGTCAGATGATGGCCCTTGACCCTGTGGAGATTGAGGCGCTTGCCGCCAAGAGCAACTATCCCGAGTACGGCATCAGCGGACGCTGCAACTACGTCACCGAGAAGGGCCGCCTCGGCCTTGGTCTCTCGGGCAACAAGGCGCAGCACCAGGACCTCACCGTCGAGCTTGGCTTCTCCAGCGATATGGGCGTCACCAACAGCCGCTATCCCGAGGAGATTTGCGAGGGTCAGATACAAATGTCGCAGGGTAGCATGATGGGCTTGCTGTATGACCAGCTCGAGGTCTCTACTCTTGACATGGAGAATGTTGACCTCTACATGCACGGCCTCGGCGTGCCGGCGCGTCGCCTCGGGTCGAAGACGGTCATGACCACCTATGGCGACCGTCAGGTGAGCGAGCGCGAGCTCATCTCCATTGGCGAGCAAAACTTCTACAAGGCTAAGTGCCACCTTTGCCATGTGACCACGCTGCACACGAAAAAGTCCGGCGCCACGCTGCTCAACGGCACCCACCTGCCGTGGCTTGGCGGCGAGACCATACACCCCTACTCCGACTACCTCATACACGACATGGGCTCGGAGATAATGGGCGTGGGCCTTAACGACAACTATTGCAGCGGACTTGCGCGCGGCAACGAGTGGCGCACCACGCCGCTTTGGGGCGTGGGACTTCAGAGCAAAATCAACGGACACACCTGTTTCCTCCACGACGGACGCGCCCGCAACTTCGTCGAAGCCATCATGTGGCACGGCGGCGAGGGCGAGGCCTCGAAAAATCTCTTTAAGAAGATGGAGAAAAAGGACCGTGACGCGCTTGTCAAGTTCCTCGAGTCGCTCTAAGGCGTCTCTCTCAGAGAAGAAAGCAAAACACAACCAACAAAGTATTTAGAGAAGAAATGAAAAACAGCATACTTGCCCTTGCCGCGCTGATGGCGGCAGGCACGCTCACCGCCCGCGCCGCAGAGGACAACACGGCGGGCGCATCGGGGGACGCTGTGTCCCTCGCCAACAAGGCAGCGCTTGCCGCACCCGCCGCGCCCGAAGCCGCAGCCCCCGCCGCCGCTGACGACAAAGAAGGCGACAGCCACACCGGCATACGCTGGCAGAGCGTTGACCTCGGCACCGACAACGGCGTTGTCTCCCTCGCCGGCAGCAAAGGCTTCGTGATACAGAGCCGCAAGGGCGACTTTGTCTTCAAGCCCTATATGCTTGTGCAGACGAGCGGCAACTTCAACTGGTACGACGACGAGGGACTCGACAAAGCCTATAACCAGGACAACGTCGAAAACTCGGGCTTCGCCATCCCCAACGCCATCCTTGGCTTCACGGGCCGGGCTTTCGGCAAAGTGTCGTTCAATCTGTCCATCAACGCCGCCAAGAGCGGCGGCAACCTCTTGCAGCAGGCGTGGTTTGACGTAGAGTTCAAGAAGCCGCTGCAGCTCCGCGTCGGAAAGTTCAAGACACCTTTCTCCCACGCCTACCTTACCACGCTCGGCGAGACTCTTTTCCCGCAGCTGCCCACGTCGCTCACCACCGCCACCATTATGCCCTATGTGCTTAACGCCGTAACCCCGAGCATGAGCACCGGCTTCGACCTTGGCGTCGAGCTTCACGGCGTGGTGAAGGACAAGTTCGGGTACGAGGTGGGGCTTTTCAACGGCACCGGCTCGTCTGTCAACGTGGCGAGCAAGACGCTCAGCGACGACTGGCACATCCCCTCGCTGCTCTACGCCGGACGCCTCACCTACATGCCTTGGGGCGTGATGCCCTCCACGCAGGGCAACCCGTCCATGCTCGGTGAGCGCAAGATGCTCATCGGTCTCTCCGGCTCGATGAACGTGGAGAGCGAGAGCGAGAGCACCAACGACGCGCGTGTGGGCTTGGAGTTTGCCATGCTCTACCACCGCCTCTACCTCGCGGGAGAGGCCTACTGGATGAACGTGGGCTTCACCAAGCGGCAGAAAATATCCGAACACTACAACTACCTCGGCGGCTACGTGCAGGCCGGCTATTTCGTCGCGCCGCGCTGGCAGGTGGCGGCACGCTATGACTTCATGAACCGCAACAGCACCAGCAAGGACGGCTTCCTCAATATGCCCGCCGTCGGCTTCAACTACTTCTTCAAGGGCTGCAACCTCAAACTTCAGGCCATGTACCAGTACACCGGCCGCAAGGGGCACGCGACGCAGCTCGACCGCGACAACGACAACCTCGGCCTTGCCACCCACTCTGCCACCGTGCAGCTTCAGTACTACTTCTAAGGACGCGCGGGTATGAGAAAGACACTGTTGGCCCTCGCCACGGCGGCGCTGCTGCTGCCGTCGTGTGACGACGGGCGCATATATCCCGAGGAGCTGGTCATAGCAAAGGAGGGCTTCACCCTCAAAATGACCGGCGAGATAACGGGAATGGACACGTGGACGTCGCGTTACAGTCTCGCGCTCGCCGGCTTTAAGGACGACAGCGAGTACGCCTCGGTCTCCGTGCCAGTCCCCACGTCCTACAACGACGCGGGCGAGGTGAGCGTCACGCTCTCCGGCCTGAAGAGCGACATAGAGGAGGTGGAGCTTTGCGTGATAGACCTCCTGCGCCAGCGCGTGGTTTCGTACAAAACCATTGAGCGGGACGACTTCACGCTCTCCAATGACACGCTCTTTATGCCCGTGGGCAAGGTGGACGTGAGTATGTTCAAGGCGATACAGACCTCCATCTTCGACGCCAAGTGCATTTCCTGCCACGGCGCCAACGGCGGCGCGCCGCGCGGGCTCTTCCTCACCGAGGGCAAGAGCCACGCCGCGCTTGTGGGCGTGCAGTCAAAGGCCGTGCCCGAGTACAAGCTCGTCGAGCCCGGCAAGGCGGGGGAGAGCCTGCTCCCCTTGGTGCTTGAGGAGAACGGACATCTCCACCACGACCATGCCGACATTCTCGAGGCACGCACCAAGGACACGCAGATTTCGCTTATCAAAAACTGGATACGCAACGGCGCAAACGAGCGCTGACCGCGCCCCAAGCGGTCCCTGCGCCGAGCCTCAGACACAGCAAAGCCCTGTCCCCGTTTGCGGGACGGGGCTTTTTGCGTCCAAAAGGGAGTATAGGGGAGAAAATTTGGCTTTCGGCGGCGGAAAAAACGTTTCCCGGGCAGACGGAAACGGAGTGCCCTTATCGCGTCCGGCAGCGCGGATAAGAGAGGAAAAATAGAACACTTCCGCGCTCCGTCCCGAGGGCGATTTTTTATGTAAGTTTAACTACAAGCCATAGCTCCGTGGCAGCGCGAATGCGTTTTCGCGGCACGAAAAAGGGACTTCCCGCCACGGAAATAGGCCCTGGAGCGACGGGAATACTTGGAGTTTTTCGTGCATGTACATCCCGGCGGCGCTACATGTACATCTACAAGCTGCGTAACTTGCTGATACTCAATATGACAAAAGAGGGGATACGCACGCGGTGCATATCCCCTCTTTTCTCTACACAAAGATAATACATTTTCTCTTCGTTTGCAAGAGGGCGTTAACACTTATACATATTTCGAAAAGCGACATTTAGAACACTTTTTGCGCTTTCGTGTGCGGCGGAGAGTGACTTTTTACCGCTCAAAATAGGGTGGGGCGTACCCGAAATCAGAGACGGCAGGCCAGGGCGCGGGCTTGCTCCGCCGCCTTGCCGTTTCGTGCGCCGCGTCTACCCAATTTGGGTGATTTTGCCCGCCGGCGGCGGAAAATGGGGGATAGCTTTGCGCCTTTTCGTACCTTTGTAGGTTGAAAAAGAAGGGACACGAAAACTTATGAGACAGTCACAGGAACTATTCATCGTAAGAAAAGAGAAAGCAAGAGCCGAAATAGCAAAATTCGCCCCGAAGGACGGCGGCGTGACCGAGTACCACGTCATGGTGCACGCCGAGGACGCGACGGCAACCTATGCCGAGCAGCTCGACGCCGTGCTCTCCACCTACTACGGACTGCTGGAGGACACGCTGAAAGGCGCCACCTCCGTCATCAAACGCTATTTCCTCAGCGACGCGGCAAACCAGTACGAGCAGCTTCTCGCCTCCGTGCCCGAGGCTCCGGCCTGCGCGTGCTCGGTGGTGGAGCAGGCTCCGCTCGACGGCACCAAGATAGCTCTGTGGGCGTGCCTGCTGACGGGGACAGACGGCGGCGTTTTCAAAGACGGCTTGTACCGTGTGCGCCACGGCGGCTACACCCACCTTTGGGGCGGCAGCGCCACGGCGGGGGCGGAGACAAGCGCCGAGCAAACCAGCCTTCTTCTCAACGACTACGTGATGAAGCTCTTCGCCGCCGGCGGTAGTCTGGAGAAAAACTGTGTGCGCACGTGGTTTTTCGTGCAGAACGTCGACGTCAACTATGCCGGCGTGGTGAAGGCCCGCAACGATGTCTTCTACACGCAGGGGCTTACCAGCAAAACCCATTTCATCTCCAGCACGGGCATAAACGGGCGCAACGCCGACCCCTCCGTCCTTGTGCAGATGGACACCTACTCCGTGCTCGGCACGAAGCCGGGGCAGATGAAATACCTTTACGCGCCCACGCACCTTAATCCCACGTACGAGTACGGCGTGAGCTTTGAGCGCGGCACGACGATGGACTACGGCGACCGCCGCCAGGTGTTCATCTCTGGCACGGCAAGCATCGACAACAAAGGCAACGTGCTTTACCTTGGCGACATACGCCGCCAGACGGAGCGTATGTGGGAAAACGTGGAAGTGTTGCTCGACGAGGCAGGCTGCGGCTTCGGCGACGTGGGGCAGATGATAGTCTACCTCCGCGACCCTTCCGACTACGCCGTGGTAAACGCAATGTTCGCCGCCCGCTTCCCCGACACGCCGAAAGTCATAGTGCTTGCCCCCGTATGCCGTCCGGGCTGGCTCATAGAGATGGAGTGCATGGCCACGCGCCCGGCGGAGAACCCCGAGTACGCCGCATTCTGACGCGCACGCTCCCGCCCGTCGCGGGAAATAGAGAGAAATACAAAGACGGAAGCCGCGCCCGCCGTGCGCTCCTTACGCGGGAGCCGGCAAGTGCAAGCATGCACACGGGCGGCGCGGCTTCCGTTTTGCCGTTTATGCGGGCGGGGCTGTTTTGCCCGCCGAAAAGACACAAAGACACCTATGAAACGCGGACTTATGAAGCGCACGCTTGTGCTGCTATATATAATAATGGTGCTGACGCTCGGCGCGTCGACCCTTGCCGGCGGCGATAGCGGCGGCGGAGTGTACGGCGCGTGGTGGTTTGTCGCGCTGTGGGGCGCGATAGCCGTTTTCCTCACAGCCGCGCTTATAAAGAAACGCTCTTTGCGCCGTTTCCCGCTGCTCGTCCTGCACGGCGCGTTTCTCGTGATACTGCTCGGCGCGCTCCTCACTTGGCTCACGTCGCGCAAAGGCTACGTCCACCTTTCCGTGGGCGCGGAGACCGGCTACTTTGAGACCGGCGGCGGCGCGGCGGAGCGTCTGCCCTTCACCCTCAGGCTCGACAGCTTCGCCGTGGAGACCTACCCCGGCACGGAGACCCCCGCCGACTACGTGAGCTACGTCACGCTCAAAGGCGCGGACGGCGCGGCGCGGCGCGAGCGCGTTTCGATGAACCGCATACTGCGCCGCGACGGCTACCGCCTCTACCAGTCGTCGTACGACGAGGGCGGGGCGGGGAGCTGGCTCAGCGTCAACTACGACCCTTGGGGCACGGGCGTGACCTACTTCGGCTACGCCCTCCTCTTCCTCGCTATGGCCGCCACGCTCGTAGACCCGCGCGGGGAGTTCCGCACACTGTTGCGCCACCCCCTCCTGCGGCGCGGCGCGATGGTGCTTGCGCTTCTGTTGCTGCTTGCCCCGGCTGATGCGGGCGCAGCCCGTTCGCTCCCCGCTTTCAACCGCGAGAAGGCCGACAGTCTCGCCCTGCGGCAAGTGGTGTACAACGGGCGCATCGCGCCGTTCAATACCCTCGCACGCGATTTCCTCCTGAAACTTTACGGAAAGAGCTCATACGGCGGTCTCACCCCCGAGCAAGTGGTCTCCGGCTGGCTCTTGCGCCCCGACGCGTGGAAGGGCGAGCCTATGATATATATAAAAAGCGCGGAGCTGCGCGGGCTGCTCGGCGTGGAGGGCAAGTACGCCCGCTTGACCGACCTTTTCCAAGGCGACACCTATATATTGCAGCGCTACTGGAAAGGAGGCGGCGCGTCCGCTCCCGGCGACCCGCTGCAGAAGGCCATTATGGAGACCGACGAAAAGGTGGGGCTGATAATGATGCTTACGCGTGGCGAACTCATCCGCCCTCTGCCCAAGGACGGCAGTGTGCGCCCGCTCTCCGAAGCGCGGGTGCGAGCCGAGGTTTTATATAACAAAATTCCCCTCACCCTGGCGCTCTTCGCCGCCAACCTTTTGGTGGGCTTCCTCGCCCTGGGCCGCTTCGCATACCTTTCCCTCAAAGAAAAAGCGGAGACGCGCGGGGAAAGGCTCGCCCTGAAAGTCTTCGCATGGGCAGGGGCTGCGGCGCTCGCGCTCGCTTTCGCCCTGCGCTGGTATGTGTCCGGACATGTGCCTATGAGCAACGGTTTCGAGACAATGCAGTTTATGGCGCTCGTGGCGTTGCTCTTCTCCCTGCTTGCCAGCCGGCGCTTCCCCGTGCTGCTGCCTTTCGGACTTGTGCTGTCGGGTTTCGCCCTTCTTGTGGCGCACCTCGGTGAGAGCAATCCGCAGGTCACCAACCTGATGCCCGTGCTCGCCTCCCCGTGGCTAAGTCTGCACGTCTCAGTCGTGATGGTAGGTTACTCGCTTTTGGCTTTCGTGATGCTCACGGGCGTGCTGGGGCTTTGCCTGCGCCGGCAGGAGGAGCGGCTGATGCTCCTCGGGCGCGTTTTGCTCTATCCCGCCGTCTTTTTCTTAGGGGCAGGCATTTTTCTCGGGGCTGTGTGGGCCAACCAGTCCTGGGGCAGCTACTGGAGTTGGGATCCCAAGGAGGTCTGGGCCCTTGTCACTTTCATGGTGTACGCCGCCGGTTTCCACACCGCCTCTTTGCCGTGGCTGCGCCGCCCGAGGGCGTTCCATCTTTTCTCCGTCCTTGCGTTCCTCACCGTGCTGATGACCTACTTCGGTGTCAATTTCTTCCTCGGCGGGATGCACTCCTACGTCGGCTGAGGCGCGGACTTTTGCGCATAAGCTCGCTCTTATGCGCTGGCGCGTCGCCCTTCTGCAAAGGGCAGGTGCGGGGTCAGTCCGCCGCCGCCTCTTCCTCTCTCTCCTTTTCCGCCGCCAGACGAAAGTCGCGCGGCGTGCATTTGTACAGCCGGTGGAAGGCGAGGTAGAAAGCCTGGCGCGAGGCAAAGCCCGACAGGAGGCCTATCTCCTCGGCCGTGAGGTGGGCGTAGCGCGGCGAGCGCAGCATGCGGCAGGCGTCGCGCAGGCGCAAGCCGTTGACGAGGGCGCAGTAGTTGCCTCCGCTGCACTCAGCCACGGCGGCGGCTATGTAGCGCGTGTTGGTGTCGAGGTCGCGGGCAAGCTGCGCCGTGCCGTAAGAAGGGTCGCGGTAGAGCTTCCCTTGCGTGAGGCGCTGGAGTATGGCGACATAGAGCGCGTTGGCCCGCTCGCCTTTCATACGCGTGCGGTAGGCAGGCGTGCGCCCGGACTCGTTTTCTTTCTGCATAAGGGTAGGGGGATGGTTTGACAGAAAGCAAAGGTAAGGATTTTTGACAAGACGCTCGCCGCGCCATAATGCTTGCAGGTGCGTTTCCTCCCGCATCCCGCATTCGCTCTTGTGCTTTTTATCGTTAAAAAACCCGCGTTGGTCTATTGAAAAAAGTGAAAACCGCCCGCCGCGCTCGCTGCCGCCGCCGCTTGTCGTACTTTTGCGGGAGAGAGAAACGCTTTTTCTTACACGAAACAACTTTAATCACTTTACTGACACAGGATATGGTGAACAACAGGTGGCGCGGCATAGCCCTTGCGGCGATTTTGCCGCTTTGCGCCACGGCGCAGGAAGCCTCCTCGCGCTGGACGCTGAAGCAGTGCATCGCCTACGCCCTCGAGCACAACGTGCAGCTGCGGCAGAAAAGCGCGGCGGAGAGCAGCGCGGCGGTGGACGTGGCTGAGGCAAAGGCGGCGCGGCTTCCGAGCCTTTCCGGGCAGGTGTCGCAGGGACTTACCTACCGCCCCTTCCAGCAGACGGGCGGAAGCTTCGTCAACGGCGGCATCACGACCACGGCGGCCGACAAGGCAATGGAAAGCGGCAACTATGGCGTGAACGCGCAGTGGGTGGCGTGGAACGGCGGCAAGACAAAACTGAACATACAGAACGCCGAACTCTCGCAGCGCAAGTCGGCCTACGACACGCAGGCCACGGCCAACACGATACAGGAGCAGATAGCCCAGCTGTACGTGCAGATACTCTACATGACGGAGGCCGAGCGCGTCAACCGTGAGCTGCTCTCGCAGGACTCCGTGCTATGCGAGCGCGGACGCGAGATGGTCAACGTGGGAAGCATGGCGAAAGCCGACCTCGCCCAGCTCGAGGCGCAGGTGAGCCAAGGACGCTACGACGTGGTCAACACCGGCACGCAGATAGCCGATGCCAAGATGCAGCTCTCCCAGCTTCTTGAGCTGCCTGAGGGTCAGAGCATCGACGTGGAGCCGGTGGACGTGGCCGAGGCGCAGGTGCTTTCGGCCGTGCCCGACAAGATGAGCGTGTACAACGCGGCGCTCGAGGCACGCCCCGAGGTGAAGGGCTCCGAGCTCGCCGTGGAGCAGAGCAAGCTCGCCACGAAGATTGCCCGCACAGGCTATTACCCCACAGTGAGCCTGACGGGAAGCCTCGGCGACAGCCACATGACGGGCGGCTCAACAAGCTTCGCCCAGCAGATGCGCAACAACTTCAACGCGCAGCTCGGCGTTTCGCTCTCCATCCCCATCTTCGACAACCGCAAGACAAAGAGCGCCGTCGAGCGCGCCAAGGTGGCGGAGACCACAGCCCAGCTCTCTTTGCAGGACACGCGCAAAACGCTCTACAAAACCGTGGAGACTTACTGGCTCAACGCCACCAATAGCCAGGCGAAGTATCTCGCTGCGCGCAGCAATGTGGAGAGCCTCGAGACAAGCTACGGCCTGATGTCGGAGCAGTTCAGCGTAGGCGTGAAAAACATAGCCGAGCTGCTCACCTCGCGAGCTTCCCTGCTCAACGCAAAGCAACAGCTCATACAGGACAAGTACACCGCGCTGCTCAACAGAGAGCTTCTCGACTTCTACGCGGGCAAGTCGTTTGAGTGACCCGTATTCCCCATAACAAATATCCTACACATCATCGATATGAAACTTAATGCGAAAGTGCGAAAGACACTATACGTGGTAGTAGCGGCGGCTGTCGTGGCGGGCGTGGCGTACTATTTCGTGAAAAAAGGAGAGGCTCCCTACGAGGTGTCCTACGAGACGGCGAAGGTGGAAAAGGCCACCATCGGCAACAGCGTGACCGCGACGGGCACGATAGAGGCCGTGACGACCGTGGACGTAGGTACGCAGGTGTCGGGACTTATCAGCAAGCTCTACGTTGACTACAACAGCACGGTGAAGCGCGGAGAAGTGATTGCGGAGCTTGACAAGACAAACCTTGTGAGCGAGCTTAACAGCGCCAACAGCAACCTCGAGAGCGCCAAGAGCGACCTCGCCTACCAGAAGAGCAACTTCGCCCGCCAGAAGACCCTCTACGACAAGGGACTCATATCTGCCAACGACTACGAAAGCGCGCGTCTCTCCCTCGAGCAGGCGCTGAGCACGCTCGCCGCGCGTCAGGAGGCTGTCAACAAGGCTAAGACCAACCTCAGCTACGCCACCATCACCTCCCCCATTGACGGAGTGGTGATAAGCAAATCGGTGGAGGAGGGACAGACCGTGGCTTCGGGCTTCAGCACCCCTACGCTCTTCACCATCGCAAAAGACCTTACCGACATGCGCGTGATTGCCAACGTCGATGAAGCCGACATAGGCGAGGTGCGCGAGGGACAGCGCGTCACCTACACCGTAGACGCTTACCCCGACGAGACTTTCGAGGGCACGGTGACGCAGGTGCGCAACGAGGCCACTACGGACAACAACGTCGTGACGTACGAGGTGGTGATTTCCGCCCCCAACCCCGACAAGAAGCTCAAGCCCGGACTGACGGCAAACGTTACCATCTACACGCTGGAGCGCACGGGCGTGGTCAGCGTCCCCACGAAAGCGCTGCGTTTCACCCCGACGGCGGAGACTGTCGGCGCGAAAGACAAAATTGTTGACTGCAACGGCACGCACAAGCTATGGGTGCGCGACGGACGCACCTTTAAAGCCTACTCTGTGCAGACGGGCATCACCAACGGGACGCGCACCGAGATTCTCAGCGGCGTGAAAGAGGGCACGGTGGTAATTGTCGACATGAAAGACGCCGCCGCCACTGACGAGAGCAACGGCGAGACTTCGAGTTCGGACGAGCAAAGCCCCTTCTCGCCTGGGCCTCCGGGAAAAAACAAGAAGAAGTAGGACACGGCGGCGGGCGGTGGCTCGGGCTGCGCCGGCAGAAAGGCGGCAGACTGCCGCCGCCCGCTTCCGCACATACCAATCTTAGCTGAACAATGAGTACAGAAACATTTCCGCACCCCGAGGAAGACCCCGGGCGCAAGGTAGTGATAGAGCTGCAGGACGTGCGCCGCAACTTCCTTGTCGGCGACGAGGTGGTGCATGCGCTGCGGGGCGTGTCGTTCAAGATATACGAGGGCGAGTTTGTCACTATCATGGGCACCTCGGGCTCGGGCAAGTCCACGCTGCTCAACCAGCTCGGGTGCCTCGACACCCCGACGAGCGGCGAGTACTACCTTGACGGCGTGAGCGTGCGCAAGATGCGCCGCAGCGAACGCGCCGTGCTGCGCAACAGAAAGATAGGCTTCGTCTTCCAAAACTACAACCTGCTTGCCAAGACAACCTCGGTGGAGAACGTGGAGCTGCCGCTTATGTACAACACGTCCGTGAGCGCGTCCGAGCGCCGCGAGCGTAGCATAAAGGCCTTGCAGATGGTGGGGCTGGGAGAGCGGCTCTACCACAAGAGCAACCAGATGTCCGGCGGCCAGATGCAGCGCGTGGCCATCGCCCGCGCTTTGGTCAACAACCCGGCCGTCATCCTTGCCGACGAAGCTACGGGCAACCTCGACACGCGCACTTCGTTTGAGATTTTGGTGCTTTTCCAAAAACTCTTCAAGGCGGGGCGCACCATCATCTTCGTGACGCACAACCCCGAGATTGCGCTTTACTCAAGCCGCAACATAGTGCTGCGCGACGGACTCGTAAGGGAGGACACGGTAAACACCGACATTCACTCTGCCGCAGAGGCGCTCGCCGCGCTTCCCGCGCCGGAGGAGTGAGGCGTGTCCCGATAGTTTGCGACAAAAAGTAGAAAGATGAACATTTCCAACCTTTTCAAGATAGCTCTCCGCGCCATCGCGGCCAACAAGCTCCGCTCTTTCCTCACGATGCTCGGCATCATCATCGGCGTGGCGTCGGTGATTGCCATGCTCGCCATAGGGCAGGGCTCGAAGAAGAGCATCCAGGCCAACATCTCGGAGATGGGGTCGAACATGATAATGATTCGCCCCGGACAGGACAAAGGGCCGGGCGGCGCGCGTCAGGACGCGTCGGACATGCAGACGCTTAAACTGCGCGACTACGAGACGCTTTGCGAAGCGACCTACCTTGGCGCTGTCTCCCCAAGCGTCAACTCTTCCGGCCAGTTTGTGAACGGAAACAACAACACCCCTTCCACCATCTACGGCATATCGCCCGAGTATCTCGAGATACGCCAGCTCAAGGTGCAGGACGGGGAGATGTTCACCGACGAAGACGTGAAGAGCAGCGCGAAAGTATGCGTCATAGGAAAGACCGTAGCCGACAACCTCTTCACCAACGGCGAGGACCCCGTGGGAAAGGTGATACGCTTCAAGAAAATACCTTTCCGCATCGTCGGCGTGCTTAAGTCGAAAGGCTACAACTCTTTCGGCATGGACCAAGACGATATGGTGCTCGCGCCTTATACTACGGTGATGAAGCGCATCCTTTCCGTCACCTATTTGGAGGGTATCAACGCCTCCGCCGTTACGGAGGATATGACGGACTTGGCTATCAGCGAGGTGACGCAGCTTTTGCGTGAGAACCACAAGCTGAAAGGCGATGCCGAGGACGATTTCACCATCCGCTCCCAGCAGGAGATGGCGGAGATGATGAACTCCACGAGCGACACAATGACGGTGCTGCTGCTCGTCGTGGCTTGTATCTCGCTCGTGGTCGGCGGTATCGGTATCATGAACATTATGTACGTCAGCGTGACAGAGCGCACCAAGGAGATAGGCTTGCGCATGTCGGTCGGCGCAAGGGGCGTGGACATCCTTAGCCAGTTTCTCATTGAGGCCGTGCTGCTCAGCGTGACGGGCGGGCTTATCGGCGTGCTGGTGGGCATAGGCGCAGCGGTGGGCATCAATGTCTTCGCGCACTGGCCCATACAGATACAGCCGTGGAGCGTGCTTCTTAGCTTCGCCGTCTGCTCGGCTACGGGCATCTTCTTCGGGTGGTATCCCGCCAAGAAAGCTGCCAAGCTCGACCCCATCGAGGCTATACGCTACGAGTAACCTTTTACGCGCCGGGGCGGCGGGCAGGCTGGAAAAGCCGCGCCGCCGCCCCGGCGCATTTTATACGGAAAGCAGAAAAGAGACTGTTTTATGCTTATCTACCCCAAGGTGGAGCGGGCGGTGAAAATATTCGCGCACGTCTTCACATGGAGCTATATTTTCCTTTGCCCGCTTTTCTTCAAGAGGAGCGGGGAGTCGGTTGACTGGGTGAAGTACCTGCACGGCACGCTCTTGCCGGTGGTGAGCTGCCTGACGTTCTACCTCAACTATTTCTACCTTATTCCGCATTTTCTCCTGCGGAAGCGGTCGCGGGTGTTCTTTGCCGCCAACCTCGCGTTGCTTGTACTCTCGCAACTCTTGGCGGAGTATCAGTTTGTCCTCTTTCCCGACCCTCAGCCGGCTGCGGCTGTGGCTGAGGCGGCCGGGTCGCATCCCTATTTTCCCCCCAAGATTTTCTTTGTGGTGCGGGGCATTCTCATTTACATCTTTGTGGTGGGCGTTTCGCTTGCTCTCTGCCTTAGCATGAAATGGCGCGAGAGCGAGCAGGCAAGGGCCAAGGCGGAAGCGCGCCGGGCGGAGGTGGAGCTGAAAAACCTCAAAAACCAGATAAACCCGCACTTCCTGCTCAACACCCTGAACAACATTTACGCGCTCACGGCGTTTGACACGGACAAGGCGCAACAGGCTATACAGGAGCTTAGCCGGCTGTTGCGGTATATGCTTTACGACAACCAGACCGACCGTGTGCCGCTCGCCAAAGAGGTGGACTTCCTCCGCTCCTATGTGGCGCTGATGAGCCTCCGTTTGGCTGGAAACGTGGAGGTGACGACCCGCTTCGACTTTCCTCAGGAGAAGGACATACAGGTCTCGCCGCTCATCTTCGTGTCGTTGGTGGAAAACGCCTTTAAGCACGGCGTCAGCCCCACGAAGCCGAGCTTCATACGCATTTCGCTCGTGAGTGACGGGAAGGAGCTTGCTTTCACTTGCGCCAACAGCAATTTCCCGAAGACGCGGGACGACAAGACGCCGGGCGGGATTGGGCTTCACCAAGTGGGCGCTCGGCTCGAGTGCACCTACCCCGGACGTTACACGTGGGAGAGCGGAGTGTCTGGGGACGGGGCGGTTTACACGTCCACGGTGCGCCTTTCGCTTTGAAAAAAGGCGGCAGGACTGTGGCTGGAAGCCGCATCTTTGCTAACTTTCCAACGGGAACCGCAAATTCCCCGAACGGGAAAAATTTATCGCTTATGGGACATACAATGAGATGCGCCGTAGTGGATGACGAGCCGCTTGCGCTTGGTCTGCTAAAAAGCTATGTGGAAAAGACGCCGGAACTTGAACTCGCCGGCGCGTACTCGAGCGCGGTGCAAGCAATAGGCGGCTTGCAGCACGAGCCCGTGGACTTGCTTTTCCTGGATATACAGATGCCCGACCTCAGCGGCTTGGAGTTTTCCAAAATGATAGACGTGGCACGCACGAGGGTTGTTTTCACCACGGCTTTCAGCCAATACGCACTCGAGGGCTATAAGGTCAACGCGCTCGACTACCTGCTCAAGCCCGTCAGCTACGCCGACTTCGTGGGCGCGGTAAGCCGCGCGCAGAAATGGCTTGAGGGTGTGCAGGCCGCCGCAGGCAGCGTGCCGCAGGCAACTGACGACTATATGTTTGTGAAGAGCGACTACAAGTTTCTTCGCATAGACTTCAAGGACATTCTCTATATAGAGGGGCTGAAAGACTACGTCAAGATTTACCTTGAAAGCCAGCCCCGGGCCGTGCTGAGCCTGACTTCGATGAGAGGAATTGAGGCAATGCTGCCCTCAGGGACGTTTTTCCGCATACACCGCTCGTACATCGTGAACATGGGGCGCGTCAGTGTCTTGGAGCGCGGGCAGATAGTGATAGGGGAGAAACGGCTCCCCATCTCCGACAGCTATAAGGAGCACGTCATGCAGTATGTCAACCGCCACTTGCTTCACGGGCGGTGAGACGGGGCGGCACGTAAGGCGGTTTTTTCCTACCTTTGCCGTCACGAATCCTAACTTAGAAGAGACATGAAACAGATGAGGAAAAAAATATTTGCCTTGCTCACCGTGCTGCTTTGCTTTTCGGCGGCGTCGGCTCAGGGTGACAAGAGCATTGACCGCTATCTCGCGAAAGACGCAGTACCACTCGTGAACGGCTATGTGCAGTTTGACCGCACCGTCTCCGCGCCCGGAAAGAGCAAGGCCGAGCTTTACACAGCTTTGAAGAAATATGTGCAGACCGCGCTCGTTGAGGGCGAGGAGCATCTTCCGCAGGCTCGCATCACTGAGGCGGACAGCGTGGACGGCGTCATTGCCGCGAGCATGGAGGAGTATCTCTATTTCAAGCGCACCAAGTGGGCGGTGCACCGCGTCCGCTTCTTCTACCAGCTCGTATGCACGGTGAAGGACGGCGAATTTGGTCTTATGATGCGCAACCTGCATTACCGTTACGTGCCGGAGGAAGCCCCGGGCTCTTACGATGAGGACCTTCGCGCCGAGAAAATGATTACGGACGAGGAAGCCTTGACGAAGAAAGGCACGAAGCTAACGCGCATAGGCGGCAAGTTCCGCCGCTTCACCATTGACCGCAAGGACGAGATATTCAACGGCGCGGCAAAGGCTGCCGGAGTGGCTAAGAAATACAAGACTGTGGTTGTGGAGGAGGACTGACCTAAGCCTCGCAGCCGCAGAAAAAAGGTAAGGCGGTGTACGGACAGGGACTGTTTCCCGAATCCGTACACCGCCTTGCTTTTTGCTTAGACGATGCCGCGTTGCAGCTTAGGTGTATCCGCGTTTCTGCTTAGGCTTAGTCGCGTCCCGGCGTATTCGCTGCCGCGTCAAGCGGCTTTATTGTATCCGCCACTTGCCGTCTGCGAAGACCATAGGGAAGAGCACTTCCTCCGTGCTGCCGTCCTTGTAGGAGACGCTCAGGAAGACGCGGGCGAATTTGCCGTCTTTTGACAGCTGGCTGCCCGTCACGCAGACTGTCGCCGCGCCCCCGCCTTTCTCCTCTTTGAGGGAGGAGTGGTAGTCGCGCAGGTAGGTCTCCATGCGTTGGCGGTACTCGGGCGTGGTATTGTCGCAGGAGTGCATCGCAGCGACATACTCTGCAAAATTGCCGTCCGCCGCGAGGCGGTAATAGTACACGGCTGCCGAGTCCGGCGACTCGCGCCGCGTGTCTTTCTCGCTGGCGGTCTTGGCCTTGTTGCAGCCCGTGGCGAGCGGCGCGAGGGAGAGGGTGAGAGCCGCGCAGAGGGCGGCGCGCGCTATTTTGTGAAAACAGGTCGCCACCTTTTTTATTTCTGACGTATGAAAATGTTGACGGGCGTGCCGGTGAAGTCCCACCGCTCGCGTATCTTGTTTTCAAGGAAACGCTTGTACGGCTCTTTCACATACTGCGGAAGGTTGGCGTAGAACACGAAAGAGGGCACTTGCGTGTCGGGAAGCTGGGCGCAGTACTTTATCTTGATGTACTTACCCTTGATTGAGGGGGGCGGGTAAGCCTCGATGAGCGGCAGCATCTCCTCGTTGAGCTTAGAGGTCGTAACTCTGCGCTTGCGTGCGTCGTACACCTGCTTGGCAAGTTCGAGCACCTTGAAGATGCGCTGCTTTGTCAGAGCCGAGGCAAACACGATGGGGAAGTCCACAAAGGGGGCGAAGCGTTCGCGGATGGTGTCCTCGAAGTGGCGGATGGCTACCGGGCTCTTGTCCTCTACGAGGTCCCACTTGTTCACTACTACGACGATGCTCTTCGAGTTCTTTTGTATAATCTGCACAATATTGAGGTCCTGGCTCTCAATGCCGCGCGTCGCGTCAATCATAAGCAGGCACACGTCCGAATGCTCTATGGCGCGGATGGCACGCATCACGGAGTAGAACTCAAGGTCTTCGGTCACCTTGTTCTTGCGGCGAATGCCCGCCGTGTCTACGAGGTAGAAGTCGAGGCCGAACTTTGTGTAGCGCGTCAGTATGCTGTCGCGCGTGGTGCCGGCGATGTCGGTCACAATGTTGCGGTCTTCGCCGAGGAAGGCGTTGATGATGCTGCTTTTGCCCGCGTTGGGTCGTCCCACGACGGATATGCGCGGCACGCCCGGCACTTCGCCGTCGTCCTCGCCCATCTGTCCGAGCTTCTCCACAATAAGGTCGAGCAGGTCGCCCGTGCCGCTTCCTGTCGCGGCCGACACGCACTGCGGGTCGCCTATGCCGAGACTGTAGAACTCAGCCGCAGTGTAGCGGTCGATGTTGTTGTCGGTCTTGTTGGCGCAGAGTATGACGGGCGTCTTCGAGCGGCGGAGAATCTTGGCCACCTCGGCGTCGAGGTCGGTCACGCCGTTTTTGATGTCTACAAGGAAGAGCACGAGGTCGGCCTCCTCGGTGGCGAGCGACACCTGCTTGCGTATTTCGCCCTCGAAGATGTCGTCGGAGTTTACCACCCATCCGCCGGTGTCGACGACGGAAAAGACTTTGTCGCCCCACTCGCATTTGCCGTACTGGCGGTCGCGGGTGGTGCCGGCCTCTTCGCTTACGATGGCCTGGCGCGTGCCGGTGAGTCGGTTGAAAAGGGTGGACTTGCCCACGTTGGGGCGTCCCACTATAGCTACTAACTTTGCCATATCTGTGTTGTCTCTCTCTTTTTCTCTGTTTTCTGCGCGGCTCGCGGCCGCGTGGATTGGGGGATTGAACGGCGGGAGCGGCTCAGTCGAGCTTGTAGCCGTAGTGTTCGAGGCGCTTGGCGTTGCTGCGCCAGTCCTTGTCCACTTTCACGAATATCTCAAGGTATACGCTTTTGCCGAAGAAGCGTTCGAGCGTCTTGCGGGCCTCGGTGGAGACTTTCTTCAAAGCGTAGCCGCGGTGTCCGATGACGATGCCCTTCTGGCTGTCGCGCTCCACGTAGATGACGGCATTGATGTGGATGCTCTTCGGTGTCTCCTTGAACTGCTCCACCGCCACCTCCACGGCGTAGGGTATCTCTTTGTCGTAGTAGAGAAGTATCTTCTCGCGCACAATCTCCGTCACGAAGAAGCGGGCGGGCTTGTCCGTCCACTGATCCTTGTCGAAGTAGGGCGGGGAGTCGGGCAGAAGCTCCTTGACACGTGCAAGCACGTTGTCGACATTGAACTTAGCCTTGGCGGAGATAGGGTATATCTCGGCCTTGGGAAGCGCCTCGTGCCATGCCGCCACTATTTGCTCGAGCTCTTTCTGGTTGGAAAGGTCAATTTTGTTTATCAGCAGCAGCACCGGCACCTCCATATGCTGCACCTTGGCGAGGAAGTCGGCGTTTTTGTCGGGCTTCTCCACCACGTCGGTCACGTAGAGCAGCACGTCGGCGTCTTTGAGCGCGGAGACGGAAAAGGCGAGCATCTCTTCTTGCAGCTTGTAGTTGGGCTTCAGCACGCCCGGCGTGTCGGAGAATACTATTTGCGTGTCTTCCGTATTGATGATGCCCATGATGCGGTGGCGGGTTGTCTGCGCCTTGAACGTGGCGATGGACACGCGCTCCCCGACGAGGAGGTTCATCAGTGTGGACTTTCCCACGTTGGGGTTGCCCACTATGTTCACGAAGCCTGCTTTGTGCATTGTGTCGTTTGCTTTCTCTTTTCTTTGTGCTTCTGTCTCGGGCGCGTCAGCCGTTTTGCGGCTTGCGTGTCTCCGGCGTTTTTTCTTAAACAGCCACGCCGCGACGGCGTTGCCCCGGTCTTCCGCCTCGCCCTGCCTTAGCCCTTTGCCGGGCTGGCTGCGCGGCGGCGCGGGCGGCGCTGTCACGGTGTGGTTGTGTCGTGCCTTGCGTGTTTTTACTTGGCTGTGTCGTAGCCCCACTTCAGGTAGGCTGCGCCCCAGGTGAAGCCTGCGCCGAAGGCGGTGAGTATCACGTTGTCGCCCTTGTGCAGCTGCTTCTCATAGTCCCAGAGGGCGAGGGGCAGCGTGCCGGCGGAGGTGTTGCCGTACCGTTGTATGTTCAGCATCACCTTGTCCATCGGCAGCTCGAGGCGGTGTGCCACGGCCTCAATGATGCGCACGTTTGCCTGATGGGGCACTACCCAAGCGATGTTGTCCTTGTTCAGTCCGTTGCGCTCGGCGATGAGGGCGCAGGCGTCGCTCATGTTGGTTACGGCAAACTTGAAGACCGTGCGCCCCTCCTGATGGAGGTAGTGCATCTTATGGTCGATGGTGAAGTAGGAGGGGCTGCAAACCGAGCCGCCCGCTTTCATGCAGAGGAAGGGCAGGCCCTTGCCGTCCGTGCGCAGGTAGCTGTCTTGCCAGCCCGTGTCCTCTGTCGTCGGCTCTACGAGCACGGCGGCCGCTCCGTCGCCGAAGATGGGGCAGGTGGCGCGGTCGGAGTAGTCTACTATGGACGACATCTTGTCTGCCCCGCACACTACGATTTTCTTGTAGCGCCCGCTCTGTATCATGCCCGCCGCCGTGTCCATGGCGAAGAGGAAGCCGCAGCAGGCCGCCTGCATGTCGATGGAGAAGGCGTTTTTCATGCCTGTGCGCCCTACGACAATGCTGGAGGTGGAGGGGAAGTGGTAGTCGGGGGTCGTTGTGGCGACGATGAGGCAGTCAACCTCCTGCGGGTCTGTGCCGGTCTTTTCAAGGAGCTGCTTTACGGCTTTGCGTGCCATGTAGCTTGTGCCGAGGCCTTCCTCGTTGAGGATGCGGCGCTCCTTGATGCCGATGCGCGTCATAATCCACTCGTCGTTGGTGTCGACCATTCGCGAGAGCTCGTCGTTGTTGAGTACGTATTCGGGTACGTAACCGCCTACACCGGTGATTACTGCGTTTATCTTTTCCATTGGGGTCTTTATTCTCTTTCTTTGTGTGCGTGGGGCGGGGCTTGCGGCGTTACTGCGTCCGGACGCGGGTGTGTCCCGCCGGCGTCCGGCTTGGCGGTGGCGCATCCGTCTCTCTCCGCCCTTGTGTGCCTAAAAGAAATGCGACCCGAGAGTTGCGGCGGTTTTCCGCACTCCCGGCGGCTTCCGCTTCTCTGCGCAAGTCGGCCGGCGCGGGTTAGGCCGCAACTCTCAAGCCGCTCAAATGTCTTTTTCCCGTAAGGGACGGAAGCGCGGCTTACTCAGCCGTGCCCTTCTCGATGGCGAGCTTGCCGCGGTAGTAGCCGCAGGTGCCGCATACGGTGTGGTAGATGTGCCAAGCGCCGCAGTTGGGGCAAATTGCCAACGTGGGTGCTACGGCCTTATCGTGGGTTCTGCGCTTGCGCGTCCGGGTCTTCGATTGTCTTCTTTTAGGATGTGCCATTTCTGTTTGTATTTTTGAATGTTATATTTTCTCTCTTCTTCGCAGCGCAGCCGCCTTCCTTTGCGCCGCAGCGGCTTTTCCGCCGCCCGTCTCTCCGTCTCTGCTCCAAGTGTCGCCGTTTCCGGCGTGGCGGGCAGAGCTTCTTTCGGAAGCTTCCGCGTGGTTTTCTGCGGCTTCTGCGCGTGCGTGCCTTGCGGGGGCTTATGCCTCTCCGTCGGTGTCCTCGTCCTCTTCGGCTTCCCGCGATATGCGTCCGAGCATGTCGGGGTTGCAGTCTTCGGGGGCGTGGGCGCGTTGCAGCGGGAGCGAGGTCTCTATCACTTCGTAAAGCGGCCAGGCGAGGTCGAAGTCAAGGGCGTCGCCCTCAATGCAGTCCCCGTCGTCCGTGGCGTACTCGTCGGCGGCTTTCGTGTCGAGGACTTGCAGCTCTTCGCTCGCTTCCGTGTCGAGCCAAAGCGGGTCAAGGCAGCGGTCGCAGGCTACGCACACTTTGCCTTCAAGCCGCACCGCCACTTTGTAGCGGGCTTCGGTGACGCGGCGTATGTCTATGGACGCACGCACGTCGCCCCCCGCTATCTCGCTCTGTGCGAGCGCGGTGAAGAAGCCGTCGTCAAGCGTGCACTCTATGCGCCCGCCCTCGGCAGCCTTGGGCAAATTGATATGACATAACTCGCTACTCCGCATAGCGGCTGCAAAGTTAGTATTTTCCCGCGTAACAAAGTGCGGCGCTTGCCGGCTTTTATTATAGGGCGGCTCTATTAATTAGCACCGTAGGTAATCAATTATGGGCAACCTCCGTTTTTATCGTCTTTCGGGTTCTTTCCCGCCCGAATAGCTTGCACGCTCTGCCGCGCAGCCCGCTATGCTCTTCCCTTTTCAAACAGTATGGGCGTAAATAGCACCGATGCTTGGCAAGGCTACATTATAGTGCCTCCCTATTATATATTGTACTAAGCTCCCGTGTGTGCGGAGGCGGGCGGACTGCGAGTTTTGCGGCGCAGTGGAAACCGGAGGCGCGTTGCGCTTCATTGGTTTTTCGTCCGAGCGTTGTTGTTTTATTCTCCCTACGTCCGTAGTTTTTTACCCCCGAAAAAGGTGTGTCTGTCCCCGTTGCCTAAGTCCCGCCCAGAAGAGGAAAAATAGAACACTTCCGGCGTCCGCTCTGAGGGTGCATTTTTATGTAAGTTTAACTACAAACCATAGCTCCGTGGCTGCGCGAAAGCGTTTTCGCGGCACAAAAAGCGGACTTCTCGCGACGGAAATAGGCCCCGGAGCGACGGGAATACTTGGAGTTTTTCCTATATGTACATCCCGGCGGTGCTATATGTACATATAGTCGGTGCGTAACTCTCTGATATTCAGTATTGCAAAAGAGAGGGTACGCACGGGGTGCATATCCTCTCTTTTCTCTACACAAAGATAACACATTTTCTGCCCGTTTGCAAGAGGCCGTTAACACTTGTGCACATTCCGAAAAAGGAAAAATAGAACACTTTTTGAGGGCGGACGGCTGTCATTCCCGCTTCTTTCTGCCCCTTTTTCGCAAGAGTCACGCGGCAAACGGGAGTGCAGAAAAACGCAAAATGCGGGCTGTCATTCCGTCCCGCTCACAAATTACTGAACGGAATGCTCACAAATTACTGAATAAATTGCTCACAAATTACTGAACAGAACGCCGACAAATTACTGAATAAATCGGTTCCAAATTACTGAATGACTTTTGCGCGTTGTACCTATTTATCTCGTAATATTCTCTTTTTGTGGTTGATGGGGCGTGTTGCGTTAGGCTTTTTCTTCCCGTGTCCCCCACATACCCTTGGAGCGTGAACGGCTTTTTGCTTTGTCTGCGCTGTTGGATTGCTCTATTGGTCTTGGGCGCTTTGCTTTTTGATATGTTGGTTTTAGGTTATTGTCCCTTTGTGTTCTGAATATTGTTTTGTCTGAATGCGTGAGAGTGGTTCTGTTCTCGTTGCGAGTAGTACAAAAAAAGCATCCCCTTGCCCAGACCGGGCAGGGGGATGCTGCTTATTGCTTTTAGAGTGCCTGCATCGCCGCTTGGGCGGCGCAGGCTTTCTGTGTGTCAGAGTGGCTTACTGAACCTTAACCGTAGCACGGCGGTTGTAAGAGAACGGAGCGAGGTTGTCAACGCCGCCCTTAGCCTCGGTGACGATGTTGTCGCGGTTGACGCCCATCTTAACCAGCTCGTTGACCACAGCGTCAGCGCGCTTCTGGGAGAGAGCCTGGTTGTAAGCGGCCGAACCCGTCTTGCTGTCAGCGTAACCCGTAACGACGAGCTTGGCGTTGTTGGCCTTAGCGTACTCAGCGAGCTCCTTCACGTTAACGAGGTCCTTGCGGCTTGCCACCTTGTCGGAGTTGATGTTGAAGAATACGCTGGAAGTCGTACCTACGAGCTCCTTCACGTTCTTGACAACGGTCTCGGCGGGCTTCTGGTTAGCCAGCATGTCGCGGAGGCGTGCGTTCTCGTCCTGCTGCTCTTTGAGAGACTGGTTGAGAGCGTCCATCTGCTCCTTGTTCATAGCCATCAGCGCGCTCACGTCGGGCACCTTGTCCCAAGTGCACTTGCCGAGGTTGTAAGTAACGCCGACACTTGCGCCAACGTACTTGTCCCAGTGGCGCTGAGCGTATTTCTCGTGCTTGCTCCAGTTCTTGACATTGTCATCGTCAAGGCTGCCCTCAAATGCGGAAGCGTATACGTCGAAGAAGATCTGCACGTGCTTGCTCACGCGGAAGTTGTTGAGAAGACCGAAAGTATAGGAGATGTCGCCATCCTTGGCGTCGAAGTTGTGGATGTAGCCGAGACCGAAGTAGGGGATGAAGTTCCACACGCGCTTCTCGTTATATCCGAAGAACATGTTGGAAAGGTTGAACATCACGTCCTCGTGTACGTTCAGCATCTTATAGGCGGGGTGGCTGTCGCGCGTATTCACCTGCTTGAGCCAAAGGGCGTCAGCTTTCGTGCGAAGACCGATGCTCGGGGTAAACCACTTGCCCACTGCCACGTTGAAGCCCAGAGTTCCGCGGTCAACGCTGAACGGGTTCTTGTTGCAGCAGCTTTCCTGCGAGGTGTAAGAGCCATTGGCCTCGAAGCCTACGCTTACAAACCAGTTAGCCCAAAACGAGTTAGTCGCTACACTGTACTTCTTGCTGGGGACAACGGTGTCCTGAGCAGTAGCCGTTGCGGCGGTGAGGCCGGCAAAGGCGAGTGCAATCATTAACTTTCTCATGACTTGAAAATGAATGTAACTATGAATAATTTGTCTTGCTTTTGGTATAAGGTAGTAGTATACGGGTCTGCCCGTCGCCACCCTTTTGGGTGCAAAGGTATCTAATCCAATAGGTTTTGTAGCCTAAAATGTGAAAAATATTCGTGAATCGTGCCTTCTTGCGCCCTTTTTTCGGCTTTCTTGCCGCTTTTTTCCGTGAAAAGCACAAGGAAAATGCGTTTTGTTCGTTATCGGGCTTCGCTCTGCCCTTGGTCAGAACATCTTTTCGATGCTTTCCTGCGCTATTGTGACGTAGGTGGGGCGGCCGTCGGGCGTTAGGGCGGGGGCGGAGCAGCGGTGCAGCTCGTCGAGAAGCTGGCCCATGTCTTCTTTGCTCAGGAATTGCCCCACGGGCATCGCCACTTTGCGAGCCAGGGCTTGCGCCACGCGTCGGTTGAGCGCGGAGGCAGGGTCTGCGTCCTCTATTTGTCCGCCGTGCGCGGACGCTTCCTCTACGATGGAGGTGACGAGGCTGGTGGGCGAGAGCCCTTCCGCGCCGGAGGGGGTGGCGTTGACGGCGTAGCTGCCTGCGCCGAGGGGCGAGATGTCGAAGCCCATTGCGGCAAGCTGCGGGGCGAGCGCTTCGAGTGCCGCGCTCTCGGCGGGCGAGAGCGTAAGCATCTCAGGGAAGAGCAGCCGCTGCGAGGGGGCTTTGTGGCTTTCGGCCTGGCGGAGGTAGCGCTCGTAGAGTATGCGGGTATGGGCGCGGTGCTGGTCGACTAAGGTGAGTCCGCCATCGGCAGGGAAGACGATGTATTGTCCGCGGTATTGCAGCAGCGCGGTGTGTTGGCTGCCCCACGCTTCCTGCTCGGCTTGCGGCAGGGCTTGGAAGAGCGTCGCCGGGTTGCCGGTCTCTGTGCCGAAGTTCTCTGTTTCTCCCTCTGGGAAACTTTCGAGTCCGCTGTATGCCTCTTGCCAGCCGGCGGCGGGGCGGGACATTCCCATGCGTGAGAATACGAAGCCGTCCGCTGCGCCCCGCTGCGTCGGCTCTTCGCCGTTTGCCGCGCCGCTTTTCCCGTTGGCGGCTGTGGGGGCGAACGGGTTGTATCCCTCGTTGAAGTGTATCGTGGGCGGGGCGACAAACTCCTCGCCGGACGCATTATTATATATAGGTATGTCGGGGCGGGCTTCGGTGTCGAAGTCTATGGACGGAACCGCGCCCGACTTGCCCAAAGCCTCGCGGACGGCGGCGAGAAGTATCTGGAAGATGGGCGCGTCGTCCTCAAACTTTATTTCCGTCTTCGTCGGGTGTATGTTGACGTCTATCCGCGCGGGGTCTACGTTGAAGCAGATGAAGAACGGCACTTGGTAGCCGTCGGGTATGAGCCGCTCGTAGGCGGTCACGATGGCTTTGGCGAAGTAGGGGTGGCGCATGAAGCGGCCGTTGACGAAGAGAAACTGGCGCGCGTTTTTCCGTCTTGCTGATGCGGGCACGCCGGTGAAGCCTTGTATCTCGGCGAGTGATGTGCGCACCTCCACGGGGACGAGTTGCGCCCCCGTCTTCGGGCCGAAGAGCGCGGTGATGCGCTGTTTGAAGTTGCCGGCGGGGAGGTCCATCATCACGTTGCCCTCCGAGCGGAGCGAGAAAGCGATGTCGGGGTGCGCCAAGGCGATGCGCTCCATCTCGGCGGTAATGTTGGTCAGCTCCGTCTGGTTTGACTTGAGAAACTTGCGCCGTGCGGGGATGTTGAAAAACAAGTTCTTCACGGCGAAGTTGGCTCCCGCGGCGCAGCTCTCCGGCTCTTGCGAGAGCGTCCGCGAGCCCTCGATGATGAGGCGCGTGCCGAGTTCGTCCTCCGGGCGGCGCGTGCGCA
This sequence comes from uncultured Oscillospiraceae bacterium, assembly GCA_963625935.1. Taxonomy (GTDB): domain Bacteria; phylum Bacteroidota; class Bacteroidia; order Bacteroidales; family Bacteroidaceae; genus Alloprevotella. Next base: position 68,117 of record CAVFVD010000001.1, on the reverse strand, counting down.
GCTCCACCTGTGCCACGGCGGCTATGGAAGCGAGTGCCTCGCCTCGGAAGCCCATTGTGCGGAGGGCGAAAAGGTCTGTGGCCTGCGTAATCTTGGACGTGGCGTGCCGCTCAAAGGAAAGCCGCGCGTCTGTGTCGCTCATGCCCTTCCCGTCGTCTATCACCTGCACGAGGCTCTTGCCGGCGTTTTCCACCAGCACCTGTATGTGCTTGGCGCCGGCGTCAAGCGCGTTTTCCACCAGCTCCTTTATCACGGAGGCCGGCCGCTGTATCACCTCGCCCGCCGCTATCTGGTTGGCGACGGAGTCGGGGAGCAAGTGTATGATGTCGGACATTATATAATATGCGTAGGGTTGGGAAACGGAGTGCGTCTTTTGTCAAAGCTTCTGCAGCGGGGCTTGCCGGCGGATGGTGGCTTTCAGTTCGGAGCCGCGCCGTTTTGGCCGCCACACAAAGACATCGTCCGGCCCTGTCGGGCGTATGTAGTCAAACCATGCAAAGCCTTCGAGCTGCGTGCGCTCGGCCGGGGCGGTGCCGGCAGGGTAGAGCGTGCCTTTCCCGGCGGGCGCCCAGATGCGGCGAAGCTTGCGCTCGGCCATGAACATACGCGCCTTCGAGGTTTCAATATAGTTTTGCTGCACAATCGCGCTGTCTTTCTCCAGCGGGTAGTTCACCACGCGCACGTTGCCTATGGCGCGGTTTTCGCTCATCTCTCCGTTTTCGTAGTACGAGCGCATGCGCTGGCTCGCCACTTGGTTGTAGTGCAGCGAGTCCAGCCGTTCCACCATCAGCGCCTGCCGGTCTACGTGCGCGGAGTCTATGGTAGAGTCGTTCATAAACACGTTTATCTCCTCGCCCACTATCTGCCGCCCGTCACTCCATACGATGGGGTCGCGGTAGAGCGTGAGGCGGTTGCCCTGCGTGGTGAACACCAGCGAGTCTGCCACTGCCTGCATGTCGCTGCGGTAAGCCCGCACGTGGAAGTAGCCGTGCAGCACGCGGTAGACCGAGTCCGTCTCTATATTATAGGTATACATTCGCAGCGTGTCGCCGTGCACGTAGAGCGTGTCCGTTCCGCGTGAGTAGTCGCGTGCGAGGGCTCGCTTCGTGGCTAAGGCTTCGCCCGTCTTCTCGTTATACCAGGCGTAGTCGCTTGTTAGGATGTTCTTGTTGCGGGTATCCTCGCACGACACGTTGCCGAAGGCTTCCATCACGCCCGTAAGCTTGTCGTAGTAAACCGTGTCTCCCGCCATCACGCGGTCGCGCCCGAAGGCTTTTGTCCCCTCGAAGAGGCGCACGCGCTCGGTCTCCGTGTTGTAGAAGCCGTGCTCGGTGTAAATGCGGTCGTTGTCTGTGTAAATGTTGCTTTGCCCCGTCACCTCTGCCCACTTGCTCTGCGTGTCGTAGTGCAGCGTGTCGGTCAGCAGGCGGAAGCGCGGGCTGGTCAGCTCTACGTTGTAGTTGAACACGGCCTTTCGCGTGTCCGTGTGGTACTCTCCCCAGTCGGACGTGAGCCGGCTGTCTTTGTCCACCATGCGTCCGCCGTCGAAGTAGTAGCCCACGTTGTAGAGGCGGTCATAGTTGAGGCTGTCGGTGTGCAGCGTCTGGCCGCGGTGTTTCATAACCACGCTGCGGCGCATCTCCGCCACCTGCGTCGCGCCGTTGTAGTGCAGCCGCTCGCCGTCAAGGGAAAGCGTGTCGCCCTGTATTATGTGCACGTGGCCAAAGGCGTCAAACGTCTGCGACTCGTCATACAGCACCGCGCTGTCGCAGTGCATCGTCATTCCGGCGTGTCTCAGAGCGACTTTTCCGCTTAGCCGCTGCGCTCCGTCCATTTGCGTGGCGTCGAAGCGTATGTTGTCGGCGTGTATGAGGTAGATGCGCTCCGCCTCGGCCGCCTTCTTTTTCTTCTGCTGCGGCGGCGCGGTGACTGCCGCCATAACGGGGAGGGCGAGGAACAGGGCGTACAGCAGGTGCTTGTGGCGCATGGTGGTTGGGGAATGGGTTGCGTTCTGTTTTTCTTTAAGCTTGCAAGGCCGGATGCCCGGTGCCGGTCCTTGCCCGCGCGGTGTCGTCGGGTGGGGCGGCGTTGTCGGGTGTCCGGCCTTGCTTTGTGTCGTTGTCCGCGTATTGGGGCGGGGTTTTACTGGCGGCGTTTTCGCGCCGGAAAGGGTCACCTAACCCAGCCGTCGTAGTGGTACGAGCAGTCGCGCCACTCCGGGGCGATGCGCACATAGGTGGACTTTATTTTCTCCTTAATCCACTGTTCCACTTTCTCGGCGCGGCGTTTCTCAAGCACTACGTCGCGCAGCGTCTGGAAGTCTTCCGTCATGCTCGCGTGGTGGCCGTCGATGCGGCTTTTAAGCATCACGATGGCGCAGAGTTCCTGCCCTTTCGCGTTCTGCATACGGAAAGCGCGGGAGACTTGCCCCACCTGCAGCGTGTCTACCACTTTGGCCACGTCCTGCGGCAGGTCCTTCATCTCGAAGCGCGAGCTTACGCCTTCTTGCGTAAGGTTGGCCATGATGCCGTTGTTGTTTTTCGTGTCTTTGTCGTCAGAGAGCGCCGCTGCGCCCGCGCCGAAGGTGAATTTCCCTGCGCGGATGTCGTCGGCGATGGAGTCCAGGCGCGACAGGTCGGCGGCGTATTCGCTGTCCTCTATGCGCGGCTTGAGCAGGATATGGCGCACGTTGACTTTGTCGCCGCGCTTTTCTATGAGCTGCATAATGTGGAAGCCGTACTCCGTGCGCACTATTTTCGACACCTTTTTCGTGTCGTTCAGACCGAAAGCCACAGCGGAGAACTCCGGCACAAGCTGATTGCGCCCCATAAAGCCGAGCTCGCCTCCGTTGCGTGCCGAGCCCGGGTCTTCGGAGTAAAATTTCGCCAGCGTGGAGAATTCGCTCTCGCCGCTGTTGACGCGGCGGGCAAACTCGCGCAGACGCTCCTCGATGCGCTCTACCTCGGTGCGTGCCACCTTAGGCACGGTGGTGATAATCTGCACCTCCACTTTCGTAGGTACGTAGGGGAGGCTGTCCTCCGGCATGCTCTTGAAATACTCGCGCACCTCGGCCGGCGTGGCTGTGACACCCGAGGTGAGCTTGCTGCGCACCTGCTCGGCCATGATAGACTCGCGGACGAATTTCTTGCGCGTCTCGCGTATCTGCGATATTTTCCGTCCCGCCGCGCTCTCTACCGCCTCGCGCGAGCCGTATGCCTGGATGTAGCTGTTTATGAAATCGTCGGCGGAGCGTATCACGTTGCTCTCGTCCACCTTTACGCTGTCCAGCTCGGCCTGGTGGAGGAAGAGCTTGTTTATGGCTATTTGCTCGGGGATGGTGCAGTGCGGGTTGTCGATTGGTGTGCCTTCGAGCTGGCTGCTAAGCCTTACCTCCTCCACGTCGGAGAGGAGGATTGGCTCGTTGCCCACCACCCAGATGATGCCGTCGACGAGGTTCTGCTTCTGCGCGACGGCCGCCGCGGGCAGCAAGGCCAGCGCGACGAGCAAGTTTTTCAGTCTATTCATTCAGCTTGTGCGGGGTCAATGGTTGTTTACCGTGGGCAGCACCGCCTCATTGACGGTGTAGGCAAAGCGTGTGTGCAGGGCGTCCACCCATTTCTTCTCCATGTCGGCCTGGTAGTCGGCGAGCACCTGCGGGCGCACGTCGAGGTAGGAGGCGGGCTGCTTCATCACCTTGCCGCACACGTTAGCCGTGGCGTATCCCTTGTGCGGCTCGGCTTTGCGGTCGGTCTTCTTGAAAGCGTAGCGGTCGATGTAGGGATTCTCTCCCGGCTTGCAAAGATACGGTCCGGTGACGGTCACAGTGACCGAGTCCTTGTTGAAAGCCTGCTTGATGTCCTTGCGCCAAGTGTCCTCCGTGGTTTTCTTCAACACTTTCGCCACGCGCTTGTCGAGCTTCGCGTCCTTGCACTGGTATATGTAGCCCTTGAAGCGCGGCTCGTCCCACGCGTACTGCTTTTTGTGCGCCTTGTACCAACGCTCTTGCCCCACGCTGTCGGCTGCGGCCACGTCCCATACTTGGCGTTTGCTCACTTCGTAGAGAAGCAGACCGTCGTGGTACTCCTGTATAAGGTAGCGCAGGGAGCTGTCGGTGGCGATGTGGGCTTGCATCACGCTGTCAAGCACAGCCTCGCGCGTGAGTTTGCCTCCGCTTTGCGCCACCATCTGGCTGATGCGGTGCTCGGCCGAGGCCTCGTCGATGTTGCGGTAACGTTTCAGCTGCGCCACTATGTCGCTTTTCACCTCGGCGTAGGGGGCGAGCGGATGGCGCTCGGTCATGCGTATGATGTGATAGCCGAAGGGGGAAAGCACCGGCTCGGATGTCTCGCCGGCTTTGAGGGCGTATGCCGCGTCCTCAAACTCTTTCACCGTGGAGCCCGGCCCTATGAGCGGGAGCTGCCCGCCGTTTGCGCCGCTTCCCTTGTCGGCGGAGAGCCGCTTGGCGAGGTCGGCGAAGTCAGCCCCTCCGCGCAGTGCCGCGCAGATGGAGTCGGCCGTGGCTTTCGCTGCGTTTTTCTCCGCTTCGGTGGCGCTTTGCTTCACGGCTATGAGGATGTGCGCCGGGCGTATGAGGTCGTGCCCGTCGAGCCTTTTGAGCGTGGCGTCGTACATAGAGTGTGCCACGGAGTCTATGTACGCCGTGTCCACCATGTACGGTGTGAGCTGCATGTCGCGGTAGGTGCGGAACTCCTCGCGGAAGCTTGAGAGCGTGTCAAGGCGGGCTGCCTCGGCGGCGGCCACTTTGAGCTTGTAGTTGACGTACATGGGGACGTACTCCTCTACGGTTTTCTTCTCCACGGCGCCCTCCACGTTCCCGTTTTTGTTGTATGAGTACTCAAACTCGGAGCGTGTCACGCTTTTCCCGTTTACTGTCATCAGCACGGGGTCGGCTTGTCCTTGTGCGGCGGCGGGAATGGCCGGCAGCAGCAGCGCGAAGGCCAGTATGCTCTGTCTCATTGTCGTGTGTGCGGTGTTGCTCCCCTTGTCTTCGGGGACGGGCTTTGTGCCATTTCCGGCGCAAGCCCTTTTTATGGAAAAACGGGGGCTGCGGGGCGTGTGGGGCTCCGCAGCCCTCGTGTGTTGTTGTCGGTGTTGTTGGGTCCCGGCTCTTGGTTACTCGCCCGGGCGGCTGTAGTTGGGAGCCTCGCTGGTGATGGTGATGTCGTGCGGATGGCTTTCAAGCACGCCCGCTCCGGTGATGCGGGTGAACTTGGCGTCGTGCAGATGCTCTATGGTGTCTGCGCCGCAGTATCCCATGCCCGAGCGCAGGCCGCCGACCATCTGGTATATCACCTCCTGCACGGAGCCCTTGTAAGGCACACGGCCGGCGATGCCCTCCGGCACAAGCTTCTTCACGTCTTTCACTGCGCCCTGGAAGTAGCGGTCTTTCGAGCCGTTCTCCATTGCTTCGAGCGAGCCCATGCCGCGGTAGGTCTTGAACTTGCGTCCGTTGAAGATGATTGTCTCGCCCGGGCTCTCCTCCGTGCCTGCCACGAGCGAGCCTATCATTACGCTGTAGCCGCCGGCGGCGAGGGCTTTCACCACGTCGCCCGAGTAGCGCAGGCCGCCGTCAGCGATGAGGGGCACGCCCGTGCCTTTGAGGGCGCAGGCCACGTCGTACACGGCAGAGAGCTGCGGCACGCCCACGCCTGCCACCACGCGGGTGGTGCAGATGCTGCCCGGGCCGATGCCCACCTTTACCGCGTCGGCTCCTGCGTCGGCGAGCGTGCGTGCGGCGTCGCCGGTGGCCACGTTGCCCACTACGATGTCCACGCCCGTGAAGCTCGACTTGGCCTCGCGGAGCTTTTCAATGACGTATTTTGAGTGTCCGTGCGCCGTGTCGATTACTATCGCGTCGGCTCCGGCGTGTATCAGGGCTTCCATGCGCTGCAGCGTGTCGGCCGTGACGCCGACGCCGGCTGCCACGCGCAGGCGTCCTTTGCTGTCTTTGCAGGCCATAGGCTTGTCCTTGGCCTTTGTGATGTCCTTGTAAGTGATGAGTCCCACGAGGCGGCCGTCTTTGTCCACGACGGGGAGCTTCTCAATTTTGTTTTCCTGCAATATCTGCGCCGCGCTGTGCAGGTCGGTCTGCTGCGTGGTAGTGACGAGGTTTTCGCTCGTCATAACCTCGTCGATGCGCTTATTGAGGTCGCGCTCGAAGCGCAGGTCGCGGTTGGTCACGATGCCCACGAGGTGGCTCTCGTCGTCTACCACGGGTATGCCGCCGATATGGTACTCGTGCATCAGGCTAAGCGCGTCGCGCACGGTCTTGTAGCGCTTGATGGTCACGGGGTCGTAAATCATGCCGTTCTCGGCGCGCTTCACGATGGCAACCTGGCGTGCCTGCTCCTCTATGCTCATATTTTTGTGTATCACGCCGATTCCGCCTTCGCGTGCTATCGCGATGGCCATCGGAGCCTCTGTCACGGTGTCCATGGCCGCAGTCACGAAAGGTATCTGCAGGTCAATGTTGCGCGAAAACTTTGTGGAGAGCGACACCGTGCGGGGGAGAACCTCGGAGTAGGCGGGTACGAGGAGGACGTCGTCAAAGGTGAGGCCGTCCATTACGATTTTGTCAGCAATAAAATCAGATGTCATAAAGGTCAGGGATTTTAATTGCGTACAAAATTACGCATTTTTTCTTTACGGCGATAACGCGCCGCCGCCGCCGTTTCTTTCCCCGCGCGGCTGTCTGCCCCCTTTTTGGCGCAAAAACGCGCTTTCTGCATAATTATCCGCTTTTTTATGCGTTTTGAGGAGGGAAAGAATTAACATTTTTAACCTCCGTTAAGGCAGCGAAAGCGGCTTTTTGGGCGCTCGGACGGGCTCTCTGGCGAGAGATATAGGCCTTCTCGCGACGGGAATAGGCCCCGGAGCGACGGGGATACTTGGAGTTTTTCCGGGATGTACATGCCAGCGGCGCTATATGTACATCTCGCGGGCGTGTAATGTGTTGACAATCAATAATGCGAAAAAGAGAGGGAACGCGGCGTTGCGTTTCCTCTCTTCTCTATGCAAAGATACGAAATTTTCGGAGCGTTTCCAAACTATGTTAAAACGCCCGTATGCATAATTATTCGCTATTTATTCGTCTCCTTGGCAAGCCTGCGCACAAGCTCAGCGGCGCGGTCGAGCGCCACGTTGATGTTGGGGCAGATGTGGTCTTTGCCAAGCAGCTCGCAGAAACCGTTGTGCTCGAGCACGTTGTAGACGTTGGGTGTCACGCCAGAGAGTACGATGTGCGTACCCTCGCGGTGGCTCATCTCGCAAAGGTTCTGCAGGTTGTGTATGCCCGTGGAGTCGATGAAGGGCACTTTGCGCATGCGTATGACGCGCACTTGCGGGTGGTCCTCCAGGGCGGTCATCAACTCCTCAAACTTGTTGGCTATGCCAAAGAAGTAAGGCCCGTTGATTTCGTACACCTCCACGCCGGCGGGGATGAGCAGATGCTCCTCGTGCAGCTGGGCGTCGGTGTCCTCGTTGGGGTCTATCTCGTCGGCGATGACTTTTATCTGCGTGGTTTCAGCCATGCGGCGCATGAAGAGGAGGCACGCCACAAGCAGACCAACCTCGATGGCCACGGTGAGGTCGAAGACCACGGTGAGGAGAAAGGTCATGCAAAGCACAATCACGTCGCTCTTCGGATTTTTGCGCAGCTGCCAGAAGGTGCGCCAGCCGCTCATGTTGTACGAAACCACAACCAGCACGCCGGCAAGGCACGCCATGGGGATGAAGGCGGCGAGGGGCATGAGGGCGAGGAATATGACAAGCAGCACGAGGGCGTGCACCAGTCCCGCCACGGGCGTGCGCCCGCCGTTGTTGATGTTGGTCATCGTGCGGGCTATGGCGCCCGTGCAGGGGATGCCGCCGAAGAGCGGCGTGCAGAGGTTGGCCACGCCCTGTCCTATGAGCTCCTGGTTGGAGTTGTGGTGGTCGCCGCACACGCCGTCGGCCACGGTGGCGGAGAGCAGGGACTCAATGGCGCCGAGCACGGCTATCACCATGGCCGTGGGGAAGAGTCCTTTCAGTCCCTCCCAAGTGATGTCGGGCACTTGCAGAGAGGGGATGGCGGCCTTTATTTCGCCAAACTGGTCGCCTATGGTGGTGACGTGCGTCGCGCCGGAGCGGTTGATGAAGTACGCCGCCACGGTCATCACGATGATGGCCACGAGCGAGCCGGGTATTTTCTTTGAAAACTTAGGCGTGAGCGCGATGACCGCGATGCTCAGCACGCCTATCGCCGTCGCCGTGAGGTCGATGGTGTCAAGGTGCTGGAGGTACACGCCCCATTTCTCTATGAAGTCGCCCGGGAGTTTGCCCTCGATGGTAAGGCCCAGGAGGTCTTTTATCTGCGTGGTGAAGATGGTGACGGCGATACCGCTCGTGAAGCCCACTACGATGGGGTAGGGGATAAACTTTATGATGGTGCCGAGGCGGCACACGCCGAGCAGTATGAGGAAGACGCCCGCCAGCATCGTGGCTATCATCAGTCCCGGGAGGCCCAGCGAGGGGTCGCTCACTATGCCGTAGATGATGACGATGAAGGCGCCCGTGGGGCCGCCAATCTGCACGCGGCTGCCGCCCAGGGCGGAGACGATGAAGCCGCCAATGATGGCGGTGAGGATGCCCTGCGAGGGCGACACGCCCGAGGCTATGCCGAAGGCTATGGCAAGCGGCAGAGCCACGATGCCCACGATGAGGCCCGCCATGAGGTCGGCGGCGAATTTCTCCTTGCTGTAGTGGCGCAGCTCAGTGACGAGCCGCGGGGTGAAATGGGGGAATGTCATTCCGAAGTCGGTGTTTGGGTTTCTGTGTGGCGCGTATCCTTACGCAAACGTTCTTTCCCCCTCGCCCGGCGAATGGGAAAAGAACGTGAAAAAGCGGTGCAAAGGTAAGGAAAAATGTTTTTATTTCCTAAAAACAGCACGCGCGGCGGCGCGGAGCAGGGGCTGGGAGTACAGAAAAAGCCCTCACTCGCGCATGTGCGGGGCGCAGCCTCGTCTGCGGGTGTGAGGGATGGGGAAAGTCGGCTTTTGCGTTGTAATATGCCAAACTCTTCTCCGGCGTGTCAAGCGGGCTGGTTACCAGTCATCGTTGCTGTCTCCGTAGAGACCGTTTTTGATGCATTCCTCAATCTTGTCCATAACCACATTCGAGTATGCGTGTGCCATGACAAGGGCTTTGCTGGAAGTTTTCTTGTGTGAGTCTTTCTCGGCAAAGGGGAAGCATTGGTCCAGAGTCCATTTCTCGTCGAATCGTGTAGGGGGTGTTTTCCCTCCGCCAAACGCGCCGACCCAACCGCCGCCTGCCATTCGTACGACTTTATAGAAGGGCACGGTGTAGGTAACCCTAACTTTTCCGTCCTTAATGTCGCATTTGATGACGGGGTTTATACTTACCTGGTAACTGTTGGAGCCGCCGGTGTGCTGGGCTATGTCAGAGACGCAGCCTTCGGCAATGATAGTGCCAAGCTCTTTGTCGTTGAGCTTGATGACGGAGTTTGCATCGTTGAAAGTAGCGGTGAACCAGTAATTGAGCGTAACGTACAGCTGCTCTTTCGTTTTACCCTCGGCGGGAATCACCTGCACGTAGGTGATGGCGTTGTTCTTGTCAAGGGTTAGTTGGGAGGCGAGGTTTGTTGCAGCGTCTACCCATTTTTCTCCATACTTCTCTTTGGCATACTTTTCGAGCTCGTCTGCTCTCAAAATTTGAGCGTTCATAGACGCGCTTGCGAAGAATAGTGCAAGCAGCGTAAAAAAGATTTTTCTCATAGTTATATATGTGTTTAAAGTGCTTATGCTTTGTCTGTCCCTCTTCTCCTTCGCTTCGGCAGTTTGGCGCGGAGGAAGCCAAGGCATTCTTTCAGAATTTCAGCCCCGAAAAGGCGCAGGAGGAGCGTATACGCGGCGGCGGCGACAACCACTTTCGCCGCAAAGCGCAGGTAGATGCTTTCGCCGCAGAGCTGTGCCGCGCCCCAGCCCGCCGCCATGGCCACTGCGGCGAGGGCGGCGAACGGCAGCACATCGGCGAGTGCGTGCCACAGCCGCAGGCCTATGAGGCGGCGCACCGAGGCGTGCCACACGAAGAGCCACAGCGTGTTGGCCGTCACGTAGCCAATGACCATAGCCTGCACCCCGAGCGTGTGGAGCGCGAGGAGCAGGGCGAGCTGCACGAGGCAGAGCCACACGGTGTTGCGCATGAATACGCCGCTCCGCCCCAGACTGATGACAAAGTTGGCGTAAAGCGAGGCCACCGGCATGAAAGCGCCGCCTGCGCACAGCAGCTGCATGAGCCGCGCCGAGGGCAGCCACTTGGAGGTTATGGATATAGTGATAAACTCCGGGGCGACGAGCGCCAGACCGAAGAGGGCGGGGCAGGAGAGGAAGGCCGTGAAGCGCAGCATCTTGCGGAAGGCGCGGCGCAGGCGTTCGGGCTCCTCGGCGTAGGAAAGGCGGGCGAAGAGCGGCTGTGTCACGCTCCACACCATGCCCGTCAGCGTGTTGTATCCCATGCCCGTCCATTTGTTGGCCTGGTTGTAGTACCCCACCATGCGCTCCCCGTAGAGGCGGCCAAAGAAGACGGAGAAGAGGTTGTTGTTGATGTGCGTGAAGATGTTGGTGGCGAGCAGGCGCGAGCTGAACCCTATCATGCCGCGCAGCGGGCGCAGGTCGATGTGCCGCGAGGGCCGCCACGGCGAGGCGTACCAGCTGCCGAGCGTGATGGCGAGGCAGTAGGTGAGGTTCTGCACGGCGATGCCCCAGTAGGCGAAGCCGCACCATGCGAGCGCCACGCCGGTCACTCCCGAACACACGAGGGCGGCGAGCGTGATGATGGCGGTCTCTTTCACGCGCATGTTGCGGAAAAGCCAAGCGCGGGGCGTGGTGGCGAAAGAGGAGATGACGAAGCTTAGAAACACCACGCGCCCCAGCGGCGTAAGCACCGGCTGCCTGAACCACGCTGCTATGAGCGGGGCGCAGAGGTAAAGCACAATGTAGACCGTGACGCTGCAAAGCACGTTGAACCAGAAGACGGCGTTGTAGTCTTCCTGCGTTACGCGCTCCCGCCTGTTGAGCGCGGAGATGAAGCCGCTTTCCTGCAAGGTGGTGGCTATGAGCGAGAAGATGGTGAGCATGCCCACCATGCCGTAGTCGGCCGGCGAGAGCAGGCGGGCGAGGAAAATGCCGAAGACGAGGTTGAGCAGCTGTTGCGCTCCGTTGCTCACCCCGCCCCAAAGCAGTCCGTTGGCGGCTTTCTCTTTCAGTGAGTTTTCAGGCATGGTGTGTGTCTTCTCTTGGCTTGCGTTGGGCGTGTGTGTGGATAGCGTGCGTGTCTGCCGGCGGCATATTTACCGCGCCGCGTAGATGGCGAAGATGGCGGGCGTCTTTCCCAAGTCGGGCAGGCCGGTGCGCCGCCACTCGGCCACGGTGTGCGTGTGCGCCCACTCCGCGTCGGTGGTCAGTCCTGCCGCCACGCAAAGGCGCGTGTGGGACGAGCAGGCGGCGCACACGTCAGCGAAGAGCTTGGCGTTGCGGTACGGGGTCTCGATGAAAAGCTGTGTCTGCCCCTCGCGTGCGGAGCGTTGCTCCAGCTCTTTAAGGCGTTTGGCACGCTCGGCGGGCGCGATGGGGAGATATCCGTGGAAAGCGAAGCTTTGTCCGCTGAACCCCGAAGCCATCACGGCGAGCAGGATGGACGAGGGCCCTACAAGCGGCACGACGCGCAGGCCCTCGCGCTGCGCTATCGCCACAATGTCCGCCCCGGGGTCGGCAACGGCGGGGCAGCCAGCCTCGCTCAGCACGCCCACTGGCTCTCCGGCTCGAAGGGGCGCGAGATACTCGGAGAAGCGTGCCTTGTCGGCGTGCTTGCCCATAGGGTAGAAGGTGAGGCTGTCTATGTCGATGTCGCGGTCGAGTTTTTTCAGGAAGCGGCGAGCCGTGCGCACCTCCTCTACGATAAAGTGGCGGATGGCGAGCGTAATCTCGCGGTTGTGCGCGGGCAGCACGCGCTCCGTCGGCGTGTCGCCGAGCAGCACGGGGATAAGGTAGAGGGCGGGGGCGAGGGTGTTTTCCGTCATAGGTTGCGGTGATGTGCTTTCAGCGTCCGGCGGCTATTTCGCTGAAGCGTTTCTTTCCTTTTATATAATATAGCATAAGCATACTCTCGTCCGTGCGCTCCGGCACGTCGCGGCAGGCGGAGGGGGAGAGGGCAAGGTTGCGGGCGCGGTCGGCGGCAAGGTCGGGGCGCATTATGCGGTAGGCTTTCCGCGCACGCCATACTGCCGCCGCTTCGCCCCAGCTTCCCGTAAGGGCGAACTTAGCCGCCGCCACCGCGTCAAGCAGGGCGCGGACGCGCATCACGGGGCGCAGCTCCTCCTCGGGGAGGTTTTTGTAGAGCATCAGCAGGTTGTTGCGGAAATTGAGAAACGTCTTGCGCGGATTGCCCGCCGGAAGCGTGCCGCCACCGACGTGGTAGACGCTGCTCTGAGGCACGCACGCCACACGCCGTCCGCGGCAACGCAGCCGCCAACAGAGGTCGATCTCCTCCATATGGGCGAAGAAGCGTCCGTCAAGTCCGCCGCTCTCGCGCCAATCGGCCGCACGCACCATAAGTGCTGCTCCCGAAGCCCAAAGCACGTCGCAGGGCGTGTCGTACTGCCCCTCGTCGCGCTCCACCGTATCGAAGACGCGCCCGCGACAGTAAGGGTAGCCGTAGCGGTCGAGGAAGCCGCCCGAGGCCCCGGCGTATTCGAAATGGTCGCGGCGGCTCTCGCTCAGCAGCTTGGGCTGGCAGGCCGCCGTGTCGGGGTGGCTCTCCATATAAGCCAAGAGCGGCGCGAGCCAGTCGGCGGGTGTCTCCACGTCGCTGTTGAGAAGAACGAAGTAGGGCGCGGATACCTGCGCAAGGGCTTGGTTGTAGCCTTCGGCAAAACCGTAGTTCTGCGGCAGGGCAAGCCGCTTGACAGCGGGAAACTCGCGCTCGAGCATTTCGAGCGAGCCGTCCGTAGAGCCGTTGTCCGCCACAATGACCACGCCCTCGGGGCTGTGCGCCGTGACGGACGGGAGAAAGCGGCGCATCATGTCGCGTCCGTTCCAGTTGAGAATAACGACGGCAGTCTTTTCTCCGCAGTCTATCATGCTTTGCTCGTTGTTTTTTCTTTCATTCATAGAAGTCCGCCTCTCACTCCTTATATATATAATGCGTCGGGCGGCTTTGCGCGGGTCAGAGTTCCCAAAGAGCCTCGCCGTCCTCGGTCAGCGAGCCGAGGCGCACGGAGGTCACCGTGTTGTCGGCGGCGGTGCTGTCCGGCTTCTGCCGCACCTTTATATAATTGTCCGTAAAGCCGTGCATAGGCTGCCCGGCGGGGGCGTGCTCCCAAAGCACGGGGCGCGTAGAGCCAACGAAAGAGTTGTAGTGCGCCGCAAGTTTCTCGGCGGAGAGCGCAAGCAGGCGCTGGCTGCGCGCGTGCTTCTCCTGAGGGGTCACGGCAAGTGGTATCTCAAGAGCTTTTGTGCCCGGACGTTCGCTATAGCTGAAAACGTGCAGCTGCGACACCGGCAGGGAGCGGATAAAGCCCAAAGATTCTTCAAAGTTTGCCTCCGTCTCTCCGCGCATACCCACTATTACGTCCACGCCGATGAAGGCATCGGGCATAACGCTCTTGACGCGCTCTATCTTTTGCGCAAAGAGCGCGGTGTCGTAGTGGCGGCGCATCAGACGCAGCACGTCGTCGCTGCCAGACTGGAGCGGGATGTGGAAATGCGGCATGAAGGCACGCGAGCCGGCGCAGAAGTCAATAATCTCGTCTGTGAGCAGATTGGGTTCAATGCTCGAGATGCGGTAACGGGCTATACCCTCCACCTTGTCTAGCTCGCGGACAAGGCCAAGGAAGTCCTCGCCCGTGCTTCGCCCGAAGTCGCCCGTGTTGACCCCCGTCAGCACAATCTCCTTGCCTCCCTCGTCGGCCACTTGGCGGGCCTGCGCCACGAGCGACGCTATGGAGCCGTTGCGCGAGCGGCCGCGGGCGATGGGGATGGTGCAGTAGGTGCAGTAGTAGTTACACCCGTCCTGCACTTTAAGGAAGTAGCGCGTGCGGTCGCCGCGCGAGCAGGACGGCACAAAGGTGCGTATCTCCCGCGTCGGCACGCTGATGGCCACGTGGCAGGCTTCTCCGTCCTCCAAGGCGCGTTTCTGCGCCAGGCGTTCGCTTATGTGCCGCGCCACCTCGCCTTTCTGCTCCATTCCCAACACGATGTCCACGCCCTCAAAACGGGCTATCTCCTCCGTTTTAAGCTGCGCGTAGCAGCCCATAACAACCACCAGCGCGCCGGGATGCTCGCGCGTCAGGCGGTGAATAGCCTGGCGGCACTTGTGGTCGGCCACGTCCGTCACGCTGCACGTGTTGACGATGCAGATATCGGCCTGCTCCCCCTTGCCGGCGGTCTCCACGCCCTGCTTTTCCAGCAAGTCGCGCAGGGATGAGGTCTCGGCGAAGTTTAGCTTGCAGCCAAGTGTGTGATAGACGGCTTTCGGGTGGCCGGGAAAGGAGATGCTACACATTATATATAATAGGTGTGTCGTGAGTGTATAACGGATGCGCTGTGCGTGTGTGACAGATGCGCCGTGGAATGGGGCATGGTCTGCGTATGTGTGTCTTGCTTGGGTTTTTCTTGTCCGCGCGTCTTTGGCAGCCGCTTCCCGCGTCCAGACGTCCGCGCCCCGCGCCCCAATGTCCGCGCCCCGCGCCCGTACGGTGTGCAAAGTTAATCAATTCCGCCAAAGCCTTTTCCGCCTGCGCCTATTGCTAAGCCCACATTTTGTAAGCCGCGTGTTTCGTTTAAGCGGTGATTGTCTTCTTCTCGTTAAAGTTTTTGGAAAAAAGTCCAAAAAAAAGAGGTCCGTGTTTGGGCGGTAGGGAAAAGCGCCTACCTTTGCGGCGTTTTAAAAGCAATATTGTTTTACTAAAAATCAAAGAACAAAATGAAAAAGTTGGTTTTCATGTTCGTAGCTTTCGCAGCTATCTCTTTCGCATCCTGCGGTAACAAGACTTCTGACGCTGCTGCTGCTGACAGCCTCGCTGACAGCGCAGTTGTTGACAGCGCTTCCGACAGCCTCGCTGCTGACACGGCTGCTGCTGACACCACCGCAGCTGACACGACCGCTGCTGAGCCCAACGCCTAATCACATTTGAGGCTCGCAGAAACTGCGACTCGCTACAACAACGAGAAACACTGAGACCCGTGGGACACGTCCTGCGGGTCTTTTGTGTGTAAAAACGCCTGCCGCGCCCCGCAAGCAAACTTTTTGCGCTATTTTTGCAAGGAGCAAAACGTATCGCGGCGCGTGCCGCGTGCGGGAAGAAAGAACGGATGAACGAGAATATCGGCATAAACACATACGCCGTGGAGCCTTTCACGGAGGACTATTGCGGCAACCTCTCTTGGGGACACCTCGGAAACCTTTTGCTGCAGTGCGCCTCCGCGCATGCTGGCGACCACGGCTTTGGCTACACGCAGATGATTGCGCACCACCACGCGTGGGTGCTTTCGCGGCTTGTCATAGAGATGGAGTCGATGCCCCGCACGGGCGAGCGCTTCGCCGTGAGCACTTGGGTGGACAAAGTGTACCGCCAGTTCACCGACCGCCATTTCAGCGTGACGCGGCCGGACGGCACTCCCTACGGACACGCCACGAGCATTTGGGCGCTGATAGACACCGAGAGCCGGCAGCCCGCCGACTTGAAGCATCTTCCCGGCGGCGGCTTCACTTCCGCCCTTGTGCCGGAGAAGCCAAGTCCTATTGCCGGGCTCGGGCGCATACGCCTGAAAAGCGCGGAGCCGGTCGCCACGCACACGGCCGCGTTTACCGACTTGGACATAAACGGCCACGTCAATTCGATACGGTACATCGAGATGCTGCTCGACCGCTTCCCTGCCGACGACATTAAGGCACGTCCGGTGCGGCGCGTGGAAATGGCCTATTGCGCCGAGACCTATTGCGGCGAGCTGCTTGACATTTTTCACGACACGGATAACAAGAACCCCAACCGGCATCTTTTCGAGATACGCAAGCAAGCGGACGGGACGGTGGCGGCACGCGGGGCGCTAACCTTTTGAGGCTATGAGAAAACTGCTGTTTCTGCTCACGCTGCTGATATGCGTGGGCGCGCGGGCCGACGAGCCCAAGAAGAAGGACAAGCTGCACGGCGTGTGGCAGCTTGTGGAGAAGAGCAAGGAAGACGGGCACGAAATGACGCTGCCCGTATGGAAAGTGCTGGAGAAAGGCGGCGACTTCTGCATCTTCTACATCGCCGACAAAACGGGCCGCAGTGTCTTGACGAGCAAAGGCAAGTATACGGTAAAGGACGACTCTACCTATGTCGAGCATGTGCGCCGCTCCGCTTACGGAGACGGTGACAACGGCCCCTTCGCCGTGACCGTGAGCTACAGCTTCAACGACAAGGGCGACATGGAAATAAGCTACCGCATGCCGGGCGCGTCGCAGGACGGGCGCGAAACCTGGCGCAAGCTGCGCATGCGCTGAGCGTGCGGAGGGTGACGCTGTCGCTTGGCAGGGAGAATAGCTTCGTGCCAAGCGAGAAAGTGTGCCAAACGTAAAAGACAGACATAAGCGCAACGACGTACAGGCATAAACGCAGCGGCATTTAGACATAAACGCCACGACATGCAGGTATAAGCCCAGCAAAATTTAGGCATTAGCGCAACGACATACAGACATAAACACAACGACATACAGACAGAATGGGAAAAGTACTCATCATCGGAGCCGGCGGCGTGGCTACCGTGGCCGCCCACAAGGTGGCGAAAAACGCTGACGTGTTTGACGAGATTATGATAGCCAGCCGCACGAAGTCAAAGTGCGACGCCATTGTGCGGGCCATAGGGCGCGACGACATCAAGACGGCGCAAGTCGACGCTGACAGCGTGGAGCAGCTCGTGAAGCTGTTTGAGAGCTTCCGCCCCGACCTTGTGATGAACCTCGCCTTGCCCTATCAGGACCTCACCATTATGGAGGCCTGCCTGCAGTGCGGCTGCTCTTACCTCGACACGGCAAACTATGAGCCCAAGGACGAGGCCCACTTCGAGTACTCCTGGCAGTGGGCGTACAAGGACCGCTTTGAGAAAGCCGGTCTTACCGCCATCCTCGGCTGCGGCTTCGACCCGGGCGTGACGAGCATTTACACGGCCTACGCCGCCAAGCACCATTTCGACGAGATACAGTACCTTGACATCGTCGACTGTAACGCGGGCGACCACCATAAGGCCTTTGCCACCAACTTCAATCCTGAGATCAACATTCGCGAGATTACGCAGAAGGGTCTCTATTGGCAGGACGGCAAGTGGGTAGAGACCGAGCCGCTTGAGATACACAAGCCGCTCACCTATCCCGGCATCGGGGCGCGTGAGAGCTACCTCCTCCACCACGAGGAGATAGAGAGCCTTGTGAAAAACTATCCCACCATCCGCCGCGCCCGTTTCTGGATGACCTTTGGGCAGGAGTATCTCACCCACCTGCGTGTGATTCAGAACATAGGTATGGCCTCCATCAAGCCCATCAATTATGAGGGCAAGGAGATCGTTCCGCTTCAGTTCCTCAAAGCCGTCCTGCCCAATCCGCAGGAGCTTGGCGAGAACTATGAGGGCGAAACCAGCATCGGCTGCCGCATCCGTGGCATCAAGGACGGCAAGGAGCACACCTATTATGTATACAACAACTGCTCGCACCGCGCCGCTTACGAAGAGACCGGCATGCAGGGCGTGAGCTACACTACGGGCGTGCCGGCTTGCATAGGCGCGAGGATGTTCATGCTCGGGCTTTGGAAGCGTCCGGGCGTATGGAATGTCGAGGAGTTTGACCCCGATCCCTTTATGGACGAACTTAACAAGCAGGGGCTGCCTTGGCACGAGATACACGATGGCGACCTTGAGCTCTAACCCCGAACCTCTTTCCCGCGCTGTCCCGTCCGGGGCGGCGCGGACTAAGGCTGTATTCTTCGACATAGATGGGACGCTCGTGCCGTTCCGCGCAAAGGGCATACCCGAAGGCACGCGTGCCGCACTTGCGGCGTTGCGGGCGGGCGGCGTGCGCACGTTCATCGCCACGGGCCGCCACCTCAGTTGGACGAAAAACGTCGCCGACACGCCTTTTGACGGCTATGTGACGGTGAACGGTGGCATGTGCGTGGCGGGCGACCGCAAAACCGTGCTCTACTGCCGCCCCATTCCGGTGGACGATATGCAGCGCCTGGAGGCGTTCATAGAGCGGACGAAGATACCCTTCGTTGTTGTCCCGGCGGACGGCGACACCTTCATCACGGGTGTAAATCCGCTTGTCGAGGAAGCCGCCGCCTTGCTCAACATCACCGCCATCCCCGTGCGCCCCATTGCTGAGGCTCGGGGCAAAGAGGTGGTGCAGCTGATGGGGTTCTTTACCCCGGACGAGCAGGAGCGCAGCGGAGTCTTCGGCGACGCTTTGCGCGGTTGTGAGCCCACGCGCTGGTGCCCGCTCTTTACGGACATCATCCCCTGCGGCGGCAGCAAAGCCGCAGGCATCGACCGCATGATAGCCCACTTCGGCATTTCCCTTTCCGAGACGATGGCTTTCGGCGACGGCGACAACGATGTCGCCATGCTGCGCCATACCGCAGTGGGCGTGGCGATGGGCAATGCCTCCGCCGCCGTTAAGGCGGCTGCCGACTACGTCACGCTTCCCGCCGAC
Organism: uncultured Oscillospiraceae bacterium; assembly: GCA_963625935.1. GTDB lineage: Bacteria > Bacteroidota > Bacteroidia > Bacteroidales > Bacteroidaceae > Alloprevotella. The sequence continues at coordinate 49,361 of CAVFVD010000001.1, read as the reverse complement.
GAGGACGGGGTGGGGGAAGCCTTGCGCCGTTTCGCACTGATATAATACCGCAAAGGGCGGACGCTTAGTCTGCCCTTTGCGCTTTTTCCGCTTGGCTCGTATGCCTCGGTTCCTATTTTTTTCAAATCAAGACAAACACACACAGACAGATGAAACGCATACTCTTGCTCGTCGCCGCGCTCTTCGCCGGCTTCGCAGGGCAGAGCGGGGACGAACTCCGCGCCCAAGCGCAGACGGAAAGCCTTACGCTCGAAGACATCACGTCGGGCAAATACAACCCCCAGTACGTCTACGGGGTAAACCCGTTGCGCGACGGCGAAAGCTACAGCCAGCTCTCCGACGACGCGACGCGCATCGTCCGCCGCTCTTTCAAGGACGGAAAGGAGACGGAGACGCTCTTCGACTGCGCCACGGCGCGCGGCGACAAAAAGCTCGAGCGCATCGACGGCTACATTATGTCGCCTGACGAAAGCCGCATCTTGCTCCGCACAGAGACGAAGCCCATATACCGCCGCTCCTACACCGCCGTCTTTTATATATACGACGTGCGCACCCGCAAGTACACCCCGCTCTCCGACGGCGGGCCGCAGCAGGCTCCGCTCTTCTCGCCCGACGGCAACGTGGTGGCCTTCGTGCGCGGCGGCAACCTCTTCCTCGTAAAGCTTCTCTTTGACAACGCAGAGACGCAGGTGACGCGCGACGGCAAGTTCAACTCCGTCATCAACGGCCTGCCCGACTGGGTCAACGAGGAAGAGTTTGCCACCAGCCGCTCTTTCGACTTTTCCTCCGACAGCCAGATGCTGGCGTGGGTTCGCTACGACGAGAGCCGCGTGCCCGTGTACTCCATCCAAGAGTTCAAGGGAGCCGCGCCCGCGCTTGAGGAAAACGACGCCTATCCCGGAGCGTACAACTACAAGTACCCTGTCGCCGGGGCTAAGAACAGCGACGTGAGCGTGCTTACCTTCGACATCAAAAACCGCGTGACGCGCACGCTCAAAGTGCCTTTGGACAGCGACGGCTACATTCCGCGCATACACTTCACTTCCGACCCCGCGCGGCTTGCCGTCGTGACGCTCAACCGTCGGCAAAACCGCATGGACATATATATGGCCAATCCCCGCAGCACCGAGTGCCAGCTCTGCGTGCGTGAGGAGACGGACAAGTATATCCCCGACGAGGCGTACGGAAGCCTGAAATTCTACGGCGACCACTTTGGCTACGTCTCCGACCGCAGCGGCTACCGCCACCTCTACTGGTACACGCTTGCGGGCAAGCTGGAGCGTCAGGTCACGAAGGGCGACTTTGACGTGACGGACTTCTACGGCTACGACGCGGCCACGGGCAAATTTTTCTACGGGGCGCACGGCGAAAGCCCGCTCCGCCGCGAGGTGTACTCTGTCGACAAGAGTGGCAAGACACGCTGCCTTTCCTTGGAGAAAGGTACGGACAACGCCACTTTCTCCACCTCTATGAAGTATTTCCTCAATATCCACTCCTCCGCCTCCTGCCCGCCCGTCATCACGCTCTGCCAGGCCACGGACGGAAAGAAGCTTTGCACGCTTGTCGACAATGCTTCCCTGCGCGAGCGCGTGGCTGCCGTGTCGGGCACAAAGGAGTTTTTCACCTTCACCACCCCCGCCGGCGTGACGCTCAACGGCTGGATGGTGAAGCCGCGCGACTTCGACCCTTCGCGCAAGTACCCCGTCATCATGTACCAGTACTCCGGTCCCGGCTCTCAGGAGGTGAAAGACTCTTGGGGCTTGGGCTTCTTCCCCGGAGCGGTGTATGAGAGCTACATGGCCTCGCGCGGCTTCATCTTCGCCTGCGTCGACGGGCGCGGCACGGGCGGACGCGGCGCTGACTTTGAGAAGTGCACCTACCTGCGCCTTGGCGAGAAGGAGTCGGAAGACCAGGTGGAGGCTGCCAAATACCTTGGCTCGCTGCCCTACGTAGACGCCTCGCGCGTGGCTATATGGGGCTGGAGCTTCGGCGGCTTCAATACGCTGATGTCCATGAGCGAGGGCCGTCCCGTCTTCCGCGCCGGTGTGGCTGTCGCCGCGCCCAGCAACTGGAAGTACTACGACACCGTCTACACGGAGCGTTATATGCGCACGCCCGCAGAGAACCCCGAGGGCTATGCCGTGAACCCCATCCAGCGTGCCTCGGCTCTGAGCGGCGACCTCTTGCTGATACACGGCACGGCGGACGACAACGTCCATTTCCGCAACTTTGCCGAGGTGAGCGAAGCCTACGTGCAGGCGGGGAAGACCTTCCGCCAGCAGATTTACACCAACCGCAACCACAGCATCTACGGCGGCGGCACGCGTCTGCACCTCTTCCGCACCATCAGCTCTTTCTTTGAGGAAAAACTGAAATAAGCCCTGCCGTCGCCCATCGTTTTGGGCGGACGAAAACGGCGGCTTCTGCCCGTCGCGTTACGATACAAAAGAAGCGGCTGCGCTTGTATGGCGCGGCCGCTTCTTTCGTGTGAAGGGAAGGGCGGCGGAAGAAATTTCTTGACACGACGGACTCCTTCCGCAAACGGATTTTCTCTTTCACGACATCGGCTTTTGACGGCCGAAAACGCGCTTTGCATTTTAACACTCCGGAGAAAGCTGCTTGCAAAACGCTTGAAAATTTTGTATCTTTGTATCTGTAAAGAGGGCAGACGCGGAGACGTGTCTGTTCTCTTTATTGCTATGTTGATTATCAGCACGTTATGCGGCTTCTATATGTACATGTAGCGCCGCCGGTATGTACATGTAGGAAAAACTCCAAGTATTCCCGTCGCTACAGAGCCTATTCCCGTGCCTGGAAAGTGCCTTTCGCGCGTCCGTAAGTCCGTTTTCGTCTCTGCCGGAAGCGGCTTTCGACTTAAAAATTCATAAAGTTTGTTATCGCGAGGCGGGCGGGAAAGTGCTCCAAAGGGGTGTGCGTTTTGCACGATATTCGGGCTGTGGACGGCAAGGCGTTTTGTCTCAAAAAAATTGCTGTCCGGCAGAAAACTTACCGGACAGCAATACTCCTGTATTATATGTCTGTGCCGCTTGCGGGCGGCTCGGGACGGGCAACTCTTGGGAGGGGCAGAGCGCCTTTGCGCCTTGTCAGTCCGAGCACTTGTCCAGGCGGTGCGAGATGCGCATGGCGCAGAAATTGGGCCCGCACATGGTGCAGAACTCCCCGTTTTCGTAGTGCGCCGCCTTATAGTACTCCGTGGCGAGCTCGGGGTCGAGGCTCAGGTTGAACTGATCCTTCCAGCGGAACTCGTAACGCGCTTTCGAGAGCGCGTTGTCGCGCACCTGCGCCCCGGGATGGCCCTTGGCGAGGTCGGCTGCGTGCGCCGCTATCTTGTACGTCACCACGCCCGTGCGCACGTCCTCGCGCTGCGGGAGCGCGAGGTGCTCCTTCGGCGTGACGTAGCAGAGCATCGCCGTGCCGAGAGCCGCGATGTTGGCCGCGCCGATAGCGGAGGTGATATGGTCGTAGCCCGGCGCAATGTCCGTGACGAGCGGGCCGAGGGTATAGAACGGCGCGTTGTGGCAGTTGCGAATCTGGCGTTCCATGTTCTCCGGAATTTTGTGCAAGGGCACGTGTCCCGGTCCTTCTATGAAAGCCTGCACGCCCTTGTCCCAAGCGCGCGTGACAAGTTCGCCCATCGTGTCGAGTTCGGCAAACTGCGCCTTGTCGTTGGCGTCGAAGATGGAGCCGGGACGCAGGCCGTCGCCCAGCGAAACCGCCACGTCGTACTGGGCAAGGAGGTCGCAGATGTCGTCAAAGTGCTCGTAGAGAAAACTCTCGCGGTCGTGCTTCATACACCACTCCGAGATGATGCTTCCGCCGCGGCTCACCATGCCCGTCATACGGCCCTGGGCCAGATGGATGTTTTTCCGGCGTATGCCGCAGTGTATCGTGAAATAGTCCACGCCTTGCTCGCACTGCTCCACCAAGGTGTCGCGGAAAAGCTCCCAAGTGAGGTCCTCAGCACGCCCTTTCACTTTCTCCATAGCCTGGTACATAGGCACAGTGCCTACGGGCACGGGGCTGTTGCGCACAATCCACTCGCGCGTCTCGTGTATGTTCTTTCCCGTGGAAAGGTCCATGATGGTGTCGCCTCCCCACTTGCAGCTCCATACGGCTTTCTCCACTTCCTCCTCAATGGTGGAGGTGGTGGCGGAGTTGCCTATGTTGGTGTTTATCTTTACGAGGAAGTTGCGTCCGATAATCATCGGCTCGGCCTCCGGGTGGTTGATGTTGGCGGGGATGACTGCACGGCCGGCGGCAATTTCGTCCCGCACAAATTCGGGCGTGATGTGGCTCTCGATGCCCAAGGCGGCGCAGTCCATGTTCTCGCGTATGGCCACATACTCCATCTCCGGCGTCACCACGCCCTTGCGTGCAAGAGCCAGCTGCGTCACCGCCGCGCCGGGAAGCGCGCGCAGCGGCAGGTGGCTGTGGGAGAAGCGCAGAGAGTCAAGCGAGTGGTTGGCAAGGCGCTCGCGGCAGTACTCAGAGGAAAAGTCTTTGAGCCGCTCCACGCCGCCGCGCTTCTCTATCCACTCCTCCCGCAGGCGCGGAAGTCCCTTTTTGAGGTCGGGCACAAAGGCCGGGGCGGAGTAAGGCCCGCTTGTGTCGTACACCATTACCGGCGCGTTTTCAGAAAAATGCTTTTTCCCCTCGGCGTCCTTGGTCACCGTGGGCGTGAGCTTTACGCGACGCATGGCCACGCGCAGCTCCGGGTAGAGCTTGCCCGGCAGGTACACTTTCTCGCTGCTTGGGTAGCTTATCTTCATGTTGTTTTCCATAATCGTAGTTGCGTTTTTCTTCTTTCTCAGACGGGGGATTTTTTCTCACGTCCCCGCTTGCCCCTTTCAGAGATTGGCGTCCGCGTCGAGGAAAGCCCTCATTGTGGCGGCGGGGTCGGCGGCACGCATCACCGCGCCGCTCACCGCTATGCCGTCCACGCCGGCCTCGAGCAGCGCCGGCACGTCCGCCAGCTCTATGCCGCCAATGGCGCAGAGCGGTATGCGCAGCCCCTCGGCGCGCATAGCCCCGATGATGGCGCGGTATCCGTCAAGGCCCAGCAGCGGCGCGAGCTTCGCCTTAGTCTCCGTATGACGGAACGGCCCGCAGCCGATGTAGTCGGCCCCGGCGCGTTTCAGGCGGCGTATGTCGTCAATGGTGTTGGCCGTTCCGCCTATGAGAAAGCCGTGGCCGAGTGTCTCACGCGCCTCTTCCACGGGCATGTCCTCGCGGCCGAGGTGCACGCCGTCGGCTTCCACCTTTTTCGCCAGCTCCACGCGGTCGTCTATGATAAAGGTAGCCCCCGCCTCGCGGCAGGCCTCGCGCAAGCGTCGCGCCACGGGTTCGGCTTCCTCGTCCGAAGCCCCTTTCATGCGCAGCTGCACCCAGCGGCAGCCGCCCTCGAGCGCGAGCATGGCCGACTGCTCGTAGGACAGCCCGGCCGTCTCGTGTGTGATGAATTGTACAGGTACCATTCCAGTCTGTGTGGTGGGGGTGCGACCGGCGCGCGAAAGTGCCGCTTCCGTCGCGTGCCGCGCGTGCGTCGTTGCGCCCAAGACTCCCTTCGCCGGCATTGCCCGGTGCAGGTTCGGCGGGTATAATCTCAGCACGCGCAAGTGCGCGTACACCCCTGCTTGTGACTATCTCTTTGGACGGCAAAAGTAGTAAAACTTTGACTTAGCGGGTAAAAAAGTCACGCGCAATGTACGCCATTGGCACGACGCACGCTATATTTGCAGCGTGATAAGTGCGGAAAGCCGCGCAGGCTATTCCGCAAAACGCACAAGCCTATGAAAAAAGTTTTACTACATACTTTCCTTTTGGCGGCAGCCTTTGCCACTGCGCCCGCAGCTGCTTTCGCTGGCGAGCCGGTCACTGCGCAAAAGGTGAAAGCGGCAAGCAGCACTGAGGAGCTTTCGGCGAAGAGCTACTACGAACAGTTGGAGGCTCTCAGCGAACGGCAGATTGAGGTGGAAGAAAAGGACGGCAAAGCCAACTTCCGCGTGCTTGACTGCGACGGCGGTATTTTCAGAATATACAACATCGTGGGCAAGCTCGTCTTCTCCCGCAAGATAGAGGGCGAAGTGTGGCTTTGCAGCGTGCCTCTCACGCAGGGCGTCTACATTATCAGCGCGGGAAAGTACGCGCGAAAGTTCACAATGTTAGGCAAGTCGTAATACGGGATTCCCGCCGCCTATGGTTTTTTGAGAAAACATTACAAAGCGCCGCTCCGGCACACAGCCGGGGAGGCGCTTTCCCTTTTCAAGAGAGATGCCCCCCGCCGCCGACACATACAGTCTTGACATGCTGCGCGACCCCGCCCGGAGAGAGCGGGCGTTCGCCGCAATGGTGCGCCAGCTCAGCCCTGTGCTATACGGGCACGTGCGGCGCATCGTGCAGTTTCATGACGACGCCGACGACGTAATGCAGAACACATTTCTCAAAGCATGGCAGGCGCTTGGCTCCTTCCGGGGAGACTGCAGCCTCTCCACCTGGCTCTACCGCATCGCCGTCAATGAGAGTCTCGCCATGCTTGCCCGCCGCCGCGAGTATGCCGCGCTCACCGACGACGGCGCCCGCGACTTGGAGAGCGACCCCTATTTTGACGGCGACGAGACCGAGCTCCAGCTGCAGCGGGCCGTGGCGCTTCTGCCCGACAAACAACGCGTGGTGTTCAACCTCAAATACTTTGGCGAGATGAAGTATGAGGAGATGAGCCAGACGCTTGGCACGAGCGTCGGCGCGCTGAAAGCCTCCTACCACATCGCCGTGAAAAAGGTAGAGGCCTACTTCCACGAGCTCGAGTGAGCGAGTGCGGCACGCGCGGGCGGCGGTTTTCAAGGGAGAAGCCTAATCTTTCCCGCCGCAGACCTAATCTTTCCCGCCGCAGGCCTAATCCTTCCCGCCGCAAGTCTAAGCCCTTTCGCCGCGTCCCATAACCTTTTTCCCGCCGTCCTTAAACCTTTTCGCCGCAGCATAGTCAAACACATAGAAACCAAAAGACAAGCACACGCTAAGCCATGACTGTTTTAGAGCAATACAAGGCCCAGGGCCGTCCCTCCCCTTTCAAAGTGCCGGAGGACTATTTCGCGCAGATGGCCGAAAGGGTGATGGGGCGCATACACGCCGACGCGGCACGCCCGGAAGCCGCCCCCGTCTTCTCGCGCGTGGCGAGGTGGATGCCCTACGTCGCTGCCGCTTGCGTGGCGGCGCTTGCCCTTGTCCTGCCGCGCCTTGTCTCGGCCGACGCGCAAGGGGCTGACGCCGGCGTGCGCGTAAGCCGCGCCGCCGCGCAGCAATCCTATCACGAGGCGGACTATGTGTACGACTACCTCACCGCCGCCGACACCCCCATTCCCGACGCTTATGAAACTTACCGTTAAAGCCTTTTCCGCCTTCGCGCTTTGCGCGTTGACGCTGATGCCTTGCACGGCACGCGCGTCCTATCTGCCGCAGCCCCCGCAGGAGGGCAAGGAGGGGAAGTGCCGTCCGCCTTTCCACCCGGAGCAGTTCATTAAGGACCTCACCGCTTACGTCACGCGCCAGGCCGGACTCACGGAGACCGAGGCTAAGGCCTTTTTCCCCGTCTACTTTGAGATGAAGTCCAAACAGCACGACATACAGCGCCGCATAGAGAAAAATTTGGCTCAGGGAGCGGTCCCGTCCTCCTCGGCTGCCGACTGCCGCCGCGTGTTAGCCGGCGTGGCGAGCCTCGAAAAGAAGAAGGCGCAGGTCACGTCGCAGTATGTCGACCGCCTCGTGCGGATGGTGGGCCCGGAAAAGACGGTGCGCGCCCTCGCAGCCGACCAAAGCTTCGGCAGAGGGCAGTTCCGCCGCATGGCGGGTAAGGGAAAATAGCTCCGCAAGGCGCGGAGCGGGTGCGAAGTCCCAAGGTCGCGGGCGAAATGCGTACCTTTGCTTCCAAGAAAGCAAGGACGCCTCCCGCGGCCTTGGGGCTTTTTTGTGCGGTGACGGACGCGCGGCGTGCCGAGCCGCAGGCCGGCGGGCGGGAGACTTTGGCAGGAGGCGCGGAAAACGGCTTCCTGCCGCGAAGCACAGACACAGGATATGGAGACAAACGCACAGCTTGAGCTGGCACGGAAGATAGTGGAGGAGACAGGCACGAGCCTTTTCCTCACAGGTAAGGCGGGGACGGGCAAAACCACCTTCCTCAGACAACTAAGGAAAAGCTCGTCCAAGCGAATGGTGGTGCTCGCCCCGACAGGCATTGCCGCGCTCAACGCGGGCGGCGTGACGCTCCACTCTTTCTTCCAGCTGCCTTTCGGCCCGCACGTGCCCGGCAGAGCCGCCGAGGACAAGCGTTTCAAGATAAACGACCAGAAGCGAAAGCTTATCCGAAGTCTCGATCTCATAGTCATTGACGAGATAAGCATGGTGCGGGCCGACCTGCTTGACGCGGTGGACGACGCGCTCCGGCTTGTCAGGCGCAGCCCAGAGCCTTTCGGGGGCGTGCAGATGCTTCTCATTGGCGACCTGCAACAGCTTTCGCCCGTGGCGAAAGAGGAAGAGTGGGCCATGTTGCGCAGCTACTACGCCTCCCCCTATTTCTTCGACAGCCAGGCGCTGCGCCGCTGCGAGCTGGCCACGGTGGAGCTTACGCAAGTCTACCGGCAAAGCGACAGCCGCTTCCTTTCTCTTCTCAACAAGGTGCGCTCCGGCGACGCGTCCCCGGAGACCCTCGCCGCGCTCAACAGCCGCTGCGTCCCGGGCTTCGTCCCGAAGAGGGAAGACGGGTACATTCGTCTCGTCACCCATAACCGCCAAGCCGACGAAGCCAACCTCAGAGAGCTTAAAAAGCTTCCCGGCGAGACATTCACCTACAAAGCCCGCGTGGAGGGCGACTTTGTCCCCTCGTCCTACCCCGCCGACGAAACGATTGGGCTGAAAGTGGGCGCGCAGGTGATGTTTGTGAAAAACGACACCAACCACCGGTACGTCAATGGCTCTCTTGGCACCGTCACCGCCCTTTCCAAGAAGACCGTCACCGTAAAGCTTAAAGACGCGAAAGAGGAGAAGCCGGTAGAGGTGGCGGCGGACCGTTGGGAGAACACCCGCTACGAGCTGAACAAAGAGACGGGCGACATAGAGGAAAGGGTGGTAGGCTCGTTCACACAGGTGCCCTTGCGCCTGGCTTGGGCGGTGACCATACACAAGAGCCAGGGCCTCACGTTTGGCCGCGTGGTCATCGACGCCTCGGCGGCTTTCGCGCACGGGCAGACCTACGTGGCGCTCTCGCGCTGCCGCACGCTCGAGGGCATAGTGCTTGCCGCGCCCATCCCTCCCTCGGCCGTCATCGCCGACAAGCGCGTGCAGGAGTTTGCGGAAAGCCAGCACGGGCGTGAGCTTGACGAGGAAAGTCTCGCAGGGATGCGCTCCGTCTACGCTATGCGTCTGCTTCTGCGCCTCTTCGCCTTTGAGAACGAGCGCGTCGCTATGGCCGCCGTCACAAGGCTGCTGCAAGAGCACGTCTCCTCCTCAATGCCCGAGACGGTGCGGCGGTGGGAGGACGCGCTCGCGCGTTTCGACCTCAGCGTGATGGGCGTGTCGGGCACGTTCCATAGGCAGATAGAGCGTCTTCTTAGGGAAAACAACGGCGACGCCGCCGCGCCTTTCTTGCAGGAACGGCTGAAGAAGGGCGCGGACTATTTTTGGCATGCTTTGCAGGAGCTGCTTGGGCTGAGCGCGGGACTTTCTTTCATCGCGGACAACAAGACTTTCGCCCAAAGCCGCGACAAGTATGCCGCCGAGCTTTCCCGCATGCTGCGCGTGCACGTGCCGCTGCTGGAGGAAGTGGCCTTGGAGGGCTTCTCCCACAAGGAGTACATCGCCGCCCGCGCCCGTCTTGTGCTCGCCGCCGAGGCTGCCGGCAAGGGCGGCGGAGACGGGAAAGAGACAGGGAAGAAGTCCAAAGTGATCATACCCGCCGAGGTGCGCAACGCCGGCCTTTACACCGACCTCGTGCTTTGGCGGCGGCGTGTGTCGGAGGAAAACGGACAGCCGCCTTACACTGTTTTCTCTAACCGCGCTCTCATCGGCATAGCCAACCTCTGCCCCCGCTCCCGCCGCGAGCTGCTCACCGTCTCCTCCGTGGGCGCGGCGAAAGTGAAGCAGTACGGCGAGGAGGTGTTGGAGATTGTGGCGCAGTACACTGGCGAAGCCGTACCCGACACGCACGCTGGCGAGACCGGCTCGGCGGACACGGGCTCGGAAAAGAAACGGAAGAAAAAATCTGCCCCAGACCCCGACTTGCGGAAAGAGGAAAAGCCGGAGAAAACCCCGAGCAGCCTTTTCACCCTCGCGCTCTACCGCGAGGGAAAGGGCATAGCCGAGATAGCCGCCGGCCGCTCGTTGACCATAAGCACCATCGTGAAGCACCTCGCCGCCCACGTGGCGACGGGAGAAGTGGACGTGAAACGCCTTGTCCCCGCTGCGCACATAGCCAAAGTGCGCTCGGCGCTCGCTGCCCTTTCGCCCGCCGCCGTTCCCCGCCTTTCCGAGATACGCGCAGTGACGGGGCAGGAAGTGAGCTATGCCGAGATTCACCTCGTCCTTGCCGATTGGGAAAGAGAAAAGGGCGTGGGCGCGGAGTAGCGGCGTCTTTCCGTGCTTTGGCTAAGGCAAAACGAGGCCTTGCTAAGGCAAAACGCCCCCTCCCTTAGGGCAAAACGCCTCCTTTGTTTAGGCAAAACGAACTCTTCCCGCAACCCCGGAAACAAAGCAATAATTGTCCGTTTTTCTGCCCCTTTTCCTGTCGCGAATTTTTATGTATGTTTAACTAAAAACCTAAGGCTTGCGGCGGCGGAAAAGGACTTTCTCGGCGCAAGAATAGGGTTTCCCGCCACGGAAATAGGCCCCGTGGCGACGGGAATACTTGGAGTTTTTTCTACATGTACATCCCAGCGGTGCTACATGTACATATACGGGCTGCGTAAGTCGTTGATAGTCAACACAACAAAAGAGAGAATACGCACGGGGTGCATATCCTCTCTTTTCGGTAAACAAAGATAATGCATTTTCCGCCCTTTTCCAAATGCGCTTTAACTTTAATTGTCGGAACGGGGCGCAGGGAAAAGGAGCTTTTGTCAAGACTTTTCCTCATAAAGATGCTTGCAGAGGCGGCTTAGGACGCGCCCCGTTTTGCCTCACAAACTTCGGCGCGTGTCGGTGACGGATGGCGGGCTTGCACCGCCTTTTACCGCTTGCTGAGCCAGCGGCGGACGGGGAGGTCGTAGCATTTGTAGGCCGCCCACGCAAGGAGCATGCAGCAAGGCACAAGCACTGCCGCCACCGGCCAAGCCTCCGAGAAGGGAATATGCCGCTCCGCGTCCTTCCACAGCCAGGCGTAGAAGAGGTAGTAAAAGGGATAGTGCACCACGTAGAGCGGGTAGGAGAGGTCGCCAAGCGTGCGGCACGCTTTTCCCGTGCGGCCAGCCGGCGTTTTGCCCGACGCGGCTATCCACACAAGCGCGGGGAATACCACGATGATGCAGAGCGCGTCGTAAAGCCCGTTGAGCCACGGCATGCGCTCCGTGCCGGCGTAGGGCAGGGCAAGCAGCACGACAAGCGCGGCGGCGCACATGGGGAACGCTCCGCGCACGTTAAGCGGGCGGAACAGGCGCGAGACAAGCATTCCCGCCGTGTAGGAGAAGAGCATGCGCATCAGTCCGCCCCAAAAGCCGTAGTCGGCCATCGTCCATCCCACGCCCATCTGTCCGTTGCGTACGGAGATGAATACAAGTCCCGCGCCAAGCAGCGCGGCAAACGCTGTCAGGGCGCGTGTGTCAAGGCGGCGGATGAGGAGCGCGTAGCAAATGTTGCCGATATACTCAAAGAAGAGCGACCACATCGGACCGTTGAGCGGGAACATCTCTCCGTTGCCGCGCACTTCGGCGAACCCTCCCGGCCATGCGGGCAGCATGAAGAGCGTGAGCAGGGCGGAGACGGCCACAGCGGCGGCGGAGACGTGCGTCCCGTCCCACTGCACGCATCCTTGCACGCAGAAAGTAGCCACGCCGAGCAGCACGCCGAGCGCCACCATCGGGTGGAGGCGCGTCAGCCGCCGGCGGAAAAAGCCGCCCGTCGTGATTTCGCCCTTCCGCCAGCGGTCGTCGTAGGCGTAGCCTATTACGAAGCCGGAGAGGACAAAGAAGAAGTCCACGGCAAGATATCCGTGGTTGATTGTCTGAGTGGCGGGGCTCGTGGCAAATCCCTCAAAAATGTGATAGCATACCACTATCAGGGCGGCCACGCCGCGCAGCGCGTCGAGCAGCAGGTAGTGCGGCTTCTCGCGGAGTAGGGGTTGTGTCACTTCTCGGGGCGGTATTTTGTCGTTGGTGGGTAAGAGGAAAAGCTGTTTTGCGGAGCGTGCTCAAAGGGACGGCTTGCCTAAGCGGCACGCTGGAAGCGCCGCCAGAGCCAAAGGCAGAAGGTGTAGAATACCACGGCGGTGACAAGTCCGCCAAATACGTCCACAAGGTAGTGAGCCTGTATGTAAACCGTGGCGCAGCAAAGAAAAATGTAGAAGGGCAGGGCGCAGAGCGCGAGCCAATGGCGGTTGCGCCACAGCAGTATCATCAGCACGGTGCTCATCCCCACGTGCGAGGAGGGGAAGGCGGCGGTGGGGCGTTCGCCGGAGGCTTGCGTGGCCTCTACCAAGTCGCGGAAGAAGCCGTCCGCGCCGGGCGAGGGCGCGAGCTCGGTGTGGTAGCGGAAGTAGTCGCCGAGGTGCGGGTAGTGTCCGCTTTGTATGAGGTCGAAGCCCACGGCGTGGAAGTAGTACTGCGGGCCGGCAACGGGCAGGAATAGGTAGATGAGGTAGTAGAGAAAGAAGGCCGCCAGCACGATAAAGGCCGTCTGCTCGAAAAGCCCGCGCCGCGTGAAGACGGGAGCCAGCACGGTGGCGACGATGAGCGGGTAGTAGGCAAAATAGCCCATGTGGAAAAGCTCGCTCCATACTTTCTGCGGCATCAGCGCCGAGAAGCGCACGGAGGGCTGGCAGCCGAAGAGCGCCGCGTCCGCCGAGGCGAAGACGTGGTCGAGGTTGGGGAAGAGCTGGCAAAACTCATAGGTGTCGGGATACCAGTACCCTAAGAGCGTGAGCGGGAAGAGGTAGCGCAGGAAAAGGGTGTAGCGGCTCGGGTGGCGGCGGTAGATGAGGTAGAGTATGCCCATGCCCGCCACGACAAAGGCGCGTCCCTCAAGCAGCTGCCACGGCGTGTCCATACGCCCCCAGAAGAGGAGTATCAGAAGCGAGGTAAAGAGCGTGTAGAGCAGCGTGACCAGCTCTATCGGCAGCGGCCGCCGCCTTTTCCGCTGTATGCGCGTGGCGGCGCACGGCGCGGTTTCTTCTATGCTTATTTCAGTTCCCATTTTCCCTTTGATGATGTGTTCGGCACATAGATGCCGTCTGGATCAGAGCCAGCCCTCTTTCTTGTACCAAGCCACGGCTTCCTGCACGCCTCGGGGCAGCGGCCACTGCGGGCGGTAGCCCAAGTCGCGGCAAGCGGGGCGGATGTCGCACCGCCAGTTGCGCTGCTTCATAATGCGGTACTTGTCCATGTTGAGCGTAGGCGTTTTGCCCGTCAGCTTGGATGTTTTCTCCAAAACAAAGCACACCGTGCGCAGCAGCCACAGCGGGGCGGTGAAATGAAGCACGCGCCGTACGCCCAGCTCGCTTTGCAGCAGGTCGCTGAACGTGCGGCTCGAGTAAAGGCCGCCATCGCTGAGAAAATACCCCGTTCCGCTCTTTCCGCGCGTAAGGGCGAGGAAGACGGCCTGCACGAGGTCGCGCACGTAGATAAAGGTAAGCACCTGTGGCTTAAAGCCTGCGGCGAAGTCGATATGCCTTGCGATGCTTTGCGCCATTATGAAGTAGTCGCGCTCCCTTGGCCCGTACACGCCGGTGGGGCGCAGCACTATGTAGTCAAGGCCGGGCGTCTCGCGAAGGTAGCTTTCGGCCAAGAGCTTTGAGTTGCCGTACGCCGTGTTTGGGCGCGGAGTGTCCGCCGCGCATATCGGGCGGCTGTCTTTCTCGTGCGCCGGGCCCCACACGCTTAGGGAGCTGATGAAGACAAAGCGGCCGCCTTTCCTGAGCGCCCCGGTCTGCGTCAGCTGCCGGGCGAGGCGGCGCGTGCCTTCGGCGTTCACTTCAAAGAAGTCCTCTTTGCGGCGGCATTTCGTCGCGCCTGCGGCGTGAATCACTGCGTCAAACGCGCCGTTTTCCTCCCTGTGTTTTTCCAGTTGCCCCCTGAGCGCGTCTTCGTCTCCAAGGTTCAGCTCTATGAAGCGCGTGCGCCCATCCCGCAGGTACTTGCGGCTGCTGGTGGGGCGTACGGCCGCCCACGCCTCGTGCCCCTCTTCGAGCGCGCGCTCAACGAGGAAGCTGCCTATGAAGCCCGAGGCTCCCGTGATGAGAATCTTCATTTTTGTTGCAGGTTGGCGGGTTGGTGCTGCAGGTTGCCGAGCTCGTCGTGAATGGTTTGCAGGTAGGCGCGAGCCGCCCGCAGTCTCGCGGCGGAGGGAGCGGGTGTGTCGCGCAGCACGCGCTCGGGGCGGGCGGTGAGGTCTATTACTGTCTCGCCCGTGCTGTCTTTCCAGAGAATGAGGTCGGGGTATACGTCGGCGGCGGACGGGCGCGTGTATGTGCGGCTTAGGACGTCGCGCGAGAAACGGAAGTCTGCGTGCGGCAGTCCCATTTGCCCGAGGAGCGTGGCGGCGAGGTCGCTTTGGTTGAGCGTTTTGTCTACCACTTTGCTCCCTTTCACTGCGCCGCCCGTCCAAATCATGGGGATGTGCGCCCGGCGCGTGTCGCTGTGTGACAGTCCGTCGGGGTATTCTATGCCGTGGTCGGGCAGCAAGACTATAAGCGTGTTGTCCCACTGCGGCGTCTGGCGCAGCCGCGTGACGAATTTGCCCACACAGTCGTCAAGGTAGGCCATCGCGTTGGCTTTCTCGTCGCCCTTGATGCGGTCGTACGGCACTTTCCAAGGCTCGTGGCTGGCAAGCGTAAGGAAGCCCAGGTGCCAGGGACGGTTTGCGGGGTAACGGGTCACCATCTCGAAGAGACGGTCAAAGGTGATGCGGTCCGTCACGCCCCAGCTGTGCGTGCGCCGCTCGTCAGCCGAGAACGACGTGTCGCCGTATGTGCGCTCGTAGCCCGTGGCGAGGAGGTAGCCGTTGGTGTTTGTGAACTTGATGTCGCCGCCGTAGAGAAACTCTGTGCTGTACCCCGCCCGCGAAAGAGTGCGGGCGATGGACGGGAGCTTGGCGCAGAGTGCCTCTTTCTTCATCACGCTCACGCCGGGAAAGGCGGGATAGCCGCTCAGGATGCTCAGCGTGCCGCGGTCCGTGCGGAACGAGTTGGCGTAGCAGCGGGAGAAAAGCACGCCCTCGCGGGCGAGGCGGTTGAGGTTAGGGGTGACGGCGGGCGAGGCAAGCGAGTCGACGGCGTGCACAAACGTCCCGCAGCAGCCTTCCATTATGACGATAAGCACATTCGGGCGCGGCGTGTTCAGTAGTTGCTCACTCTCTACGCTCTGCGTGCTGAAAGCGAGACTGTCGAAAAGGGCTTTGCGCTCGTCCTCCTTAAAGTAGTCGTACTCTTTGGCGTAGTCCTTGTTTTTCCCAATAGAGGAAAAAAGGCTGAAGACCGGGTTCACCGCCGCGTGGTTGCAGAACGGCTTGTCGCAGTAGTACGCCATGCCCACGTTTGCCGTGCCTTTCCCCACGCCGCCCCTGATGGCGACGAAGAGGATGCCGCCCGTCAGCAGCCAGCCCGCAGTGCGCAGAGGGCGGCGGGAGGGCTTGGGCAGGGACTTGGGGGCTGTGCGGGCAAAAACGCCGCCGAAGAGCAGCGCGACAAGCACAATGGCGGCAAACGCGCCAATCGCGTAGGCGGGAGTCAGGCTTGCGAAGACGCCTTGCGGCTGTGCGAGGTACGCCCATACTGTACCGTCCAGCTTTGTCCCCCAGAAATTGTAAAGGCAAGCGTCGCCCACGAAGACCAAAGCCAGGACGGCGGCGGCTATGCCCGTGTAGGCGCGGTAGAGGGCGCGGAGATGCGGCACGCGCGCCCAAAGCGTTGCGCCGAGCAATAGCCACAGAGGCGCCGAGGCGTATCCGGCGGTGGCGAGGTCAAGGGGCAGTCCGTGCCAAAGTATGGAGGGCATTTCGCTCCAAACGAAGCCGGCGCGCTTTTCCGCGCTTTGAGCGAGCACAAAGCAAGGCTTCGCCGCCATAAATAGCAATACGGCGGCGAGGTAGAAGCCTGCAAGCGCGGCGAGGCGGGGAGTCTTTTTCAAGAGGGAGAATGACATGGCTGCGGAAAAGCGTATGAGGGGGCGCGGGGCGCGTCAGAGCTGCTGCATGTCGTTAAGTCGTTTGTAGTAGCCGTCAAGCGCTATTAGCTCCTCGTGTGTTCCGCGCTCCACGATGCGGCCCTCGTAGAGCACGCATATTTCGTCCGCGTTCTTGATGGTGGAGAGGCGGTGCGCAATGGCGATGGTGGTGCGCGTCTTCATAAGGCGCTCGAGCGCTTCCTGCACGAGTCGCTCGCTTTCGGTATCGAGTGCCGACGTCGCCTCGTCAAGTATGAGGATGTCGGGGTTTTTCAGTATGGCGCGGGCTATGGACACGCGCTGGCGCTGCCCGCCTGAGAGCCGGCAGCCGCGGTCGCCCACCTTCGTGTCGTAGCCGAACTCGCTCTCCATTATGAAGTCGTGCGCGTTGGCCACTTTTGCGGCTTCGATGACTTGCTCCCGCGTGGCGTTCTCCACGCCGAAGGCGATGTTGTTATAGAAAGTGTCGTTGAAGAGAATAGCCTCCTGGTTCACGTTGCCTATGAGCGAGCGCAGGCTGGCTATTGACATGTCCTTCACGTTTACTCCGTCGACGAGAATCTCGCCGCCCGTCACTTCGTGGTAGCGGGGCAGGAGATCCACCAAGGTGCTCTTTCCCGAGCCGCTCTGTCCCACGAGCGCGACGGTCTGTCCGCGTTTCACTTTGAGGTTAACTCCCTCGAGCACCTGTACGCGCCCGTTGTAGCTGAAAGAGACATCGCGGTACTCAATGCAGCCTTTGAGCCCGCTGACGCGCACGGGGTTCTCCGGCTCGCGGATGGGGTTTTCGGCTTTGAGTATCTTGTTGACGCGCTCAATGGAGGCCATGCCCTTGGGGATGGAGTAAGAGGCGCGTGCAAAGTCCTTCAGCGGCTGTATGATGCTGTAAAGTATCACCATATAGAAGATGAAGGTCGGCGCGTCTATGGGCGAGTTGTCGGAGAATATCAGTGTGCCGCCGTACCATAGCACCATCACGATGAGGCCCGTGCCGAGGAACTCGCTCACCGGGTGGGCCGAGCTCTGGCGTATGGCCACGCGGTTGGAGGATATGCGCAGACGGTTGGAGGCCTCGTCGAAGCGCTCGCGCATCCTTTTCTCTGCCGTGAAGGCCTTGATGATGCGCATGCCGCCGAGGGTCTCCTCCAGCTGCGACATAGTTTCGCTCCAGGTGTTCTGCACGTCGAGGCTGTTTTGTTTCAGCTTTCGGCCTATGCGCCCCATTATCCACCCCATCAGCGGCAGCACGATGATGGTGAAGAGGGTGAGCTGCCAGGAGGTATATATAAGTATGGCGAAGTAGCAGGTTACGAGTATCGGGTTCTTTACCAACATCTCCATCGAGCCCGTAATGGAGCTCTCAATCTCTCCCACGTCGCCGCTCATGCGTGCGATGATGTCGCCCTTGCGCTCTTCCGAGAAGAAGGAGAGCGGCAGGGAGAGCGCCTTGTGGTAGACGTGCAGGCGGATGTCGCGCACTATGCCCGTGCGCAGCGGCACCATGATGGCGGCGGAGGCGAAATAGCAGGAGGTTTTCAGCAGCGTGGCCAGCACGAGAAACAGGCCAATGAACAGCAGCGTATTGGCGCGGCCGTAGCTCCCTATGAGTTCGCCCGTATACCAGTACATGTTGTTCACGCCAATCTCTTTCAGGTTCATCCCCGCCGTGTCCCAGGGGAGGAAGTCGTAATGGCGGTTGTCTATTCCGAAGAGCAGCTGCAGCATAGGTATCAGCGTGACGAAGGAAAACACGTTGAGCATTGCCGAGAGCAGGTTGAGGAGCAGCGAGCCTACCATATATATTTTATAGGGCCAGACAAACTGCCGCATGACACTGAAAAACTCTTTCATATCCTTATGTGTGCGAGGTGTCGTGTTATGAGTGGGGCGCACGCGGTGCGGGCGTGCAAGACGGCGGCAAAAGTACGAAATAAATAGGCGGGGGTGAAATGTTGGTTAAAAATAGGCTTGCTCCGCGCCCATTTGGCACATTCGCTCTCGTGTCCGTTCTGGTGAGGAATGACCGGCGGAACGGTGGCGGCATGCGCTTTTCCGTCTGCCGAAAGCGGCGTTCCGCTCGTACGCCCTTTGGCGATAATGCGCTACATTTGCGCTTGCTTGCCTCGCTATGTGCGGGGCGTGGAAATAAATAAGGAGAAATGAAGAAAAGACTTGTGGCGCTTACCGGCGCGGGTATGAGTGCGGAGAGCGGATTCAGTACGTTTCGCGACACGGGCGGGCTTTGGGACAAATATCCCGTAGAGCGTGTCGCCACGCCCGAGGGGTGGGCGGCCGACCCTGCGCTTGTCACCGATTTTTATAACGGCCTGCGGCGGCAGCTCGTGGCGGCGCAGCCCAACGAGGGGCACCGCCTGCTCGCCTCCTTGGAGAGCGACTACGACGTCACTGTCGTGACGCAGAACGTGGACAACCTGCACGAGCGGGCAGGCTCTTCGCGCGTGATACATCTGCACGGCGAGCTGATGAAAGTATGCTCGTCCGCCCGCCCGGACGATGAGCGGTACGTGCGCGAGCTTCCGGCGGACCGTCTCGAAGTGGCGCACGGCGAGCGTGCCGGCGACGGGTCGCTCCTGCGCCCGTGGATAGTGTGGTTTGGCGAGGCAGTGCCGCAGCTCGCCCCGGCGGCGGAGGAGGCGGGCCGCGCCGATGTCTTTGTCATCATAGGCACGTCGCTCAATGTGTACCCCGCCGCCAGTCTGATAAACTACGTGCGGCCGGACGTGTCCGTCTACCTCATCGACCCAAAGGACGTGCGCGTGCCTTCCACGCGCCCCGTGCATGTCATACAGGACGTGGCCTCTGCCGGAATGGCGCGCCTTGTGACTTTGTTGCGGAAGGAGAAAAACTAAGTCCCGTTTTGCTTGGATAGGATCCCATTTCCGTGTTTCAGCAAGGGGATTTTTGGGGAAGAAAATCGGCTTCATTCGGCGGAAAATAGTCCTCATCGCACACCGTGCCGGAGTGTCTGAAAAGAGGGAAAAATAGAACACTTGCAAGCCCCAAGCGCCGGGCGAATTTTTATGTAAGTTTAACTATCCGCCTAAGGCTCGCGGCGGCAGAAAAGGATTTTCGCGGCACGAAAAGGGGACTTTTTGCTACGGGAATAGGCCCCGTGGCGACGGGAATACTTGGAGTTTTTCCTGAATGTACATCCCGGCGGCGCTATATGTACATATAGGTGGCGCGTAACTTGTTGATAATCAATAATGCAAAGGAGAGGGTACGCACGGGGTGCATATCCTCTCTTTTCACTACACAAAGATAATACATTTTCCGCCGTTTTCCAAATCGGCATTAACGCTATTTAGCAGTTTGAAAAGGGAAAAATAGAACACTTTTATAGGGCTTCGCGCCCCGAAACATAGCGTGCCACGGCCTCCACCGCGCCCCAGTGCCGCTCGGAAAATTTCCGCGCAAACATGGCCCCGCTTTCGAGCATAGCCGGCACGTCTTTTTCTTGCCACACGTACGGCCGCGGGCCCTCGCATTTCCAGTCTATCAGGCGCAGCGAGGTTTCGCTTTCCGCGCCGTGCGTCTTGTGCAGCCGTAGCTTGAAGGGCGATGACCACAGCACGCTTTGCACGAAAATTTCGTCCGGGCAGAGCGTGTGGCGGAAGCGGCGCATCACGTCCTCTTCCTTTGACAGCAGATGCTCGCAAAAGTCCTGCGTCACGCTCACCCAGTTGCTGCCCTTGCGGAAGTCCCACCCTTGCGCCCCGCGCCGCAGCCCCACGGCTTTTTGCACGGCGAGCATAAGGTTTGCAAGGGGCATAAGCAGGCTGTGCGCCGTTGTGCCTTTGCGCTTCCACCGCGTGAAGAAGTGGTAGCGGTCTATCTTGCGGTGCATGTCCCGCACGTTGGCCGCGTCGTCCCAAGTGGAGACAAACTCCCGCCCTTTCCTCTCGGCGAAAAAGCGGTGGAAGTCGTCCATAGGCCGCAGCGGGAGGTCCACGCCCGATATGAGGTGGTAGTAAAGGTACGGCCCGGCGGCGTGCGCCGCGCGGAAAAGGCGGTACTCTGCCTCTATCTGGCTGATGTCGCCCCAATATACTTTCGGCGGGTCGGGAAGCAGCGTGAAGCCGCCGCGCTCCTGCCGCCAGTCCGCCATTTCCGCCCGGAGCGCGGCGGCGCGTGCGTCGATGAGAAGATATGCGTCGTTGCGCGGGTCGTCAAGCAGGCGGAGCAGTGTGCGCAGCACGCGCGGCTCGTTGTGGGCTATGATGAGAAAAGCGTGTTTTTCCATTTCCATAAAAAGCGTTGCCCGTAGCGTAAAGCGCTTTCGCGGGCGGCGGATGTCTGCAAATTTAGCCTTTTCGCCCCTTTCCGTCCCCGCCGCGCCGCCTTTCCTGACTTACGCGCAGCGTGCCAATCACTCTTTTTGTACGTCTCCGTTCTCCCGCAAAGGGGCGCAAAACCGGGGCTAAGGCATTTTTTCTTAACTTTGTAAGCTGTTAGGCAAGAAAAAACGCAAGCTACGGGAGACAAATGCTATTTCGTGACGTAATAGGGCAGGAGAGAGTGAAGCGCCAGCTTGGGCGCATGCTCTCAGAGGGGCATGTGCCGCACGCGCTGCTCTTTGCCGGTGCGGAGGGCAGCGGCAAACTGCCTATGGCCGTAGCTCTTGCCTCGCGCCTGCTCTGCGTGAGTCCCACGCCTGAGGGCGAGCCTTGCGGCGAATGCCGGGGCTGCCGCATGGTGAAAGCTCTCGGCCACCCCGACCTCCATTTCGTCTACCCCGTCTTCAAGCCGGCGGGACAAAGCTCTTCGGCCACGAGCGCGCAGTTTGCGGCAGAGTGGCGCGAGCAGCTGGCCGCCACGCCCTACTTCACTATGCAGCAGTGGCTGCGCCGCATCGGCGTGGAAAACCAGCAGGCGCTCATCGCCGTGGCAGAGACCAACGAGATTGTCTCCCGCCTCGCCACCGTCAGCAACCAAGGAGGCTACCGCGTCTTCGTAGTTTGGCAAGCCGAGCTGATGAACGAAGAGGCGGCAAACAAGCTTTTGAAGATTCTCGAAGAGCCGCCCGCGCAGACCGTCTTCATACTCACGTCCGCCCATCCCGAGAAGATGCTGGAGACAATACGCAGCCGCACGCAGCGCATTGACTTCCCCCCGATAGAGGAAAACGACATGGCGGCGGCACTGCGCACGTCCTGCGGCTTGCAGGACGAGGACGCGCGGCGCGTGGCGCACGCCTCGGGCGGCAGTTTCACCGCCGCGCTCTCGCAAGTCAGTGCCGACGCCGAGCAGGAGCAAAACTTTGACATGTTCGTGCTTCTCATGCGCCTGTGCTATATGCGCAAGATAAAGGACCTTTACGAGTGGGCGCAGCAAATGGCGGGCTGGGGGCGCGAAAGACAGAAAAACTTCCTCGACTACGCCCAGCGCATGGTGCGGGAAAACTTTGTGTACAACTTCCGCCTGCCCGAGCTCAACTACATGTCGCGCAAGGAGGCAGACTTCGCCGTGCGCTTCGCCCGCTTCATAAACGAGCGCAACGTCATAGGCATTTCAGAGGAAATCTCCGCCGCACAGCGCGACATAGCGCAGAACGTCAACGCCCGCATGGTGTTTTTCGACTTCGCGCTCAAGATGATTGTGCTGCTCATACAGTAAAGTTTTTCCTCCAAAGACACTTTCCGAAAAGACATTCCCCACAAATGGAAAACAACGACAATACATATACGCCGGGCAACGAACAGCCCGAGACCGCGACCGTCGCTTCCGGCAGCCAGTCCGCCGGATGCTGCGGCGGCGACTGCGCCGAAGGGTGCGGCTCGTCCTGCGGGGGCGGGTGCGCCGGCTGCGAGTGCGGCTGGGGCGACGCGACCCTGCGCGGACTTGCCGCCGCCGGCTGCGGACGCAGTGACCACCAGCTCAACACGTATGACTACCTTGCCGACGTGCCGGGCAACGCCGCCGTGACGGACTACGTGGAAGTGCAGTTCAAAAATACCCGCAAGGGCTTTTACCGCAACGACAACCGCCTTGACTTAGTGAAAGGCGACACCGTCGCGGTGGAAGCGCAGCCGGGGCACGACATAGGCGTCGTTTCGCTTACGGGCAAGCTCGTCCTGCTGCAAATGCAGAAAGCCAACCTGCGGCCCGGCACGGAGATAAAGCGTGTGTACCGCAAGGCACGCCCCGCCGACATGGAGAAGTACGAAGAGGCGAAGAGCCGAGAGCACGAAACCATGATACGCTCCCGCCAGATAGCCAAAGACCTCGCCTTGCAGATGAAAATAGGTGACGTGGAGTACCAAGGGGACGGCAACAAGGCCATCTTCTACTATATCGCCGACCAGCGAGTAGACTTCCGCAAGCTCATAAAAGTGTTGGCGGAGAATTTCCATGTACGCATCGAGATGAAGCAGATAGGCGCGCGGCAGGAGGCGGGGCGCATCGGCGGCATCGGGCCGTGCGGACGCGAGCTTTGCTGCGCTACGTGGATGAAAAGTTTCAGCAGTGTGAGCACGGCGGCGGCGCGTTTCCAGGACATAACCCCAAACCCGCAAAAACTCGCAGGGCAGTGCGCCAAGCTGAAATGCTGTCTCAACTACGAGGTAGACACTTACATGGAAGCGGCCCGCCGCCTGCCCGAGCGGCATGTGCAGCTTGAGACGGCAGACGGCACGTTCTACTACTTCAAAGCCGATACGCTCTCCGGCATGGTCACTTACAGCACCGACCGCCGCCTGGCCGCAAACCTCGTAACCATATCCGCCGAGCGAGCGAAAGAGGTCATCGCGCTCAACGCGGCGGGCGAGAAGCCCGTGCGCCTTGACACGGAGGCAGCCGAACCGGCTCACCGCCACGTAGACCTTGCCGAGCAGGACGACCTTACGCGCTTCGACAAAGCGCGCCGCAGGGGCGGGAAAGCCGGCGGCGACCGCAAGAAGGGCGGAAACGACAGCGGGCGACCGCGCGGCGACCGGCGGCAGCGTCCGCCGCAGGGACGCGCCGACGGACCGCAAGGGCAGCAGCGCCCGAGAGGGGGCAACCCGCGCCCGCCCCGTGGCGGCGGCAAACCCGCAGCGGGACACGAGGGGAAAAATCCGTCTTAGCGGCGGCTCGGACGGGCCGTTTTTCAGCTCGTCCGTTTTCCCGGAAAAGCCCAAGTGGCTTCAGTGAGTTCCCGAGCGTCTGTGGAGATAACCCCAAGCTATTTCAGACAAGCCACAAGCATCTTTGGGCGTAATCCAACGCGCTTACGGGAAAGGCTCTGCCGTTTCCGCAGAAGTTCCTGCATCTTGTTCGTCACTCCATATACAATAAAAATGTCCGCCAAACTTCTCCGCCGTGTGCTTTCGCCGTCGCTCTTTGCGCTGGCTGCGGGTGTGTGCCTGCTGGGAGCGTGCGACAGCGTGGACGCCGCTTACGAGTATCTCCCCACGCCGGTGGAGGGGTGGGAGCAGAGCGACACGCTGCGCTTTCACGCCGACACGGTGCGCAGTGGCGGCGAGTATGAGCTGACGCTCGGCGTGCGCAGTTCGCAAGCCATCCCTTATCCGTTCCAGACACTTTGGCTTGTGGTGCGCCAGCAATGGCATTCGCCCGAACGTCTCCGCACGGACACGCTGGAGTGCCGCCTTGCCACCGCCGGCGGTGACGACACAGGGCACGGCGTGAGCCTAAGCCAGCACGTTTTCCCTATCGCCACGCTGCAGGTGCCGGAGGGCGCGTCGGCCGACATTACGGTCACCCATTTCATGCGCCGCGAGCTTCTGCCCGGCATTGCCGATGTGGGCGTGCGGTTGCGGAAAATAAAGTAAAAGGAAACGGCGGAAAGGTGCGAGTGACCTTTCCGCCGTTTTCTTTTATACGATTCTTTTTCGCGCCGCCCCGCTTTCTTGTGATGAAATCGGGGAGAATTCCATGCGGGCTTAGGCGGGCGCGGCTTTTCCGTTGTTCTTGCTTTCTCTCGCAATGCTTTGGACTATACGCCAAAGCCTTTTTCTTGACAGGGGATTAAGGGAAAATCATCTCCACCGCCAGCGTTTCAGCACGAGCCGCCCGCGCCGCAGCACGCGGATATGCGCCACGGCGTTTTGCACCTGCCCGCCGAGAATGATGAGCAAGACAGCCACGAGTATCGCCGCGACGCCGAGGCTGACACGTGCGGTCACCGCCTCGCCGAAGAAAGCCACGCCGAGCACAATTGCCGTCACGGGCTCGAGCGCCCCCATTACGGCCGTCGGGGTTGAGCCTATCTTCTTTATTGCCATAGCCATGAAGACGAGCGAGACCACCGTGGGTATCAGTCCGAGGGTGAGCGCCACGCCCCATTGCTTGGGCGTGGTGAGTGGCTGCACGCCCGCGCCGGGACTGAGCCACGCGAATAGCGCGACAAAGAAGAGGCACACGGCCATGGCGTAGAACGTCAGCTTGACGCTGGACATGACGATGCGGCTGCGGTTGATTGCCACTATGTAGAGCGCGTAGGAGAGCGCGGAGACCAGTATCAGCCACACGCCCGTCGCCGCGATGGGCTTGCCGTCCCCTTTGTAGAGGAGCGCGATGCCGCCCGTGGTGAGCGCGATGGCGAGCCACGCGGGCCAGGCAAGCCGCTCGTGGAAGCAGAACGCCATGATGAGGGCGGTGAAGACGGGGTAGGAGAACACAAGCGTCGCTGCCACGCCGCCGCTCATATAGTTGAAGCTAAGGAAATAGGTGAGCGAGGAGACGGCGAAGAGCGCGCCGAGCACGGTCAGCACGCCAGCCTCGCGCCGCGTCACGGAAAAGGCGCGGCGCTGCGCCGCCATCATCAGCGCAAGCAATGCCGCGCCGACGGCGAAGCGGTAAAAGAGGACGGAGGACGGGGTCAGCCCCTCCTGGTACAGGGTGAGGGCGCAGACGGGGTTAAGTCCGTAGCTCACTGCCGCAATGCAGCCGTAAATGCCCCCTTTTATAGTGTCGGATACCATATCGCTTTTGAAAAGTGTCTTGTTTAGTCTTGAAAAACGCCTTAGGCGAAGTACGTTTTTCAGCGGGCAAAATTACCCAAACGGCGCGTCACCGGCGCACGACTGACGGACAAAAAGCGAGCGGGACGGCGCTTGTGCGCGCAGACCCGCTCTATTATCCTTATAAATTCGCTTTGCAGCGCTTGCAAACTGTTTCGCAGCGCCCGCAAGCCGGCTTCTTGTGCTTACCAGCCGGTGTCAAGCGTCTGCTGCCACCAGCTTCCGCCCTTGTCCTCCGAGGAGGCAGAGGTCTCGCCGGCGTTGTCTTTGCTCTCGTCCGCAGCTGTGTCGGCGTTGCCCTCTTTCGCGTCCTCAGCGGGCGCGGCGCTCGCCACGGGAGTCTCGCCTTGCTGCTCGGGGTAGAGTATGTACTGCTGCAGGCGGCGTAACTGATGGTGGGTAGGCGCTATGGCGAGACCCTCGTCGATGAGGGCGAGCGCGTCGTCGCGGCGGCCGAGCTTGTTGAGCACAATGGCCTTCTGCCAAATGTAAAAGGCGTGCTTGCTGCTGACGCGCTGTATGGTCGGGTCTTGGAGTATCTCGTCCACGACGGCGATAAAGCTGTCGTACTCTTGAAGCGAGAGATAGTAGTTGAGAGCCAGGAACTGTTTTGTCGTGAGCGTGTCGGCGAGCTTGTCGCGGTGGCTGTCGAGGAAGTCCATCGCTTTCTTTTTGCAGTTGGCCTTTTCCTCCGGGTCCTCGGTCTGCTTGTAGCGCGAAACGTACAGGGTGACGAGGTCCTTCACGCAGCTCTCCACGCGCTCTCCCGCCTCGATGGCGTGCAGGTAGGCTTCCTCAGCCTCGTCCACGCGCTTGGCGAGGTACAGCTTCTTTGCCTGCGCGTAGAGCGGGCTTGGCACGTAAGCCGTGTCGGCGTCGTGTATGGCGGGCGCGGCGGAGCGTATGTCCTCAAGCAGGTCTTTGGCGGCGGTGTTGTCGGGGTCGGCGTCGAGTATCTGCTGGAGAATGGACTGTGCCTGCTGGTAGCGGCGCGAGTCGAAGAAATCCTCGGCGAGGGGCATCAGGCTCTCGGCCGTGCAGGGCAGGTGGAGGCAGTACGCACAAAGGCCCTGCGTGTTTTTGCCTAAGGTGTAGGCCACCTTCGTGCCTTTGTAGAGCTCGTCATACAGGGCACTGTCCACCACTTGCGACTGGTGGAAGTAGATGTCGGCATCCTCCGTGTAGTCGTGTATGAAGCCGTAGCGCTTCTCCGCGTTGTAGTAGGTGATGCGTCCGCGTGCGGAGACGTAGGGCTTGCGCGGGCCGCTGTAAGAAGCGGAGCGGTGGAAAGTGTCCGCGCTGTTTGCGGCGTCGGTGTTGCCGCTCTCGTCGGTGGCGGAGCGGAAGAAGCTGCGCTTGCCGTATTTCGGGTCTACCTGCGCAAGGTTTATTTTTCCCACCACCTTGGGGTTGAACTCCAGCGTGGGGCGGTCTTCCATATAGTCCGCCGTCTTTCCGTATCCGCTTGCCGCTTCGGAGGCAACGGTAGCGTCGGTGTCAGAGAGAGCCTCGCTCTCTTCCGCGTCCTCGTCGGTCTCGGCGGGAGCCTGTGTCGCGGGTTTCACGGCGGGGGTAAGAGGCACGGGGCAGTCGGCCGTGAAGGTGCGCACGTCTTCGGCGGCTATGCCCACTATTTGTCCGTTGGGCTGGCGCAGCACAATGTATTTGTTGCTGACAAATTCTATTTCGCCGCTGATAAGCCCCTCGGAGCATGTGATTTGGACGGTGTCGCCCGTCTTGTAGTTAGACTTGATGTATGCAAGCATAATTAGAGTGTATATAAGTTATGAGAGTTTATTTCCAAGTTCCTTTTTCCCGCCTCGCGTCCGTAGCCCCTGTTCTCCCGAAAGGGGGCAGGCCGCGCCTGTGACAGGTGGCGGATAGCCTCCGCCGGCGGTCGTCTCGTATTTTTGTGCAAGGCAAAGTTACATAATTATATCGGAAAATGTTTGTCCTCTTAGCCTTGCACGTACGATTCCGGTCGCTGCCGCTCCTCCAAAAGGGCGTATCGCACGACATCCGCACCTGCTTTTTAGCATGTTTTATGTTTTTCCGCGCGTGTCACTTTTCAGACCCGCCAAGTGTCTTTTTGTCAATCAGGAAAAGTAACTTTATTAACATTTTTAACCTTGGTTAAGACAGCAAAAGGGGCTTACAAAGGGCAAAAAGGGGCTTCCTCGCCACGGGAATAGGCTTCGGGACGACGGGAATACTTGGAGTTTTTCCTACATGTACATCCCGGCGGCGCTACATGTACATACAGGAAACTCGTAACCTGCTGATACTCAATAATGCAAAAGAGAGAATACGCACGGGCTGCATATCCTCTCATTTCTGTACACAAAGATACGAAAACGAAAGCCCTTTTGCAAACTATGTTAAAGTATCAGTAAAAAGCAAAATGCCGTAATTATGGTAGGAAAAACAGCAAAAAGCGCAAGACGCTGCGGCCCGCTTCTCCGCGAAGTGCGGACGGCGCGGGCGATGCGCGAAAAAAGCGGACGGGCAGCGCGGCGCGTACGCACGTTTTGCAGTAATTTTGCTCGTCCGCACACGCTCGCCCGCGTAAGGGCGCGGGTGTGTGCAAACTCCAAAGCACGCATGAAACTGATGACCCCCGTCGCGCTCCCCGCAGAGCGCATAGAGCTGTCGCCCGAAAGCCGGGTGCTGGCGCTTGGATCGTGCTTTGCCGAGCACGTCGGCGGGCTGCTTGCCGACTCCCTGCCCGAGGGGCATGCTATGCTTAACCCCGGCGGCGTGCTGTATAATCCGTGCAGCGTCCGCGCTACGATAAATTCGCTTGAAAACGATGTCGCCGCTCCCGAGAGATTTTCATTCAAGGGCACGGACGGCTTGTGGCGCAACTGGCTCTGCTCGGGGCGTTTCGCCGAGGGCAGCCGCGAGGAGCTTGGCCGCGACTTGCGGAAAGCGTGGGCGGCGGGCGCGGAAGCGCTGCGGACGGCGGACTACGTCTTCGTGACGCTCAGCACCGACCACGCCTACTTCCTTCGCGGGGACGGCGCGGCGGCGGGGACGGCAGTGGCCAACTGCCACAAGCAGCCGGCGGCGCTCTTCGAGGAGCGTGTGCTCGACATGGAAGAAGAGTTCGCGGGCTGGCACGCGTGGCTTTCCGCGCTGGCAGGGCGCAAGTACGGGGCGAGGGTGGTGTTCACCGTCAGCCCCTACCGCTACGCCAAGCACGGCCTGCACGAAAGCGCGCTGAGCAAGGCGCGGCTCTTGCTGCTTGTCGACCGGCTCTGCCGCGAGACGGATAACGCCCTCTACTTCCCCGCCTATGAGATAGTGACCGACGAACTGCGCGACTACCGCTTTTATAAGGCGGACATGCTCCACCCCTCCGACCAGGCTGTGGAGTACGTATGGCAGCGTTTCGCCGAATGGGCTTTCACGCCGCGCATGACCGAGTTTGCCCGCGAGCGGCAGGCACTGCTGCGCGACTTGCGCCACCGCCCGCTGCACACCTCCGGGGCGGAGTATGACGCCTTCCGCGCACGGACGGCGCGGCGCGAGGAGGAGTTCCGGCGGAAATGGGGGACGCTCTGACCGCCCCGCCGTTGGGAGGGGGCGAGCCGCTCGCGGAAAGGAAAATTTGTATAGAAAGAAACGAGTAAAAATGCTCTATTCGATAGAAAACATAACCGCCTTGATTGGCGCGCGCCGTTTTGGCACGGCCGAGGCGGAGATAGCTTGGCTGCTGACCGACAGCCGCTCGCTCTCCTTTGCCGAGACGAGCCTCTTCTTCGCGTTGCGCACGAAAGTGGGTGACGGACACAAGTACGTCCCTGAGCTTTACCGGCGCGGCGTGCGTAATTTCGTCGTGGGCACAGTGCCCGAGGACCGCGAGCGCGCCTATCCCGACGCCAACTTCCTCCTCGTCGTGAGTCCGCTCAAAGCGCTGCAGCGCCTTGCCGAGCGACACCGCGAGGAGTTTGCCGTGCCCGTTGTGGGCGTGACCGGCTCTAACGGGAAAACCATCGTAAAGGAGTGGCTCTACCAGCTACTCTCCCCCTCCATGCACGTGACGCGTTCCCCCCGGTCGTACAACTCGCAGATAGGCGTTCCGCTCTCCGTGTGGCTCACCGACGAGCGCACGCAAGTGGGCGTATTTGAGGCCGGCATCTCACAGCCCGGCGAGATGGCAGCCCTGAGAGCCATCATACAGCCCACAATAGGCGTGATGACAAATCTGGGCCAGGCCCATCAGGAAAACTTCTCCACGATGGAGGAAAAGGCGCAGGAGAAAGTGAGCCTTTTCAAGGACGCGGGGGCTGTGGTATACTGCGCCGACGAGCCGCTTGTGGCCGACGCGCTCGACCGTAGCGGCTACGCCGGCAAACGCCTTGCTTGGACGCGCCACGGAGAAAAGGCCGCCGCGCTGCAAGTGACTGCCGTGGAAAAGGCGGCCGCTGAGACGCGCGTGCGTTATGCTTACAACGGCGCGGCGGGCGAGTACGCGCTTCCCTTTACCGACGAGGCCAGCGTGGCAGACAGTCTGCACTGCCTTGCCGTGTGCCTCCTGCTCGGTCTGACGCAGGAGGAGGCGGCGCGGCGCATGGCGCGGCTGGAGCCGGTGGCGATGCGCCTGGAAGTGATGCAGGGTGTGCGCGGCTGCACCATCGTGGACGACGCCTACAACTCCGACGTCACTTCGCTTGACATAGCGCTCGACTTCCTCAACCGCCGCCCCGAGCAGGCGGGGCACAGCCGCACGGTGATACTGAGCGACATACTGCAGACCGGCGAAAGCGGCGACCATTTGTACCGCAAGGTGAACGAGATGCTCGAACTGCGCGGCGTGGAACGGCTTATCGGCGTTGGGCCGCAGATTTCGGCGGCGCACTCCCTCTTCTCGATGAAGAAAACCTTCTTCCCCTCCGTCGCGGCACTGACCGAGAGCGGACTTCTCGACACCCTGCACGACGAAATTGTGCTTGTGAAAGGCGCGCGGCAGTTTTGTTTTGAACAAATCACCGCAGCGCTTTCGCTCAAAGTGCACGAGACGACGCTCGAGGTCAATCTCGAGGCGCTCGCGGAAAACCTCAACCACTACCGCAAATACTTGGCGCCGGGGACAAAGATAACCTGCATGGTGAAAGCCTCCGGCTACGGCGCGGGCAGCGTGGAGATTGCCAAGACGCTGCAAGACCGAGGCGTGGACTATATGGCTGTGGCCGTGGCGGACGAGGGCGCAGTGCTGCGCCGCGCCGGCATCACGTCGGGCATAATGGTGATGAACCCCGAGCTCACCTCTTTTGGCACGCTCTTCGAGTACGACCTCGAGCCCGAGGTGTACAGCTTCAAGCTCCTCGAAGCCCTCATCGCCGCCGCGCAAAGGCAGGGCATACAGGATTTCCCCATCCACATAAAGCTCGACACGGGTATGCACCGCATGGGCTTCGACCCCAAGAACGACATACCCGCGCTCACCGACCGCCTGCTCCATCAGACGGCCGTCGCGCCGCGTTCGGTCTTCTCCCATTTCGTAGGGAGCGACAGCCCGGACTTTGACGAATTCTCGGCGCGGCAGTTCGCCCTCTTCGACGAGGCTTCGCGTGCCTTGCAGAAAGCATTCCCCGACAAGATACTGCGGCACATCTGCAACACGGCCGGCATAGCACGCTTCCCCGAACGCCATCTCGACATGGTGCGCCTGGGCCTGGGGCTCTACGGCATAGACCCCATCGACAACCACCGGCTGCACAACGTGACGACACTGCGCTCCACCATCCTGCAAATACACGACGTGCCGGCGGGCGACAGCGTAGGCTACTCGCGCCGCACGTTCCTCACACGCCCCTCGCGCGTGGCGGCTGTGCCAATAGGCTACGCCGACGGACTCAACCGCCGGCTGGGCAACGGCAACGGCTACTGCCTGGTGAATGGCAAGAAAGCGCCCTACGCGGGCAACATCTGCATGGACGTGTGTATGATTGACGTGACGGACATAGACTGCCGCGAGGGCGACCCCGTGGAAATCTTCGGGGACAACCTCCCCGTGACCGTGCTCTCCGACCAGCTCGGCACCATCCCGTACGAGGTGCTGACGGGCGTAAGCGAGCGCGTGAAGAGGGTGTACTTCCAGTAAAGCCATGTCCCCGGGCGGGGATTGGACTGAATAGATAATAAAAAGCGGAAAATGGGACTGCTTCTTGCGGACATAGGACTTCGCTTTGCGGAGCTGGCTGCTTAGGGCTATTCCTCCCCTATATATATAATAAGGAGTAAGGACACGTGATGCTGATAACTTTGGACAAACTGCGCTTCCACGCCCGGCACGGCGTAATGCCGCAGGAAAAGGAAGTGGGGGGCGACTTTGAGGTGAGCCTCCGGCTTTGTCTTACCGACAGCGCGGCAGCCCGCGCCACGGAGAGCGACCTTCTTGAAGGCACAGCCGACTATGGCGCGGTGTACGCCCTTGTCAGGGACGAGATGGCCAAGCCCTCGCGCCTGATAGAGCACGTCGCCGCACGCATAGCCCAAGCCGTGCTGCGCGGTTTCGACATAGTGTGCGCCGTGGAAGTGGAGGTGCGCAAATGCGCCCCGCCCGTCCCCGGCTTCTGCGGCGGAGGGGCGGCGGTTCGCCTGAGACGCGAGCGGCGGCTTGCCGTGCTCGACTTCGACGGAACGCTTGCCGACTCAGCCGAAGGCATCGTGCGCACAATGCAAGCCACCTTCGCCGAAATGGGCTTTGCCTGCCCGGACGAGGAAGCCGTGCGCGGCACGATAGGCCTGCCTTTGGTGGACTCGGTAGAGAGACTGCAAGGCTGCGATCGCGCCACGGCTGAAAAAGCCACGGACGTGTACCGCCGCATTTGGGAAGAGAGCGGAACAGAACGCGTCGCGCTCTTCGACGGAGTGGCCGGCGCGCTGCAGAGACTGAGCGAGGCCGGCGTGCGACTGGCCATCGCCACAAGCCGCGGGCATCTGTCCGTAGGAATGCTATGCCAGAGGCTCGGCATAGGCAAGCACATCGAGGCAATACTGGCTTGCGAGGACGTGCGCCGCGCAAAGCCCAACCCCGAGGCCGTGCTGAGGCTGATGGACATGTACAACGTGCCGCCCTCGCAAACGTGGGTGGTGGGCGACACAGCCTTTGACATAGCCATGGGCACGGGCGCGGGCTGCCACACCTGTGGCGTGACCTACGGCAACCAAGGACGCGGCCAGCTCTCCGCAGCCGGAGTCGAGCGCATCGCCGACAGCTTCGAAGAGGCCGCCGCCCACGTCATGAGAGAAACAAACAACAATCTTTTATAACTAACATTTATCATCACCATGAAGAACAAAGTTTCTTTGATTTCCAAGTGCGCCCTTGCGCTCTTGCTGTGTGTCTTCGGCACGCAGGGAGCCAAGGCGGGCGGCCTCTCAGCTGAGGCCGCCGGAGCGGCTTCGCCCGCTTCCGCCACGGCGAAGGTGCAGCAGCCGTCCGCGCCCCCAGCGGCGTACGCCACGGCTGAGACATCGACGCTTGACGAGCTCCTGAGCTACGGAAAGGTGCGCATCAAGACGCGCCGCAGCAACGGGTACTACATCACCAACACCGGCACGACGGGCAACAACATGTATATGCGCGCCTCCATAGCCTCCACGTCCGAGGACTATGGCAGCCAGGTATGGGTGATAGAGAAGAGCGGCGACGGATACTCCCTCCGCAACTACAAGACCGGCCTTTACCTCAACTACAAGGCAGGCAGCACCTCGGCGAAGTCTTTCACCATCGCCTACAATGCCGACAACACCGGCACGCAGCAGTATGTCAACATCTACGAAAGCATCGCCTCCACCAAGGGCGCGGTTCACTACCAGACAAGCGGCGACATCGTCGTGGAGTGGGGGGCTGAGGCCGGCGAGGGCTCGGACTGGACGTTTGAGAAAGTAGACATCGACGACGCCACGATACGCGCCCGCTTCGACGAGATGGACGGTCGTCTCTCTGCCATTAACACGACAGACTGGCTCGTTATCCGCAACAGCAACGGGAATGTTCTTTCCGAAAATTCCTCTACCAAGAAAGAGGAGGTGAACGCTCGCGACGCCTCCAACTTCGCTCAGCTTTGGAAGCTTGTGCCGGTTGAGGGCAAGGAAGGCTATTACCAGATTGTCAACGGCCTTACCCAGCGCTACGTGGCCTTTGCCAGCTTCAACGCGCAGCATTCCGCTATCACCGTGGCCACCAAGGGCGGCTTCAAGGTGCAGAATAACACCGACTACTCCCGCTTCGTCTCGGCTTGGGAAATGCGCCCCGCCACGGACGAGAGCCATGTGCTGCACCGTTCGGACAACCGTCTGCTCACTTGGAACGCTTACAACGGCAACAGCAATACTGAGGGCAGCATCTGGTTCCTTGAAAAGGCCGACGTGACCGATGAGGCTGTAGCCGAGGCGCAGAAGACTTTCGAGGAGAACGCCACCGAGCTCTCCAGCGTCAGCAAGTATCAGAAGGCACTTGCCAACTTCTTCAACGACGGTGCTTGCACCGACCTCAAAGACGAGTACAAGAGCGTCTCCGACGACGAGCTGAAGGCCGCAATGGCTGAGGCGGGCATCGGGTCAAGCACGCTGCAGGCAATGGCAGTGAAGATAAAGAACAACAGCTGGGACAAGTGGGAAAAGACTTTCCGTGTGCGCGACATAGAGCCGTACTCCGACCCCGGCACATGGAACGACATCCTCAAGATTGGCTATATCTACACGAAGCTGAGCAACCCCACGGGCATTTGGGTATCCACCAACGGCCTTGCCTATATCTTCGTGGGCGCGAGCATACCTTCCGGCTGCACCATGCAGCTTCACAAGGTGAGCCAGACCGACAGCCAGGGCGAAGCCGTGGCTTTGAAGAAGGGCCTCAATATACTGCAAGTGGGCAAGGAAGCCGCGCTTTACATAAGCTACACCGTGCCCACCACCGCCACAAGCAAGAAGACGATGGCCGACTACGCCAACATTCCCGTCCACATTGAGGGCGGCGACGTCGACGGCTATTTTGATGCTACCCGCGAGGGTATCGATACCGACGAGGCTTGGCAGGAGATGGTCAAGGACGGACTCTTCAGCAAGAGCATGGCTATGATGAAGGGCCGCAACATTATCTATCAGCTCAACTGTAAGCTCACGAAGCAGTACATCCCCGTGAAGATGCGCGAGATTGTAGACTTCTGGGACTGGATGGTAGACGTAGAGCACTCCATCATGGCTGTCGACGAGTACAAAGACCGTTGGCATAACGTCCTGGGCTTTTACTCTTGCACGTACAACTACATGTTCGCCACCAGCTACGGCACGTACTACAACGAGAGCACGCTTTCCGAGGTGCTCGACTACGACAAGATGGCAGCGGGCGGCGGCTCTCTCTGGGGCCCGGCGCACGAGAACGGGCACATCCATCAGAACCTCATCAACATGATAGGCACGACGGAGATATCCAATAACCTCTTCTCGCAGGTGGTAGTACACTTGAACGGCAAAACCTCTACGCGCCTCAACGGCACAAAGTTCAAGGACGTGGCAGACTCCTACGCAGCCGGAAGCAGCTGGCACGACTACAACCTCTGGGTGCGCAACACCATGTTCTTCAAGCTTTACCTTTACTACCAGGTGGAGGGTTACAAGCCCGACTTCTATCCCGAGCTCTTCCGCGCCCTGCGCAAGGACCCCATGAGCCGTGTGAAGGGCAGCGCAAGCAGTCCCACGCCCGCCTCGAGCGATTTCCTGAAATTCGCTGTCAAGTGCTGCGAGGTCTCGGGTGACGACCTGAGCGAGTTCTTCCGTGCCTTTGGCTTCTTCGTGCCTTTCGAGACGCGCATGATTGACGACTACGGCAACTTCTATACCAACTGCACGCAGAAGATGATTGACGAGGCTCTCGAGAAGATGCACCAGTATCCCAAGCCTAAGGGCAACCTCCTCTTCATTGAGAACCACGTGAAGCACGAACCCGCCATCGACCACGACGGCAACTACCTCTACAACGAGGACGGCACGCAGATAATGCGCACCGACTATAACACCGAGGACGCAGTAGGCAAGTGCGGCGACGTAGGCTCTTACTCCGACTACGCTCCGGGCAAGTACGCCACGGGCTACACCTACACCAAGAGCGGCTATACCATCACGATGAAGGGAAGCGGCGCAGTAGGATTCAAGGTATACGACGACGAGGGCAACCTTATCTATTTCGCCAACACCAACAAGTTCACCATCCCCACCGTCGCTGCCCAGAAGCTCAAAGGTAAGACTATGGTGGTCGTAGCCGCTCAGGCTGACGGCACGGATGTTGTTGTGCCCGGCCCCGGCGTGAAGACTTTCACGCTCAAGGTATACCGCGCCAACTCCGTGGCTGACGACAAGAGCGCGACCGTTTACACCGACGGCACGGAGGCTACCATCCCCACGCTCGAGGATAACGCTGTCGCCTACATCCAGCCCACGGCTAACGAAATCCCTGCCACGCTGCTCGCCGCTACTAATGTGGTGAACGCGGCCGACAACACGGCGCAGTCCATCGCTCTGACCGATGCCGACTACTACTTCCCGACGGCCGTAACCGCCGGCACGCTCACCTACACCGGCACTTCCGACGGCACGCAGAGCGCGCTGAGCCTTCCGTTCGCCGTTTCGGCTGCCGACTTCGGCGAGGGCTTCGGCGTGGAAATGTTTGAGAAGCTCAACAAAGAGACTTCCTCTCCCACGCTCGTCTTTGCAAAGACCGCCAACACCGTCGCTGCCGGCACGCCCATCCTCGTCAGCGCTCCCGAGGGCGTTGAGGGCTGGACGGTGACCAAGCAAAACGTTGCCCTCTCCGCTGAGGCTTCCTCTACGGCCGTTGACGGCGCAACGCTGAACGGTGTCTTCGCTGCCAAGACCCTTGGCACGGGCGACTTTGTGTACAACGCCGCAAGCGACACCTTTGAGCCGGCCGCCGACGGAGCTTCCGCCAAGGCCTTCCGCTTCTACGTGTCCGCCGCCGACGCCAGCGCCGCTCCCGCCGCATACCTCGTTTCGCACGACGGAACGTCCGGCATCGCCAAGGTCACCAGCCTCGACGCTGCTGGCAGCAAGGCCGTTTACGACCTCAGCGGCCGCCGCGTCGCTAAGCCCCAGACTGGCGGCGTGTATATCGTAGGCGGCAAGAAGGTTGTCTTTTGACAACGCTCCGCTGAGCCGATTTGCCCCTCAATAATAGGGGAGGGGCAAAATCTTCCCCCTGACACGGGGCTCTGATTTAAGAAAAATTTCCAATTTTGTCCGTCTGTGCTGACATTAGGCACAGACGGACAATTTTTTTATTGCTTTTTGTATGAAAAACTACCCCACAACACTGCTCCGCGTCCTGCTTCTGTTGTGCACGCTCCTGCCCGCCGCGCTGCGCGGCACGGCGCAGAACGCAGAGAGCCTTACCGACGGCGCGTACTACCGCATAGTGTGCGGCGGCACGAGCGAAGTGTGCCAGGCCAACCCCTATCTTTGGGACAACGCCGGCACGCTCTGCGCCCAGGCGCTTGCCAGCAGCGACGCGCAGCAATGGCAAGTGAAGGCCGTGAGCGGCAAGGACGGCTACTACACCGTGCGCAACAAAGCCACGGGTCGCTACCTTCAGCCCATCACCTCCAACGAGACGCAGGTCTTCACCTCTGCCACGGAGACGCAGGTCTATCTCAGCAAAAACTCAAAGACGGGCTCGAGCCAGACTTGGTTCAACATCCTCTCCTCCGCCTCTTCCAAGGTGAGCTACAACTGGCGCAACGCCGGCGAGATAAAGGGCTGGGCGCCCAACGACGGCAAACGCTCCGGCCTGACCAACTCCGAGTGGGGCTTCGTAGCCGTGGCGGCGGGCGACCTCGACGCTCTGCTCTCCTCCGGAAAGGTGCGCATCAAGACGCGCCGCAGCAACGGGTACTACATCACCAACATAGACAGCGAGAGCGGCGACCTCGTGATGCGTGCCGACCTTTCCGCGTCCGGGGAAGAGAGCTTCCGGCAAATTTGGATAGTGGAAAAGCACGGAGACGGCTATTCGCTCCGCAATTACAAGACCGGAAAATACCTTGCCTACAAGCAAGCCGCCACTTCTCCCGAGACATTCAAGATAGCCTACAACGAAGACAACGCTTCCGGCGAGAGCTATGTGAATATTTATAAGTCCATCGCCGCTTCGAGCGGCGCTGTGCACTACCAAGTCTATGGCGACCTCGTCGTAGAGTGGGGCGCGGCGGACAGTCCCGGGAGCGACTGGACCTTTGAGGGTGTCGACCTCACCGACGCCGAGGTGCTTGCCCACTTCGATGGGCTTGCGGGCAACCTCAGCGAGCCGGCGACCGACAAGTGGATACTTATACGCAACACCAACGGCTGCGTGCTCTCCGAAAACACCACCACCGCCAACGAGGAAGTGAACGACCGCGACAAGAGCAACTTTGCGCAGCTCTGGAAACTTGTCGCCGTAAAGGGAAAGAGCGGGCACTACCAGCTGCAAAACGCCCTCACGGAGAAATACGTGGGCTTCGCCAGCTACAATGTGCAGCACACCTCCACCTCGTCCGCGCCCTCGGGCGGCTTCATCGTTTCGCGCAACACCGACTGGTCACGCTTCTGCTCGGCCTATGAGATGCGGCCGTCCAACAACAGCTCCTACGCGCTCCACCGTTCAAGCTCCCGCCTGCTCACTTGGAACGCATACACCTCCACCAGCGACACCGAGGGCAGCGTGTGGTTTTTCGAGGACGCCGGGGTCACCGATGCCCAGGTGCAGGCCGCGCGCGATGCCTACTCGGGCAACACCTCTGAGACCGAAAACGCCGACGCCTACTACAAGGCGCTAAACTCTTTCTTCAGCGACGATGCCTGCACCGAGCTGCGCCTTACTTGGAAAACCAAAACCGACGACGCGCTGCGCGAGGCTATGGCCTCGGCCGGCATAAAGTCCGCCGCCTTGCAGGACATGGCGGTGAAGATAAAAAACAACGCTTGGGACAAGTGGGAGAAAACCTTCCGCGTGCGCGACGTTGAGCCTTACTCCGACCCCA
This sequence comes from uncultured Oscillospiraceae bacterium, assembly GCA_963625935.1. Lineage (GTDB taxonomy): Bacteria > Bacteroidota > Bacteroidia > Bacteroidales > Bacteroidaceae > Alloprevotella. The sequence continues at coordinate 10,958 of CAVFVD010000001.1, read as the reverse complement.
CCACTTGGGACAACATCCTTAAGATAGGCTACCTCTACACCAAGCTCAGCAATCCCACGGGCATCTGGGTTTCCACCAACGGCCTCGCCTATGTCTTCGTGGGCGGCGATATTCCCTCGGGCTGCACGCTCGAGCTTCTGCAGGTCGACAAGACCGACAGCCAGGGCGACGCCGTCACCTTGAAGAAGGGACTTAACATCGTCGCCGCCGCCAAAGACGCCGCGCTCTACCTCGCCTATACCGTGCCCACCACGGCCGACGCCGGCTCGAAAAAGATAGCCGACTTCGCCAATATCCCCGTACACATCGAGGGCGGAGAGGTAGACGGATATTTCGACGCCACCCGTGAGGGCATCGACACCGATGAGGCCTGGCAGCAGATGGTCAAGGACGGCCTCTTCTCAAAGGGCATGGCCATGATGAAGGGCCGCAACATTGTCTATCAGCTTAACTCTAAGCTTGTCCGGCAGTATATCCCCGTGAAGATGCGCGAGATTGTCGACTTCTGGGATTGGATGGTAGATGTCGAACACTCTATTATGGCCGTCGACGAATACAAGGACCGCTGGCACAATGTGCTTGGCTTCTACTCGGTAGACCACAGCTATATGTACGCAACCAACTTCGGCACGTATTACAACGAGTCCACGCTCTCCGAAGTGCTTGTATACGACAAGATGTGCGAGGGCGGCGGCTCGCTCTGGGGCCCCGCGCACGAAAACGGGCACATCCACCAGCGGCTCCTCAACATGATTGGCACGACCGAGATTTCCAACAACCTCTTCTCCCAAGTCGTTGTGCACGAAAACGGAAAGACCTCCACGCGTCTCAATGGCACCACGCTGCGCGACGCCGCCACGGCTTACGCCGACGGGAAGAGCTGGCACGACTACAACATGTGGGTGCGCAACACCATGTTTTTCAAGCTCTACCTCTACTACCACGTGCAAGGGTATAAGAAAGATTTTTACCCCGAACTCTTCCGCGCCCTGCGCAAAGACCCCATGAGCCGCGCCACAGGCAGCGCCTCCAGCCCCACGCCGGCTTCCGAGGACTTTTTGAAGTTTGCCGTCAAGTGCTGCGAGGTCTCCGGCGACGACCTCAGCGAGTTTTTCCGCGCCTTTGGCTTCTTCGTGCCGTTTGAGACGCGCCAAATCGACGACTACAGCACTTTCTACACCCGCTGTACGCAGGCTATGGTAGACGAGGCTCTTGCCAAAATGAAGCAGTACCCGAAGCCCAAGGGCAACATACTTTTCATTGAAAACCACATCAAGCACGAGCCCGCCACCGACCACGACGGCAACCCCACGGGACAGCTCCGCACCGACTACAACGAGGAGGATGCCGTGGGCAAGTGCGGCGACGTGGGCTCTTACTCCGACTTCGCCGACGGCCACTACGCCAGCGGCTACTCCTACACGCTCATAGGCAACGTGGTCAGCGTCACCGGCAGCGGCGCTGTGGGCTTCAAGGTCTACGACAAGGAGGGCAACCTGCTCTACTTCGCCAACACCAACACCTTCACCCTCCCCACGTCCGTCACGCAGAAGCTCTCCGGCACCACGATGGTGTTGAAGGCGGCGCAGGGCGACGGCACCGATGTGCTGATACCCGCCCCCGGCACGGCCACCTGCCTTTTGAAGGTATACCGCGCCTCTTCCGCCAGCGCCGACAAGTGCGTGCAGCTCTACTCCGACGGCTCCGAGGAGACGCTCCCCACGCTGACGGGCAACGACCTTGTCTTCGCTTCCGCCCTTTCGGGCAAAACGATGCCCGCCTCCCTGCTTTCGCGCACCAACTACGTCGACGCAGCCAAGGCGACGGCGGCCAACGTGGTGCTGACCGACGAGGCAGCCTTCTGCTCGCCTTCCGCCTTCACGGCTTCCCGGCTCACCTACACGCGTGCCGCCAATTCCGGGTGGAACGCCGTATGCCTGCCCTTCGCCGTCTCGGCCTCCGACTTCGGCTCGGGCGCGAAGCTCGAATGGCTTGAGTACGTCGACGGCACTACGCTGCACTTTGGCTACACCTCCAAGCAAAACGAGGCGGGCCGCCCCTGCCTTGTCTACTCGCCCAACGCCTCCACGTGGACGCTCAGCAAGACCGGCGCCACCGTCTGCGCCTCCGCCGCTGTCGAAAACAAGAGCGGGGCGCAGCTCGTAGGCGCCTTCTCTCCCTGCACGCTCCCCGAGGGCGGATATCTGCTCGACGGCGGCACGGACCGCTTTGTGCTTTCCGAGGGCGCTACGGCCGCTCCCTTCCGCTGCTATTTCGTGCAGAGCTCCAATGGGCGCACGCCCTCTTCGCTCAGTGTGCAGCACGCCGCGTGGACGGGTCTTTCCGCCGTGCCCGCCGCCGCCGACAGCCAAGCCGTGGAGACGTGGTACGACCTCTCCGGCCGCCGCGTGGCCGTCCCCGTCAAGGGCGGCGTGTATATAGTGAACGGGCGCAAGGTTGTGCGCTAAGATGCAAAAGCTACGGCAGCGTTAAAGCCCGTTGCCGTACTCGATAACCCCAAAGCGGGGGCATGCCGACAGTAAGGCGTGCCCCCGCTTTCGTTTGCTCCGATGTCGAGGTGGGAAAAACACTTTTTGCCGCCCTCGGTACGGAAGTATTCCCGTCCCCGATATTCGCTCCGCATCGTGCCAGTATGGCGTTTTGCACACACAGTTTTTGTGCGCAAAAACGGATAGATGCACATCTGCGCCGCCCCATCCGCGCCCAGCATTTTTATGTAAGTTTAACGCAAAACCCCGGCTCCGTGGGCGCGGAAAAGCTCTTCGCGGTGACGGAAATAGGCCCTGCGGCGACGGGAATGCTTGGCGTTTTTCCGCTATGTACATGCCGGCGGCGCTGCATGTACATCCCCGCGTGCCGGTATGTACATCTTCTGCCGCGTAAAGCGTTGGAAATCAATGGTACGAAAAGAGGGGATACGCACGCGGTGCATATCCCCTCTTTCCTAAGACAAAGATAATACATTTCCGCCCGTTTCCCAAATCGCCGTTAACACATTTTACCGGAGCGCCGCGCGGCGCAGTGGCGCGTCGCCCCGCCTTTTCCCTGCGTGGAGTTTATCGTGGATTGGGGCGCGGCGGGGCGTTTGGGCGTTGCGCGGTATCGAGGTCGGCGTGCCGTGGTGTGGCGGGCGTTTCCCGGGCGGTGTGTGACTTTACGCGGCACGGGACGGGCTGAAAGCCCAGCAGAACATAGCCCAGGGCAGCGCCCTGGGTGATGGCGGCGGTGTGATTGCGCCTTGAAAGGACAAAAGCATTTATTATCTGGCGGCGGACGCGCTTCTTTTGCGGCTGTGGCGGGTTTTGTTGCCGTATACGCTCCTATTAGATATGCTTTTGCCCTTTCAGGGCGCGTGGATTTGGTGTGCCGGGCTATACCCAGGGTGTCGCTTCGCTTGCCCTGGGCTATGTGCTGTTGGGCTTTCAGCCCGCTTCGGCGTGCGGCGGGGCGTTTGTGGCTAACGTTGTGCGGAATGTCGTCCATATACCCGCTTCTCGCGCTCCGTTTACTTTTCCGCGAAAGTTGTCTCATGCATAGCGGGGCGTGCTTGGCGGAAAGTTGGCGGTATCGGGGAAAAGTTATATCTTGCAAGAGTTTTCAAGGAAAAGCGACTATGACAAGCCAAGGCTTTTGGGCGTCCGTCAGCGAAATAGTCCGTGAGGGCTTCACATCCGAGGGGCTGGAAAAACTGAACGATTATGCAGAACAATTCAAGGCTGGTGAGATCTTATATAAACGATTTTCACCGACAGAGCAGCTTGGCTGCGTTGAGGGGGGAGCAGTACATGTTGTTGCATCCATACTCGCGGGAGCAGAAGCTGGAGCAGATCGCCTCTCTGCGCCAAGGGGCAGCTTCAAAAGAGAGCAGCAACTTGGAAAGATCCAAGAAGAGCGTATAGAGGCGTGGGCAAGGGCCGCCGGCTGCTGGGTTGACGACACAAGCGTGTACCATAAGACCTTTGGCGGCCAGCTTGCCCGCGGAGGCGAGGCGGTGGTGTACGATAACGGCAACACCGTGCTGAAGACCATAGGGCTGGACTATTTCGTCCAGCCCATACTTGCTTTAGACCGCATCTCCTTGCACAATGCCTATTTTGAGCCGACCAAGATGACTGTCTTGGGTTTCGGCAGAAATCCCGAAGGGGATTTTATGGTGATTGTCACGCAGACTTTTTTCCAAGGCCATAGGATGACAGGCGAGGAGATACGGGACTACACAGAGCGCCTTGGCTTCAAGCTGGTCAATCCGAGAAATTGGACATACTCCACGCCGGATGTTTATCTGAGCGATATGCATGACGAGAATGTTATCCGTGACAGGGCGGGGGCGGTCTATGTTATTGACTGCGACATCCGCATCAATACCCCGGAACTCCGTGCCGGCGGCATCCGCAAACTGACTACGGAAGTGGAAATAGTGCGGTGACGTCGGGACGCGGTGTTTGTGGACACATTGTCAGGAACGGCGCGGGCGTGGCATTGTATGCCGGCCATTTCCTCGGCGGTTAGAGTGCCTTTGTGCGGCACGGGGCGGGCTGAAAGCCCAACAGAACATAGCCCAGGGCAGCGCCCTGGGTGATGGCGGTGGTGTGGTTGCGCCCTGAAAGGGCAAAAGCGTATCTAAGGGGGGGCGCGAGCCGAATTTTGCCTCGTATGCCTCGAGGTAGGTGTAGTAGAGCGCTTCGCGGGCAAGGAGGAGATTGTCCCCCTGCCACTCAAAGGCGTAGGTGCTTTGGTATGCCTCGCGTGCCGCCTCGAGCCACTCGCCCGAGGTGTGGCAGTTTTCGCTCACAAGGCGCAGCTTGCGGTCGAGCAGGCCCACGCGGCGCGTCAAAGGGATGGGCTCGCCCGTGGTGGCGTCGTAGCGTGACGTGATATAGGGCGCCTCGCCGCACGCCACCTCCAAGCGCGTGGAGCGCACGTAGTCGCGTCAAGTCTTCCCCGCAGGGAATGCCGTGACCGGCGCGGCGGTGGGAATCCAATCGTGCGGGTCGGCGGGCGAAGGCGAGTTGAAGACCCCGGGACGGCCAAACCACGCCTCGTCGACGAGGTTGTTTTGCTCGTTGCATACCCACGCCGGAGTGAAAACCTCCGCCATTCCCTTCGAACGCGCCTCCTGCCGCAGCCGCTCTTTCAGCACGCGCGGGCGAATGACGCGGTCGCGCCCCTCGCCCGTGATGAGCTCCGGGCGTATTTCGTCGTAGAAAGAGTAACCCTCTCCGAGAGCGGCGTAGTCGTCCGTCGCCCAAATGACGGCGTGGTATTCCACCTCCCGCCCGTCCACGCTGCGGCTCGTGGTGTGGTCTTTCAAAAGCCGGCGCAGTACCGACGGCTCGTCGCGCAGGAGCGCGTTTTCGGAAATGTCGATATCGGCGTGTGCGGTCATGGCTTGGCGGGGCTTGTCTTGTGCGTCATGATGTCAAGCACGCGGCGGTCGGTCTCGTTCATAGCCTCCGCACCGATGCAGACGAGGTTGCGTATGCTTTGGTCCACGTCGTCGTCGATGATGCCCTCTACGCTTGTCACGCAGTTGCCCTGCATGGCAAGCATGGCAGAGAGCACCGCCGTGCCGACCCCCGTGGTGAGCTTGAGGGCGCAGCTTGGCTTTGCCCCGTCGCATATCATGCCCGTGAGGTTGGCAATCATATTTTTCACGGCGTAGCCCGCCTGCTCGCAGCCGCCGCCCATGAGGTAGGTGATGCCGCAACTCGAGCCCGTGGCAGCCACCACGCAGCCGCAGAGCGCCGAGAGCGGACCGAGGCTCTCCTTTATATATATGGCGGTGAGGTGGGAAAGCATCAGAGCACGCGTGCGCTCCTCCGCCGTGTTGTGGTTTTCCTCGGCGAAGACCACGACCGGGTTGGTGGCGCAAATGCCCTGGTTGCCCGAGCCAGAGTTGCTCATGACCGGAATCATAGCCCCCGCCATACGGGCGTCGCAGGCGCAGGACGTGCTTGACAGGATGTGCGAGAAGATGTTGTCGCCCATAATGCCGCGCCCAAGGGGACGCGAAAGAGCTTTGCCGAGGCAGTGACCGTAGTTGCCTTCAAGGGAGCGGCGGGCCGCTTCGGTGTTGAGCCGCGCCGCCTCGTCGATGAACTGTATCTCTTCGAGCGGCGAGGTGGTGGCGTACTCCCACACGCGGCGCAGGGTGAGCACGGGCGCGTCCCCCTCCTTGCCGTCGGCAGAAGCGGAGGGCAAGAGCGGGCGTTCCTCAATGACGCGGCCGCCAGCCGCCACGCGCACAAAGCGCGTATGCTCGCCGGCAATCACCGCCTCTGCCTCCCTTCCGCCCGCCGCGCGGCACACGGCACGCACGTAGAGCTTGTGGGGCGCGTCGGGCGCGAGGGAGACGTGTATGCGCCCCTCGTCAATAAACACCTTTCCGCGCTCGACGGTCTCCGGCGTGCAGTCGCGCAGCACCTCGAGCCCCAGCTCGGGCTTGCCCGCGAGCGCGCCGAGGGCTATGGCGATGGGCAGGCCCACCATTCCCGTACCCGGAATGCCCACGCCCATGGCGTTTTTCAGTATGTTGGCGCTGAGCGACACCTCGACGCTTTCGGGCGCAGAGCCGCACTCGCGGGCGGCGCGGGCTACGGCGAGCGCCACGCACACGGGCTCGGTGCAGCCAATGGCGGGCGCGACGTTGTGGCGCACAAGGCGCGTGATGGTTTCTCTCTCTTCAGAGGTAAGCATAGGGTTCTTCGTCTTTTTCAGTAGGGCGAATGTACACATAATTTCCGCTCCGCCGCGTCCCGCCCGCCGCCTTTTCGCCAAGGGGCGGGGGAGGGCGCGAAAAATATTCGTATCTTCGCGCCGAGTTAGGCCGCGCGCGGCAAAGCCGGTGGCGGACGCTTTGAGCGAAAAGCGTCTGACGCGCGGCCGGCACGCTCTCCCCCAACCATCGGATTATGATAAACAGAGAACTGATAAGGCTGAAAGTGGTTCAGCTGGTTTACGCTTATTACCAAAACGAGGGCAAAACGCTCGACACGGCAGAGAAGGAGCTTACCTTCTCGCTCGAGAAAGCCTACGACCTGTATCTTTACCTCCTCTCCCTCTTGGTGGAGCTGAAGCGCACGGGCGAACGCCGCGACAGCGCACGCGTGGCACGCGAGCAGCGCACGGGTGTGGCTGCGGGCGTGGCGACGGCGGACCAGCGCATGGCGGAGAACCGCCTCTTCGCGCAGCTCGAGGAAAACGAGGCACTTACCGCCTACCGCGAAAGCCGGAAAGAGCAGTGGCCGGAGGAAGAGGCCGTGGTGCGCAAGCTTTACACGCAGTGCGTGGAGAGCGAGGACTTCCAGCAGTACCTTGACGGGGGCGACTTCTCCTATGCCGCCGACCGCGAGATAGCACGCAAGCTGTACAAAACGCTTGTGTGCAACAGCGACATCTTCGACTCTATGCTGGAAGACCATTCCCTTTACTGGAATGACGACAAGGACGTGGTAGACTCTTTCGTGCTGAAGACCATCAAACGCTTCGCCGAGGACAGCAAACCCTCGCAGCCGCTTCTGCCCGAGTATGCCGCCGAAGAGGACCGCGACTTCGCGCACCGCCTCTTCCGCACGGCGATAGAGCGCGGCACGGAGCTGAGGGAGCTGATACGCGCCAATACGAAGAACTGGGAATTCAACCGCCTGGCCTTTATGGACGTGGTGATAATGCAGATTGCCCTCGCCGAGGTGCTTACCTTCGAGAGTATTCCGCTTAACGTGACTTTCAACGAGTACCTCGACATAGCGAGCGCGTACAGCACGCCGCGCAGTGCCTCCTACATCAACGGCATGCTCGAGGGCATCGTGCGCCACTTGCAGGCGGAGGGACGCACCGACAAACGGCGCGTGGCACGCCCGCAGAAAGACACGGCGGACAAGCAGCAAGACCCCAAACAACCCCAATAACACCGAAAAGAAATGAACCTTACACTTTTGCAGGCCGCAGGACAGCAGGGCGGCGGTATGTCGATGATCGTCATGCTGGTGGTGCTTTTCGCCATCATGTATTTCTTTATGATTCGCCCGCAAAACAAGAAGCAGAAGGAGATACAGAAGTTTCGCAACGCGCTCACCGTGGGGCAGCCCGTCATCACTATCGGTGGACTGCACGGAACGGTGAAGACCATCAACGAGGACGACGGGACAGTCACCCTCGAGGTGGCAACCGGCGTGAAGATGGTTTTCTCCAAAGATGCCATCAATCCCACTCCCTCCGCTGCTAAGAAGTAAGCCGACGGAGACGCGGCTCGGCGCCGCCGAAACGGTTTCGCGGAAAAGGACTCATACACCCCAAAAGCTTTTTTGCGGATGGCTATGAAGCTAAGACAAGTCGTCAGGTACTGTTGCTCCAAACTCTGGAGCAAGCAGTTCCTGACGTTTCTTTTTTTTCTCTTCCTCTCTGCCACGTTCTGGCTTTTCCAGTCGCTCAGCGAGACGGCAGACCGCGAGTTTGACGTGCCGCTGAAGCTGCGGGGCGTGCCGCAGAACGTGGTGATAACCACCGACCCGCCCGCCGCCCTGCGCGTGACGCTGCGCGACAAGGCCGGGATGCTGCTGGCTTACGCCCTGCAAGGAGGCTTCCAGCCCGTAGAGGTGGACTTCGCCACGGTGGCGAACGCCTCAGGTCACGTCACGCTGCAGCCCGCCGAACTCTTGCGGCAGCTCACGCGGCAGCTGGAAGTGGGGACGCAAATAGTCTCTTCGAAGCCCGAGAGCGTGGAGTTTTACTACAACTACGGCCTTTGCAAGCGCGTCCCCGTGGAGGTGGACGCCGACGTGAGGGTGGGGGGGATGTTCAGCCTCTCCGCCACAAGGGTGCGCAACGACTCGGTGACGGTGTACGCCTCACGCGCCTTGCTTGACAACATCACCGCCGCCCGCACAGGCCACATAGCCCTTGACGGCGTGACGGACACCACCCGCGTGAAAGCCGCGATACAGGCGGTGAAGGGGGCGAAGTTTGTGCCGGCTTCTACCTACGTCACTTTCTGCGTTGACCGTCTGGTGGAAAAGACCGTGCAGGTGCCTGTGCAACAAGTGAATTTCCCTGCCTCCAAGCAGTTGCGCACGTTTCCCGCTTCGGTGAGCGTGTCTTTCCAAGTGCCGATGGGGCAGTACCGCGACGTGACAAAGGAGAGCTTCGTGCTGGTGGTAAACTACGAGGACCTACTCCACAGCAAATCGTCAAAATGCCACCTTTCGCTCAAGTCCGTCCCGCGCGGCGTGTCGCACGTGCGCATAGTGCCGCAGGACGTGGAGTATATCATAGAGGAAATTCCCGAGGCGGAGGGCGGAGAATGAAAGATTCTGATAAAAAAGCATCTATCGCCGTGCTTGGCGGATTTTTCCCTGAAGAAGAAAAACACAGACCCGACCCCGGCGGCATACTGCGCGTCGCCGTGACGGGCGGCATAGGCAGCGGCAAGAGTTATCTGTGCAAGCGCATAGAGGAAGCGGGGCATCCCGTCTTCTATTGCGACGACGAGGCAAAGCGTATTATACGCACCGACCCCGAGGTGCAAGCCGAGCTGCGCCGCTTGGTGGGCGAGGAAGTCTATGACGCAGAGGGGCGGCTCGTGAAGTCCGTCCTCGCCGCCTACTTGTGCCGCGGCCGCGCATACTCCGCCCGCGTCGACGCCATAGTGCATCCCCGCGTGGCCCGTGCTTTTGCTGAAAGGGCAAAGGAAATGGAAGCGCGGGCAGGGGGAGATTTTTCCCTAAAACAAAACGATGGCTTCGGGAAACTTGGCGGGGCAGGCGTGCTCCAAACGCAGGATTCGGAAACAAAGGCTGAGACGGCCGCGTTGCAGACGGATGTCTCGCAGTCAATAACTCAGTCCGGCGTGTCCCCGGCGCAAATTCCGCAGTCAATAAATTCGTCTGCCGACAGCAAGGCGCAAGTGTCGCAGTCGGTAATGACAGCCGACATTTCCCAGTCTCAACAGTTGGGGTCAATAATGCTCTCTGCCGCCGCCAAGGAAAAAGGTGCGCCCTCTTCCTCATTCTTCTCCGGCTTCCTAAGCCGTTTTCCGCGCCGCAGCGATGACGACAACTCTCGCCCCGTCTTTGTCGGCTTAGACGACGTGCTTGCGGTGTGTCCCGCCGGTCGCGTTCTTTTTATGGAATGCGCCCTATTATACGAGTCGGGTTTTGACCGCCTTGTCCACCGCACGCTCTTGGCGCACGTCTCAGCCGAGACGCAAGTACGCCGCGTGATGGCGCGTGACGGAGTAAGCCGCGCCGCCGCCCTTTCGTGGATGGCGCTGCAGCTGAGCGAGGACGACCGCCTCCGCCGCGCCGACATCGTTGTTGACAACGAAGGCTGAGCCGCGCCGACAGTCCCCGTCAAGCAAACAAAACGCTTGACCGAATCCCTCCGTACGCAAAAATCGCTTCCTCATAGTCGAGTCGCAGATTCGAGCGTTTTCCTGAAAGTCGCTGTATGGAGGGATTGGGCCAAACTCCTAATGAGAAAGCTCCGCATAGTTCAATGAACTATGCGGAGCTTCCCTATTTATGCCTTTTGGTAGTTGTCTTTACTTACTTCACCTCCTCAAATATATCCTCTATTGATTATCAATCATTTATAGTTTTCCGTTTACTTTTAGGGCGTAATCTGAAATTTGCTAATCAAGGAAAGAATAAACAAAAATAGGAATAGACATAGACTGCTGCTTGAGGGGTGTTAGTCCTTCAATACTTCCCAATGGCCTCCGAAATCGCCTCCAACTCGACGAATAAAGCCTTCTTCCTTCAATCGATTGATGTGTTTTTGGATAGCACTGGGCGACATTGCGATGGTTTCTGCAATGGCTTTTCTTGTAATCGCAGGGTTGTCCTTTATTAGTTGAAGTATAGTGTCTATGGGTTTGTCACTACTAGTCTGACCACCTGTCTGACCACCTGTCTGACCACCTGTCTGACCACCTTGGTTAA